>JBBQHB010000019.1:0-61936 GCA_038323575.1 Bacteroidales bacterium | reverse complement strand
ATTTGCCTACACAGGTGGTACCCAGGCTAATTTTAGTATGAAAGCTATACTAAACCAGAAAATCAGTAGCAGAACCCACTGAAAATTTCCAAAAGTGACAAAAAGGTCTACCTGAAATTATCAATCGCTCAATTTAGGTATTACTTTGAAGGAGCCGGGCACTCTTTTACAAGCTTCAAGGCTTCATCCTCATAAATGGAACCTGTCATTTCTCCAAGGGATGTGCGGCTTACATAATTGTATCGTTCAAATCCGTTAAAATCTTCTTTTGTCAGCATATAACCGAATGCATCATTGGTCAATCCGAAAAGAAAAGGCTGATCAGTGTTCATTTTTCTTTTGACATAGAATCCTATATTGGGTAAAGCTTCCCCCGGAATGGTCAGAATCTGAGCCTTCCCGATATTCAAAAGGTTCAACCGGGTTGATATCGAAGAAAAATCATTGTTTTTAGCATAGTCGGCGGCAAGCGGTGAATGCTGCAGCACAAACCTCATCATCTCTGAATCGATTGGGAACCTGATAGTTTTTGATGCGCAAAAAATATTGGCATTTTCATCGGCTTTTGCGGGATCAATGATCCGCAATGCTTCATCAGCCATCAGGTTGCCGATCCGGATACATTCATCCCAGTCGTTGGCTTCCTTGCCATTGTCAAGTCTCGTATCGGCAGTAACCATCCCGCCCTGGGCACCGTTCATGAAAATGGCCATACCGCCAACTTTTGACTCCACACGGTCGTACAACGGACCGCATAAATCAGGACTGATCATTTTGCGGTCAGTACCCAGAATTTCCGGATGGGTCGCATAATTTACCAAGGTAGCAATAGGTTTACCCGCATTTTTTCCGGTGGTTGCAATTGCCTGGATAACGCCCATTCGGGGATCATACAATTTTGGCGCATAGTAGTTGTAGGCTATCTTTCCTTTTGCCTCACCTACCGCAGTCCGGATGGAGGCGGGCTCCAGTTTGGCCACAGCTTCATTAACAGCATCGGCAATCTGCCATACACACCATTCGAGGTATTTGAAGTCTGCACCGGTATTCCCTTTTTCATCCGTGAAACCATAAGCATCCGGACAACTGTGTGCATGCGTAACACCAATCAGCACATTCTCAGGCGCAATTCCTTTGATGAGTTTGCGCGATTTGTCGCCCAAAAACGCAGGCCATCCGATGTTATCCACGCCAACTATTGCAATTCTGGTATTGCCTTTTTCCAAAACAAAAGCGCGAACAGTCAGTTTTCCCTTTATTGATGTTGGTATTTCCGGCGTTCCCATGCCACCTGAAATCGGAATAAGGTGATCGGGCGTAATATCACGCATGGCCGCACCGGCCTTTAAAACCTGCCCATGGGCAGGAGCCAGGCACAGAAGAAATAACACAAATAGCAGTAGTCTCATGATAATTGATAATTTGATAATAATTGTAAATTGTAGTTTTAAGGATAAAGGAGAAAGGATAAAGTGGCATTTGAACTGAATTGAGATTTTCAACCTGATAGGTCAAGTTATGAGTTATGAGTTATGAGTTTTTAACCCTCAATGTTGATCAGAGCGTCCTTACTTTCTCCTTTATCCTTTATCCTTTCTCCTTTCTCCTTTCTCCTTTATCCTTTATCCTTTATCCTTTATCCTTTATCCTTTATCCTTTATCCTTTATCCTTTTTACCTCAATAGAGGTAGATGGGATTCGTATAGACCCACGGCAACCAATCCTTGCCTGGTTTCACTTCGACTTCGAGACGATAGGCCCCTTTTTGAAGCGGTTTATCAAATGAAAATTGATAACTTTCGTCGGCTGTTACTTCCAGTGTTTTCCCGTCTTTGATCAGGGTATAACGACCGGGATAAGGGGAGACAGTGGTCAGTTTCGTGATATCGCCCACTTTAATTGAATCACCCATCATTCCACTCATTTTCCCGTCAGGTCTTTCTCCGTAAAAGCAAAATCCTGTGGCATCAGCCAAAAACTGAAAAGCAGTAAAATGATGACCCTGAATCAGGTGGCGAGAAATATCCGGAACCGTCAGGGTATCTGCAAACACATAGTTGACCGTATTGTTGAAGGATGTTTCGTAAGTGTTAACCACCATCCATCTGAATATCCAGCCGCTTTGGTCGGGATCATGGAACATCCAGCGGTTAAGGAATGATACCTTAACCGTATCGATTGGCTTGGTATCAATACCCATCCATTGAACGCGGCCGTCTTTCAGATAACGCGCCCTGAAGTTCACATTTTCATGTTCATCAACAGCCGAAAATCCAACTATTTTCCTATGTGTATTAAGGGAATCCCAACGTGCCAAAATAGAGGTCTGACGATCGAAGACAGTATGGTAGGCCCAGGCACGGTACATACTTCCGTTGATTAGAAAATCAGTTAAAATTGGCCAGGTTGTTGTTTTCTGCTTTACATTGGAGTGGAAATTATAAATCTCCATTCCCTGGTACCACTCATTCGACCAGTTGTGGGGTTCCTCTGTATGGGCATAGAACACCATTCCGCCTTTGGAAACGATCTGTTTGGCAACGGTATCCTTGTTAACTTTCCAGTCGATCACAGTCGCGGAGTCAAGCGGCCAGGCATCAAACCCCTGCTTTTCACTCCCCGGTTCGACCAGCACTCCATCGTACATTCCTTTGTAACCTCTCGGGAATGTATCCAGGTTGCCATGCGGATGATCAGTCAGGAAGAGAAAGTTAATGTTGCGCAGTTTGGCTGCGGAAACCAGGTCCATAATAGTTCCCTTGCTGTCGTGCGACCAGTATGTGTGCAGGTGCAGCTCTCCTCTGTAGATCTTTAAATTTGTAACAATAGGACACTCCTTTTTCTTTAAGGCAAAGGCTTCTACCTGTTTCTGATATTTCGGATAGGTAACAAAATGTCGCCACAATGGCTTGGAAAAAACCACCAGGAGGAGGATCAACACACCACTCAGCAGTGTGATCAATAAATATTTTGCAATCTTTAGTATCTTCTTCATTCTTAACTAATTAGTTTATATCCACTAATCCCAATTTTCGATTTTGGAATACGGCCATTCATCCTTTTCATCTTTAATCGGCACATCTGCTAATCAACACATCTGCTAATCATCACATCAGCTAATCGACTCATTATTTCCCGACAATATCTGTCAGGTGCCGGATAAGGTCCATCGAATAATCTCCCATGGTTGGTCCGAACCATCCCATTAGTTTGGGTTCATATTCATCCATGTAGAAATACCTGCCGGGAACGATGTAACCGATGTAACTACCGTTGAAACTGGATACCACAGTTTGGAAACCATTCACTGCCAGGTTGTTTTTAATCTGGAGCGCGTACTCTCCGCTGAAATCTGAAGGGGCTGAAATCCAGATTAATTTACCAATCCTGACTGCCTGGAAGAAGACATTCTGCGGTTCCGGCATCAGTTTTCTGCTTAACCAGGTTGATAGATTAATTTTTGTTGTCAGACGGGCATGGTACTCCGGTAAAGTTACCCTAAGGGTTGCAGATGAGAAAAGCAGACTTTCCTGGTAAGCGGCCAAAGGAAGTTTTTTGATCAGACTGTCAGCCAGTGATTCCCCGATGTACCTGGCACTTTCGAATCCTTTTCCTTTTCCGGACGGACTTTGGCTGCCGATAGATCCTGCAGAAAACAAGGCAACATCGAATGAATTTGCCTCCATCCTCCGCTCCCAGTAACCCGGATAATCGCCGCTAAATTCCATGTTTCCGGCACCCTGCGTTGTGGCGTGCGCCGAAAAGGTGCCGATTACCGCTTTCCTTTTCCCTGTTTGCTCTATGAGCAGGTAGGTAAAGTCACTGTTCTTGGTACCCAGTTCTCCGATAAAACGGTTCCTGGTAAGGTTGGCAGCGTTAAAACTGCCATTGCTCAGCCGGGCCGATGAAAGATCGGCTACTGCTTTTTCGACTGAAACCACAACAGAATTGATCAACCACTTCTGAATCTCCGGATTAGCCTTTCCTGCAAATTGTTCCCCGATAAATCCCGGGCCCCAACCACCGATGCTGGAGTGGGAATGGGTGGCCGAGAACAGTACCTGATCTCTGGTTATACCTTTGATAGCAAGCTTTTCGACGACAACATCAATGATATTGGGAGGCATGATCAACAGATCCGCCCCGACAAATACCATCATTTTCGGCCCTACTTTTAAGGCTACTGCCCTTACGAATATACTATCGTGAACCCCTGTGGCAATTTTGCCTTTGCGTGCACCAAATCCGGCCAGCGGCACTGCTTTGAACTTTCCTGATTCAGGATCATCTGTTGGATTATTGATGCCTGGGGTGATGCTCACTTTGGAAAATCCGGCCATAACTGAGTCATTAACTGCGTTTTCAGTTTTCTTAATACTGTCAACGCGCGCCATCGTCTTTTTGAAATATGCCGATGTGACAAAAGGATCCGTCTTCACCGATCCGGTCAGCGCGAAAAAAACTATTAGCAGTATGCCAACAAATGCGATAAAAATGTATAGCGCTTTTTTCATTTGTTTATAATTTGATTTTTATAAGAGTACTTTAGATGAATTTGCAACATAAACCCTTGTACTCACGGTATAAGAAATTCCCAAGGGGGATTTGTACTTCAGATCAATGTAAAAAGCTTTGTATCCGGCAGATGGATAATCAATCTGAGTCTTCACCACTGATTTATCGGTAACAACGATTGCCTTACCTGCCCAGGTTTCATCCCTGAAATCCTGATCAGAAACCGAGACAGCGCTCCATAACGTAGCGTCATCCAACAAGTCGGCTGATGAATTGACAGTTATATTTACTTTGCCATTACTCTCACTTAACTGATAATCACACTTGGGTAGGATGCTTCTTGTCAGTAAAATACTGAAAAAAGCATTCAGAGAAGCAAGGGCTGTAGTCCCATTTCCCAAATCATGACCGGCATTGGGTGTATAGCACAAACGGTTGTTGCCGGGTATATTGTCTATGTAGTTTTTAACCGCATCAACAGGCCAATAAGGATCATTGGTTCCCATAAATATAATTTTCGGCATGTTCAGTGATTCCCTGTACGAATAGGGATCAATCATTTTGACCAATTCATTGCCCCCTGGAGTACCCAATTGTTGCGTAATTCCCAATTTCACATAGTCCTGAATTTCAATACTGTAATCGCCCCACACCTTCTTCTGATAATCGATATTAACGGACATATTGATCATATCAATAACCATGGGAGCTATACCAATTACCCGCTGATCAACGGCTCCGGTTAACCAGGTAGTCCAACCGCGTTTCGAAGCACCGGTTACGACAAAACCAGCCAACTGCTTATTGTACTGTTTTTTGAGGAATTCCTGTGCCACATCCATAGCTTTTATTGCACTTTTGGTCATTGGAAAAAGTAGTGGCCAGTTAAAATCGTGGTCACCGAGGTAGTTCGACAACGTTTTTGAAATCAGCGCATCTTCAGACAAACCATAAAGTGGCTCATTGGGTACCTGCCACAGGAGGACGACAACTGCTTTTTGCACCAGTGCAACAGTTCCCGCATATTGAATATCAGATTCTGTGAAGGAGTGTGTATTTGGCTTTCCATTGCTGTTGCTGCCTCCATTAATGATCAACAATGCATCATTGTACAGCATATGGTCCGGTACAACAACCATTAGATCATGTGTCCACGGAATGGTTTGCCAGGTCTGTGAAGTAAGGAGTATCTGGAAATAGGTAACCCCAATTCCTTTCAATTGGTTTTTTAGTTCCCATTTGAAAGTTGTATCACCATTGTCAAGATAAGCTTTCAAAGCAGTTTCAGGAGTGACATTCTTAGATTCAACTGTCGTTCCATCTTTCCTGCATGTCTCAAAAAGAAGAATGACAATTATCAAAAAAAACAGCCTGAAATATTTTCTGTCGACCATACCATTAACCCAATTAAATGTGAAAATATAGAAAAAGATCACCCCTTTTGAAATTCACTAACTCGTCTTCACATTATTTTCTAAAGAGTACTTGTTTATCAGAAGTCACAAACATCCTTGTACATTGGGTGAAGTCCTCACCAAAAGGTGATTTGTATTTGAGTTCGACATAGAACGCTTCGTACCCGGATTTGGGATAATCCAACTCTACCTTCACAACAGGTTTTTTCTCAGCTTTCAGACTAACTGAACTCCATTTTTTGTCGCGGAATTCCTGGTTATTGGAAGTGGTCGAGTACAAGGAAGCATCTACGAGTTTATCAGCAGTTGTGTTAACAGTGACAGTAATCTTCCCGTTTTGTTCAGAAACCGAATAATTGCATACCGGCAATTTACTCTTGGTCACAGTAGTACCCAGCAAAGCGCTCAGGGTGGCAAAGGCCTTTTTCTTGTCGCCAAGGTCATGGCCGGCATTTGAAATATAACAAATATGGTTGTCACCTGGAATATCATCAATGTAATTTTTCACTGCATCAACAGGCCAGTAATTGTCGTTGGTTCCCATGAAGAGTATTTTCGGTATCGTCAGGGCTTTGCGGTAAGAATAGGGATCAATCATCTTAACCAGATCATTCTCCTGACTTGTGCCAAACTGTTGGGCCAATCCAAGTTTTACGTAATCTTCTATCTCAATACTGTAATCGCCCCATACAACTTTCTGATAAGGAATATTTACAGGCATGTTCAACATGTCAATGACCATGGGTCCAATTGCAACAACACGCTTATCATTGGCACCTGTCAACCAGGTTGTCCATCCGCGTTTGGAGGCTCCCGATACGACAAAGCCTTTGATTTTCTTGTTCAGCTCTTTTTTGGAAAACGCCTGCACAATATCCATAGCACGGATGGCGCTTTTGGTCATCGGGAACAGCAGCGGCCAGCTGAAGTCATGATCGCCCTGGTAATTATGAAGCGTGAGCGATATAAGTGCATCCTCAGTCAGTCCATTGTAAAGCGGTTGGTTAGGCACCTGCCAGATGATGGCAATCAATGATTTGTTTACTTTCGACATTTTGCCAAACTGTTGCGCCAAATCATCACTGAATTTATGTGAATTAGGCATTTCGTTTTTGTTGCTGCCTCCGGTAATAAAAAGAAGGGCGTCATTAAACTTCAGTTCATCGGGAACCATCAGCATCAGGTCATGTGTCCAGTGGATATTTTGCCAGGTTTGGGAGGTAAACTCAATCCTGTAAAAAGTTACCCCGTCACCCTTCTGTTTTTCTTTAAGATCCCATTTGAAGGAAGTATCGCCGTTATGAAGGTAGGCCTGAAGGGCGGTTTCAGGTGTAACTTGTTTTTTGTCAGTTGAAAACGCCGGTTGGAAAAGTACAAATGTTAATAGTACTGATAGTAGAAATAATCTCATTGTAGTTGATTTGATAAAACAATTTAATTTATTGATATTCTGATATTTAAAAAAATATTCCGGATAATAATAAATTGGCCAAGTTCCTATTAAACGCGGTAATACACAAACAGTTGAGCGTTAATTAATGTTAATACTTAGACGAAATATGAAAAATGAAAAGAGCCATGAAGCCAAACTGATCTGAATCATCTTCTGCTCCATGGCTTTATATCATTTACCACAACAACTAAAAGTTATTGCATGAGCCACATCTTTGAGAACTCCGTATCTCCCTTGTCCAATTTGGCAATGGCCGCCTGGTAGTTGTTGGCATTGTTGGCCATTTCAGTTTCAGGATACCTGTAGCGAATCGGAAACTGATATCCTGCAGTGCCTCCGGTAGATAAATAGGCATTCTTTTCGATGTAAGGAACTCTTGTCCTTCTATAATCGGCATAAGATTCAGCGCCCATCATGAAAAGGCCAAGCCATTTCTGTAAACCAATTTTGGCAAGTTTCTGCACATTGGTGCCAGTAGCCGGGAATTTGGCTTTAGCATTGTTGAAATAAGCAGCAGGCAGTGGTTCGCCCCATCTCTTAAGCGACATTTCAACGCCTTTCTTGTAATAATCTTCTGCAACACCAGTAATGTATCCTTTGACAGCAGCTTCAGCCAATAGAAAATAAACTTCATCAGCCTGCAATACGCATGCCTTCAGGAGAGGGTTTGCATTTTCATTCAGGAGTTTTGAAAAAATAGATATTTTGTAGTTCCATTTCGTATCGGGAAATACATAACTTCCGTTTGCAGCCAAAACATCGATAAAGCTGCCTGCAGGATAACCGGCATAGTAGGTCAGAGAATCCTGAATCAACTTGTACACGTTTTTTATTTGGGCGTTACTTTTGTCCATATACTCCCAAGTAACATCATAATTATACCCTTTTTGTGAAATGACCTCTTTTTTTCCATTATCAGCTTTTACATTGGTCCAGGGTTTTTCGCTCGGAGCTACCCAAACTTTCAGCCTTTCATCATTAAGGGCTTTTAGAGAGTCGATCAAAGTCTTGGATGGACGATTAAGAAGAAAATTATCAGTATACCCCATGTACAAAGCACCCATTGGCCAGGAATACGTTTTGTCGCCACCCTGATATGAAATAGAAGCATTGTCGGGCGTATCTGTCATCAGAGGCAAAGCAGCTACAGCAGCAATTTCGGCAGGAGCGGTACTCAACTTGGCTGATACCCGCATCAGTAACCTCAACCTGAGAGAATTGGCAAACTTGATCCATTTGGTTTTATCACCGCCATAAAAAAGGTCATATGTTTTGTCGATGGGATCCACACCTTCGGCTAGCAATTGCGTAGCATTTTTAAGGTCTTGAATCAATGCCGGATAGATGTTTTTCTGTTCATCGAATTTTGGGAACAGAATACCTTCATGTCCATGCAACCCCTCGAGGTAATAGATGTCTCCGTATATATCGGTTGCAGCAGACCACAACAACGATTTAAAGATAGTGAAGATACCTTCGTAATTCTTCAACTTTTTTTCATGCACAATGTCAATGGCAGCTTGGACTAACTTGATTTGTGCGGTAAGAGAATACAATTCACCTTTGGGTTTTTCAAAACCCTGGTAGATATTGTCGCCGGCACTTCTGTTACCCTGCCAGTACTGCATGGTAGCAGAGAGCGCGGTATTGTTTACTCCGCCAATTCCGTAGTAGGTATATGAAGACTTCTGAATGACAGAAGACAGCAATAGATTGGGCGCTGCCGACTCCAGTACATCGCGCTTTTGCAGGAGTTCGTCTTCTCTCAACATTTGTTTTGAGCATGAGCCGAAGATGAAAAGAATAAGGAGTGAGAATAATATCTGTTTTTTCATAATTACAATAGTTTAAGGATTAAAAATCGAATGATAATTTGAATCCGTATGATCCGATGGATGGCATTGCTTTACCTACAATACCCTGGCTGGAACCAATCCCGCTGAAAGCAGATTCGGGATCACAGTTGGCATCGTCTTTGTTCCATTGGAAGACGTTTCTTCCGACGAAACCTATCACAACATTATCAATACTCCACTTTTTAGTGATACGATTTGGAATAGTATAATCCAATGTTACCTCCTTGAGCTTAAAGTTGGTAGCGTCGCGAAGCAAAGATTGCGGGAATGCCCAAAATTCCTGACCCAACAACAATCCCGGTAATCCCCAGAAGGTTGCCAGCGGATCTGCACCATTCACAATGTAATCATTGTCATTTTTAGGATCACCGCCAGGCTTCAACCATACTCCCTTCATATAAGTAGCATCATCAGTTCTGACATTGGTCCCGTACATGGAATATGTATTTACAAGATCAGCCATGATTTTATATTTCATGCTTGCGGCATTCGGCCATGGATAGCCACCTGATGCGGCATCACGCCCTCCTGATTCATAATCATTTGGTCCGTTCACTTTATCACCAATGGTACGCAACGAGTGTCCGTTGGTAACTGCCCTGCGCTCGATGTCCGAAACATATTGTCCTCCGGCACGGAAACTCCCAACGAGTCCTAATCTTAAATTCTTCCATTTCACCGATGTATTTGCTCCCAAAATGAATTTGGGGTTATAATTTCCGATTGACTGTCTGTCGGCTTCATTGGAAGAATATTTCCAGTCGGTTCCGCTGTCGCTGATAACCAACATACCGGCATATTTGCTCGTAGAGGGCATTCTTTGAAAAGTTCTGGATGCCCACATGGTGCCTATTTTTTCCCCTTGGGCCAATCTGATGCTAAGATTCGGGCCGTTACCATAGAAGGTGTATCCGTTGGGAACATATTCTTTCGAAAGTGAAGTAATTGTGGATTCAACCTGACTAAAATTGATGCCTAGATCCCAATTCCAGTCCTTGGTGCGGACAGGATTAAAATTGAGGGAAAATTCATAGCCTTGTGCCTCAACTGTACCGACATTGGTTAACATGCCACCGTAACCAACACCCGGAGATGTTGGAATGAATCCCTGTTGGTTGTCGTGGATTTTCTTGTATATAGTAAATTCGGCAGATATCCTACGGTCAAACATTGCCAAATCAAAACCGCCTTCATAGGAGGTTGTGACCTCTGCCTGAATATTCGGATCCACCAGGTTACCGCCAATGTTAACAATTTTTGCACTTCCGTAATCAAGCGGGCTAAAGCTGAAAGTGTTGTTACTTCTGGGTTTACCTATTCCGTGACCTACCTGTGCAATACCTACCCTTAATTTCAATAAATTGATCGATTCAGGTAATGTAAATGCTTTAGACGCTAACCAGCTTATTGAAGCCGAAGGGTAGAAGTGGTGGTTTTTATCTTCTTCAAGAATACCACTCAAGTCATACCGTCCAGACAGATCAAGGTATACCTGGTCAGCATAGCCGACCTGACCTGTTCCATATACACTCTGCGATTTGCCGATACCCCAGCCGTTACTTGCCGTCATTGTTCCGGCAACAGCATTGCTTAAGGAGTAATCGTTGGCCCTTACCAATTTTTCAGCATTGCCCGAATAACTATAAGAGTTGCTGAATGAATAGTTGTAACCCAATGAAGCATTTGTTGTGAATTTTCCAAGATTCTTGTTCCAGAACAACATCAGATCGCTTTGGACAATTAATCCATTTCCGGCCTGGACTGAATATTTGCCATCTCTCTTATCGGTTGAAGCAAAATCCTTTGCACGTTTGTATTCATAATTGTCGCCATTGTAATCTATGCCTGAACGGGCCATTAATTTAAGGGCCTTGGTCAATTCCAAATCCAATTGGGCTTTGCCAAAGAAGTTGTCTTTGCGGTATGTATTGATTTCTGAATAGACATACATGTAGGGATTATCGGCATAGGGAGTGCCGTTTGGTTTGTAGTATGGCGAATTTTGCAAAATTCCTTCAAAACCGGTTTTCCAGACTTGCTTCATCTCTTTGATCGGCTGGATGTGCGCCAGCATTTCCATGGTTAATTCCTCTATTACATCACTGTTTGCAGAGGTTTTGTTTGGACTGTACTGACCCATGTAGTTGCCGTTGACCGATATTTTCAATTTTTTCGTCACATTGTACTCCGCGCTGAAGTTAGCGTTGATGCGATCGGTTCGGTTGTTGGGCATAACTCCGATATTCATCATTTTTCCGAGACCAAAACGGAAGGATCCGTCCTTGTAATTACCTGCAACACTGGCATTGAAATTTTTGGTCGAACCCGTCTGCATAAATTCCTTCAAACGGATTTCATCGGCTGCTGCCAATGGTCTGGTTTCTATCCGCTGGGTCAACGTATTGTACTGGTCGATGGGGTAATTTACAAAATCAGAAAATTTTGCGCCCCAATCATACCCTTGTCCGGGTAGCACAGCTGTAGCTCTGACCCCAAGACCATACTCTGTTTGTGTTCTGAAGAAATTGTAAGGAACATCCCAGAACATGGAAGTATTAACAGATACTCCTATCCCTTTTTTGCCACCTTTACCAGATTTAGTCGTGATCATGATTACTCCGTTACCTGCAGCTGATCCGTACAATACCCCTGCACTTGCGCCTTTCAAAATGGATATACTTTCAATATCATCAGGATTCATTTGAGACAAAAGGTTACCGAAGTCTGCACCGTTCCGGTTATCAATGCCGGTTTGTCCCATAGGGATACCATCAACAACAAACAGTGGCTGGCTGGCTGCAGTAGATGACTGAATATTTAAGCTTGTGGCTCCGCGGATCGTTACGAATACTGAACCGGCCGGATCTGTGCTTGCTGAAGTGAAATTTACCCCACTAACACGGCCATCCAGAGATTTTACAATATTTGTATTTCCACCCCTGGCCAGTTCATTGGATTTAACCTCTGATACTGAATAAGCCAGAGATTTTTTCTCCCTTGAAATTCCGAGGGCAGTAACCACAACCTCATCGACTCCGATGGTATTCGAAACCATTGTAACAGAGATTTTTTTCTGATTTCCGACGGACACCTCTTTTGTTTCCATTCCTACAAATGAGAATACCAGAGTGGCATTTACCGGGGCTGTGAGTGAGAATTTTCCGTCCATATCTGTCACCGTTCCGACTGTAGTACCTTTCACCACCACACTGACACCTGGTAAAGTTTGCCCGGTATCATCCTTTACACTACCTGTGACAATATTTTGAGCAAACAGGCTGCTGGAAACAACCATGAAAATGCACAGAAACATTGCTTTAAGCATTTTTCTCTTCATCATAAATAAATTTTGTTAGTTGTAATTATTGATAATACTTTTATTCATTCAATTTTGCTGGCTCCCAGCTAAATGCAAAGCCTCATTTATCCCCACCAAACAATTAAGGCGCAACCTCAAAATAACAATTCAATACTAAATTAGGCTTGCCCAAATGAGGAGAAGGAGGTGTTAAAGCAGAAAGAAAGATATTTGCTATCATTTGATTATCTGTGATTGACTGTATAATGCACTCACTGGAGAAGTCTTTTATTCCCAGGAATCCACCATTTGTAAAACTCAGGGTTATCACATTGGAATAGGTAACAGCAGATGCATTTACACCGTCGGGAGAAGTAGTGATCGTGAAATTTTTGCCCTCATTGATCTGGAAAGTGGCACCGGCAGGAGAAGTAAAAGGTTTGGCGTAGGATAATCCTGAACCACCTGCATTGCCAATATTCGGAACCCCGTTCAAGGCACAATAGACATAACCTGCAAAGATTCCGCCTCCATTGGGATTGATCTTCAGGGTACCATCACTTTTGAACTCGAATGTATCGCCATATACCTGGCTCAACCCAACTGCCGAAAGAATTCCGCCCGGATAGGATTTGTAATTCGGTTGGAAGTCCGCAGTTGCCATATTAATGTTGAAAGTCGGGGCGCCTGAAGCAATTCTCCATTTTTTGGATTTTGGAGCTGCAGGTGTTCCGCCTGTCAGGTATTGCATTTTGGTCTTGGCTGGTATTGTAATTTTGTTTGATGTTGTGACCTCTCCGCCCGGACCTTTTATGGTAAGTATTACAATTATGTCAGTTGGTTTTGATGCCTGACTATACGTATGAACAGGTGCAGGAAAAGTATTGATGTAACTCCCATCCCCAAAATCCCATTCGTATTTGCTTTCATTGGTTACCTGAGCAGTAAATGTAACTACACCGTCATTCACCGCGGCTGTAAATGAGGCTGTTGGTGCAGGAGTATCTTTTTTACAGGTGACAAAAAGTATCAACCCTAAAAAAACGAAGCCGGCTAATTTGAATCTTTTTTTCATAGAAAGTACATTTAAAGTTTAATTGAATTCTTTGCTGGATTTTATTTTAATAAATAATTTGTGAAATTCATAAACCAGTAACTTTTGCTCGTCGGGAAAGAACGTTAATATTTGTGTATTAGTATGTTAGATGATCTATGGAAATTCAGCCGACGACAATACAGCTTTCATCTCCCTTATAGAACTAAAGTTAATATCTTGGATTAAAATTCTACAATAATAGTTAAAATACCTTAACTAACGATTTTTTGAAGAAAAAAATTAAATTTCATATATACCGCGCAATATATCATATAAAATGGTTAATATATCATCACACCAAGTGTATTTTTTGAAATCTTTCATAAAAGGAAAGGGCATCCGAACCGATGCCCTTTCCAGCGGAAAAAATATAAATACAAAAAACTACCAGGGTTTTGTTGTTCCCTGCTGCAACCATGTTTTAGACCAGGCACTGTTTTTGCCGTCCGGTGCAGTAAATGTGGTTGTTTCAAGTTTGTTTATTGCAGCCGCAATATTATCCGGATTATAAAGCAGTTCCTCGGTGCCGTAATAGAACCTCAAAGGTAATGCAGGTTTTTTAACCACTTTACCTGCCTGCAGATTTGGCAGGCCGGTCCTTCTGTAATCAAACCAGGCTTCGGTTGCAGAAGTCCAGCTGGCGATCCATTTCTGTTCGATAATCTGGGATAAAGTATTGTTAAAAACAACTCCGGTTTTGGCAATATAAGAAGTGTATGAGTTGCTTAACCCCCATGCATCCAATGAACCTTTTACACCAGCATTGTAGTGAGCAGCAGCAGTTCCGCCAACCGACCAGCCTTTAAGTGCTGCTTCAGCAAGGATAAAACGCACTTCAGCCGCCGACAACATCCTTGCTTTCAAATGCGTTCCGGAAGCTTGTTTGTAAATGTCATTCAAGTGCGAACAATGTGGATTGTAGGGCGCCTGTGACAAATCAGGGCATAAATTATATGCTTGCGGAAGCTGGGACCATGACGGTGGCATTCCTACATATTCAGTATTCTGATTTACAAGCACCGAGGTGGCAGGGGCCGGCGTAGAGGTGTATTTTGTTGAATAGGAGTCAGCGACATTTTTAGCAATAACCCGTACCCCGTTTTCAATTTTATCGTAATTATTGGATTTCGTCGGATCAACTACTATTGGTATCTGAACTTTGGCAGCCCAAACTGCCAGGCGGGGATCACTCAATGACTGCAACTTCTCAACCAGCGTCGAACACATTTTAAGCCTTCGGTAGTTTGATTCGCTGATGTCGTATTTGGTATTGCATGGCCAGGAATCGCCGGAGTTGTTGCCAATATAGGAAAAATTGGCGTCATCGGCTGCGTCCAAAATAAGCGGATACTTATCAGGCTGATTTGCAATCTTCTCAATCCCAGCTTTCGCGATTGCCGCTTCTTTTTCCGAAATTCGCATATAATACCTTAAGGCTAAAGAATTGGCAAATTTCCTCCATTGAGCTACGTTTCCCTTGTAGAGAACATCCTGGGTACTGTTAATCTCCTTGTATTCGGCCTGGTTCTTTGATAATAAAGTGTTTGCCGTATCAAGTGTCGCAAGTATTCCAAGGTAGATATCCCTTTGGGGGTCAAAAACCGGTTTAAGATTCACTCCGCCCTGTTCTCCAAGGAGCGCTTTGGAATACGGGGCATCACCCCACAGATCAGCGATCATTCCAAAATTATAAGCCTTCAGTATCATGGCTACCCCGGTCTGAAAATCAAGTTTCAATGCTTTGGATTTGTTCAGCATCTCTTGCGCATTTCGAAGGATTCCGTAATTTCCTGACCAATCCTGCGAGGTCCAATCATAACCGTTATGGCCGCCACTCCATCCGTCTTTCTGGGTATGCTGCATAACACCTGCTATATCTCCAAAACCCGTACCAACAACTCCCTGTCCGGTAGAAGTAATAACAGTAGCCATTAAAAGGTTGGGATGCGCATTTGCCGGATCTACACCATTCGGGTTGATATTCATCTCTTCCAGGTCTTTGCAAGAAATCAAAAGAACCACAAACAGCAGTAATATTGACAGAATTTTATTTTTTATTGAATACATAACATCAGATTTTAATAATTTCTAAAAAGTCAGGTCAAATTTTACACCAATCGGGATAACCCACGGATCAACGTTATACCTTTCAATACCCTGTTTAAACTGGGTACCTCTCTTACCATCCGTTGAAGATTCTGCCTGAAATGCACGTTCCGGATCCAATCCGACACCTGCTTTGGTCCAAAGCATAATATTCCGGCTATAAACTGAAACGGCAATATTCTGGAAAGAACCAATCTTATGAATAAAACTCTTTGGAAGCTGATAAGTCAAAGAAATTTCCCTCAGTTTAACGAAATCGGCATCAAACATGGATGGCCTTGCAAAACCCCATGCATAACTTGCCACGTATGGATTGTACGGTATCGGATTATTATCCCCAAGAACTTCAATGTATCCTCCTTTGCCATCCTCAATTACGCCGGGAACAAAAGTTCCGTCATTTACAGCCGTACCTCCGTAACTTTCACGAAATCCGCCATATTCTTTCGTTGGTCCCCCGACAACATGAAAGCCGTTTAAAATGTATTGATCCTTATTGGCAACCAACCAGTCGCGAAGCTCCTTACCGGTGCGATTACCCGGATTGATCAGTTTTTTTAACCATGTCGCTGAACTGCCGTCTTCTGCCATGTACCTTTCGGTTTGCGAAATAAATTGACCTCCATTCCGCCAATCGATCGTAAAGTTCAGAGTGATTGCTTTGTAGGTTATGGAAGACTGCATGCCCATAACAAAGTTGGGATTATAATTTCCAATTTTATTTTTCGTATCCTTCAAAGCAATCTCCTGCCATTCCAATCCTGATGTACTTAAAATCGGATAACCAAAGTAAGGAGAATTTTTATCAGTAACCGTAAGTATTTCACCATCATAAAGATTGCCGATTTCATCCCCTACATACGACCAGGCGCCACCTCTAGCATCCTCCCAGAACTTAATTACATCAATACCCGGAGCAATTTCCATTAGCCTTGTCCTGTTGCGGGAAAAATTTGTACTGATATCCCATGTCAAATTCCTGGTTTTAATTGGGGTACCTCCTAGGGTGAATTCCCAGCCAGAGCTCTCAATCAAACCGGCATTGATGTTGACGGCGCTAGAACCCGTTGAGCTTGCAACCGGAATATTTCTTAAAATCTGGTTGCGGTTTTCGATCATGTAGTAGGTACCTTCAAACTTTAACCTGTTTTTGAACATACCAAGATCCAGGCCAAATTCTTTTGAAGTAGCCTCCTCCGGCAATAAATTGGGCGTTAATATCTGGCCCGATTTGGACAGCCGGGTTGCATCGCCCCATTGTCCGGCGTTTCCATATGTATTGACAAGCTGATACGGATCGGTGTCGTTACCTGCTTTTGCCCAGCCACCCCTGACTTTCAATAAGTTCACTTTATCACCTAAATTAGCCATTTGATTAATTAGTAAACTCAGTGAAGCTGAGGGATAAAAGTATGACTGATTTGCTTTTGGTAAGGTACTTGACCAATCATTACGCGCTGTCAGATCAAGGAAGATCATATCTTTCCAGCCAAGGTTTGCCAGACCGTAAATACTGTAAATTGCTTTTTGTGACCACCCGCTCCCGTAACTTAAGGAACCTGATTTAATGTTGCTTACCGTATATACATTGGGCACAATAAGGCCAGCCCCGGACATGGATGAATTGCTCATCGACGAACTTTGTTTAAATAAAGAGTTTCCTCCCACTGAAACTGATAGATTGAAATCATTTAATTTTTTCGCGTATGTTCCAAGAAAGTCGGCGTTTCTTTCATAACTATGGATATTCTGGATTCCATACGCACCATTATTGGGTTCTTTTGTATATCCCGGTGCAATCTTTGACTCGCGGATTTCCGAGAATTGGTCGAGCGCATATCGCGCCATCAGGCTAATTTCCTTTGTCAGTTTCCAATCTGCCTTAATATTGCCATAAATCCTGTCCCTATCGAAACTGTTGTTTACTTCGTATGCCAGATAGTAAGGGTTTTCGTAGATACCCTTGTAGGGAACTTTTTGTACAAAACCTTCTTTCCCGGGCTCCCAATAATCCTTTAAATCGCGGATATCAGTACTTTGCGGAACCGCATAAGCCCATTGCAACGGATTGGTTCCCCTGTTGCTTGACGGACGGTTATTTGACCATGTCTTGTTAATATTCAAATTGGAACTTACCGTAAAATTATCACGAACCTTAACAGAAGCAGAAGAAGTCACATTATTCCTGAACAAATCGGAATTGGGGACTACCCCTCGGCTTGTCATGTTGGAAACGCCAATTCTGTAATTGATCTTTTCATTGTTGTTGGAAACTGATGCGCCGTTGGTTGTGGTTATACCGGTCTGAACAAAATTTGCCACATTATTCGGGTGTGAAACCAATTCAATAGGGATCTGGACCCCGTTAGCATCACGCGGGCTATTCCACTGAACAGCAAAATATTCCTTATCCAGCTGAATACCGGCGCCTGCAGCTTCTGCCGGATTGACTACCAAAGTTGTTCCGGGAGGAAAATCTTCAGGTGTATAGGAAAAATAACCATTTGCAAATTTCCTCTGGACATCGTAGAATCTATAAGGCTTGTCAAAAACCGTATTGGAATTGACATTCACCACTACGCCTTTGTTTTTCCTGCCTGACTTGGTTGTGATCAGTACAACGCCATTCCCTGCACGGGATCCGTACAACGCTGCGGCACTTGGGCCTTTCAGGACGGATACTGTCTCTATATCATCTGAATTGATGTCTGAAACAGCGTTGCCGTAATCCACACGGTTATCGCTTCCAAATCCGGAAACGTTGTTTAATGTATTTACAATCGGTACTCCATCAATGACAAACAATGGCTGATTGTCGTTGCTTAAGGAGGTGGCTCCCCTGATCACCATACTGACAGACGAACCTGTACCACCGGTTGAATTAATCTGAACACCTGAAACTTTTCCTGCAAGTGAGTTCATCGCATTTTCCTGAACTACCCTTACCAGATCATCTCCACCAACTCTCCCGACAGAATAGCCAAGCGACTTTTCTTTCCTCGTAATACCCAAGGCGGTAACAACTACTTCTTCAACTCCGATGGTGGAAAGGGCCAAGGAAATATTGATTACAGATTTACCATTTACAGCTGCTTCCTTAGTTTCCATACCAACGAACGAAAAGACAAGAACCGATTGGGCGCCGGGTACTGTAATGCTGTATTTACCATCGATATCAGTAACTACACCACTTGTGGTACCCTTGACCAAAACAGTTGCGCCCGGCAGGCTACTGTTATCTACACCCGAGATTACCTTTCCGGTAACAAGAATGCCCTGCTGGGATTCCGAGTTAACCGGAAAATCTTTCTGCTCTGATGTTCCGAAACTGCTCAAACCTGTTCCAAGAAGGAAGGTCATAGCCAATAATACAGGAACATACAACCCTGCTAATTTTTTATATAAACATTTATATTTCATATTTATAGAATATTGTATTTGTGTATTGTATTTACTTCTCTCTGTAAACCAATTATTTGACTACTTCAAATGTAAGAATCAGAGCGTGGGTATTCATTGGATATAAAGTTTGGGCTGCCGCCATAAACATGACTAGCCTCATAGAACTGTCAGTTATTTCCTGAACAATAACTTTCCTCTGCTTATCCATTAATCCAATAAATTCGGTTCCGGAGAAATTCAGGGTACTAACATCTTTATAAGTCAAAGTCCCACCGGGGCCATAGACCGATGGAACAGGAAAATCTTCCTTTGCAACGTAGGTAAAGGTTGCACCGGTCTGCGGGGTATATTTTCCGGTACACAGACCAAAATCTTTTCCTCCCATATTTACAATTCCTGCCCCGCCGGTAGTTAACATCTGGTGAAGCAATCCGGCAAATGCTGCTTTGTCAGCTTTTACATCATGTTCATATTTACCGTCATTGTAAAAAGTATAGGTATCCTCATAAATTTCAGGCATCCCCAGAGCAGTTCCGAATACACCCGATGGCAGGACTGCTGGCGCCCCTGCAGCGACTGAAAAATTTGCATCAGCATTTGCTAACCTGTCTTTTGTAGTATGGCTTGAGGTAAATTTCCATTTTTTCCCTTTGTAATTCGCATCAGTGTTGTCTCCGGTAAGTAATGCATAGGGTGTCAGCGCTACCGCAAGGGTTGATTTTGCAGTGGCAGTCTCACCATTTGCAGATGTTCCGGTCAGTGTGACCTTGTAATAGCCTCCGTTCTGATAAAGATGAACAGGGTTCTGTTCAGTGCTGGTCTTGCCATCTCCAAAATCCCAGCTCCAGGTCTCAACCCGTTTTGTCAAGGCTGTAAATGCCACTTGTTTGTCAGCGACACTGTAGAATATCCCTGTCTTCGGAGGATCTGTTGAAGAATCTTTGGAGCAGGAAGTCACCAGGCCCGATCCAACAACAATTGCAACGCAAAATAAAATTAGAAGTCGGTTCATGTGAGTAAAAATTTAATTATTAATAGCGAAAGAGTAATTACCTAAAATTAGGTTAAAAAATATTAATTAATCAAATTTTTCATCAACAAATTTCGTCTATGTTAAATTGATTTTTTGTGGGTTATCAATTTACCATTCTGACCGGCAAGGAGCTCATTTCAAATTTTAAAGTACCTCCGCCTGCTATATCGCAGTGTCGTAATCTGTTACCATTTATCATTTTCCCATTAAGCCATACTCTTGAAACATACCTGTTCTGCGGAGAATAATTTTCAGTCGTTACCTGCAACCTCTTGTCTCCCAAAAGGATAATTGCATTTTTGAAAAGCGGGGCGCCCAATTCGTAATAATCGGATCCGGCAATCGGGTAAAATCCCAACGAAGCAAAAAGATACCACGAAGAGAGGGTTGCGCCGTCATCATTCCCGTCAACGCCTTCTGCATTGACATCGTATTTGTTGTCCAGTATCCATGCAGACCATTTCTGGGTCAGATCAGGCCGGCCGGCCTCATTGAACAGGTAAGCGGAATGAATATCCGGTTCATTCCCATGCCAGTAATAGGAACCCGGATTCCAGCTGCTCATGGCCGGATCCGATTTTTCAAAAAAATCGTTGAGTTCCTTCACAAATGAATCATTCCCACCAAAAAGGGTGATCAACCCTTTCGGATCATAGGGTACTGCAAACCTCCATTGCAGCGCGCTTCCCTCCACAAAATCCTTGGTGTACTTTCCGTTTGAATCGAAATAGGATAGTTTTAGCGGATTAAACAGTTTGGAAAAATTGCCTTTGGAATCGCGCGACTGAAAATATCTTGTGGTAGGATTCCAGAGATTTCTGTAGTACCCTGAATGTTCGTAAAACATTTTTGCATCCTCTTTAAAACCGAGTGAATCGGCCAGTACAGCAATGGCATGGTCGGCCCAGGCGTACTCAAGGGTGCGGGATACGGCCTTGTCCATTAAATCGGTCGGACAATACCCATACTTGTTGTATGCGCTGATCCCGCTCCGCCCGCCATAACGAGATCCCTTCGGGGTCGGATTCAGCGCCAGGAACTTCATTCCTTCATAAGCGCTTTTCACATCGAAATCACGGATTCCCTTCTGGTACGACTCGGAAATGACCATATCGGCCGGAGATCCTAACATAGAACCGGTATAACCGTCCCCTGAAGGCCATCTGGGAAGCCTTCCGCCCTGCTCTTTCATTTTTACCAGCGAAACAAGCATGTCGCGCTGCTCTTTCGGAGCAATCAGCATGTAGAGGGAATGCAGCGTTCTAAAAGTATCCCAGAGCGAGAGATCGGTGTAATAATTGAAACCCCCGGCTTTGTGCATTTTCTTGTCAAATCCGAAATACTCCCCGTTGATATCCTGGTAAAGGGTAGGCATCTGGAACGAACGGTAAAGGGCCGTGTAGAAAATCGTTTTCTGCTTCCCGTTATCAAATTCAGGCTGTATCAATGATAACTTTTCTTCCCAACCATTTTTTGCCTCCTCAACCAGCGCTTCAAAACTTTTCCCACCTGTTTCTGTCTCCATGTTCAGCCGGGCATTTTCGATACTGACATGCGATAAGCCCAATCTGATGCCTATTTGTTGATTTGACAGGTCAAATGAAAAATCGACACCCAGCGCTCTTCCTTTTAAAGTCAGTTCTCCGGGAAAAGCCGAAAGACCGTTCCGAATCTCATATCCCTTAAACGGAGCATCAAAACGGGCAAAGAAATAGACCTTTGTACCACCGTGGCGACCCGAAAATGTACCGAATATTTTGACTTCTCCCTCAACTTCGGCTTTTTCGGGATGGATGGCAACTTTTCCGCTGTCAACGTTTTTATCACCCAGGATACTGCAAATATCCAGCAGGATATGGGGTTGTTTTCCGCCGGTGAACGAGTACCGGTGGACGCCCGTTCGCAGGGTGGAGGTCAATTCAACCAAAACTGCCGGGTCCTTTAACTTTACAGCATAATATCCCGGAAAGGCCCGCTCATTATCATGACTGTAGGACATGTGTTTCCCTTTCGCATAGTTATCCCAGCCATTTTCCCCGGCCGAAGGGATAACCCTGAAATTTCCTCCGTCCGTTGCACCGGTTCCGCTCAGGCGGGTATGACTGAAACCCATGATCCGGTTATCCGGAAAATAATATCCCGAAGTATTGTATGCTTTTCTCCGGAAAATGGAAGATTCCGTATCCGGACTTAACCGTACAACTCCAAATGGCTGTGAAGCTCCGGGGAAATTATTGGCACATACCCAAAAATAGCCGCCGGTCCCGATAAAAGGCTGAACATTTTGCCCCAGTTTGCCTGGTTGCAAAGCAGTTTGCAAGTGTCCGAACGGTTGGTTGTTGCGGTAGGTGAAATAGCCGTACAATGTGCAGAAAAAGAGGATTGCAATGGTCAGTAGAGTACCAAAGACAATTAATATTATTTTTAATATTTTCATTGTTAAATAGTTAGTTGCTTTTATTTAAAATTCATGGAATGCAGATTCCGGTGAAAGATTCTGATTTCATATTTGGGCAAATTTATTGTTCCTGAGAAATATTATCAATAATTCTTTAACCGCTACGCGGTAAACCGTTCATCGTTTTTCATTATTTCTACAATACTTCAACCGCTACACGGTAAAAAAAGGCAAAATTATTCACTTTTAACTTTAAACAGATATTTCCCGGATCCTACACGGAAAACCGATTTCCCTTTTTGGATACCAAGAAATTTGAACGCTTCTGAATCCTTTATCAAATGGCCGTCTTCTTCAACTAGTTCAGGTTCAAGACAGGGAAAATGAATCGTTGCAGTGGTGTTTACAGGTATTTCAACTTCCAGAATCAATCCGCTTTTATCTTTTTTCCAGGAAGATGAGACCAAACCATTAGCCGACTGATAAGATGCTTTGGAATAGGTAAGTTCATTGTCAGTGAACGGATTGATCACGAAAGATTCCCAACCCGGTGATGCCTCATCCGTCGAAATCCCGGCAAGGGTATTGAAAAACCATGCAATTACACTGCCGTACATCGGGTGGGAATGTGAACTCGCCCCGTCCCAGTTTTCCCAAAGGGTGGTGGCCTGTTTGCCGAGGATATAATAGCCGAATCCTGGAAAATCCCGTTGATCCATAACGGTGTAGGCCAGATCTGCACGGCCGTTTTCAGTCAGCACCTTCAACAGGAGTGGTGTGGCAAGGATACCGGTATCAAAATGAAATTTATTCTGCTCCAGATGCTTCAGCACATTCCCGAATACCCAGGGTTTATCTTTTTCATCAGCGATGCCAACGGAAACAGATTGGCCCCCTGTTTTCCATCGAGGTATTCGCCTGTATCGGAGCTGTAAAATTTTTTGTTGATATTTGCTTTTATCCCAGCAGCCAGTTGCTCAAATCTCTTTTGATCAGCGCTTTTCCCTAAAACACCGGCTATTTTCGCCATCAGGTCTGTGACATGGAAATAGTAGCATGTGTTGACCAGTTCGGGTGACAGCTTGATTTTTTCAGGAGTGGCCCAGTCGCCCAAGCACCATCCTTTCGGTTCTTCCCTGACCACAATCCCTGCAGAATCGCAACGGGTGCCCAGGTATTCCACCCATTGTTTCATTCCCGGGTAATGGGTTTGAAGTACATATTTATCCCCGTAATTTAAATAATAGGCCCAGGGCATAATGACGTACGCCGATCCCCAGGCAGGACCGCCACCTCCCCCGCCAAACGGCACCGTATGAGGCACATATCCGGTATTGTGGTTGCGTGCATCCTCCATGTCCAGAAACCATTTCCGGTAGAAACGGGTCATATCAAAACAGAAAATAGCTGATTCAACTGCCACCTGGCCATCCCCGGTATAACCCAGCCTTTCCCTGTGCGGACAATCACTGCTGATACTACCGTGAAGGTTACCCAACTGGGTCCTGAGATAATTCTTATAAATTTGATTGAAAAGCGGGTTGGAACATTCAAAATTTCCCGCTGATTGGACATCGGTATTCACCACTTTTGCAATCAAATCATTTGAATTTGGCTGGTATTTCAATCCGCTTATTTCTATTTGCCGAAATGCATGCCAGGTAAACCGCGGTTCATAAATTTCATCACCGGTACCCTTTAATATATAGGTATCAATTTGTCCGTAATCTTTTCCCATCTCTTCAATGTGCCTGATCCGGACAGTATCCCCCTGATTCCCGTGCATTCTTAGCTCCAGCCATCCTGAAATCATCTCTCCGGCATCAAACAAAAAGTCACCCGAATTATTTTTCCGTATAAAAACAGGCCGGATGGTTCTGGTAATTTTGTCGGAAGGGGCCAACTGCGACTGCAACTTACCTGCAGGTGCACGCACGACTGGTGCATTTTGCCACTTGTCATCGTTGTAACCTGTTTTGTTCCAGTTGCCTAATTCCAGTCTGGCATCGTACCACTCTCCCGTAAAGATACCGTCATGAAGGATTGGTCCGGTGGTCATTCTCCAGGATTCATCGCTGCAAATGATTTTTTTAGCACCATCGCGGTAAGTGATTTCCATCTGGAAAATCAGGCGCGGCGTGTTGTACCACATGCAACCTTCAACGCTTCTGTCACGTTGGTTGTACCATCCGTTACCCAATACCATCCCGATTACATTTTCGCCGGATTTCAACTGACTGGTGACATCAAAAGTATTGTAAAGAACCCGTTGCCGTGATTGATCATCATGGTAATAGATCAGTTTTTGCAGCTTTCGTTTGTCGTAATTCGTCTGCGCCGGAGCCAGAACCTGATCTCCGACCTTTTCTCCATTCAGGTACAATTCATAAAATCCAAGTCCGGATACCCGGATCCGGGATGACTGAATTTCAGCGGCTGCGTCGAAAACTTTCCTGAACCAGGGCGCAGGATCCGTTTTGGCTGAATCCGGGAATCGATCCTCACCTGCCCCTATCCATTTTGCCTTCCAGTCCGATTTGTTCAGGTATCCCATTTCCCATTCAGCAACATCACTCCAGGCTGAAAGGCTGCCGGATGCATCCCAAACCCTGACTTTCCAGAAAAGTTTCATTCCTGAACTTAGCTGTTTTCCCTTGTAGGGAATATTTACCGTTCCACTTGAAAGAACCTTGCCTGAATTCCAGAAATTTGCCTTGTTTCGGGCTAATTCTGATTTCTTATCGGAAACAAGTATTTGATAAGCAGATTGTTTCTGATTTCGTAGGGATGATTTCAGTTGGTAGCTGAGCTGCGGTGCCGCAAGATCAATACCCAAGGGATTAACGAGATTTTCGCATTTTAATTGGGTCACTGTCAGTGAGCCGCCTTTTTCTAAGGCAAACAGATTGCTTAACTGAACGATTATCAGTAAAAAAAGGAAAAACTCTTTTAGATTCCTCATGGTAATTATTTTAACAGTTCAAAAACGATATTTTGCATGATATCCATCGAAGAACCGGGCAGCACTCAGGAAGAATACCGCACAACGCAACAGGTTTAATACCTTCATTGGGAAAACAGTTAATTGTCACACAGTAGCTTTGGATGATTCTCTTTGGATCCGCGGTTAAATTTACAAAAAAATCTAAGCTGTTTATCAGCTTCGGCTATTTTCAAAATTGGTCCCGTCTGAAATGGATAAAACGACATTTCACAAGATGTTCAGGAAAAAAGTACTGTTAATCAGATATATAAATATCCATATACCTGTATATTAATTTATTGTAAAATCTCTTGGCATTTTTTCCTACAGCTATTGTTTTGATTTTTTTTTTTTAATCTTTGAAAACGATTTGGTATTATTCTAAGACCAAAGTGAATTTTTCGTGCAAACAAACAAAATTAACCAACATGATTGATCCGATTTTTTGGGTAATCCCAATCTCCTCAGTTATTGCATTGCTTTTTGCTTATTATTTCTACAGAGACATGATGAGTTACAGCGAAGGCACTGACCTTATGAAAAAAATTGCCCAGCATGTCAGAGTGGGCGCCATGGCCTATTTAAAGCAGCAGTACAAAGTTGTATTGTTGGTTTTTGCTGTTCTGGCACTTTTCTTTGCGTTTCTGGCTTATGGTTTAAAGATTCAAAACCCTTATGTACCTTTTGCTTTTGTGACCGGTGGTTTTTTCTCCGGACTGGCTGGTTTCTTTGGTATGAAAACGGCTACAAATGCTTCCGCCCGTGCTGCCCATGCTGCCAATCAATCCCTCAATCAGGGTCTTGTCGTAGCTTTCAGAAGCGGAGCAGTAATGGGATTGACCGTTGTTGGTCTGGCGTTGCTCGATATTTCGGGATGGTTTCTTTATCTTAACTGGATCTATCCTGCCGGGGCCACAATTGATGGAACCAACCTTAATATCATCACGACAACTACTTTGACCTTTGGTATGGGTGCCTCTACGCAGGCTCTATTTGCCAGAGTTGGCGGAGGTATTTTCACGAAAGCAGCCGATGTTGGCGCAGATCTCGTGGGTAAAATTGAAGTGGGTATCCCTGAAGATGATCCCCGCAACCCTGCCACCATAGCTGACAACGTAGGCGATAATGTCGGTGATGTAGCAGGAATGGGCGCCGATCTATATGAATCATTTTGCGGATCAATCCTTGCAACAGCAGCTTTAGGTGCTGCAGGATTTGCTGTATTGGGTACAAACATGCAGTTCAAAGCTGTCATTGCACCTATGTTGATTGCCTCAGTCGGTACGTTGCTCTCCATTTTCGGCATATTTCTGGTACGCACCAAAGAAGGAGCCTCCCAGAAACAGCTGCTCCGGGCACTAGGGCTTGGCGTAAACACTGCTGCAGTTGGAATTGCCATTCTTTCCTGGGTGATTCTTTATTGGTTGAAACTACCCAACTACAACGGAATCTGGATGGCCATGGTTTCAGGCTTGCTGGCCGGTATCGGTATCGGTCGGGTTACCGAATATTATACTTCCTCGGACTATGCTCCGACCAGAAAAATTGCGGATTCTTCCACTACCGGTCCCGCAACCGTAATCATCTCCGGAATCGGAACAGGTATGATGTCCACTGCATTTCCGGTTTTGATTGTAGGTGCTGCCATCATTCTCTCTTTCGGGTTTGCCGCAAGCTGGCACATGAAAGACTTTAGCATGGGACTTTACGGGATTGCTATCTCAGCCGTTGGAATGCTCTCTACACTTGGAATAACTTTGGCTACTGATGCTTACGGTCCGATAGCCGACAATGCAGGTGGAAATGCTGAGATGAGTAAGTTGGGCAAAGAAGTTCGTAAACGCACCGATGCACTGGATGCACTCGGCAACACGACCGCAGCTACCGGCAAAGGATTTGCCATCGGCTCGGCAGCGTTGACTGCCCTGGCGCTGTTGGCATCATTTATGGAAGAAGCCCGCATAGGAATGGTACACTTCCATCCTGACCATCCTTTGACGGCCAAACTCAGGGAAGGAACGCTAATTGATGTGCTCGCTGCCTTTGATGTAACTTTTATGAATCCCCTTGTGCTGGTTGGCGCCTTTATCGGTGGGATGTCTGCATTCCTTTTCTCCGGGATGACGATGAATGCCGTGGGTCGGGCCGCAGGGAAGATGGTCGACGAAGTCAGACGGCAATTTAGAGAAATCGCAGGAATTATGGAAGGAACTGCGGAACCTGATTATGCAAAATGTGTAGAGATATCAACGAAAGCCGCTCAAAAGGAGATGCTGGCTCCCTCTTTACTGGCGATCTTTATCCCAATTATTATCGGGGTATTATTTGGGATTCCTGGAGTAATGGGCCTGCTTCTGGGTAGTACTGTTACCGGATTTATCCTGGCGGTCTTTATGGCCAATGCCGGTGGCGCCTGGGACAATGCAAAAAAATACATCGAAGAAGGAAACCTTGGCGGAAAACACAGTCCATGCCACAATGCATCTATTGTTGGTGATACGGTAGGCGATCCTTTCAAAGATACGTCCGGACCGAGCCTGAATATCCTGATCAAACTCATGACCATGGTTTCAATTGTCATGGTGGGCGTTACCCTCACGATGAACCTGCTGATTTATTTTTAGTCAAATTGTAATTTGCAGCATGATTTTTTAAACAAAAAAAAGAGTGTTGCCGTATAAAAAAATACCGCCTTACCGCGGTATTTTTTCTTTTTATGACGGGCATATGACAAAAATTACTATATTGACAATGTGATTAAAAAATTCAAATTATGGCAGATCTAAGAACAACATTCATGGGAGTTGAGTTAAAAAATCCTATTATCCTTGGGGCTTCAAGCCTGGTCGAGGATCTCAACGCGATTAAAAAAATTGAGCGGGCTGGCGTAGCTGCAATCGTTTACCGTTCGCTTTTCGAGGAACAGATCAACCTGGAACAAATTCAGCTCGGCGAACAGTTGGGTGAATACAGTGACAGGAATGCCGAAATGGGAAATATTTTCCCTGAAGTCAAACACAGCGGTGCAGGTGAACATTTGTACAACCTGTCGAAACTGATTAAAAATGTCAGCATACCCGTTTTTGCAAGTCTGAATGCCATCTATGACCAATCATGGGAAGATTATGCCGTTCAGCTTGAAAAGACAGGTGTTGCCGGTCTTGAACTCAATTTCTATGATGTCCCGACGGATGCTGAAAATGACAGTTCGAAAATTGAGGGTCACCAGATTGATATCCTTCGTAAACTGAAAAAACTGGTAAAAATACCGATCAGTGTCAAACTCTCCCCTTTCTATGCCAATCCCCTCAACTTTATCTCCCGGGTCGACAAAACAGGTGCAAACGGAGTTGTCATTTTCAACCGTTTTTTCCAACCTGAAATCAACATTGAAAATGAAGCGTTCTTTTTCCCGTTTGATCTGACGCATGAGAAAGATTACCAGGTCACGCTTCGCTTTGCCGGGCTGCTGTTTGGCAATATCAAAGGAGATATTTGTGCCAGCAGGGGCATCGCCGACGGGAAAGATGTTATAAAAATGATTCTGGCTGGTGCCAGTGCGGTACAGGTTGTTAGTACGGTGTACAAAAACAAAGCCGAACAGGTTACCCACATGATTGAAACGCTTGAAGGATGGATGGATGCCAAAGGATACAAAACCATCGACGAATTCAAAGGAAAACTTTCCATGAAGATGAGCAAAGATCCATATGCCTACAGAAGGGCACAATATGTTGATATTTTGATGAAATCAACGGAGATATTTAAAAAATACCCAATGGTCTGATAAAAGAAACCCGGTTCCGCCGGGTTTCTTTGTTTTTATGATTTATAACATGTTTTTCCTCTTGTCTGCTCAAGATGAATAATCTAATTTAGTAAAGCCTTATCCGGTATGTTTTTTAATCCTTTGAAATTGCCGTTATGGAATTACACAAACGAATCGTTGAATTGGCCGACCTTCACGGGAGGACCCGTGAAAGCCTGCTGCCTATCCTGCAGGGTGTTGTTGAACGCGAAAACTACCTTTCCAAAAGATCGATGGCAGAAATTGCAAGGGAGCTGGATCTGCCGGCAGCCGAAGTCTACGGCACAGCCACCTTTTACTCATTTCTTGAATACCGCAAGATGGGCAAATTTACCATCCGGGTATGTAAAACCATATCCTGTTCAATGAAAGGGAAAAATCAGATCTTGCTGGCCATCAAAGACATGCTGAAACTCGAAATCGGCCAGACGACACCAGACGGGCGGTTTAGCCTGGTGGAAACCAACTGCCTGGGTTGGTGTCACAAAGCCCCGGCCATGGTAATCAACCACGAAGTATTCACAGAACTGACACCCGAAAAGGTGCGGGACATCCTGGGCGAATACATAAAAAAAGAAATATGATGACTGAGCAACATCTTCTATTAAAAAGGGTCGATTTCATTTTCGTTCACGACACCGACTGGGAAAAAATTCTCCAGAAAACCATCCGCAGGCCGAAACAAGAGCTGATCAATGAATTAATCAGCTCTGAATTGAAGGGACGCGGAGGTGCAGGCTTCCCAACAGGATTAAAATGGAAACTGACTTCCGAAGCAGCCGGAGACGAAAAATATGTAATCTGCAATGCGGATGAAGGGGAGCCCGGAACCTTCAAAGACCGGGAAATCCTTACTAAAGTTCCTTACAAAGTGCTGACAGCAATGGCAGTATGTGGGTTTATCATCGGTGCCAAAAGCGGTATCATCTACCTCCGAGGTGAATATAAATTCCTGGAAAAGCCACTCTATGAAGCCATTAAGGAATTCAGTTATTACTGCAAAAAAATCAACCTCGATTTTACCATCAAAATTTTTATGGGCAGTGGCGCTTATATCTGCGGAGAAGAGACGGCTCTTTTCGAATCGCTAGAGGGCAAAAGAGGTGAACCGCGAAACAAGCCGCCCTACCCTTCCATCAACGGGTACAGGAATATGCCTACCGTAATCAACAATGTTGAAACACTGGCTCATACCTACACCATTTTCAAATACGGCGCCAAAAAATTCTATGACCTGGGCGTTCAGTACTCAAGGGGATCCAAACTGTTTTCAGTTTCCGGTGATACGCCAAAACCAGGCATTTACGAACTCGAATTAGGGATGAGTCTCCAGGACTTCGTGGATGAATTCGGTGATGGAGATACCAAAGCAGTACAGGTAGGCGGAGCATCCGGTTTCCTGGTCCCCCGAAAAAAATTCAAAGAAACAGCCATCGGCTATCAGGGAAAACTTGTCGGAATTTCGCTGCCTACAGGAGGATCAATGATGTTGTTTAACAGTTCACGCTCCATGTTCAATCTCCTGGACAATTATCTTGAATTCTTCAGGGAAGAGTCTTGCGGCCAGTGTACCCCTTGCCGAATTGGCTGCCAACAGCTATATGCCGGAATTAAAGCAGTAAAAAAAGGGGAAAGACCGGCCACCTATCTCGACAAATTGCTTAAATTAAGTGAGACCATGCAGTATACCGCCAAATGCGGACTGGGCCAATCTGTTGCCAACTCATTTGCATCGATTGTGGAGAATTTCAGGGAGGAGATGATTTATTAGCATGGGGCATGGAGACCGGAAACGGGAGAACGGAGACTGAAGACTGGAGACCGGAACCCGAAACTTTTAAACTAGAAACCCGAAACAAGAAACAAGAATTAAACGACATATGATGGCAGACACTATTCATATCACAATCAACGGAATTGAAGTCGAAGTAAACGAAAACACCGTTATTCTGGATGCAGCCAAAAAAATTAACGTTGTAATTCCAACGCTTTGCTACCATCAGGATATCTGTGTGGCCGGCAACTGCCGGGTTTGCATGGTAGAAATTGCCGGTCAGAAAAGACTGGCCGCTGCTTGTGCTACCCCTTGCGAAGAAGGAATGGATATTCTGACAAACAGTCTGAAAGTGCGCAATTGCCGGAAACACATCATCGAATTGTTGCTTTCTGAGCACAATGCCGATTGTACCAAATGTTACAAAAACGGCAAGTGTGAACTTCAGTTGCTCGCTTCTGAGTACAAAATCATGACCCAGGATTTCATCGAACTCCACGAAGAAAAAGGACATACCATCGACAATTTCTCTCCAAGCATCGTAAAGGACGACAGTAAATGTATCAGGTGTCAGCGGTGCGTGAGAACCTGTGAAGAATTGCAGGGAGTGAATGCATTATCCGTAGCATACAAAGGGCATGAAATGAAAATCTCGACTTTTTATGAAAAATCGATGAACGACGTTGTCTGCACCAATTGCGGTCAGTGTGTGAACCGTTGTCCGACCGGGGCCCTGGTTGAGAAAAATTACATCGAAGAGGTCTGGGATGCCATTTCTAATCCTGAACTGCATGTTGTTGTCCAGACGGCGCCTGCCGTTCGTGTTGGACTTGGTGAAGAGTTTGGTTATCCTGTGGGTAAAAGGACAACCGGTAAAATGGTTGCGGCACTGAAACGACTCGGTTTCGATGCGGTGCTTGACACCGATTTTGCTGCTGATCTTACGATAATAGAGGAAGGAACAGAACTTCTGGGGCGTTTAAAAAGAGCCCTTGTCGATAAAGATGAAAAAGTAGCCCTACCCATGGCTACATCCTGCTCTCCCGGTTGGATCAAATACATTGAACACATGTATCCGGAGTACCTGCCTAATTTATCTACCTGCAAATCACCCCAGCAGATGTTTGGTGCTTTGTTGAAAACATATTATGCCAGGGCCCGTAACATCGATCCGAAAAAAATCATTTCAGTATCGGTGATGCCCTGCACGGCGAAAAAATTCGAGGCTGCAAGACCCGAAATGCATGGCAGCGGCTACCGCGATGTTGATTATGTATTGACAACACGGGAACTGGCAATAATGATCAAACAGGCAGGGATTAATTTTGTGCAGCTCGAAGAAATGGAATTCGACAGGCTGATGGGTGAATCGACAGGCGCCGCCGTAATTTTCGGCGCTACCGGTGGTGTCATGGAAGCAGCTCTCCGGACAGTCTATGAAATTGTCACTGGCAGGGAAATTCCCTTCAAAGACCTTAGCATCCTTCCAATCAGGGGAATGGAAGGCGTCAAGTTATGCAGCGTTAAGATTGAGGCTCCGCTTGAAGACTGGAGTTTTCTGGAAGGTGTCGAATTGAAGTGCGCCGTTGCGCACGGATTAACCAATGCCAAAAAAGCAATGGATGCTGTCAAGGACGGAACAGCCGATTTCCATTTTCTGGAAGTAATGGCCTGTCCGGGCGGCTGCCTGGGAGGTGGCGGACAACCCATTCCTACCAATGCTGAAATCAGGAAAAAACGGGCGGCAGCTATCTATGCCGAAGATATGGGGAAACCCATCCGGAAATCACACGAAAATCCTGAAGTAATCAAGATATACAACGACTTTCTTGGCAAACCGCTCGGAGAATTATCACATAAATTATTGCATACCACTTATCAAATTCGGGAAAGAACTTAGGCTGGAAACCCTTTTTACCGTATATTTGCAGTTCAAAATTACATCATGGGCGTAACTGGCATTAATGACTGGAAAAAGGGTATCATTAACAATGCTGAGATCGGAAAATACCTGGTTGACGGCAAAGACTTCATTGATAATCAGGCTATCTATACCACATTGGATAGAAATAGTCAGCCTGACGCCAATTTTATCAGGGATATTCTGCAAAAATCGCTTTCAATTGTCACACTGAATCCTGACGAAACAGCGTCACTTTTACAGGTGAAAGATCCGGAACTCTGGCAGGAGATCAACCGCACCGCCCTTGAAGTAAAAAAGAAGGTCTATGACAACCGGATTGTATTCTTTGCACCACTCTATTGTGCCAATCATTGTGTCAACAACTGCGCTTACTGTGGCTTCCGCGAAGCGAACAGCCTGGAAAAAAGGCGAATCCTTACAATGGATGAAGTTCGGATGGAGACTACTTCCGTTTTGAAGGAAGGTCACAAAAGGCTGATTCTGGTCTTTGGGGAACATCCTTCCACGGATGTGGATTACATGGTGGATTGCATCAAAACCGTTTATTCGGTCAACGAATTTGCACCTAACTCTGGTCAGCCCACCAATATACGCCGCGTTAACATCAATGCCGCTCCCATGGAGATGGCCAAGCTCAAAAAACTGAAGGAAGCCGGGATTGGTACTTACCAGGTTTTCCAGGAAACTTACCACCGCGAAACATTCGAAAAAGTTCATCCGCAAAATACCCTGAAGGGGAATTTTCGCTGGCGCCTATATGCCCTTCACCGTGCCATCGAGGCAGGACTGGATGATGTGGCCATCGGAGCATTGTTTGGATTGTACGACTGGAAGTTCGAGGTAATGGGCCTTCTTCAACATACGCTTGACCTGGAACGTCACTTCGGTATCGGGCCGCATACCATTTCATTTCCCCGTATGACCCCTGCACTTGGATCCTGGCTGAGTGACCATTCCGAATACGAAGTTTCGGACGAAAATTTCAGGAAAGTGGTTGCAGTCCTCCGGCTCTCCGTTCCTACAGCGGGACTGATTGTGACAGCACGGGAAAAAGCCGCCATCAAACGGGAGGTCCTTCAACTGGGATGTACCCAGACAGATGCATCCACCCGCATAGGGATCGGTGCCTACAGCGACCAGAAGAAAGCGTTGAACACCGATGCGGAACAATTTACCATCGGCGATCCGCGCGACCTTGATGCAGTGGTTCAGGAGGTCGCCAAACTGGGTTATATCTCCTCTTTTTGCACGGCAGGTTACCGTTGCGGCCGCACAGGTGAAACAATTATGGGCATGCTGAGCCACTGTGTAGAAAGTAAATTCTGCAAACTCAACGCGGTGCTCACCTACCGGGAATACCTGAACGATTATGCCTCACCTGCAACGAAAGCCATCGGCGAACAACTGATTGTAAAAGAGATTGCCGAAATTGAAGGACATGAATATTTCCAAAAAAAACCTCACCTTCTCACCAGATTTCGTCAGGATTACAGTGAAATCCTCAAAGGGAAAAGGGATCTTTATATTTGAATTTTAAATCGTTAGTAAATTTGATCTATGAACCCAAAATCAGGATTTTCAAAATTTCAGGATAATTTCGCTGCTTTGGTGATCCCTATTGCTTTTGTTTTAGCGTTACTGCTCTACATTCTGGTCATGGGAGCGCCATCCAATTTTCAGGGAAACGACTCTGCCAATATGCCGCTGCAAGGGAATTTCCTGGGTATTATTTACAAGGGAGGATACATCGTTCCGATTCTGATGACCCTCCTGTTGGTGGCATTAACCTACTCACTGGAAAGGTATTACACCATCAAAAAAGCACACGGGAACCTTTCCCCTGTTAAATTCGTTGCCCGGCTGAAAGAATTTCTCGCTGCAGACAATATCAACGGTGCAAAAGCCGAATGCGACAGGGTACAGGGTTCAGTGGCCAATGTGGCCAAATCGGCGCTAGATAAATATGAGATGATGGAAAAGGACCATCTCATGACAAAAGAACAAAAGATACTGGATATCCAGAAAAACGTAGAAGAAGCGATTTCACTTGAACTGCCCGGTCTGGAGGAAAATTTGCCGGTGCTGGCTACCATCACTTCCCTTGCCACCCTGATGGGCCTTCTGGGAACTGTATTGGGCATGATCCGTGCCTTTGCAGCAATGGCCAATGCCGGAGCACCCGACTCTGTTGCACTGGCCACGGGAATTTCAGAAGCGTTGGTCAATACCGCTTTCGGTATTGCTTCAGCTGCAATTGCCATGGTTTCATATAGTTATTTTACCACGAAAATCGACAAACTGACCTATGCCATTGATGAGGCAGGCTATAGCATTGCGCAGACATTTGCGGCGAAGCACTGACGACTGGACGACGGGAGGACTGGACGACGGGAGGACTGGAGGACTGCAGGATGCAGAAACGGAGAAACGGTGAAACAGGGAAACGGAGATTGGATGGTGGGATGACGGGACGACTGGGGGACCGAGGACTGCAGGATGCAGAAACGGAGAAACGGTGAAACAGGGAAACGGAGATTGGATGACGGGACGACGCGAAGACGGGACGATGGGACGACGGGGGGACTGCAGGATGCAGAAACGGAGAAACGGAGAAACAGGGAAACGGAGATTGGATGGTGGGACGACTGGACGACGGGATGACGGGACGACGGGGGGACTGCAGGATGAAGAAACGGAGAAACAGGGAAACGGTGATGGGGAGTCTGGATGATGAAAAGAGCGCAACCCGAAACATAAAACCCGAAACCCGAAACGCAATACAGAATTTTGAATATCAGCAAAAATTGATAATATGCCGAAAGTAAAAATACCAAGAAAGAGTACCGCTATCGACATGACAGCCATGTGCGATGTTGCTTTCCTGCTGCTTACTTTCTTTATGCTTACTTCGAACTTCACCAAAAAGGAGGGAGCATTGATCAATACGCCCTCCTCGATCTCGGAAATAAAAATTCCCGAGAGAAATATCATAATGATACTGGTAGATGCCGATGGAAAAGTCTTTTTTGGCATTGACGGTCAGGATAACAGGATCGCCCTGCTCGAAAAAATGGGAAAAACATACAACATCAGTTTTGACCGGAACGAATTGAAGGAATTCAGTCTTATCAACAGTTTCGGCGTCCCGATGAACGGAATGAAATCTTTTCTCTCCCAAAAACCTGAAGAGCGTGAAAATCCTGCCAATGCAATGGGCATACCATGCGATTCATTGGACAACCAGTTCAAAGACTGGGTAAGTACGGCCCGAAGTATCAATGCGGAATACCGGATTGCCATCAAAGCAGATCAGGCCACTGCCTACCCGTTTATCAAAAAACTCATGGGCACACTCCAGGATTTGAAAGAAAACAGGTACAACCTGATAACAAGCCTGGAATCGGCAGCTGATCTTGAAATTAATTAACAAAAGAATGAATGGCTGAGATTGCTCAAAATCACAGAAAAGGCAGGAAGAAAGGCAGGGCAAAAAAGTTGTCTACCCGGGTTGACTTTACACCGATGGTGGATCTTGGTTTTTTGCTGATTACCTTTTTTATGCTGGCTACGACCCTGAACAAGCCTCAGACCATGGAGATTGCCCTTCCTTCGAAGGACAAAATGAACAAAGAAGAACAGACCACGGTAAAGGCTTCCAAAGCCGTCACCATCCTGTTGGGGAAAGAAAACAAGGTATTTTATTACGAAGGTACCCGCGAGAACGGGATTGACCCTGTTTTGAAACAAACTGATTTTTCCCCTGCCGGGTTGCGCCGGTTCCTGATCAGGAGGAATTACGATGTCATGATAAAAGTCAGAGACCTGAAAGTCAAAAAAGAAAAGATGAAACTTTCGGATGAGGAATTTGAGAAGGATAAGACTAATATCGTGCAGGATAAGAAAGCTCCCATCGTCCTGATCAAGGCAACCGACGAGTCTGTATACCGTAACCTGATAGATGTCCTGGACGAAATGGCAATCTGCAACATAGACCGTTATGCCATTATGGACGTAACTCCGTTTGATCTAGATCTGATCGCAAAACTGAACCCTGAAACACAGACTGCAAATGGGCCCAAATAATGACCTGTTTTCCGAGGAATGGTGTGATCTTGTTTTTGATCCCCGGTACCGCTCGTACGGAGGTTATGAGTTGCGGACAAATTCGCCCAAAAGACATTTTAAGGCATTGGTTATTGCCGGTTTATTTTTTGTATTCATCATTGCTGCGCCGTTCCTGGTCAAACAAATTTTTCCGAAGAAAGCAGAAAAAGACACTCAGGTCAGGATGTTGACAAACATCCGGTTAGATCCTCCAAAAGAGGATGAAATCATCAAAGAGGTGCCGCTTCCGCCCGAACCATTGAGGAATACCATCAAATTTACCCTACCTGAAATCAAACCGGATGAACTTGTTGCCGAAGAACCACCTCCTACCCAAAAGGAGATGGTTAACCAGAAAGCCGCAATTGGCACCACGACTTTTGACAAAGGAACAGACGATATTGCCGCCCCGACTGCAACAAGTGACAACGCAAAAATTGCCGGGGATTCGGACGTTCCGCTTACTGTTGTTGACCAGATGCCCCAATTCCCGGGGGGTGAAAGGGAGATGCTGCGATTTATCAAAAACAACCTTCGTTATCCGTTGTCCGCCCAGGAAAACGGGATCCAGGGCACCGTTATCCTCAATTTCGTTGTGGACCGCGAAGGCAGGATCATTAACCTCAAGGTAGTGAAAGGAATCGGGTTCGGCTGCGACGAGGAATCCATGCGGGTAATTGAAAAAATGCCTTCCTGGAGTCCCGGAAAACAAAGAGGGCAAGCGGTTTTGGTCAGTTTTACCATGCCCATCCGCTTTGTCCTGAACTAACACCATGCAATAATGAGATTCTTTGGCCTTTTGACAGGTTTAATGCTTCTGGCAGCCGGATGCCGGTTCTTCAAAGGGGATCCCTACAGGAATACAACCATTTCCGGGACTACCAGGATAGCCGTGGATGAGACTTTTCGCCCGGTGATGGAAGCTGAAATAGACCTGTTTAAAGGAATCTACGGCTATTCGGAGATAATAGCCGCTTACCTGCCAGAAAACGAAGCTTTCGAAAGACTGCTGAACGACAGTGTGCAGCTGATTGTTGCCTCCCGCATGCTTACTGCCACTGAAATTTCGCATATCAACCAGCGGAAGCTTTTTCCCAAACAGCTGAAAGTTGCCACAGATGCTATCGCACTGATCGTACATCCTTCCTGTAAAGACTCGCTGATTTCGCTGAAACAAATCGCAGGTATACTCAACGGGCAAATAACGACATGGAGCCAGCTTAATCCCGCTCTCCCGCCGGTGACCATCAGGGTACTTTTTGACAATGAAAATTCGGGGATCGTCAAATATATGGTTGATTCGCTTTGCCATGGTAAATTCTCAACAGCCAATGCATCAGCACTTTCCTACAACAGGGATGTAATCGAATATACAGCCGCTCATCCCGATGTGATCGGATTTATCGGCGCCAGCTGGATCAGCAACAAAAACGACTCCCTGCATTTGTCGTTTCACAAAAAAATCAAGGTACTGTCAGTAAGCCTCTCAGATGAAGCTATTGCCGAAAACAGCTATAAACCTTACCAGGCATACATGCTTGACAACATGTACCCGTTGACCAGATCTGTTTACATCATTAATACCGAACCGCGAAGCGGACTTTCAACAGGATTTGCTTCTTTTGTAGCCAGCGATAAAGGACAGCGGATTATCCTGAAATCAGGCATCGTTCCGGCTGTAGCGCCGACCAGGGTGGTCAATATCAGGCCAAACCTGTAAAATTGGAATAAAATGAAAATTGCCTATCTGATATTTCTCATTAATTTAATAGCCTGAATTCCGCCACGGAGTGGCAGAATAACCTAGCCCAACGGCAACGCCTTGGGTTGTGAAAATGCAAATAATGCCGTGCGTCCTGCAAGGACAATATATTTAAAATTGAAATCGATTCTAATCTAAATAATTATGTCACAATCATTATCAAAATTGTATGTTCATGAAAACGGGATTACTTTTAACGAGGATTTTTTATGGACATAATCTACTATATTGCCCTTGCAGGGCGCAGGGTTCACATACCATTCCTGAACCCAAGGCGTTGCCGTTGGGCTAGAATATATCGGGCTTTCAGCCCTAAAATAATGGTCAATCGTCAATTTTATTTCATTAAAAATTGGTTGACACTATTTATTGTCATCGGAATTTCAGCTTTGAACGGTTGGTCCCAGGGTCCCACCAGCCAGGGATCATTTTACCTGAATGAATTGCAATTTGGCAGGGCAAAGGCATGGTTTCAGGATCAATTAAAAAAATCGCCCAATGATATAGCGGCATTGATCGGGTTGGGTGATGACTTTCTGGCCTTAAAAAATGTTGACAGTGCAAAAATGGTCTTTCAGAAAGCTGTAGCCCTGGATCCGAAAAATCCGTACGCGCTGGCAGGGATGGGCAAAGTTGCCTTGCTGAACAATGATCGCCTGGCTGAAACCGACTATTTTGACCGTGCCCGTAGAGCCGACAAGACAAATCCGGAGGTATACTGCTACATCGCTGAAGGATGTATCAATCTCTCAAGGCAGGATACCGTAACCGCCCTGATCTTCCTCAACCAGGGACTGGGTGTCAATCCAAAATATGCCGGCCTTCACCTGTCTACCGGAAATCTTGAAACCCTGAAAAAAAACTATGGCGCAGCAGCCAATGCCTTCCTCAGGGCAATCTTCTTTGATCCGAAATCAGCTGCAGCCTACCGGAACCTGGGTCGCGTTGATGTCGTTTCGCGTGCCTACCGGGATGCACAGACCGCATTCAACAAATCGATCGGGCTCAATCCCGGACAGATCCTGGTGTACAAATACCTTGGCGATCTGTTTTATGTCACCGGCAAATATGCCGAAGGTGAAAAGGCTTACGCGACCTATCTCGAACGGGCTGAAGTGACCACCGACGACAAAGAACGTTATGCCATCCTGCTCTTTTTCAACAGGAAGTACAAAGAGGCTTCAGATCAGCTTGAACAGGTACTAGCCGTCAACAAGGACGAATCTGTCCTGCTGCGTATAAGAGGCTACATTGCTTACGAAACAGGCGATTACATGAAAGGATTGGAATACATGGAGAAATTCTTCAGACTTCATGATCCTGAAAAGTTAATTTTTACCGATTACAGCTATTATGCAAAAATCCTGGAAAAAATCGGGAAAGACTCATTGGCAATAGATAGCTACAGGAAAGCAGTTACTCTGAACCCTTCCAAAACTGAAATATATGAGGAGATGGCAAAACTTTCCGCCAAAAATAATTTGCACGGGGAGGCAGCCGGTTACTACCAAAAAATGGCTGAATCGGGGGCTGACAAACTGGTCGCCGCCTTCCAGTCCGGAAAAGAGTTCTATTTCGAAGGAGAAAAGTGGAAATCCAGGTTCGACTCGCTGACGAACCTGCAAAAAAACCTGAAGGCTGCTTTTGCGGACAGCGCTGAAGTGAAAAGAAATATGACGCGATATTACGCTAAAGCAGACAGCGCTTTCACGGTAGTGACAAGGCTTAGTCCTGAATATGCCGGTGGATTTATATGGAAAGGCAGGATGCAGTCGCTGCTCGATCCGGATGCAGCAAGTACAGGAGCGAAAGATGCCTACGAAAAGGCGCTGACCATTTTGCTGAAAGGCGATCAGGCAAAAAACAGCAAAATGATCATTGAATGTTACAAGTACCTTGGATCCTGGTATTACCTAGGTTATGAAAAATATTTCAGGTCTGACAAACAAAAAGCATCAGAAATGAGGAATGAATCATTGGCGTATTTCACCAAAATTGCGGCGCTAGATCCTGCGGATGCCCAGGCTAAAGAGGTACTGGCCAAAATGAATGCAAAGAAGTAGTAGAAATGCAGAAACCTTCATGTTTCTGCCATCTGGCAATTTCATAGTTTAATTATTTTTTGAATCAAATAATCAAACCAGAGAAGGAGAAGTGTCTGACCAGGTTCTTAATATCATTATCCCATAACTCCCGAAAACAGCATGTTTTATTTGGACATTTTTTGCTAATTTTGAAACAAATACAATTTATCTTTTTCAACAAGTGAACATAAAATAATACTACGTTAAATATCAATTATTTAACGATTAACAATCGATAGTCAAATCGATTAGGAATTGTTATATCATTGCTCGAAATTATTTTATTTTGGGCAATTTGTTTTGATTTGTAAATTGATTTTTCATTCAGAACGATGCAACATGGATAATTTTGAATTTGAGTTATAGGTTTCAAACAGATGAAGGTCACAAGGCAATACGTTTTTTTTAAACAAATTAATAATTACTCTCATCCACCGTATGTTGGAGCGGAGCTTTCGTCTGTGTTCGGAAATAAGGGAAACGTCAAATCCGGGACCAGTGTCCTTCGCATCCTTACGGGAACGGTGGTGACTGCGTTGTTGTTTATGTTATTTGCGGTCTCAATTGCAAATGGAGCAACCATAACTACTGCAGGTTCCGGTAACTGGAACTCTACTACCATTAACGCTCCCTGGCCGGGTGGTACAGTCCCTTCATCAACCGACAATGTCAATATTGCTGCCGGACATACTGTAACTGTTACTGCTGCTGCTACTATTACTAATCTTGCTTTGAATGCAGCAACAAGTAAATTAATTATCAATGCCGGCCAGACTTTAACTGTTACAGGAACTTTTGCCAATAGCGGGACAACAACAAACGGTGTGAATGGTCCCGGAACAATTCTGTTTACCGGCAGCCCATCTTTTGGATCCCTTACGCCAACAGGTACCCTCCCCAGTGTCACAATTGGCGACGGGGCCAGTACAAATACAGTGACCATAAGTGCAAATACCCTTTTAGCAGGTCTTACTGTAAATTCAAGCGCCACACTGACAAACACAACTTTTACTGTGGGAATCAGCCTTGGAATAACTGTAAATGGCACATTAACAGCCGGGACAGGTCTTTATACCCTTAGCGGGGCTGCCCAGACCATTACAGGAACCTTGTCAATTCCCTCCGTTACTTTTACAGGCAGTTACACAAATAACGGGACACTTACTTCGGCTACCGCCCTGACTGTGAACGGTGCAGCGGTGAACCTATCTAACTATGGAACCATTACCGCAACAACTTCCCTGGCCGGTACCGGCATATTGACAAATACAGCTACTTTAAATATTGGCGGGACATGTGGAATTACAACCTTAACCAACTCAGGTACTTTAGCCATCACAGGCACAGGCAATAGCATTACATTGGTTGCCAATTTTACCAATACGGGCACCATTAACCTCAACGGGACCGGGACAATTGCAGGAATTACCAACAATACTGCCGGCATTGTCAATCTCTCAAGTTCAGGTACCATTACCTCTTTTAACAATGCCACAGCTTCCAGCACACTAAATATCAGTGCCCTTACAGTACCTACAATCACTACATTAACAACTACCACAGCCGGGAATACAGTGAATTACAACGGAGCAGGGGCACAGACGGTCAAAGATGTAGCCTATGGCGGCAATCTGACCATTTCAGGTTCTGGAACAAAAACTCTGACAGAGACGGCAGCAAGGACTGTTACCGGTAATCTGTCCATTGGAGACGGCACGACTTTTAGCGTAGATGGGGCTTGGGCATTTACTGTCACAGGAACCACCACCATCGGCACCGGGACCAGCGGCACTTTGAATATCCTCAATGCTACGGGTACAAAGACCTTCACAGGTGCGGTAACCATCAACAGCGGGGCAATCCTGACAGATTCCGCCGCAGCCCAACTTTCATTCGGCTCAGATGTGACGATAACAGGTACTTTAACTGAGTCAGGCACAGCGGTTGTCGGCATTGCCGGAAACCTGACAAACAACGGGACCTATACGGCAAGTACCGGCATTCATACTTTCAGCGGGGCAACAAAGACAATCGGGGGATCAGCTACAAATACGATTCCTTCTGCTACCTTCACCGGAAACAATACAAACACCGGAACGCTCTCTTTGTCAACATTACTAACAGTCACAGCTGCAGCAGTAATCCTGACCAATAACGGAACAATCACTGCAACAACTTCCATGGCTGGTTCTGGCTCCTTGTCAAACGCGGCAACACTTAACATTGATGGAGCCAGTAGCTTGAAGATAACCAATGCAGGAACCACAACGGTATCGGGTTCCGGGGCAATTAGCTCGATAATTGCCAATTCCGGAACAATTAATATAAACGGATCCGGAGACATAACTACCGCGTTAGCCAGCTTCACCAATACCGGTATCCTTAATCTGAACGGATCCGGGGCTATCACCGGAATTACCAACAATGCTGCCGGTGTTGTCAATTTGTCAAGTTCAGGCACCATTAGCGCTTTTACCAACGGAGCTTCGACGAGTACATTCAATATCAGCGCACTTACTGTACCTACAATCACTATATTAACCACTACCACAGCTGGTAATACAGTGAATTACAACGGAGCAGGGGCACAGACGGTCAAAGATGTTGCTTATGGCGGCAATCTGACCATTTCAGGTTCCGGTATAAAAACTTTGACAGAGACGGCGGCCAGAACCGTTACCGGTAATCTGTCCATAGGAGACGGCACGACTTTTAGCGTAGATGGTGCTTGGGCATTTACTGCCACAGGAACAACTATCATCGGCACAGGAACCAGCGGTACTTTTAACATCCTTAATGCCACAGGTTTAAAGACTTTTACCGGGGCAGTCACCATCAACAGCGGGGCAACCATGACAGAAGCCGGAGCTACCGCGCTAACTTTTGGCAATGATTTTACAGTAAATGGGACATACTCAGCGAGTACCGGATTACATACCTTTAGCGGGGTAACAAAGACGTTAAGCGGGTCAACTACTATTGCCATACCATCTGCTGCTTTCACAGGTAACTATACAAACACCGGAACACTGACTTCGGCTACGGCACTGACTGTGACAGGAGCAGCAATAAATCTTACCAACAACGGCACAATCAATGCAACCACTTCACTGGCAAGCACCGGCATTTTAACAAATAATGCTACTTTAAATATTGGAGGTGCTTGTGCAATTGCAACTTTAACCAATGCTGGGACAACGGCAATATCAGGAGCCGGGGCAATTAGCACGGCGGTTGCTAAGTTAACCAACACCGGCACAATCAATCTCAGCGGGTCCGGAACGATTGCCGGTATAACCAACAATGCTGCCGGTATTGTTAACCTGGCAACTTCCGGCACTATTACCAGTTTTATCAATGCCACTGCTACTAGCACACTGAATATCAGTACGACTCCTACGGTACCTACAATTACTACCCTTACTGCAACGACCGTTGGCAACACTGTGAATTACAATGGTGCAGGGGCGCAAACCGTAAAGGTCAGCACTTATGATAACCTTACCTTATCAGGAAGTGGAATAAAAACAACCACCGCTGCTGTTGCCGTCAACGGCATCCTTTCCATGGAAGGCACCGCAACTGCTTCTACTGCATTGAATTATGGTGCAAGCGCCTCACTCCAGTACATGGGATCTGCCCCCCAGACTACTGGCAATGAATTTGTTGCAGCATTTGCAGGAGCTGGCGGGGTCATCGTGGACAATGCATCCGGTGTAATCCTGGCCGCAAGTAAATCAATCACCGGAAACCTTTCCATCAAGAGCGGCACCATCAATTTAGGCACATTTACTACACACGCTGCCGGAGGATTATACCTGGGCGGGAGTCCGCAGGCAACAGGGGTAACTTATGGGGGAACAGGTTCCGGGGCAGGGACCATCAACACAACTTACTTTGCTGCCAATAGCGGACGCATAACAATTAATTCCTGTACTACCGGCTCATGGCTCGGCGGAACGAGTTCCGACTGGAATGATGCTTCCAACTGGTGCGGAGGTGTTTTGCCTACTTCAATTACAAATGTATTTGTATCATCAGTTGTTGCCTTTCAACCGGTAATCAGCGGGACGGCTAATTGCAATAACCTCACAGTTTATACTGATGCTACTGTCACAAATAACGGTACGCTCACGATTGCTGCCGCACTCTCCGGAGCAGGTACATTTACCAACAGTGCATCCGGCACGCTAAATATCAATGGGACCTGTTCAATCACAACGTTGGACAACTCAGGAACACTGGCCATTTCAGGAGCCGGGAACATTACTACCGTGGTTGCCAATTTCTCCAACACCGGCACAATCAACCTCAACGGATCCGGGACCATTGCCGGCATAACCAACAATGCAGCCGGCATCGTTAACCTGGCAAATTCGGGTACAATAACTTCCTTTAACAATTCCACCTCAACCAGCGCACTTAATATCAGCGCAGTTCCGGTGCCTGCAATTACCACTCTGACAGTCTCTGTTTCGGGAAACACAGTGAATTACAGCGGGGCCGGGGCACAGACAGTCAAAGACATCGCCTATGGTGGCAATTTGACCATTTCAGGGTCCGGAACAAAATCCTGGACAGAAGGTGCTGCCAGAATCGTTACTGGAAATCTTAATATTGGCGACGGTGCAACCCTTAGTATTGCCGGAGCATTTGCATTTACCGTTACCGGAACAACGTCAATCGGAGGCGGGACAAGCGGTTCGCTCGGTATAACCAATGCTCCTGGTGCCAAGACCTTTACCGGAGCGGTTACTATCAATGGCGGGGCCGACCTGACTGAGTCGGCTGCGGCAACATTGTCATTCGGTTCAGATATAACAATAACAGGTACTCTAACAGAGTCAGGCGCAGCGGTTGTCGGCATTGCCGGAAACCTGACAAACAACGGAACCTACACCGCAAGTACCGGCATTCATACTTTCAGCGGGGCAACAAAGACGATCGGAGGATCAGCTACAAATACGATCCTCTCTGCTACCTTCACCGGCAACTATACAAACACCGGAACGCTTACTTCGGCTACGGCACTTTTGGTAACAGGTGCAGCAGTAGTCCTCACCAACAACGGCACAATCAATACATCAACTTCATTGGCAAGTACCGGAACTTTAACAAATACAGCTACATTAAATATCGGCGGAGCCTGTTCGATTACAACTTTGAGCAATTCAGGAACCACTGTAATATCAGGGGTTGGCAATATTACCACTGCAATTGCCACTTTTACCAACACCGGTACAATTAATATTAGCGGGTCAGGCACAATTACCGGGATAACCAACACCGGAACACTTAACCTCAACGGGTCAGGCGCTTTTACGGCAATTACCAACAATGCAGCCGGTATTGTTAACCTTACCAGTTCCGGTACAATTACCACATTTACCAACGCTACCGCCACCTGCACACTCAACATCAGTACAACTCCGACCGTACCAACATTTACAACACTAACAGCCACCGCCGCCGGCAATACGGTGAATTACAATGGTGGAGGTGATCAAACCATAAAAGATGCTGCTTATTCCAATCTGAATATTTCCGGGTCAGGCACAAAGACCTGGACAGAGGGTATTGCAAGAGCCGTGACAGGTAATCTTACCATTGGTGACGGCGTTACTTTGAGCCTTGACGGTGGATATACATTCGGCGTTACCGGAACCACAACCATTGGCACCGGAACCAGCGGTACTTTTAACATCCTTAATGCCACAGGTTTAAAAACTTTCACCGGGGCAGTCACCATGAACAGCGGGGCAACCATGACAGAAACCGGAGCTACCGCACTGACTTTTGTCTCTGATTTTACAGTAAATGGAACCTACTCAGCGAGTACCGGTGTTCATACCTTTAGCGGGGCAACGAAGACGATTGGCGGGTCAGCAACCATAACCATCCCAACTGCAACATTCACCGGAGTCTATACAAATACAGGGACACTGACTTCGGCAACACTGCTCACAGTGACCGGTGTTGTCTTAACCAACAACGGCACCATCAACGCATCTACTTCTCTGGCTGGTACCGGCACTTTACTAAACACGGTTACACTGAATATTGGAGGGGCCTGTTCTATTACGACTTTAACCAATTCGGGAACGACTGCCATATCGGGAACAGGCAATATTACAACTCCGCTTCTTACGCTCACCAACACCGGAACAATTAATCTCAACGGGTCCGGAACTATTTCGGGAATTACCAACAATGCTGCCGGTATTGTTAACCTTGCAAATTCCGGTACAATTATCACTTTCAACAATGCTGCCGCTACAAGCACTTTGAATATCAGTACGACTCCTACGGTACCTACAATCACTACCCTCACAGCAACAACAGTCGGTAACTTGGTGAATTACAGTGGTACAGGTACGCAAACCTGTAAGGGTACTACCTATGACAAGCTTACCTTATCCGGGAGCGGGTTAAAAACGACAGGAAGTGTAACTGTCAATGGGGTCCTCTCGATGGAAGGCACAGCAACTGCTTCGGCTGCATTAACTTATGGTATAAATGCCACAATACAGTACAAAGGATCTTCCGCTCAAACAACCGGTATTGAATTTCCGGCCAATTTTACGGGATCGGGTGGTGTCAACATAGACAATGCATCCGGTGTGATTCTCGCAGCCAGTAAAACAATTGGTTCCAAGCTTGCCATCAAGAGTGGTAGTACCATCGATTTAGGTGTTTGGACTACCCATACTGCAGGAGGTTTGTACCTTGGCGGGAGTCCTCAGGCTACCGGGGTAACCTATGGTGGAACCGGTTCAGGGGCCACTACCATCAACCCGACCTATTTTGTAGCCGGGACTGGACAATTAACAGTAAATGCCTGTACAGCAGGTACGTGGCTCGGAGGAACGAGTACTGATTGGAATGATGCCAACAACTGGTGCGGGTTTACTGTTCCTACCGCTGCCACAGATGTAGTGGTATCTTCAGTTGCTGCCTATCAACCGGTAATCAGCGGGACGGCTAATTGCAACAGCCTTACAGTTTATAGTGATGCCATCGTCACAAATAACGGTACGGTCACGATGGCTGCTGCGCTCACCGGAGCTGGTACAGTGACAAACGGTTCATCCGGTACTTTAAATATGAACGGTGCCTGCTCAATCGCAATCCTGGACAACTCAGGAATATTAACCATATCAGGGGCACGTAATATTTCCACTGTGGCTGGTAATTTCACCAACTCCGGAACAATCAACCTCAATGGGTCCGGGACTATCGCCGGTATAACCAACAATGCAGCCGGCATAGTTAACCTGGCAAATTCCGGTACTATTACCACTTTTAACAATTCCACCTCAACCAGCACACTTAATATCAGCGCGCTTCCGGTACCTGCAATTACCACCCTTACAGCATCTGCAGCGGGAAACACAGTGAATTACAGCGGGGCCGGGGCACAGACAATCAAAGACATCGCCTATGGCGGCAATCTGATAGTTTCCGGTTCAGGGACAAAATCCTGGACTGAGGCGGCAGCCAGAGTTATCACAGGCAATCTGACCATTGGCAACGGTGCAACCTTAAGCATTATCGGGGCATTTGCATTCAATGTAACAGGAAATACATCAATTGGAGGTGGCACAAGTGGCACACTAAGCATAACCAATGCAGCTGGCACCAAGACCTTTACCGGAACGGTAACCATCAACAGTGGCGCCGACCTGACTGAGTCGGCAGCGGCCACACTTTCATTTGGTTCGGATGTTACGGTAACAGGTACTTTAACGGAATTTGGCGCAGCGGCTGTAGGCATCGCCGGAAACCTCACAAACAACGGGACCTACACAGCGAGCAGCGGCATTCATACCTTCAACGGGGCAACAAAGACGATCGGAGGATCAGCTACAAATGCGATCCCATCTGCTACTTTCACCGGAAACTATACAAACACCGGAACACTTACTTCGGCTACGGCGCTGTTGGTAACTGGCCCTGCAGTTGTACTGACCAACAACGGCATAATCAATGCTACAACTTCCCTGGCAAGTACCGGAACTTTGACAAATACAGCTACCTTAAATATCGGCGGAGCCTGTTCGATTATATATTTGAGCAATTTGGGAACCACAACCGTATCGGGAGTTGGTAATATTGCTACCGCACTTGCCAATTTTACCAACACCGGCACCATAAACCTAAACGGGTCAGGGACTATAGCCGGATTAACCAACAATGCAGCCGGTGTCGTCAACATTGCAAACTCCGGTACAATTACCAGCTTTAACAATGCTACATCTACTAGCACACTTAATATCAGCGATCTTTCGATACTCACAATAACTACCCTGACAGTCACTGTTCCGGGTAATACGGTGAATTACAGCGGTGCAGGTGACCAAACTGTTAAAGATGTCGCGTACAGCAATCTGATCATTTCCGGTTCCGGGACAAAAACCTGGACAGAAGGAGCGGCCAGGATCCAAACAGGTAATCTGACCATTGGTGACGGCGCCTCATTGATTGTTGACGGGGGTTTTGCCTTTACAATTTCCGGAACAACAACCATAGGTACCGGAACAGGTGGTACCTTGAATATCCTTAATGCCACAGGCGTAAAGACTTTTACCGGGGCAGTAACCATCAACAGCGGGGCAAGCCTGACAGAAACTGTCGCTGCCCAGCTCTCATTTGGTTCTGATGTAACGGTATCAGGTACTTTGTCAGAGTATGGGTCGGCAATTGTTGGTTTCGCAGGAAACTTCACTAACAATGGTACATACAATGCAAGCAGCGGAAACCATACCTTTAGCGGTGCAGCAATGACAATCGGGGGATCGCATGCCAATACAATCCCTTCTTCCATCTTCACAGGAAATTATGCCAATACCGGAACACTCACTTCGGCTACTGCACTGACTGTGACTGGAGTTATCCTGACCAATAACGGGACAATTAATGCTGCAACTTTATTGGCCGGTACCGGCGGATTGACAAATACCGGTATATTAAATATCGGAGGTTCCTGCACAATAACGACACTTACAGCAAATGCAGTTGGAAACCTTGTTAATTATTCGGGTACAGGTCAAACGCTGAATGTAACGGACTACCATCACCTAACATTGAGTGGTGGTGCAGAAACTTTTGGGGCAATCACCACAATCGCCGGCAATTTGATCTTAAGTGGTTCAGCGACTGCAACTACCGCAGCTAACCTGGCAATCGGCGGTAATCTTTCTATCGGGGATGGCACTGCTTTAACGATCCCTGATCTCACATTGGGAGTTACCGGCACGACAACAATCGGGGGTGGAACATCCGGAACATTGACAATTTCATATGCCACAGGTACAAAAACCTTTTCCGGTGCTGTTTCTATAGCTAACGGTGGTTCACTTACTGAAACAGCGCCCGCTCAACTTGTTTTCGGTTCAGATGTTTTGATAGCAGGTACATTGACATCATTTGGCTCCTCAGTCGTTAGCATAGCCGGAAACCTTACAAACAATGGAACCTTTAACACAAATACCGGTACAGTCCTATTAACTGGTGCAGCACAAACCATTGCAGGTTCATCAACTACAACTTTCTATAACCTTTCCGTTTCAAATTCAGGAACAAAGACACTCACGAAGCTACCAACTGTTAATGGAATCCTTTCCATGGAAGGTACAGCAACTGTTTCGACAGCAACAACTTACGGTACTACAGCCACTTTGCAATACAACACTTCTACAGGGAGGAGTTCAGGTGTGGAATGGATTACACCTTTTGCGGCAACCGGTGGGGTAATGATCACCAATACCGGTGCAATTACCATGAATGCAGCAAAAACTACGAATACAGATGTCCCGCTTACCATCAGCAACGGATCAACCTTAACTCCAGGTGCTAACCTACTGACCCTTGGGGGTGATTTCACCATTGCCGGAACAGGAATTTTCTCCAGTGGTTCCGGAGGCGTAACGATTACAGGAACCTCTGCAACCCAAAGCATTTCAGGCTTTACAACCACCGGTGCAATTACCATGACCAAAACCTCCGGAACAGCCACTCTTACCGGTAATATCAACGGCAATGCGTTAACAATCAACGGATCAGGCGGCACATTAGACCTCGGCTTAGGTTTAACCCATACCTTCACCGGGGATGTGACATTCTCGGCAGGGACTCTAAATGGAGGTTCCGGTACATTGAATGTAAATTCTACCAGTGCAACGGCCTGGAGCGGAACAGGAAGCCTGTTCACTCCCGGAACAGGATCGGTTGTGTTTGGCGGCGCATCCCAAACCATTTCAGCATCTGCCACTACCTTCTACGATCTTTACTTATCAGGAAATTCGACCAAGACATTCACATCCGCGACTACTGTTTCCAACAATCTGTCAATCAACTCCGGTGTTATCGCCAACCTCGGGACCGCGCTTACACACCCTATTGGCAATAATCTTTTCTTAGCCGGGGCGCTTCAACCATCCGGTACCTGGGGAAGCACCACTTCTGCTGCCATCAATAAAAATAATACCTTTTTCGCTGCCACCAACGGCATTTTGAATGTTGCCAACGGTTCGTGTTCACCGGGAACCTGGCTCGGAGGCACAGATTCCGCATGGGCTACCACCTCAAATTGGTGCGGAAATGTCCTGCCCACTTCATCCATGAATATTATCATAACATCTGGCAGCAATCAACCTGTTATCAGCGGAACCAGTCCAACCAACGATATTACCATCCCTAATGCCAAATCCCTGACAATTCAAACCGGAGCAACTCTTGGCCTGACGGTAGGTCCGGTCCTGACATTCGCCTCCGGTTCAACTGTTTCCACAATCGGTACAGGCAATATTATCCTTCAACCGGGTTGCAGCTATATAAACAACAGTGCAAGTTCGCCGGCGGTGCAGGCCCAGCAAACCTTTAACGGGGGCAAAGGCTGGTACATGGTTGCTGCTCCGGTGGCTACCAGTTACGATGTAATGTTTGCTTCACCATTCGTTACGCAAGGCTTTTCCGGCTCATCCTTTTCAACACTGCAGCCAAACCTGCTCACATGGGACGAAACTGATGGCGGATCCACCCTTCAGGCTTGGCGGACACCTTCATCTATGGGCAGTAGCATTACATCCGGATTAGGTCATTTTTTCTACGTCTTCAACGGGGCAGGCCGGCTTGATTTAGATGGTACTCCTTCCGGGTCAAATTATTCAGACGCATTGCCCATAACAATTTCGGCAACAGGTGTCGATAACTCAATGACCGGTGGAAGCTTCAGCTACGCAATAACCAAGACGGCAAGAACTACCGGAGTTGCACCAAGCACCACTGATGCTGTGGCCTATGCTGCCAATGAAGGCTGGAACCTGATCGGCAACCCATCGGCAAGTACAATTGACTGGGATGCCGGCGGAGGCGCATGGACCAAAATCCATGTTGACAACAGCATCTACATCTGGGACCCGACGTCCAACGACTATCTTACCTGGAACGGATCTTCAGGCTCACTCGGCAACGGACGCATTGCCCCTTGTCAGGGTTTCTGGGTCAAGGCGAACACGGCATCGCCGGGACTTAGCTTTACCAATGCCGCCAAAATAAGCACTGCCGGAACGTTTCTCAAAAGCGCTCAGGTTTATGAAGTAGTTTCAGTACCATTAACACTTGTCCTGAATGGGCAAAGAACCACCTCTTTTGTCAGCTTAAGCAATGAGGGAATCATAGGTGAAGATTCCAGGGATGCCTACCGCCTCGAGCCAATGAGCAATACCTGGCTAGCCTTGTACATGAATAGTTCGCCTACAGATAATTTGCCATTGGTCATCAACAATCTTCCGTTTGACGTTACCAAAGAGATGAGGATTCCGGTTTTTGTCGATGCATTGGAGAAGAGTGCACACATCGGAGGAAGTTTTGAACTTCAATGGAAAATACCCGACAACTGGCCTTCCGATTTAACCATCACACTTATGGACCATAACCAACAAAAGGCCGTCTCTATGTTGAACCAGCATGATTATCGATTCAAGATGAATGCAAACAAGAGTGCGAAGTCTGCCTCCCTCAACCCGTTGCAAATGCCCGATCAACTGGTGATGCCCACAAGCAAAGCGACAGGTTTAAAAAGCAGTTCATTGCAACCCTTCACCATCATCATCAAAATAGGCGATCCTTCGGCTGCTCCTGTGTACGAGGAAAATAAGCCAATGCTGTTGGCCCCGGCACCCAATCCGTTCGGAGACCATACCGTTGTGTCGTTCAGATTACCGGCTGATGCCCCGGTACGGCTCGATGTCCTTAACATGTCGGGACAACTGCTGGAAACAATCACTTCGGGCAGTTATGGTGCAGGGCTCACCGAACTCGACTGGTACCCGCGAAACCTTTTACCGGGAATCTATTTGATACGTATGATAAGCGGCAGTACTGTACTGACCGTAAAAGGGATAAAAGTCAAAAATTAAATGAAAAATGAATAATAGAAATTTGAAACAGATAATTTTTTTTGAAGTATTACAATCTACTATGATTAATATTGAATAATCCTTCACAAACCTTGAAATTTTAAAATTTACAGTCTTATTACCATGATTCTTCGGACTTTATATATTATCCTTCTTGCTATGCTCCTGGAAAATGCAGCAAAAGCGCAGGTTACACCTGACCCAAGTATTGTCATCAATGTTTCGGCCACCTTGATAAGTAACACACCAATTGTTCTGACCACACTGAACAACATGAAAGTATCCGGTACAACGGATGGGAACAATGAAATCTATATTTCGCCAATTTCAAGTTCCGATGCCGGGTTGTTGCTTGCCAAAGGGAGGGCCGGGTCTCAGGCACGTATGACCTTTATCATTTCAGAAGTCATTACCGATACTGGTGGTAATGGCAGTATTTCACTTCAATACGAGATGAGTGGTAACAATGAAAGAATCCAACGCTCATCTAAACTGATCGATACGGGGGAGGCTGTCATTGAATTCGGTGACGATGGACAGTATTTCCTCTGGGTAGGCGGACACATAAATGTGAGCAAAGCAATCAGCGGAAAATACAATGGACAGTTTACCATCGAAATTGTTTACATCTAATGAGACGAAATACCAAATACCAACCAATTCTCCTCACGACAATCCTGGTATTGTACTGCATTTCAGTGCAAAGTCAGCGCATTACTTTTGGTACTTTTGCAGGTAGCAACATTGTCATAACACCGGTATCTGTCAATACCCTCGATTTTGGCGTACTGGTTAAAGGCGAACCTGCCAAGTCTATCGATATTGCCCATGCCACCGGTTTCGAAATTACTGCACCCCTGGGTTTCGATCTTACTGTTACGATGTCATTTTCCACAACGCTGGATGGTCCCAACAGCAAAACCCTTCCCTTTGAGTTAAAGTTTGCTTATTCAAACCAGGGATTAATCGAATCCCAGGCCAGGTTAAATACCGTTGAAGTGACCACAGGATTTAATGAGGTAACCATTCCGGTGCGGAGAAATGCCCTTGGACTACCCGCACCACCGCCGACCCCGCTGGACGGGACAAATTCCACCAGGACAACGGCCAAAGTCTACCTCTATATATATGGCTCAGTTGGCCCGGCAGATGTGGGTGCAGATGCGGGAGATTATAGCGGAACAGTTAGCATAACTGTTGCGTATACAGGAACATAAACAATGAGTATGAAGTGGTTCAGCTATTTTCAACCATCCTGTCCGATTGGTAATTTACCTTTTATCTTGAAGCTCATATCGCACAACTGTACGAACAACTGTACTTTTCCCCTAATATATGAACCTCCATTTACAACAGTTGAATTGCCTTTCTTTAATTAACTTAGATTTATTAAAATTTATTAATTATTATATATCAATGCTTTATAGGATATTGCAAGATATGAATGCAGAATTAAAAATTTTTGGCATATCGTTTGTAATATCCAAATTTGTCGCAGGGGCAGCCCTTTGTAGTTTCCACATGTGGCTGCCTGCAAAATATATTCAATGATTAAAAACCAAATGTCATTTTCAAAAATCCTGCAGTTAAGCAGGCCAATAATGTGGCTATTGTTTTTGTTGGCTGGTCTCCAAACTGCCAGGGCTCAGTATGTCGAGATCGAGTTTGACATACTCTCGCAGAGCGGATTAAAAACAATGCAGCCATCACAAGAGAATAAGGTCTCCGGCAGCCAAGAAATCAATAATTTGCAATGGATAGGAATTACCGTTTCCGAGAACATTGAGTTGAAAGTAACGGCCCAATACCGCCTCCTTACTGAAGGTGATAGTGCCCTGACTGCATCCTACCTCAACAACGGTACTTCCAACCTCGGCCAGGCCTTGCTTTTCAAGGATAACAAGGCCCTGTTTATGGTTAGCAACTCGGGCAGACTGATAAAAAATATACCCGGTCGGCCGGTCAACCTTACCGCGTGGATCGGACTGCCCACGGCACAAATCTCCGAAGTAACAATTGAATACAACTGATGATACCAAGGATAAATATTTTCTGTAATGTGAACAAAAATCCGATTAATATGTTATCAGGATATATTTCTGACGAATAATCAATACGCTCTCATTGAAATATTTAGATGAAACTATTGTATATCTAATTTTTTTATATTTTTGACAAAAATTACAAACAAAAATTTACACCAATTATTCAATTATCAATAAAGAAAATGAAAAATCTGATTAAATTACTATTTGCCGGGATTGTCCTGGCAGGACTTGGAACAAGCGCCGTTGCACAGAGTTCAGCAAATACAACTGCCTCTGTTACTGCCACGCTGCTTACAAATGTTGGGATAACAAAAGATGTTGATGTAACATTTGCTCAGGTTGCTTCAGGTACCATTCCAACCATGGATGCTGCTTCTGCTACTAAAACCAACACCGGAGGAACTGCTGCACTTGGAAAATTCACAGTAACTGCAACTGTAGGCTCAATTATCAAGCTTACTTTTGCAGCCGTTACATTGACCCATTCAGGAGGTGTCCCTTCCGGTCAGCTAACTTTCAATACGACAGTAGCTCAAACACCAACAACCGCTGATGCCTTTGGAGTCAGTCCAATTCTTACAGGTGGAACTTACACAGTAAGTGATGGGATTGCGGGTGGAACGGTAGCGGGAACAGATTATATATTCGTAGGTGGAACTTTGAATGCATTTGGTGGTGGCGCCGGAGCTAATCTTCCTGCCTTAGGCGCAGGACAATTAACAGGCGTGTATACTGGTACTTTGACAATGACAGCTACATACAATTGATCATTTTATAGTTTGGCAGGGAGATGATGCCCTGCCACTATTTTTTCAACATTTTAATCAGACATTATGAAACGGACTTCCCTGTATCTGTTCTGCTTACTTCTGTTGGCTTGTATGATCCCGGAATTGGCAATTGCGCAGATAAGCCTTTCGCCTACTGCAGTATTTATTCATGATCAAACCAATGTTGGCACACTTTATGTAAACAACACTTCACAGGAGGCACAGGAAGTCTCTGTTTCGTTCGAATTTTCCTATCCGGGTTCGGACGATGCAGGAAATATCGTAACGATTTCCGACGATACGATTAGTGCTGCCCGTTTCGACTTCACCCCCAACCTGAAAGCCTTTCCCAAACAGTTTGTCTTGAAACCCGGAAAGAAACAAACGGTACGGTTCCAGATGAAACCCATGCAAGGCAAACCGGAAGGTGCTTATTGGGGCAGGATAATTGTCAGTTCAAATGCCGTCTCCAAGGATGTTGAGGCTGTAAAGGTATCAGAAGGGATCAGTGCCAAAATTAACTACCTCTTCAAACAAAATATTCCGGCCTTTTACATCAAAGGTAAAGCGAGTACTGGTCTTACCCAGGGCAAAGTAGCCACCGCTGTCGAAAAAGGCAAACTAATAGCCATAGTTCAGTTGACACCAACCGGAAATTCCCTTTAAAACGGTAGTGTTACTGCCCGGCTGATTGACAGCAGCGGCAAAGAACTGGCCAAGCAACAACAAACCATCGTTGCCTATTTAGAGGTACTGCGTCGAATAGAGCTCACACTTCCTCCACAGAATCTCCCGTCAGGAAAATACAGTCTTGAATTAACTTACGAAACGAAACGCACCGACATTTCATCCCTTGATTTGGTGCAGGCACCCCTAATAAAGAAGAACGTTGTCGTTGAAATCAAGTAACATGAGGCTGATAACCATCAACATCACTTGAATTTATTTTTGGGCACATTTGGTTCACCCCCGTCGAAAAATCAATCCTCTAATAAAGATTGCCAAAATACTATATTCATTGCCGAATATTTTCCTCTTTCGGAAGAAATGGTGTTGAATCCATATTTCTATTTACCCCTATGTTGTATATTTGACAGATGATGGATTGGCGAATGTCAGAAGGAACTCCTTCGGGAATAATTGAATTTTTTCATGAATTCACGACTAGGAAATTGACCAATTCCTTGATTCTGACGGCAATTATTCTACTTCTTCAATTACCCGTCTATGCATCTTCACCTGATGAGGATGTGGTGCTAAGTTTCAGCCATCCGGCTATCGGACAATATTTCATCAATACAGTTTACAGCAACAATACAGTGTACCTGCCGGCCACTGAACTCTTCAACCTCTTGTATGTCCATTACGAAAAGGGCAAATCGGGTAATTCACTGACAGGTACCTGGCTGAATAATGACAACCAATGGCAGATCGATGTCAATACTCATCAGGCGACCATCGGTAAAGAGCACTATACGCTGACTACCGACGATTATCGTTTGGGAGATCTGGATCTTTTCCTCTCCCCTGCCATGTTCGAACGCATGTTCGGACTCCGTTTTACCATCAACATGGAGACACTGAGTGTCAGTCTGGAATTCGATAAAACCCTCCCCGTTGAAGAAAAATACCAGCACGAACAACTTCGCAAGCAGCTTGAACAGCAACGTAGCAGCGATATAGACTATCCGCTTCTCTATCCACGCAGCCGTAAGGTGGCCGCTGCCGGCGTGGCAGATTACAATGTGACACTGAATGCCAACAAAGACGGGTTTTCGGGCTCCTATACCCTTACCGGGGGTATGGAGTTACTTGGCGGCGACCTGCAAGGATCCTTATACGGAAACCTTGGTAATGAAGATTACCGGTTGAAGAGCTCCAATGTAAACTGGCGCTATGCATTGAATCCCAATGCTTACCTCACTTCTGTCTGGGCCGGGCAAATTATTACAACCGGGTTACAAGGCCAGCGCATCATCGGCGCTGCCATCAGCAACGACCCAATCGAACCGCGCAAAGTCTACAATACCTATTCGATGGATGGGAATACGATCCCCGATTCGGAGGTGGAACTTTACATCAACAGTCAGCTTACCAGTTTTACCCGTGCCGATGCCTTGGGATATTACCGATTCAACTTCTCCCTTACCTATGGGACCATTCGGATTAACTTGCGCATCTACACCCCATCAGGTGAAATCCTCACAGAAGAGCGGCAGTTGCAGATCCCTTTTACTTTCCTGCCTCAAGGGGTTGTTTCGTACAATGCCCAGGCCGGAATCGTCGATGATGGGCTTTCAGAGATCAACATGAACAGATATGCATTTCATGGGAACGTTGCCTGGGGTTTGACCAATACGCTGACTGCCAAAGCAGGCATCGATTATTTCAATTCTGTCTTAAGGCCGATCTACTACGGGAGTCTCTCGGCGCGGTTATTTGACCAATACCTTCTTAACATCGATGCTGCCCCCGGAGCATATTACAGGGCAACAGCCAGTGTTACCTACGCTTCGAGCCGCAGTTACAACCTGAATTTTACCCGTTTCGAAAGCGATAGCCTGTACAATGCCCGTCGTGCCAAGCAGGAGATTGATGCCAGTGTTTACCTTCCATTCAGGTTCTCCGGGTTCTCATCCGGATTTCGGTTTTCGGGTGAAAATTACCTGTTTAACAACAGCAACCTAACAGATATAAATCTCGATTTGAACACCAATATAAAAAGTTACAATATACGGGCCAATTACCAAAATTCCCTCACATACAATGCCGGGAAAGTATATTTCGTTAATGGTACAACGACAGGGTCAGTCACTTACACCTTCTCGCGCACTCCTGGCCTGCCGGTTTTCGTAAGGGGAATGTTTGTTCGGGCCCAGGCACAATACGATGTGGTTTATAAACAATTAGGAATTGTTGGGGCACAGTTTTCGCGAGCTGTCATGGGTAAGGGGCGCATCAATGTGAATCTTGACCATGATTTCCGAACGAATGCCACTCAAATTCAGGCAGGATTCATCTTTGATCTGGATAAGATCCGGGCTACTTCCCATTTCATAGCCATCGGCGATTCCTACAATTTCCAGCAATCCCTCAATGGTTCAATAGGACTGGATGCCCAAAGCGCTTACTTTGCTGCCTCCAACCGGGAACAGGTAAGCCGTGCCGCTGTTTCTGTCCTGATGTTTGTAGACAACAATGATAATGGCAAATACGATGCAGGAGAAGAAAAAATACCGTCACGTGCTCTTCGCCTCGACCAATCGGCTCAATTCGAACTCGGAAAGGACAGCATCCTGCGTATTACCCAGTTGCAGAGTTATTGGAGGTACAATGCTGAAATTGTCCAATCAGCGTTGCCCAATGCGACCCTGGCACCTCTTACTACCGAGTTTTCGTTTGTGACTGATCCGAACAGATACAAACGTATGGAAATACCACTCTACAGAACCGGTGTCATCGAAGGAACCGTAACCCTTCGGAAGGAGGGAGAAGATACAGGCCTGGGTGGTGTGCGCCTGTTGTTGAAAAGCAAAACCCGTACCTACGAAGAGACTATCCGTACCTTCAACGACGGTGGGTTTTACGCCAGCAACCTGCTTCCGGGCAAATACACACTGGAAGTTGATCCCACCCAACTCACCTTCCTGAATGCAACCTGCAAGCCCGAAAGAATCGAATTTGAAGTAAAGGCGCTGGCCGGTGGTGATTATCTGGAAAACCTGAAACTGAATTTGATAGCAAAAGAAGAGAAGGAAGATGTTCCGGGAGTTGTTCCAAAAACAGTCCTGCCATAGTGCCATCGGTATCTTCACACATTAACGCTCTTTATTTCTTTGGTTGATTCTCGCCCGGGTCATTCTTTCTCTTAGACCACCCTCTTGCATAAAGGCCGTTTCCAGCGTTTTTATCTGTCGTGAAAGCAAATAACTTGTAATTTTGATTAAAGTAACCATTGTATTGGCACATATTTCCGGATCCGGGTTTTCTATGGCTTTGCGGAATGTTTCATAATTGGCATTTTCAGTCCGGTTCAACTCACGCAGACGGTTAACAAGCCGGTCCTCTTTTTCCCATAGCGTTAACTTTTGGGTTCTTATAAAATCTTCATAATCAATTAATCCCTCTTCCAGACTTGTACGGGCAACATTCGTAAGATTGATCTCTGTTTCTTTTGATGTGCCGGATGCCATGCTGGCTTCCGCAATATTATTTTGTCCTGAACGCGCTGCCTGCATCATTTGATCTATAGTTCGGTCGTATTTTTGAAATAACGCCCACAAAAATAGATGGTACCATCATAGACTATATCCGATTTTAGTAGTAAATTAAATGGCAGTAGCTTCCGTGGAGAGGTATAATACCTTCCATGATTTCGTTGGTTTCCATTGTTTTGATGTTGATTACTTTGGGACTTAGGGTACTCCTGGGACATTCGCAATAGTCGCAGGAGTACCAAAAGTCCTATGATTACTTATTTTTTGGAAAGCATTTTTACCTCAACTTTCCTGAAATATACCACATCTTTTTCTCCATGGTTCTGAAGTCCAATGTATCCGAACTCCGGACGCGGGCCGCGGGAAGGCTCAAAATCAAATTTCTTTGCCGGTACGGCATCACCCTCTTTGAAATCGGTCACTTTTACACCATTCAAATAAACGATCGTACGTAGCCCGTCGAGGGTGATCTCCATGGTGTTCCATTCCGGTCCGGGTTTGCCGGTTTTAGCAAGCGGTTTGGTGAGGGAATAAAGCACACCGGTATAGTGATAATCATCTTCATCCGAGAGTTCCGGCTTGTTGTCGATCTGAACTTCATAGCCGTAATTGACAGGCATCCATTCTTCATAAGGAACAACAGGTATGCGGATAAAAATGCCCGAATTGCAGTTGGTATCGCGCATCCTGAATTCAACATGAATGATGCAGTTTCCGAATTTTTCGCCTGTCCAGTATAGTAGTCCCATACCACCCTGACCCCTGATCATCCCGTTTTCAATCAACATGTCTCCCGGACCGACATGTTTCCATCCCGTCAGGTCTTTCCCGTTGAAGAGTTGCCGCCACTCGCTTTTCCCACCCTGATTTTCTGCCGGTGATGAAGGCGGAGTATTTGCATATCCGGCATTTATCAATACACCTAAAATGACAGCAAGCAGCATCTGGACAAAATTCATTTTTCTCATAACTGAATAATTTATTTATTATCATGTGGATTGTTCTTCCCAAAGTACGTACCAGCCTGGTTAACCTGATCACAAAGTCCTTTCAGCGGAAATTGACCGGATTAAAAACCTGTCTAAATTAATAAAAATAGAAGGTACTCATTAGGCGGTTTATCAATTTTTTCAGAGGAACTCAGCCGGCATAGCAGAATTCAGACGATAAAAAACGCCACATCATTATCGACAACCTCTTAAGGTCATAAAAAAAAGCACCTAAATCATTGGATTTAAGTGCTTTTACCATTGTTACTTTTACGTGCCCAGAACAAGACTCGAACTTGCACAAGCTTGCGCTCACTAGTCCCTGAAACTAGCGTGTCTACCAATTTCACCATCTGGGCGTGAAAGGAGGTGCAAATATAAAATTTAGATATGAGATATAAGACATGAGACATGAGATTTTTCAAATTTGTTCAAAAAATTTACTTCTCACATTTTTTGCATGTCTTATATCTCATGTCTCA
>JBBQHB010000018.1:0-63371 GCA_038323575.1 Bacteroidales bacterium | reverse complement strand
TGTCATAATTTTGACCAATATAAAAACCATTATTTTTTGTTTGGGGTGGGGGTGGGGCGGCGGCTGCCCCCCCCACCAACCCCATCCTCCCGGAATTCGATATAACGACCTGTCATTCTGAGCGGAGCGAAGAATCTGAATCTTTTTACCGAACAACAATGATACAATTATAACTTTTGTGGTTATTCTAATTTATTTAACTTGTAATTACAACTTGATTAATTCTCCTTATCGGTTGAGGTTTTGTGCAGAAGCTGGGTTTGAGGCGGGTATCAATCCACCAAAATCGGATACCCCGATAGGATTGTATGCTGCAGGCTTTACTTCTGCAAGCTTTTTAACATAGCCTTTGGTAGGGCTATGTAGCTTTATTCTTGTTAATTATCGTATACAGCCAATCAATCATTTCATCTAAATATGATTCAACAATACTCCAAACAATTTCATGATCAATCCCAAAATAATCATGAACAATGCGATTACGAAATCCTCGTATCCTTGTCCATTCAATCTCTGGGTTACTATCTCTGAAGTCTTGGTCAATACGATTTGCAGCTTCTCCAATTATCTCAAAATTCCGCACAACTGCGTCAATAGTTTTTTCATCCGCTAAAAAGGAATCATAATCAAGGTCTTTTGTATATCGCTTTATCTTCTGCGCAGATTGCAACATATCCTCTAATAAAAATAAGGTGTCACGCTTAGACATATATTAAATCTGAATCAATTGACTTTAAATATTTTTCTTTAATACCTTTTTTAGAGACTAAATCCACCTTGAATCCAACAATATTTTCAAGTTCTTCGGCTAAATCAATAAACCTTACACCAATTCTGTCAGAAAACTCTACAAGAATGTCTAAATCACTGGATTCACTTTGTTCTTTTCGAGAATAAGAACCAAAAATCGCCATTGATTTTATGGGATAATCAATGAATAATCTGTTTCTATGACTACTCAAAGTTTTTGTAATATCTTGTAATGTTTTCATGATCCAAAAATAACACTTTTAAATCAATCAATGAAACATCCATGAACAAGAGTTCACAAAAAAGCATGAATATAAATGTGGATGTTCCATGAGGCCAACAGTTTAACTAAACTATATTCTCATGAAATAATCAATTTGACGAATTTTGTCATGGACTAGCGCTTTCCTGCCATTAGCCCTATCTAACTAATTTCACGCTAAATTCCTTGTGCTTCCCTTAATTCCTGACTTATTTCAGAGGTTTCAAATCACCACTAAATAAATAGGTTTTACCAATTGAAGTGTTCATTTCCAGTACTTTGTCTCCATAACGGAGTTTACATTTCTGCCCTGCTTTGGATAAAACCTTTAAATGCTGAAGCTTTCCGCCGCTCCAGTTAAAAGTCAGTTCAAAACCACCCCGGGCACATACGCCAGAAATTTTGCCGGCCGGCAAAGCATCGGGCAAGGCAGGAAGAATGGATATTTCGTTGAGCTGGCTTTGCACAAGCATTTCGATCATCCCTGAAGGTGCGCCGAAATTCCCGTCAATCTGGAACGGCGGATGGGCATCGAAAAGATTGGTATAGGATCCGCCGCCGCCCGTGTATACGACATCATCTATCTGAACCGGCCTGAACAGCAATTTTACCATATCGAAAGCATGATTGCCGTCAAGGAAGCGGGCCCAGAAATTTATTTTCCACGACAGGCTCCATCCTGTTCCTTCGTCGCCGCGGTAGATGAGCGACTGCCGCGCAGCCTTCATCAAATCGGGTGTTTGCTGCCAGTTGATTTCATTGCCGGGATAGACTGCCCATAAATGTGAGACATGGCGGTGCTTGTTTTTCGGATCATCTTTGTCTTCCATCCATTCCTGCAGTTGCCCGTATTTCCCGATTTGGTTGGGAGCAATCTGCGGCAGCATTTCTTTCAGTTTTTGAGCAAATGGCTGATCTGTTCCCAATATTTCGGAAGCCTCGATACAGGAACGGAACAGCGCCCTGATAATCTGGTGGTCCATGGTCGGCCCAGCTACCAACCCGCCGTTCTCCGGCGAATTGGATGGTGAACTGATCAGGAATCCTGTTTTAGGGTCTTTGACCAGAAATTGGGTAAAAAATTCCGCAGCGCCCCGCATCAAAGGGTAGGCTTGATCAGCCAGGAATTTTTTATCCTGAGAAAACAGGTAATGTTCCCACAAATGCCTGCTCAGCCATGCTCCGCCCGATACCCAAATGCCGTGATTAGAGGCATTGATGGGAGCTGCACCACGCCAGATATCCGTATTGTGGTGCAAGACCCAACCGGTAGCATTGTAATGTTCTTTGGCCACTGTTTTTCCGGTTTCAGCGCATTCTGCAATCATTTTGTACAAAGGCTCCTGGCATTCGGAAAGATTGGCAATTTCGGCGGGCCAATAATTCATTTCAGTATTGATATTGACGGTCCATTTGCTGTCCCACGGCGGGGCCAGCTGGTCGTTCCAGATTCCCTGCAGGTTGGCAGGCTGGTTTCCGGGCCGGCTGCTTGAAATCAGCAAATAGCGTCCGTACTGGATATACAGTGCCAGCAGCTGCGGGTCATTGGCCTCTTTTGAGAAAGCAACAATCCTTTCGTTAGTTGGTAATTTTGCCTGCCCGTTTTCGCTAAACTGCACATCGAAACGATTGAATAATTTTTGATAATCTGCTATGTGAGCTTTCCGAATCTGATCGTAAGTTATTTTGGCGGCTTTGTCCAGTATTTCAGTTGTTTTTTGTTCCGGATTTCCGCTTACATCCTTGTAATTGACATAATTAGTGGCAGCAACCAGGTAGATGGTTGCTGTTTTTGCGCCTGAAACAGAAAGTTGGTTGCCCTCAGTGGAAACCTTTCCGTCGGTAGAAACCTTTAAGGAGGCAACCCCGCGCAAAGCGCCGTCTTTCACCTGCACTTTCAGGGTGAGGCTGCTGCCGTTGGCCACCGTTGACTTGTCTTTATGGAGGGCTTCCATTTCCAGTATAAAATTCAGCGCCTTCGGCTGATCTGCTGTCAGCCGGATGGCAATCACCTGATCGGGATTGGATGACAAATACTCACGGGTAAAATTGACGCCGTTCGACCGGTAGGTTACACTGCAGAGCGCATTTTTCAGGTCAAGCTCGCGGTGGTAATCTGAAACGGTTGTCTGGTTGGCGAAATGCAGGGTCAGGTCACCAAAGGGCTGGTAAGCTCTTTGCCTCATCGGAACGCCCATGAATTCGGCCATGGCCAGATCCTCAGCCTCCTTTTGTTTGCCATCGTTAAGCAACTGCCGGATTTGTCCCAGGTATTTTGAAGCGCCTTTGTGGGCATAATCGTTGGGGGCACCTGTCCAGAGGGTTTCTTCATTGAACTGGATCCGATCGTTTTCGACACCGCCAAAGATCATGGCACCAAGCCGGCCGTTGCCGATTGGCAAGGCTTCGGTCCATTTAAGGGCAGGTTTGTTGTACCAGAGTTTCAGGTTATTCGGTTCATTTTGAGCAGTTACCAGCATGGCTGACAACAGAAATACCGACAGAAAGAACAGGAATGGCTTATGTTTCATGGTTTTTTTTGGATCGCTAAAAAAATGTAGCATTTGGCATTTATTTGGTTTTAAAACCTATTTTCTGAAAGGCGTCTCGGTTTTCGTTTTACTCTTGTATTCCTTGATATCGCCAACTTTCCAGGCTTTGGCAATTTCTATGTCCTCAGTTGTTTTGTTCGTAAGTTCCGGAATATTAACATAGCCCACCCTGTTGTACAGGGCCGGTTTGTATTTGGATTCATAAAGCTGTGCATATTTAATCCAATGCGTTCTGGCACTGGTTAGGTATGCCACAGCATCCTCCTTGTCCTTCTGAAGACCGTAAAAATTATACAAAGCCAGGGAACAGGCTCCGCGGATTTTTTCCTCATAATAAAATCCGATGGTGGCAAAGGCTTCAATATCTCCCAGCGTCTGATCCATCTCATCGGCTGAAAATTGATTGTAAGGCGGGAGTTGATGAAGACCAGACATTGCAATTCTTGCATATTTTGAAATGGAATCTGCAACCGCCATCGGAGATATCAGACTATCCGGCCTGTTGAATTTGTATTTTTCTGCCCAATCCGTAATGTTCCGGATATTGCTTCCCGCCATCGGATCCACCTCCATAAAATCTTTCACTGTATAAAAGCCCTTGTAGGAAGGTTTACTGATACAGGCTTCAGGCAGCCATTTCAAATCAATATCTCCCCACGAAAGCCTGGTAATCCATGGAAAGACATAAGAAGCAGCAGACCAGGCAGTCATTAGATTTTCGGAAGACGCAGCCGGAAAGCGTACCTGCAGGTTTTTTTGAAAAAGTTCATCGGAAAGCCCCGGATTGTAACTCAGCCTTCCCCAAATCATAAAGGAATACCAGTTTTTCTGAATGATCAGGGGTCTGGGCAGGACAGTGTCCTTCCCCAAAAAATCCCTTCCCCAGCAGTAACCATCTGCTCCCATGTAGTAACCGGCAACTTTCTCCAGGTGGGGGATAGAAAGGATGTACTTTCTGGCATAGTCGGGACTTCCCCAGCGAAAACTGTAAATGTCGTCGTTCCGCACCGTCAGCCATGTCTTTTGGCCAGCCGGGATAATGTTAAAAGCCTCTTTTGAAAACGGGGGGTTCGGGATGGAATACATATGGGCAATCGAGTATTTGATACTCAGGTCGACCGTACCCGGATACTCCCTGAATGCATTGTTAATATCCGAAAGGCCGGTCATATGAAACCTGTGGATCAGTCTGATCTTCCTGCCGGGCTGTTTTGCAACAGCATCTGATACGCCCAGTCCATAGGTTTTCCATAACCACTCTTCGTTGGTGTATTTTTCATTTTTACCGCCCATGTTTTCGCCGGCTGTTATTCCGATTCCTGTCAAAAGCGGATAAGTGGTTACCAATTCCCGGACCGAAGCCCTGAAATAAGCAATGGTCGTATCATTGCTCCGGCCTGGCGTAATGCCATATTTGCCCTGCTCTCCGTGCGTGAAGATATTCCAGGTAAAAATACAAACATCAACACCGCGATCCCTGGCATATTCCATCACTTTCCTCCAGAAGGCAATTTTTTCACCGATGGTCAGTTTCTTTACCACCTCATGGTGATTCAACAGCTCATCGTTCAGGTAGTCGGATCCTGAATTTCCGTAATTATCCTTGATTTTTGCAGTTGTCCGCCAGACATCATCCAACGCAACATCAGGAAATTCTGGCACTTTAACAAGAGACGGAAAGGGGTTCAGACTCCAGAGACTGATAACATTAAACCGGTTTCTGGCCATTTCGTCGAACTGCTGTTTCCAGAAATCCATCTCCCAAACTACAGGAATATTTTGCTGGAATGCATCACTCACATCCGAATAGCTTGGAGTCCTCAGGTCAAGCGGAATATTAAATTTGATTCCCCTCTTCTCTAAATAAGGTTTGTTGTCAGAATCCGTTATGTCTGCAAATGTTCCGTTGCGGAGGGCTTCTGCAACATCCAGGCAGCCGTACATGGCTCCTGCATAATCAGTACTAAGCACAAACAGCTCAAGCTGATTTTCAGTTTTCTTTGTCCTGATCGAATAACATTGAGCCCCGCTGTATTTTGGCGGTAAAAATCCTTTGGTAGCGGAAATCTTTGAAATCAGCGCCGAATCGGTCAGAATGCTGACAAGAACATACCCTGCCATTTCTTCCCTGGTGATTTTGCCTTTCTCTATGGACAAACCTCTTTCTTTGGCCGCTTTTTCAATTTCAGAGATGCCAAATTCAATCGGTTTGTTTTTTGACTGATTGGAGATAACAATTTTCCCGAATAATTTTAAATCATTTGTCCCTGCCCGATATTTTGCGGCGTCAATGGGTTGAGGGAAAATAATTGAGAAAACAAGGAAGAAAAGAACGCGATCTGCTATTTTCATGTTTCCGGGTGTAATTAATTAACTTTCAAGATATACATTGGCACTCAAAAGAGCGGATCGAAGTTCGGAATATAGCAGGTTCCTTGTTCCGGTATTTTTAATGGCACACATGGCTGCTGCAATACCTGCTGCCTGCCCCTGTCCCATACAACTCACCGTGTTTCTCGTCGACATGTGTGCATGGCGATCGGTAGTTATCAGCATTCCGGCTGCCAACAAATTATCTATACCATTAACACAGAGTGCTTTGTAAGGAATGCCGTATGAACCTCCGTTTTTTATTTTCAGGCGCGGAGCTTCATCGTGGAAACCGTAAGCCATTATATCATCTTCAAAATGTCTTCCTTCGAGTACATCTTCCGAACTAATGTCATAATCACAGGTAATGGTGCGACCCCGGCGGATATTCAGGGTTGGACTGGTACGGGCAATGAAAGCATTTTCACATCCCGGCAGGTGCTTTTTGAATAATTCCAGCGTTTTGAATTGGTTCTGTCTGATGGTCAGTTCCGCTTTTGCTACCTCATCACGGCTGGTCGGACTTACACTCAGCTTAAAGTTAACCTTTATAAACATCAGGTAGTTGTCATGAACTGTTGTGGTAATCAATCCTGACCCGAGTTTTTTGACCCCTTCCAGAAATGCAGCAGGAAGTTTTGCGTCTTTGCTTCCGGCCCCTTCACTTCCCATCCGGACAATCTGCCCCGGTTTTCCGTCACGCAGGCCAAAAGCCAGATCACCGACAGCGTTGTTTTCGGCGAGATATTTATGGAGTTTTTCAATATTCACATTGCCAATACCCATGCTGTTGCATACCGGATGATCGTTTAACTCAGCAAAGGAAGCACCGGCATGGGCAGAAAGATCTCCGTAGGCGGTACAATCGACAAAGCTTTTGGCTTTGAAGAATTCTCTCCCGGATTTGCTCTCGGTGATGACACCTTCAAGATAAGTGCCATTTCTCACCGCTCCTGCAACCATCGTATTGACACAGATAAATACGCCCGCCTCTGAGAGCATTTCAAATACTACAAGTTTGTACAATTCAGTATCTATGGAAGTGCAGACCGAATCATAATCGTAATGGGTAGTCATCTCGGCATGACCTGACGTACCGCCTACCAATAAAAGCCTGTCAACAATCTCCTGAGGGATTCCTTTAACCAGCTGGCGTTTCTCTACCCCCGGAAATGCTTTCCAAAGATTGAAAAAACTATGAAGGGCAGTACCTCCTTCAACGACTGTTCCGCCCGGATATCCTTTTGCTTCAATCAATGCAGTTGCAGCGCCCTGACGTGCCGAAGCAATGGCTGCAACCACACCGGCAGTCCCGCCACCTGCAACAACCACATCGAATTCCCTTACAGGAAGTTTTTTTCTTTTTTCCTCGAAAAACTGCGGTTCGGAGGTTTTTGCTTCCGTATTTAAAGCTAAAGCAGGCAAAGCAAGGCCTGCCAACAGAATGTTTCCCGTAAAATTTCTTCGGTTCATATTTGGTTAATTTATTGTAATAAAAATACGATAAAAGATTGAATCACCCCCAAAAATTCGGCAATGGTAATTTCAACATCCGATATTTATTGTTCTTTTACCGGCAACCCCTGGTAGTTCATTTTGGCATATGGAACCGTACCGGTTTGATCTGTCACATAATTCCACATTTTGATGTACTCCTTACCCGGAAGGAATTCGTCCGCGGTCTGTTTTAAGATAACGGCCAGTTGTTTTTCCAACCCTGCCTGTAATTGTTTGCTTGCCGATTCATTTACCAGGTTTTTCAGCTGAAAAGGATCTTTCAGGTTATCAAAAAGCAGCCATGGTCCTTTGAGGTCTTTCACATAGGTGTATCTTTTGGTACGGACTCCGCGATACTCCTTCCCTCCCTGGCTCGCGGGCCATTGCCCGAATGGATGGTAGCAAGCGATCAGTACAGCATCCGTGTTGTCTTTCTGCTTTCCCTCCATGATGGATGATTTATCCTCACCCTCAACTGTTTTTGGAATAGGCAAACCGCACAAGCCAAGCAACGTTGGCATCAAATCAGGCGTACCAATCAGGAGATCGTTCTTAGTTCCTTTTTTTCCAAACACGGCAGGATAGCTGATCAGCATCGGGACATTGATTGACTCATCATACGGCCGTTGTTTGTTTACATAACCATGCGACTGGACCATTGCGCCATGATCGGCAGTAAAAATAAAGATGGTATTCCCGTCCAATCCCGTTTCAACCAGGGTTTTCTGTAGCACTCCGATGCAACTATCCAGCGCAGAGATGTGAGCGTAGTAACCAATCAAATCGTTGTTGGCTTTCCCGGTCAAATCGGCTGGGACATTTGTCCTTATTTTCAGGGCTTTATTCCTGTATTTCTGTTTGTATGATTCAGGGGCCGTTTCAAACGGGGTATGCGGCGGTCCCCACGAAAGCACCATCAAAAATGGCTTCACACTTTGTTTGTTTTCCCTGATGTAATTAGCCGCGTCGGCAGTTTGGGCATAAGCATCATAACCTTCCCATTTTGCTTTCTTGTCATCGGTTCCCCAATACCAGGAGTTGTTGTAATCGTGCGTGCATTCCAGGACTTTCCAATATTCGAAACCCTGCCTTCGGTCGGCAGGAATAAAGGAGTTTCGCCCGTGTCCATCGAGGTGCCATTTACCAATATAGGCAGTTTGGTACCCTGCTGATTTGAACACCTTTGCCAGACTTTCAGCTTCCGGATTTAACTGGACATCGTTGACAAAGACACCTGTCGTCAGCGGATACTGACCTGTAAGCAGGCTTCCCCGGTAGGGACAGCAGACAGGACATGTGGAAATTGTATTGGTGAAATTAACGGCCCTGCCGGCCAGTTTGTCAAGATTTGGGGTCAACACATCCGTATTCCCGTTAAAACCAATATCCCGGGCCCGCCATTCATCGGCCAGTACAAAAACTACATTCGGTGACTTTTTAACTTGTCCGCCTGCAGAAATTGAAAGTGCACCTAAAATTATCAGGCCGGCATTTTTATTGAAATTCAGTTTCATCATTGTTATATAAATTATTTACCTGTCCAAAAAATTGATTGTACGGCATGCAAATTCAATCTGCATTTGGTATAGGCTTCTCCGTTTTTCTGAATGTGTGAAATACCACTGACTTTAGCAATTGATCCATCATGAGGATTCCAACTTTCCGGATTTACTTTGCCACGAAGTAAAACTTCTGCATTGATGGTGTTGTCGCCCGAATTGGCAAAGAAGTAAATATCTTTCCCATCACGCACTTTATGCAGATAGGAAAATACGCCCAATTGGCTTGCAATTGGAGGGTTTGGAATGAACATGACATCAGCATTTGGTAACAATCCGGTCAGCGCATCCGACAAAGTTGGCGTAGTAGGATTTGGAATGAATAAAGCCTTTCCGCCCTTAGAATTGCTTTGTAACTGCGGTTGATTGGCCGGATTTTTTCCAAACATTTCGGCTATGATTGTCGCGATCTCCTGATCCTGGCCCATTTCGGCTGAATGCGATGGCAACAGGGTTGTGGCTATTACCTTTCCGCCATTGTCGTAAAACGCTTTGATTTTCCGGAGTGTTTTAACTGAAATAACCTTACCTCCGGGAATAATTATCAGTTTATAATCCTGATAGTTTCCCCTGTTGTCCAAATGAAGCTGATTTCCCTGAATCAGATACTTGTCACTTGCCAGATATTCGGGATGGACAAAGGTGAAATCACGGCGGATTTCGTTGGTCAGCATATCGCTGATTTTCAGATAATCGGCTTCAGGATATGCCCAGGTTCCGGCTCTTTTGTTGTCGGGCGCATCGAAATAAAATGCCCCCTGCAAACTGGCAATCGGGTAAACAAGCGCAATATCCGCCACCCTGCGGCCTCCCTGAAGCAGGTAACAGGTCCGGCCAACATAATCGCTGTATTTTGGCAGTCCGGGAGCCAGCTTTTTACTGTAAGGTGATACCAAAGGTGAAATCGAAACCTTTGTCGGATCGTACCACATGCCGTGAGGGATCACAAAATTGACACCCCTGGCCTCAATCTCCATCAAAGCGCGGTAGAGCATCAGTGAATCAACAATATCTTCTTTCAAGGCACCATAGATTTCAGTTGATGTTACCGGACGGTCGTATAAATCAGAAGCAGAACTGATCATTTTAAAACCATCGCGGCCCCGTGTATAATCAATGATCAGATCGGTCAGCGGAAGATCGGTGTAGCGGTAATATTTGAAAATATCGCCCGACATGTCAACCGGCTGGATTCCATAATTGCCCGGCGGGTGACCTGTGTTTTTCAATCCATATTTTTTTGTCCATTTGGTCACCATTTTGGGATAACCTTCGGCCATCAATTCCGAACGTGTATTGAAGAAAGCAACGCGGGCAGCTTCGGTTTCCGGGCCGATATTGTACCACAAAGCGGGGTAATACAAGGTGGGACTGATGCCATTCACTTCCTTGAATTTTTCGTTAAAGGCATTGGTCCAGGTACGTTCTGTGCGCAAAAAACCAACATCGTCGAAAAAAGTCAGTTTTATGGTATTCTGAAAATAGGAGCTGAATTTTTCTGCATATTTATCATAAGTCAGGCTTATAAAATGGTTAACAGCAGCGGTATCCAGGTAATCTACGACAAAATATTTTTTGTAAAACGCACCTACATTACAAGTGAAAAACATGATCCGCCAATCACCCTTAGGCATATTCCACGTCAGGATCTTGTTTTCATCTATGAATTTTGACAAATCTAAACGTTCCAACGTTTCAACATTCATGGCCACGGCAGCCATCAGCTTGCCAGCCGGAAGTGGAGTTTTCCAAATACCCGGACCGGTTCGGATGACTTCACCCTTTTCGAGCGTTTTCCGCACATCCTGAGGATATTTCTTTTCTAGTTGCCCGTTGGCATTTCCGCTTGGGAAACCTGTATCATCGTATAAAATCACGTTCACATCAAGCTTTTTGGCCGTTTCGAGAATCACTCCAAACTTCCTGAAATAAGCTTCAGTCAGGAAATCGGGCAGCGTATTTGCAACAGGTAAAACAGTCACCCCGTTGAATTTGGCTTTCTGCACTGCATCAGTCATTTGCTGAACAATTCCTTCATCCGTCAATTCACCATTGAGGTGCCAGAACGGGGTCGGATAATACTGTTTGGCCGGATGCCTGAAGCCGGATTCCGAGAACGGTTGCGCATCCTGCGCCAGACAACCGAACAACCCGGCATATAACAGAAACACAAAAAAACATACTGCTTTCTTCATTGGTTCAGGCACTTCACTTATTGGTTTTCATCGCCTTATACTGTCTGGCAACAGAGATAAAAGTCTGATCATTGAATGTTTTTCCGGCCCACGCTAACTGACCTACAAGACTCGCTTTAACCTCTTCTATATTTCCCAACTGCTGGTATTCCCACTTTTTATCGGATGTTATGAAAGGAATCAGATATCCATAGGCTTTTTTAATCCCACGTCCGTCCGGAGTTTCGAAATTCCACAAATCAACACCATTTCTTTTCCCTAAATAGGCCAATTGGGTTAAAGCATTAAGGTTCATAGCAGAATAAGAAAATGCTTTTGTTCTTTCCAATTCCTTGGGCTGACTTCCATCGGGTTCTATTTGTTTTGCAATCCGGTTAAGTTTGGCTGATTCCAGCATTTCTTTTACCGCCTCAGTTTTCCCGATATATAGCAGAATACTGCACAGTTGAAGATCGTACCAATTCCCATGATTATTGGTTGTGTTTCTTTCCATTGTGCCTAATTCACTGTTTTTCAGCCAATCGGAATATTCCGCCAGCCATGCCTTAAATTTCATTTCGGTTTCTGCATTCAAACCACCTCCGATTTTGAGCAACTCCATACAGGTAATGGCATCTCTGATTCCTCCAAATTCGATGATCCCAAAAGGTCGGCCATCATTTACTCCCGGCACACCTTGTCCAAATTTAAGGTTTGGATTCATCAATGTTTCCGGATCAAGAAACCAACAAGCCATCAGGTTGCTTGCTTTAAGGGCATAAGCTTTATTTCCGGAATAAAAAAAAGCCTTTCCCAAAACATCCACAGCATTGAAGAAACGCTTCATTTCATCATAATCTGTATAATCGTCGCGTGTTTCAGGATTTACTTCCCCATCTTTTCTGATATATGGCAATTTATCGGAGGTATTGGGATTGGGCCAGAAATATGGAGCCAAACTCAGATAATCGTGTTTGCTTCCGCTTGGCGGAATCCGCTTTTTATGCATCACACTGTAAGATCCTTCCTTCAGTGCTTTGTCTGCCCTAATAATCAGTTTTTGGTATTCCTCCAAATGTACAGGTTCTTTTTTTCCTATTTTTTCTTTCGCTTCCTTCAATTCCGAAAACTCCGTCAAGGTAAGCTTGCCATCCTGTGCCACTGCTAACTGACACAAAACAACCAATTGAATTGAAAAGAAAATAAACCACTTCGGTTTAGCGAAAAACGAGTTTTCAAAAGGATTTTTCATCATTCAAATTTATTATTGGAATATTTTTCCCATTGGTTTGAGTAACAGCAACAGGTTGATTACTTTTCAACGTTGGGATTTTACCGCTAAAGTCAAGAAATGCACCAGCAACCGATTTTTCAGCAGTGAGGGTGATGTTGCCAAATTGCAATTTTTCCCCATCACCAAGATACAAGTTCAGCAGCTTATTTTTGTTATCGGTAGTAATTAGTGCAAACTTACCTTTAAATTGAATGCCAAGTTTGGAATCGTTATAATCTTGACTTTCTACCTGATCTATAAGGTAGTGCACCAAAATCTTCGGACCAATTTTGCTGGTTATTTTCAAACCTTTAAAGAACCCATTCTGAACAATTTTCTCGACCGACTTCACTGTATTATTTGCTATATTCTTATCAAACGGCTCATAAACAACTGCAAAAGGGGCGTTCCATGCTTCGCCGGTCTTGCGGATGACGAGCGTCGGCGTTTGCAATTTATCATAAGGAGCCGGAGCTTCGAAGGTACGCGGCGCCATTACCCTGGTGTATTCCCGCTGTTCGCTGCCGGGAATGAAAAGCTGCATAAATACCGGGCCATCCTTCAGTTTTCCGGTTTTGAATTTAACCTGAACATCACCGGAATAAGTGGCTGAAGTTTCCACTTTTTCGAAGAAGTGCCATCCCGGATGACGGTATTGCTTGTTTTGAATCCAGGGGATCTTTGCATTAGCCATGAATCTTTCCGGTGTAGGAGAATATTTCATATCCTGGTTCAGAAAATCCAGTTCATCGCCAATGTTGTGGTAGAGAAAATCGTGGTATTCGTTTGGCAATCTTGATTTCGAGCGAAACACATCAACATAATAGCCTGTTGAATCGGAAGTGCGGATCAAGGCCAGCGTCCTTTCCTGTTTTGCCTCGGCTTTGTTCCCTTTATCATCCTCAAAACTGGTTTGCGAAAAAGAATAACCAGGTGAAACGGCCTCCGTGGTCGGAAGAGGTTCCATGGTCAATAATTTCACAGTATTGATCCCCTGGTTCACCCATCCTGAATCACCCTGTGAACTGCCATTTACAATAACTGTATTGTGTGCAGCAAAAAGCCGGGAGTAATTCTCATGCAGGTCGACCGCATAATTTCCCCGGCCATTGTCAACACCAAGCACCTGTCCTTTTCCGTACAACTCGATATTCATTCCTTCGGCATGCCCGTGTACCATATGCGCACCGCCTACGAAACACATCAGCCCGTCCACCGGTCTGGAGGTGGCGCTTAAATTGCGTTGCAGAAAAATCCCCGCATGGGCCTGGTTGTCAGTTCTGGGAAGGACAATATTATTGGTAACACCTTGTAAATCTTCATTATACCACAAAAGAGCAAATACGCCTCCCCGTTTGTAGTCAACTCGGGTGATGGCTCCGCCGAGCAGTGGCCCGAACAGATCAGTCAGCTTTTTCACTCCATCAATTTTCCCAAGCTGAAATGCTTCTTCTAAACTGCCGTAAGATGTTTCCCCATGTCTGCGCCCATCACCCCATCGGATGATTTCACCATTCGGATATACCAAATAATCCAGGCGGGTCAAGGCCATTGGAATGTTCGGATAGGCTTGGCCAAGATGAAGTGACGGATCATATTTTGTGAGTACAAACATTAACCTGGTAGAAAGGCTCGCAACGGCATTGAGATACTGTGAAGTTTCCGGCCAGATATCACCTTCATTTTTATACATCTTAGCAACTTTATTCAGGGCATCCTGATTGCTCGTGCTTTCGGTAAGGTAATAATTGAGGTATTTATTCCGTTCTGCATCATCCTCCAGTGCCAGTGCATTGTAAACTAAACAGGAAGCCTCCAAAACAGGATGGTTTGAATTGATCATTCCATGGTTGACAACAAGGTCGGCATAGGTTCGAAATACTTGCTGTGCCTGATTGTCAGGGAAATCAATCTTTGCTTGTTTTCCGATATCATAAGGTTTTCCTCCTTTCAAAATGAAAGGAACAATAAAGTCGTAGATGACAGGGAATTTATCGCCTGTTTCGCGCGACTCTTTCAGGATGTCATCAGGGCATAACCATCCTCCTCTACCCACAAAATCAGAAGGTTTGAGCTGGATGATTCCTTTGATTGAAGCATTCAGGATATCGGCAGCGCACTGGGCATATTTTGTGTCATTGGTCAGGTAATAAGCAACACCACAGTCAACGGCTGTTTGAAGACAGGCTGTTAACTTCTTGAAATTGGCCATCTCTTCTGCCGTTGCATTATCAAGATTGAACCTTGTACCGTTCACAATATGGGTTGTATAGGTAAATGGAGGCGTTTCTCCCGGTTTCGCACTATTCCAGTCAAAAGGCATGCCCCGAAGATACCTGTCAGGATCTGCCTGATGTCCAGCTACTTCTTTCTCCAGGCGGCTCAGCAAATTATCGAAGGATGTTTTTGCCCAGGGCTGCACTTCAATCTTTTGAAGGATTGCTGCTTTTTCGCCTGATGTAGCCCAAATAAAAGGCCGTTCTTTTGCTTTTCCGGTGCCGGAAAAAATTAAGATCAGAGTGCAGATAAACAACGCAGATTGGATGAATTTTGTCATGTATTCAGTATTATTTGCCTCATATTGTTTTAGTGAATCACATTTGTTTATTAATTAATCAATGAAATCTGGATTATTCACAACTCTTTTTTGTGATTTTTCCCAGTTAAGGTTAATAATTGTAGTCAGGCAACTGCCAACTTTGATCTTTGGGCAGTTGCTTGCCTTTTTTCACTCCATACAGATTCAATTCTCCCGAATTATGAGGTATTGCTTTCACAACTGCGCTGATCTCTTTTGCGCTTGAAGAAAGAACAATTTCATCACCGGCTTTCAGTTCAATGCGGAATTCACCTTCAGCAATTTTGGCAACCTGGATACGCTTCCCTTTGCTAACCTGTACCGTTGTTGCCCATTCCGGAACTTTTACCACGCAAGGTTCTCCGGAAAGGCTTTTTACCGAGACCCAGTCTGTTTTTCCCTGACTTCTGGAAGCGCTCACCAGAAAACCACCCTGAGCCCGTAGCTGGTGAAAAGCTGCATCTTTCCACTGATCCGGAACTGCCGGAAATACCCTGATTTTGCCGCCCCAGCTTTGAACCAGAAATTCCATGATCGAATTAGCTGCACTCAGCGGAGTCTCTAACACCGGATTCCTTCCACCCGATTCGACATACATCGTATTTGCCAACAACTGACTGATACCGATATCACCCAACAAAAAGTGATTCAAGATATTGAATGCATCGTTACCGCGACCAAGTGCTGCATACAACGAAGCGGCACCGGTGTATGAATAACCTGCAAGCGCTTTCCCATTTTCAATCCGGTGCCAGTGCACCACCGATTTATCCACCAATTCACGGTCGGAAGGCGAATCAGGATTTAACTGAAACAAGGGATATAAACCGAGCAGATGTGAATAATGGCGGTGCGACATATCAACCGGCTGGTTACTGGCAATCCTCAAACCATTGGTATCTAACGGATAAGGAATCAAATAGGCCAGCGTTTGTTTCCATTTTGCTACAGCCGACTGGTTAGCTGCAAATTTTTCATTCGACTCAACCAGCGCGTTGAGCAACCAGTGCAGAATGGCCAAATTATAGTTGGTGTCCGGATAAGTGACAAAACCTTTGTATTCAGGCGATCCCATCGGGGCCAGGCCAATTTTACCATTCTCTCGTGTCTCCTGTAATTTTTCGAACGCTTCGGCAATTTTCATGGCTTTAGGCACCCATTTCTCCTGAATAGATTTCCAGTCGCCCAGGTACCGGTAATGAAGCCAGTAATTGTGCATCGCCCAGGCAAAATCTCCCAATTTAGGCCCGCGGAAATTATCCAGCATCGGATCGAATTTCTCATCAATCAATCGAATCAGATTGTCAGCCAAATCCAGATGATTGCTGGCATAATAAGGCCAGTAGGTAAGCTGAACATTCAGGTTCCACCACAAACCGGGCCACTGGCTCACGCGAAACATAGGGCCGAATAAGTCAACAGCCGGACCATCCGTCCGCGAACAAACTGCCATTTTATACAACTGAATCCAGTAGAACGATTCCATCCGTGCATCGGGAATGGATAAAAACGACTGCTGATAATAATTGTGCCACCAGTCGCGGTGCGATTTTTCGAGTGAACCAATTTTCTGACTGGTTAAATCCTGAATCGTTTGTGCAGCAAGCTTTGCAGAAACTCCGACAGCTGGAACTTCGTTGGCTATGGAAACATATAAAGTTGACTGAGCAGATTTTTGATTTTTCTTTTCAGTCCAGGCGGTGGCATAATCGCCACCGGCCAGCAGCGACTGCACACAAACTGACACATCAGCTGTTTTTGCAATTACCGGCTTGGGATTCAAATTGTAGACTTTGCTTTCCGGATTATCCGGGAAAACCTGTGCCCTGGGAGAAGCCGGATTTCCGGGAAGAAACGACCATTGATATGCTGCTCTTTCGCCGTTCTCTTTTTCTGTTGAACTGATCTCGACAACATTAACCATTTGGTCTCTTGGCGTGAATGCCCGGAAGGTAATTTCGCCCAACCCGGTGACAATTTTGCCCCTGATTTCAGCATTCCAAAGATCCTGACGAATGGTTCCTGAAAGAATTTTACCCGCAGGACGAAGCGCCATCCGGCCAATGTCGAGACGCGGAAAATCATACATCACCGAAGCTCCGGGAATACCCATTGATGTTTTCCTGTCGGGAGCTTTCCGGTGGTCGGTTACATCCTGCCGCCCCAAATGAAAATCTATCCGGTTGTCTTTCATTGTCGCATAAATCATCATGCCCACCTGGCCGTTACCGGTAAAAACACCCTCATTCCATTGCAATGGCAGTTCTTCCCATATCATGTCGTGCTGTGCCAGAAATTTTGGCCAGTCAATGGTCGTAGCTATCTGCGCCTGAGCAGTAGAAATGAGATTCAGAGCGCTAAAAAGAAGCATCAATTTCAGAAAACGTGTTGCCATTTTAGTATTGTTTAAGCTTTACCTTAGGATAACTGTTCTGACATATTCCATTCATTTTGCTTTGCCTAAAATAGTACAATTTGATCTCCCATAAGCCAAATAGTTCTAAAATGCAGTTTTAGCCTTTTCCCAATCTTTAGTGGGTACACCCTCTTTTTCTTTCAATTGCTTGTATCTTCTTCTCAATTCCTTCAGTTTTTGACGATAACCCGGGTCATTTACCAGATTTATTGTTTCGTGCGGATCATGCCTGGTATCAAATAACTCCTCAACACTGTGCTCAACCCAATTGATGTATTTGTAGTCCTTTGTCACAACAGCCTCTGTTCTGGGAATCCGGGGGCCACCCAGAAAATAATGCTGGTAAAAGAACTCTTTTCTTTCGGGTATTTTGTTTTCTATAAGGTCTATCAGATTGACTCCCTGCATCTCTTTGGGAACAGAAACCCCGGCCAGGGAAAGGATGGTCGGCGCAATATCAATGTTTAGCGCCATTTGCGGTGCCCTGTACTGTTTGACTTTATCCGGCAAATTCGGAGCATAAATGAAAAGCGGAACACGAATTGATTCTTCGTAACCATACCATTTCCCCTCCATTCCGTGTTCTCCCAGAAACATGCCATTGTCGCCCATCAGGATGATAACGGTATTATCTGAAATACCAAGCTCCTTCAGTTTTTTCACCATCTCTCCTACCACATCGTCCACACCGGTAATCAGGCGATAGTAGTTCTTTACATTTTCCTGGTACAATTCAGGTGTTCCAAAAAGTCCCTTCCATCTTGCCCTCCCAAAGTTGGTGTCAGTTCTGAGCAGATCAGGCAACTTATCCCAATAGATAGGATCTGCAGTGACAGGTCGCGGAATCTCAACCTCCTTGTACAAATCTTTATATTTGGGTTGAATGACATATTTGGGTGGATTACCATCCTGTTCATGGGGAGCCTTGAAGCTAACCGACAGGCAAAATGGATCCTTGTTGCCAAATTGGTCTAAAAAAGTCTGAATAGCAGAACCAATCGTATCGGTATCATGGATCATTCGTCCGTTAGTGCCAACAGTAATATAATCAGGCTGTCCCTTCCCTCCGGCTTCGGTATCTACCCAGAAATTAAACTGTGATTCCGGCGGATGGTGGCCAACGCCGTATTTGCCTATAAACCCCAATTTATATCCGGCATCTTTGAGCAAAGCCGGATAGGTTTTTGCACTTGCTACAGGCGATAAATCGGTGTCAAAGTCATGAATTTGATGACGTGATTCGGATTGACCAGTCAGGATACTTGCCCGGCTCACGCAACAGATGGATGTTGTGACAAACGCATTTTGAAAGAGAATTCCCGCCGATGCCAACCTGTCCATATTTGGGGTTTTGATGATGGGATTTCCCGTGGCACCAAGTGCATCCCAACGCTGGTCGTCGGTGAGAAGAAATATAATATTGGGCCTTGATTTTGGGATTTCTGCCGGTTTAGCCGATAGAAAACCCGGCATTAGGGTGCATCCCAACAATAGAACAGAAGAATTTTTCATTTTTTTACCCGAAAATTACTTAATTACATTAATGATTATTACGAATTCGAATCAAGGACGTACGGAATCCAAGCCTGTTTTAGCTTCGCTGATTTCCGCTTCGCTCAAATACTTACTTTTTTTGAACGGTCGTTCATAGATGTTTTTTGTGAATTTATTTATTGATACTTATCTTCAAACTGGTCGTTTTCTCTGTCGAAAGCTTTAGCCATAAAACCAGCATTTGTTTGCCGTCGACATCTGTTTCAATGCCTGCCTTAAAATTATTTTTATCAGTGAAATGCTCTCCGTTTACTTTTATCTGTAGTTTTTCTGTACCTTGATTTTCCCAGTTTTTAATGACAAAAGCGGGATTTTCAAGTGGTGATTCTTTCGATGCCAAAACCTGAAACTGTATGATATTGGATTGCCTGGAAAGGATGTAAGCCTTTTCACTCTTTTGATAGCCAAGATATTTACATCCCTTTTCATTTTCTATTTCCGGAGCGAAATTCCATGAACGGTTCAGGCTGGCTAATCCGGAAGGCTTCGCTTTTGTAAGTCCGTAAATCTGCATAGCTTCCACCGTATTCTGATCAATTTGATGTCGCAATTCACGGAAAGTCGCCGGACAGCTGCTTGCAGGGCGATCGTACTGATAAACCACGGTCCCGTCGCTGGGTATCAATTGTGCAGGATAATGGTTCCATCCTTTCCACCAGACATTCTGAAAAATTTCGACTTCGATTCTTGAACCAATTTCACCGATTTCGAACTGTTTGGAAGGTGAATTGAGGTTGATGTATTGCAGGTTTTTACCGTCCGGCACTTTTTTGTTGTCGATGGGTTTTGATCGGTAATAAGTCACCGTCGATCCGTCCGGATCACTTGCTGTTTCAGCATCATCCAGCAATACATCATCAGTTGTCTGTCCCGGATGGTGCAAAATTTCGTTCTGGTTCATTTCAATAATCTTTTGTCCGGTTCCGTTGTGCAGCACCTGATGGCGGACAGAAACTCCATCAGGGTAAATGGTCCAGTACTCGTCGGTCCAGATTCCCCATCCGTTTTCATCAAGGTTTGGCCAAAAATAGCCGATGTTTACCGATGCATTTCTCCAATGGACCATTACCCTGGCCGGTGTACCAGAAATCAACCTGATATTTGAGAACCGGCATAGCATGTCCGACATATGCTCAAAGCATTGTTTGTTAAAGCTTTCAGGGCTTTGATCAGAACTCCATATTCCACTTTTGCCATATTCTGTAACCAAAGACGGGAGGTAGCGTGTGCCACGCCAGAAAACCCAACGCCACGGTTGGTCGTCGAATGTCACCACAATATCGGAGTAATTGCCAACCCTCCAAAGACCATCCCACTCCGGACTGTATTGTAAATTGATGTAATGAGCCCCAAAACCTGTCAGTTTTTCAGGTCCCGCCGGAAGAATCCAGCTCTTCAAAGGTTGATTATTTTCAGGTTTTAGTGCGTTGTATTGTGCTGCTATCTCTTGCTCATTCAACCCTCTGCCGAATATTTTTACTTCATCAATAAGTCCACTAAAAACCATATTTGTAAGGAAAGATTTTGTGATTGCCCTCTCAGCTCCTTTGGGATATTGTTTGAATGAACGGGTCATTCCGATAGCGATATCCGTTTCCTGAGCGTCATGTATATTTCCTGAAGCAGGTTTAAATGCTGCCTTCACGCCATTCAGCCAGATACTTACACCATTCAATTTCTTGTATGTGGCTACAACATGTGCCCATTGATAAAGCGGAACCTGGTTGGTTTCGAGCCCGATAATCTCCGAATTGACAGCTACGTTGAAAACAATTTCCCCTTTTGCCCCAATCCCAAGAAAATATCCGGTTTCCTCTTTCATGTGGTCAACTATGGCAGCCAAAGAAAAGGGATATTCCTGAGGGGCAATCCATGCTTCAACCGATATTTCTTCGCTTACAACAGGTGTTTTTGCCGAAGGGAAAATAACTGCGTTGCTATAAGAATCAAACGAAAGGCAAGTTCCGGAAACGCCTTTTCTCCAATAAGCTGCAACACCGGAAATGGGACAAATGGAGTTGGTAACACTTTCTTTTGTTTCTATTGTATGTGTTTTCAAGGCCTCATCCAAACTGAACTTTAACAAATAGCCGGTATTCGGAGATGTTTTTACCTTTTCTCCTTTAATGGCCTGATATTTAATGTCTTGAAGAACCGGTTTTTTAAGGCTATTTTGTTCTATTCCTTTGGGGGTGAGTGAAAGCTTTTGGGTAAATTGATTTTTATTGTCTTCCCAGTCAGCAAGTTGATAACATCCCGATTTTACCTCGCGAAGTACCGACCCATTGCTGTTAATGGTAAAATATTCGTCGGTATATTCTGCATAAAACGCCGAAGGATTGCCTGCGTTGTTGTATGCTTTCAGGAAATCGGTAAACGAAAGCTTTGTCAGATCGGGTGCGTACCGCCAATGCACCTTAACCGAATTGACTGTTCTTTCAACAAGGGCCACGTTAGAGCAAATGTTGTTTTTGTCGGGGCGTTCCAATGGGCCATCACCAATCCGGGGGATAAGCCTGTCGACAAGGAACTGTCCCCCATTGACAGGCTGCCAGTAAGGCTGGTAGCTAAATTCGCGGCTGAAAATAAATTGCCCCTTACCAGGAAGGTCGACGATAATGTCTGCAAATTTTCCGGTATATCCTTTGTCGTCAAAGGATAACCGGGTGTAGTAACCGTTGATTTTTCCCTTATTTTCCCCTGAAGCGGATATGCTTAGTATCGAGACCAATACATATATCAGAAAATTTTTATTCATCAAATTTGATCTTATTGCAATTAATAAGTTCCAAATTTCTGCAAGGTTTCCCACCATGCCATGATGTTTTCGGGAGGCACTCCAGCCTGAATAACGTGTATCGGGGCAAATACAAAACCTCCTCCGGGAGCCAGATCTTCCATTCTGCGGCGGGTTTCATCGCGCACTTGTTGGGGCGTTCCGAAAGGCATGACTTGCTGATTGTCGCAGCTTCCGCCCCAAATGGTGAGCTCTTTACCAAATTCTTTCTTGAATTTCTTGGTATCCATGCCTTCACAGTTTACCTGAAAGGGGTTCATGATATCTACGCCAGCCTCAATCAGCAGCGGAAATGTTTCCATGACGGCGCCATCGTTGTGAAAGAAAATATAGACTTTGGATTTGGCCTTTGCTTTAATAAAATCGAACAGTCGTTTGTGAAAAGGCCAGATTTGTTCTTTGTAATCCTGCAAATCGACAAGCAAACTATTCTGAGATCCCAGATCGTCAGCCATAGAGACAACCAGAAGATTATCTCCAACTGTTTCAATTGCCCGTTCCCAGTATTGCATGTTGACTTCGAGTATTTTCTCCATGATCGCCTGCACCAATCCGGGATTTACCATCATATCCATGAAGAATTGCTCGTAACCGCGCATCCACATGGCGTGTTCCCACATCCCGGAACTCATGCGTTCCAGGAAAAATCCCATTTTTTCTGTTTTCACTATCCGGTCAGACTCCACTTTCATATCAGCATAGCGGGTCATATCCAGGGCATCCGGCTACGGGTAGTTTTCTACATCTTTTATTGTTTCACATGCTGCCAACGGACTTTTGAATAAATCGTAATAATGGCCTCCCTGTAAAGGCATTTTCCAACCCATTCCCCATTCGTCAATAATCCGGTCGTAGCCATTCTCAATACCTAAATCTTGCTCCAGCCCTTTAATCCTGGAGGGTTTTGGACAAACACTCTTTACATCAATCTTAAAAATATCAATTACATCCTGTTCAATCTGAGCGATTTGAGTTATCCGGTCCCGAAGTTTCACCTCTCCCGGCAAACCCAGATATTTTTTAAGTGCACGGAGGGAGTTGATATTGATACCGGCAACCGCGGCAGCCCCTAAATCAAAAGGAATCCGGTCCGGCTCTCTGTGCTCCAGGGCTGCCTTTAATCTTTCAAAGCTTGTCATCATATCGAAAATAATGATTAAAAATTGTAATATATTCTTTCCATTCGTTTCCATCCCTTCTCGCCAGGAAGAATACCTGATTGCATTGGATCACACAATTGAAGCCATTTGATGTTTTCAGGCTCAGCATCAAGCTTTGCCATATCAGTTTCTAAATCGTCACCCCAATATTCGTAGTACCCAAATTCGTAACACTCCCCATCGACTAATTGTACAAGAAAGATGGAAAAATTCCGAAAGTGGTATTTGATCAACAGATGACGAACCCCGGGGTTGTTATCGGCATGAAGCTCCCGGTAATTCTCCAACCGATCACGCTTCACTTTTACAACCATTCCAACGCGGATTGCCTCTTTGTGCTTATTCTGACCAGGATTATCTTCCCACTTATTAGTATCCATATCTTCGTTCCAGTAAAATCTTAACTACCTGCCAAATGATATCTCCGGCATTATATTTTGTGAACTGTCCCAAGCTTTCCAATTAAAAAATGGACCAATATAAAGGTGACCAAATACGCTAATCCAACAAAAATAAAAATTGGAAGATAGCTGTGGTGGCCCACAGAAACACCTATCAGCTTTTGGGTGATGACACTTGTAAGCCCACCTAAAGTGCCTCCGATACCAGTAATCGTTGCCTGAACATTCTTAGGGTATATTTCAGTAGGGAGAGTTATATTCGACCAAAGCCCGTGAGACAACATAATTGCTGAAATTAGCAGAATAGCTATAGCAGGACTAATTTTGACAGATAACAAGAAGCAGAAAACCGGAATCGCGATTGAAGCACTGAGCATTATCGTTTTTCGAGCCTTATTGAGACTCCAATTTTTTCTTTCAATCAGTAGCTTTGGAAGCCAACCACCCAATATAGTCCCGATGCCCATGGCAACATAGGGTAACCAGGCTGTCATTCCAATTTCTGATAATGTAAGACCTTGAACATCCTGTAAATATTTTGGTATCCAAAAAATAAGAAAATAAACCACCGGATCAATAAAAATACGGGCAGAAAAACATCCCCAACTTTCTTTTTTACGCAAGAGTTTTTTTATGCTCACAGGTTTTGACGCCATTTGATCATCACCGGAAAAATTACCTTCTTCAAGTATAAGTTTTCTTTCTTCTTCTGTTATTTTTGGATGGTTTTCGGGCAAATAATAATATTTTAACCACGCGAACAGCCAAATAAATCCCAGAAAGCCGGTAACAAGAAATGCCATTCGCCAACCCCAAATTAAGGCAACAAAAGAAACAATCGGGACTGCAAATGCTGCTCCGACGGATGAACCGGAAGCAAAAATTCCAATTGCCAACGCCCTCTCTTTCAATGGGAACCACTCTGAGACTGATTTCACACCTGCCGGAAAATTTCCCGCTTCAGTAATCCCCAGGAAAAAACGGGCAACCGAAAATTGTCCTATTGAATTAGCCAGCGCATGCAACATACTTACCCCAGACCACGTGGCAACCGACCAGGCAAGTCCCTTTCGGGTCCCAATCCTGTCAATAATGCGTCCGCTGATGGTATACATGATTGTGTAACTAAAAACAAAAAGCGCGGTAATATTTGCATAATCAATATCAGTCCAGTTTAATTCTTTTTGTATGGTGGGCGCTAAAATAGCCAGCGTATTCCTGTCGATATAACTCAATGCAGAAGCTAAGCTAAGTAATATTGCCATTTTCCACCTTAAATTTTTATTGTTAAATAACATTAGGTAGTTCGTTTTATTTATTCAATTTTATCCAAAGAATCTAACGCACCCTACAGAAACTCTCGGGTAATCTGTACTTTATTCGGATTTAATTTAAACAGTTTCTAAATTTCGTATTACTTATCAGGTGCAAATCCGGCAAACTGGTTTTTTTAATCAACTTCAATAAAACCAACCCCATCGGCAACAATGTATCCATCAGCTTGCTCATTCGAAATCGTCACAGATGCAGGCTGGTCTTTTGCAAAGTTGAAATCGCCAAGCCTTACCGCAAAACCTAACATATCGCCCTTCCGGAAATCCCAAATAATGAGCTTCTCCCCGTCTGCGGACCTTACCTTTATTTTTGCATTCGAGGCGTATCTCTTGTTGGAGAAGTAGGAAAGGCAAATTTTGTATTTTCCGGACTCCTTGATTGGAAGGTTATAAGTACATGCTGAGGGAGAATCCGAGGGGGCTATTTGATGGTTGTACTGAAATAAGTTTCTCATGCCACTTACTGTAGTTTGTTCCCATTTACCCGAATAGGTAACTAATACCTCATCATAACAAGTAATCACCCTTCCATTTAAAACAAGCTGATTCGGATTGATAAATGGCTCAACCTTCCCTCTGGGACCAATTTCACCAAGGAATGGTGGCTCCATCCGCGTATCAGAGACATAATTATCTTCAATATCCAAATTCCAATTCCCCATAATATTCTTGATCGTTTCCCCTCCGGTATTGTACACATAATTGTGCTTAACCGTGGTGTTGCTGGTCGCCCAATCAAGAAATATCCCATTGGCTAATGTTCTGGTTGGAATACCATCAGGATGTTGTTCAAATCCCATGGCATCGTGCAGATAATTATTCAGAATAAAATTCGGGGCATTAAAACGGTTCATGCTTGCCAAATGAATACATGCGCCGTCAATGGTTGTTTGCATGCAATTATTGATTTCATTAAAAGCAATAATGGTACCTCCCTGGTTCCGGAACATAAAGATGCCATTACGAGACAAATCATAAAAGTGATTGTGCGTAATAGAGTTGCCCGTCATGTGTGCCATGGAAGCCGGACGTGAATCAACATGTACCCCACCTCCGTAATAACGGATTTTTCCACAGTGCATGACCGTGTTATGAGAAATTTCATTCATGACGGGTGCTACCTGCATAGCCATTTCCCCGGGGGTATAAATTTTTGAATCATCCATATAGGAGAGTCTTGCACCGGTAAGCAATACTCCGCCGCCACCCGAATTGGCTACTGTATTCATCCTGAATTTATTGTTTTTACTATCCAGGTGTAACCACAAGGCATATCCGCCAATATTTTCAAAGTGACAATCCTCGATAGAGCAGTCCGAGGCATTTTCAAACATTGCAGCTCCATCCGTGTGTACCCTGGCTTCAATTTGTCCCAACGTAAATGAGGTATGCCGAAACTCTAGTCCACGGAAATTAACATATTGAACATGAGTTCCTTTCTCTACATCTCCTTTTAGATACAATATCCGGTTCAGCCATGGAGCAACAAAATCAAGCTTATTGGGGTTTTGCCCCTTCTCAGGCAAGAAATAGAGCCTGCCCTTTTCAGCATCCAGGTACCATTCGTTTGGTGCATCCAACTCCGATTTCACACCCTCGATCCAAAACCAACTTCCCTTGTCCATTGGCTGCTCAAATTTTTCTCTTGATCCGATATAAATAGTCGATTTATTGACATCTACCCGGGCTACATCGTTCCATTGGTTGTAAAAACGCCATTTGGGAACAATATTTATTTGTGCATCAGGCTCCTCGCCCCAACTCATTTTTACTTGCCCGGCAGGAAGTTGAACATAGTCTGTTGTACCATCAACGGCATAAAGGAAAGGATTCTGAGCATCGACATTGGGGAATCGCGCACGAATAGCCCTCTTGTCATCTACAAAAAGTTGCCGAAAATGCCAGGGCCCGTCAGGTTTTTTCTGATAGGCTTCTGATTTATTAACATTCCTTATCCATCCTTTGGTTTGGGGTACATCAACAGACCATAATCCATCCGTATCCTTTTCCCATTTCCCCTTTAAAGCCTTTCCTCCACTTAAAACAACCTTCTCGTTTTCTGCTGCTCGCCAGGTTACAGGGGCATCTTTGGTACCTGAATCTTCAGGTTCGAGTTCAAGTGTTTCTTCAAGGTAGTAAATTCCACCTCTTATGATGATTTCCACAGGGCTTGATACTATTCCACCATTTTCTTTTAGGTTTCTGACGGCCATCCTGGCTGCTTTCAGGCTGGCTAAAGGTTGTTCAAGTGTGCCTTTGTTTGAATCGTTGCCACTGATCGATACAAAAATTCGTATCGGATCCGGAGTTTGCTTTGCGGTAAGCAAAGAACAATTTAAAAGGTTAATCAGGATGATTAAAAAAAAATCTCTAACAGTTGCCATTGTTAACTTATTATAAGGTCTCACAAAAAAAAATAATTTATTACAGCTCATGTTATTATTGTTAAATAGTTTCATTTGTGAATATTTATTCTATTTAACTTTTACAAAACCAACCCCGTCAGCAACGATATAACCATCTGCATTTGTATTTGAGATGGTTACTGAAGCCGGTTTATCTTTCTCAAGTTGATGCTCTCCTACTGCTAATGCAAACCCCCACTTATCTCCCTTTCTGAAATTCCAGTCTACAGTTTGCTCTCCATTTGCATATTTAACCGTAATCTTTGCATTCGATGCATTTTTATCTTTAGGGAAATACATTAAACAAATCTTATAGACGCCTGATTCTGTAACGGGTAATTGATAAGTGCAACTGGCAGATTGTTCAGGAGCAGCCTGTAAATGGTTGTATTCAAATAATCCTCCCATACCAGATACTGTCGTCTTTTCCCATGTTCCTGAATATTGGACTAGTTCCTTGTCTGAACTCATGATAACTCCTCCAATATTTTTAAGTTGTTCAGGATAGATACAGTGGAAAGCAGTACCATTTGGTCCAATTTCTTTCAGCAATGGAGGTTCAATCCGTGTGCTTGAGCTCAGATTATTTTCAATGTCCACATTCCAGTATGCGGCTACGAATGTCTTGATCTCTCTTCCACTGGCATTGTATATAACGTTATTCTTTACTGTAGTATTACTGGTAGCCCAGTCAAGAAACACGCCGTTTGCATAAGGATGCCGTATTGGCTTTCCATTAGGTTTTTGTTCATAACCCCAAATATCATAGAGATAGTTGTTAAGGATATAGTTGGGTGCATTAAAACGGTTCATGGATGCAAAATGAATACACGCCCCATCAATAGTTGTCTGCATGCAATCGTGTATTTCGTTAAACTCTACCACATTACCTCCCTGATTTCGGAAGGCAAACACACCATTTCGTGAAAGATCCTGAAAATGGTTATGCGCGATATGATTTCCAGGCATCATCGCCATAGAAGCCGGTCGCGAATCGATATGAACACCTCCCCCATAGTAACGGATTTGCCCACAGTGTTTCACAGTATTATTAGTTACCTCTGTCAGGAATGGAGCTACTTTAGCTGCAGCCTCACCCGGGGTATAGATTTTGGAATCATCCATATACGAAAGCCTTGAACCGGTTAATAAAACACCGCCGCCACCTGAGTTTAACACTGTGTTGCGATTAAATACATTATTCCTGCAATCCAGGTGCAACCACAAAGCATAGCCCCCAATATTTTCAAAGAGACAGTTTTCGATGTTACAGTTTTGTGCATTTTCAAACATCACAGTTCCATCGGTATGCACCCTGGCCTCTATCTGTCCTAAGGTAAAAGTGGTGTTACGAAACTCCAACCCTTTGAATTTGACATACTCTACATGTGTTCCTTTCTCCACATCCCCTTTTAGATAGATAATTCGATTAAGATAAGGAGCAATAATTTTTTGATCGTTTGGATTCTTCCCGTTCTCCGGCATATAATAAAGGCGTCCTTTTTTTGTATCTAAGTACCATTCACCTGGATGGTCCAATTCCGATTTTACTCCCTCAATCCAAAACCAACTCCCTTTGTCCATCAGAGCATGCTGCTCTCTCGGTCCCACAGTAATTGTTGATTTTTTGTAGTCCACTTCTGTTACATCATTCCATTGATTAAAAAAACGCCAATGGGGAACAATATTTATTTGGGCGTCGGTTTCATCTCCCCAGCTTGACTTCACCTCACCATCGTTTAGTTTTATATGATCCATTGAACCATCAATTGCATACAAAAAAGGATTTTGTTCATCTGAATTAGGGAAACGTGCCCTGATAGCTTTATAACCATCAACGTAAAGCTGCCTGAAATGCCATGGTCCATCAGGTTTTTTCTGATAAAACTCCGGTTTATTAATATCTCTTTTCCACCCTTTTGATTCGTGTAATTCGACATACCATGTTTTGCCATCGGAATCCTTTTCCCAAACTCCTGTGATCATTCTGCCACCATTAAGTACAACCTTCTCGTTTTCTGCTGCCCGCCAGGTTACAGGGGCATCTTTGGTACCTGAATCTTCAGGTTTAAGTTCGAGTGTCTGTTGGAGATAATAAACACCCGCCCTGACAATCACTTCAACAGGACTATTGGGGTTGCTTTTTTTGACATCTCTGATAGCAATTTTAGCTACCTCGAATGTTGCAAATGGTTGATCTGCCGTCCCTTTATTTGAATCGCTTCCATTTAGGGAAACATAAAATTTAACGGGCTCGGTGGCAATAACGTCACAACAAGCTGAGCAATTTATGATTGTACTCAAAGTAATTATAAAGAATATTCTCATTGAAGTTATAGGTTGCAAATTAATTTTTGTTTGCCGGTCACCGTATAAAGATCCTGTTATAGAAATGAAACCGGCAGCATTGCCGGTTTCATTATGCAATTTTCTATTATTAATAACCTGTATTTTGAGTTAATTGCGGCATAATATCCCTCTCTGCATTTGGAATAGGCAGCAAATATGCTTTTTTATCGAATTTCATTGTTGCAAGAACTCTTGAGAAACCGGCATTGAATAGGTTATCTAAATTAGGCAAACCATCATCGCCAATAACCGGAGTTAATCCCCAAAACCACAACCCTGGTTTCACTAATACATCCATAATAAATCCGGTTGGAGGCACAGCAGGATTCGCATCGGCAACTACATCCAACATACCGTAAATATTCCCTGATAGTGCTTTTTCCGCCAGACGCCATCTTACTAAATCAAACCAACGCAAGCCCTCGTGTGGAAATTCAACTCGTCTTTCGTACCTGACTTCTTTGCGAAGTTGTGCCTGGTTCAGTGTTGTAATTTTGGGGTAGGCGCCATTGCTGTATGCTCTTGCCCGAACAAGATTCATGGCATCCAGTACACTGGCATCAATTTGATTTAACTCTATTTTAGCCTCTGCATACATTAAAAGCACATCTGCATATCTCATAAGAAGCCGGTCCGGATCAGTTTTCAAATCAACATAGCTTTGGTCAATCCCTTTTTTCCAGTATAATCCATTAAAACTGGCCCATTGCACGATCGATCTTGTATCGTTGTTGGTCCGCAGGGCTCCTGTTTTATAGTCCATAATCCTCTTCATGGTAGGATGAGGATTGTACTCAATATCCAAATGCCTGGATCCTGAACTTGGTAATAAGCCATCACCATCTGTCAATGATCCAAATGGTACAATGGTCATTGCGCATCGGGGATCCCGGTTTTTGAAAGGATTCCTGGGATCAAACAACGGAGACTTATCGATTGGAAGGCCATCTTTGCACTGATAAGCCGCCAGCAATAGCCAGGTTGGTTGATCTTGACCGTAACCTCCCAAAGTTCTTGGAACGAGTTTCTGAGCAGCCCTTGCAACAACTATCACGTCCAGCGCCTTATTTCTTGGTATTGCGAAGACAGTCTCTTTGGAATTTTTCGTGGGAGGTAAAAAAAGGTCTCCATAATTCGGATGAAGTGTATATGCACCTAAATCCATACAGGCTTTTGCAGCTGTGGCAGCAGTTGCATAATCTGCCATATACAATGCAATCCTTGCTTTATAAGCTAATGCTGCACCTTTAGTTGCATATCGCAATCCGGTACCATAAGATACAGGCAAATTTGCAATGGCTACATCGAAATACTCATAAATCTTCTTTAAAATGTCATTTTTATTGGTCCTGACCATTTCAAAAGACTCATCAATAGTTAGAGGTTTCTCATAAAATGGAACATCTCCCCAGTTGGTGATGAGAAATGAATAAAAACAAGCTCTCAAAAAATTGGCCTCACCCCGAAACTGTTTTTCGTCGGCAGCTGATAGTATATGCTGATTATCTAACTCCTGAATTATAACGAGTGCACGTGTTACGCCTTTGTACGAATTAGCCCACCATGTTCTAACAGTGGTATTGTCAGCATCTATTGTTCCTGCATTTATGGAAGTAGTAAGATTTCTTGCCTGCATATCATCCGTCCATTCATATTCATCCCCAACGATTAAATCAGGCCAAAAATCACCTCGATAACCATCGTTCAATGACTGTCTGAATTGCTCATTGTTAGCAAACCAGTTCTCAGAATCTGCCTGATCCAATGATTTTAAATCTAATTCATTGCAAGAGACAGAACTTACTATCAATAAAACAAATAATGATAATTTAAATATATTTTTTTTCATCTTTAAAAAATTTAAAATTTTACCTGTAATCCGAAAATCATTGATTTTGTAATCAAATATCCTCCTCCATATTCAGGATCCCATCCATTGGGATATTGATCAAATGAGATAAGATCATTTGCAGTAACATAAAACCTTACATTACTTAGCTTGACTTTTTGCACGATATTTTTTGGTATCGTATATCCCAGAGAGAGATTTTTCACTCTGAAATAGGCTCCGCTAATCAAATTAAAAGCTGAAAATGCGTTATTATTACCTGCAGTTGTAAGGCTTAGACGAGGGTATTTAACGATTAAATTTTGCTCTGCGGTATTATACTTACTCCAATAATTGCCATCGTAGATAGAGGGTGATGCCATCCATGTTCTGGGGAATGGCTGCCATGCACCGCCATTTAATTGGGAAGTCTGTTTCCCAATTCCCTGAAATGTAATGCCCAGGTCAAATCCTTTGTAATCCAAATTAATATTCCCTCCGTATTGGTATCTGGGTAATGATCCTCCCAACTCTACCCTGTCGTATGAATTAATAATATTGTCAGGTATTCCGGCAGGCCCGCTTAGGTCCTTGTATTTCATATCCCCTGGTTTTACCGCTGCAGATGTTTTTGGAGAGGCATCCACCTCAGACTGAGTTTGGAACAGACCATCCGATTGATATCCATACCAGGTTCTATATTCTGTACCCGCTCTGGATATTGTATTCCCATCAAATAGTTCCTTGCCGTTAATATTTCCAATAACAGACTTTGCATCATAGATGTTAAACGATACTGAATAATTCAATTCGCCTAAATGGTCTCTCCATCCTGCCTGTACTTCCCAGCCTTTGGTATCCATGCTTCCTACATTGTACCTGGGATCCTCATAACCGATAAGATCAGGAACATTCAAGTCCAATAACATGTCGGTGGTTTTTTTTATGAAATAATCTGCATTCAGGGATAGTTTGTTTTTAAACAAATTGACATCTAATCCCATATTCAAGGTTGTGGTTGTTTCCCACGTGATATCTTGTATAGCCAGCTTTTGTAGAGCAGCAGTTTTCAATGATTGTGAGCTCCCTCCCTGGGAAATCAGTGCATTTGCAAAGCCAAGGTTGGCGACATACAAATAGTTGCCTAATCTGTCATTTCCTAAACTACCATAAGAGGTGCGCAGTTTTAAAAATGATATGGGTGAATTGAGAGACTCCATAAATTTTTCTTTCGTCAGCACCCATCCCAGGGAAACCGATGGAAACACCCCCCACCTGTAATCTTTCTGAAATTTCGAGGATCCATCAGCTCTGGCATTTGCCTGAATGAAATATTTGTCATTGTAATTGTAGGCTAACCTTCCGAAGAATGACCGGTAAGCTGATTCTGCAATACTGGTTCCGTTGTCATAAATACTACCAACCGGAGCCTGGCTCATGTAGGGATAATCAGCAGATTCAAATTTGAGCGCCTTCAAAGACAAAGCTTCATTTTTCTGATAAAATTCTTCATACCCAATTACTGCATCAAGTGTATGTCCATTTTTGGAAATACTATAATTAACCAATGCATTGGTTGTTAAACTAAATCCTTCTCCCCTCGATTCCCAGAGGTCATTCGTTAAATGATCAGCCAAATACAAGGGTGGTTGCAAATGATCGGGATCTTTTAATCCCCAATAGGGTACTTTTGTACTAAACCTCTTGGTATGAGAAAAATTATAGGTTGGAGCCATGTTGAAGGATACTTTCATCCCCTTAACAGGCAAAAAGTAAACGCCGATTTTACTGAAGAATTTATTGTGATCTGAATTATTAAAACCTCCAAATTGGTAATAACCATATACATTATCCCCTGTTTTCCCGGACGCTACTTCCCCTCTTTGGTACGTTGGGGCGTAAATAGCCGGCATTTGAATCGCTTCAAAAGTCGGATTAACAATGGGGGCCTCCGTTTTTGTAACATTTAAAGAAGCATCCAGCAACACACCAAATTTTTCGGTAATCTTCAGGTCATTGTTAATACGTCCAGTATATCTGTTGTAATTGTAACCGTCATACAAGGCATCTGAGGTTTCGTACCCAAATGTCGCTACAGTTTTTACGTTTTTTGACCCTCCTGTGAAATTTAAAGTATGTCTCTTCGTCTGAGAATGATCCTTAATTATTAGGGCAGCCCAGTCAACATTGGGGTATTGATCGGGATCCGTAGCATTATTAGTAAAATAATTTTTAATATAATCTTCGGAGTATAAACTAAACTTACTACTGGCGCCATCATTAGAAGCTTGTTCATTGCTCATCTCCATGTGCCGGATGGCTCCAACATTTGAAGGCACTCTTGTTGGCGTATTTACAACGTATTCCAGATTATATTGAGCAGAAAAATTTCCTTCTTTTGCTCTTTTTGTTGTTACAATGATGACCCCTGCTGCTGCTCTTGAACCATAGATTGCCGAAGCGGCTGCATCTTTCAAAAAGGTAATAGTTTCAACATCAGCAGGATTGATATCATTGATACTTGAATACGGTATATCATCAACCAGAATTAGCGGATCACTGCTTCCGGCCAGTGTTGTAATACCCCTGATTCGCAAAGTACTTTCTGCTCCGGGAACTGATGAATTCCTTGTTGAGGTTACGCCGGCAACGGCTCCTTGCAATGCGGTCGACAAATTCGTGACACTTCTTTTCGAGACATCGGCTCCCTGCAATGTAGAAACAGAACCAGTAATGTTCTTTTTGACCTGTGTGCCATAACCTACAACTACTACATCCTCCAAATTAACAACGTCTTCAAGAAGTACAATTGATAATTCACTTTTTACTCCTGGTTTGATCTCCTGGCTTGTGTAACCTATAGAGGAGATAACAAGTGTTGCAACAGGTGACGAAACGGTGATTGAAAAATCTCCATTGTCATTTGTGTTGGCTCCGTTTGTTGTTCCTTTTTCAACAATGTTAACTCCGGGAATTGCTGCACCACTCTTATCGGTTACCTTACCTGAAACCTGTTTTTGCTGGCCGGATTGATCGTTCTCCCCGAAAACGGAATAAACACCTGCAAAGGTTTGTGTTGTAATCATCAACAAAACAAACAATAACAAGAAAATCATCCGATTCGCAGATAGAAATAGTTCATTTTTGTTTTTCGTTTTCATGCGTTTTTTAAGTTTAATTGAGTTATATTCATCGAGATTAGGATATTCAATCCTAAAATTTTAAATTTGAATTTGACTGTTAAGACAGGCCCTTTGTAGTTGATTCTAAATTTTGCTGCCATTATTTTTACGGTTTCAATGTTGCAGGCGCCCGTGTATTTACATCGCTAAACCATAAGAAGTGCATTTTAGTAAGTGTATCATTTAGAGCCGGATATCGGGAAGTAAGGTCGTTCTTTTCACCTATATCTTCTCTTAAATTGAAGAGCTTCTTCACGCTTTGACTATTCATGATCATCTTCCAGTCACCCCGCCGAACAGCCCAATTGCCGTCCATTTCCCAATGTAGGGTTCTCTCCGCCATTTTACTATGTTTAAATAATACATCTGAAATATCTGTACCATCCATCAGCAACGACTTTGGAATCTTCGCACCTGCTAATGCTGCAAATGTTGGAAACAGGTCCATCACCACTGCGGTTTCACTACAAATAGTCCCGGCAGGAATTTTTTCAGGATAACAGGCAATAAAGGGCACACGATGCCCCCCTTCTAATACGCTTCCTTTTCCTCCTTGTAATGACCCCGAATAATTAAAGCCATTTGGATATGCCGGACCATTGTCTGAACAGAAAATGACTAGGGTCTTTTTCTCCAGATGATTATCCTGAAGTGCTTTTCTGATTCTACCAACAGATTCATCGAGAACCTCAATTTGCTCAATGTAGCTTTCTGAAGGTGACTTGGTTGAATTGATACTGCGTCCTTGCCATGGCTCATGAGGTGCCTCTTGCGCCACATAAAGGAAAAATGGTTCATTTTTGTGCTTCACTATGAATTCGACCGAATAATCTGATATTAAGTCTGTTGAATAACCCTCATCGTTTTTTATTGATTTTCCATTCCACCAGTCAAGAGTTTTTAAACCGAATAATGCGTTATGCGTATGATAATCGACATTACCTCCAACATATCCCCGAAATTCATCAAAGCCAAAATTCATGGGATGGAATTTGAAATCGTAACCAAGATGCCATTTACCTATCAGCCCGGTTTTATAACCCGATTGTCGGAGAACCCCGGCAATCGTAACCTCATCCAAAGAAATTCCCCATGCCCACCTTTGTTTGATATTTGCTTTACGCTGCTCCTGAAAAACAGGAGACAGCTCTGCATCATCAACCCAGATGGCACGCTCGGGATATCGGCCTGTCATCAGTGAGGCACGGGTGGGTGTGCAGAAAACATGGCTATGGTAGTCGGTGAAACGAACACCATCCTTCGCAAGCCGATCTATATTAGGCGTATGAATGGCAGTATTCCCATAACATCCCACATCGGCATAACCAAGGTCATCGGCCATGATGAAGACAATGTTGGGTTTATCTTTTTGTGCCACTGTACTTCCGGCACAAAAAGATGCAAACATCAATCCGAGAATACTTTTATTAATCATTTGAACATTAAAAGAATATTTTCAATTCTTATTCGAATACCCTTAATGAATACACCTGGGCCCGATTCAATCCGTTAGTCCCCAACACCTCCAGTCTTAAAGACTTTACATCCGTCAAATCACACGGATGCTTTTTTAAACGTTGAAAGTTGTCCGCAATGTCAACGATCAGGCTCTTCCGTCCGCTGGTATCATAAGCCCACAACCGATAATCTTTAACTAAAGAAGGGATGACGTTTCTTTTATAACCACCCCATTTCTGCATAAAATGAAAATCAAGCATGCTGTCAAAGACTACATCGATCTGCCTGATTGATTGTGAAGTCTCCCAGGTTAATTCAAGCCACTCAGCTTCTGCAAAATTGGTCTCCTCTGAGATCCACAGATTAGGAACATTGGTAGGTCTGGAATACTCATTGACCACATTCCCGGCCCCATAAACAGCCTGTACAGGCTTAATTCGGAAACAATATGCATCATTTTGGAATTTACCCTCCGCATACAATGCTGCCTTGCCTGTATGCCATTTTGAATTGGGATCAGGTCTGATCGGATCGTAAGGGCGCAACCTGTAATTGCAAACTCCGACATTCGACAACCCCGTGTGAAGCGCAACGAACTTATTCTCCTTTATTACCAGGAAATGCCATCCCTTTCGCGTTACATCACACCCGACAGATACCGGGATCCATTGTTTCATCCCTTTCTCAACAGAAACTTCTCCGCTCCAAATCATGTTTTCCGGGAAAGTCGACTTCGACTCAGGTCCCTGATACAATTCCAGATGAAGCGTCGTTTTTGCTGCAGCATCAGCCAGCAGTTCAATCCCTTCCAATTGATCGGTCACAACAGTGATCAGCATCATCCGATCCTCTGTTAACAAATCGGTCCTGAAGGAATTCAGAATATCAACCGAAGGCAATTCCGTCGAAGCGCTGATCCTCGCCTTTGGCGCAATATCATCAGGTAAAACAATTGGCCAGTCATGAATATGATGGTCATTTTTAAACAATTCATTTTGTACATCAATGACCATCTTATTGACATACAGCTCCCTGGGAGTCTGGTTCCGGCAAACACATTGCACGGCGGCCATGCCAACAGCTTCGCCTAACTGAGCCGTTGTAAACATAACCCGCGTACTGGACAAACCGTAATGTGTCGCACTGATATTGCGGCCGGCCAGAAACAAATTCCCGGTATGCCTGGAATAAAGTGAACGCAATGGAATATTGTAAGGACCTGCATGGTAGGTGTGATAGGATCCTATGCCATGATCTAAAAATCCTTTGTGCGGATGATGATCAAAACCCCATCCTCCGTAAGCAATTGCATCCGGAAAATACCGCTGCGACTCTATATCCGACATACACAGGATATGATCACCTTCAACCCTGCGCGATTCGCGCTTTCCGGCAATTGGTGAGACCCAATCCAGTTCATACGGGGAAAGCTCCTCCTTTAATGCCGACTTGTTTTTAAGGTAATCCCATGTGGCATAAACAATTTCGAGCGTCGATTCGTAAATCTTCTCTGTATCGTGAACGGTATCCAAATCACCTCCCAATTCAATCCACCAATATCCGCCATTGTTCCTGAAAAAATCCTCACAAACCGGACGTGTCGGACCAAAATCCTTATCCTTCAGATCCATCTTTACCCAAGCCGGCTTTCTGAAAGGTTTCGGAACACCGGTGTCGATGGTGTGAAACTGCACACTCCCTCCCATGCAATAGGGCTGTTCGTGCTCCTCACACATCGGTTCATTGAACTCAGAACTTGCCTCAACGCCAATTCTGAACGGGGCTCCCGATAATGCCGCGACGGTAGCATCTCCTGTACAATCAGCAAAATAAGGTGCGGTAAAGGTATGCCAGGTTTCTGATCCTACCGTGTATCCTTTTACTGATTTGATGTGGTTATTCGCTTCATCCGACTCAACTTCGCAGACACTCGTGTTGTAAAAGCATTGAAGCTTCAACTCCTCTTTAACAAGCGTCCTTAAAACCAAATCAAAGCCTTCGTAACTAAAATTTGGGTTATCGTGCAGGTTCTTTAAAAAAATCTCCTCAATAAGTCCGGTCTCCCTCGAATAAAGAAAGTTACAATTATCTGCTCCTACGGGAGTAACCCGTATCTCTTTGCCGGCATTTCCCCCTAAAACAGGACGATCCTGGATCAGCGCTGTCCGAATGCCTGCCCTGGCTGATGTAACAGCCGCACAAACACCGGCTAAGCCACCGCCGATTACCACAAATTCAAATTGATGGTTGATATGTTGCATACTTTAAAAACTTGTTTTTATTTGTATTTAAGCGGCAGATCCACTGCAGTCTCTTTCCATGCCTGATAAAACCGGCCAACAGCTTTTTTAAACCGGTTATAATCGGCAAATGTCTCGAAGACCTGGGTATCATTCCATAAAACATCCCGGTCGTGACCCAGTAACTGCGCTTCCGGCCAGAAGAAAACCTGCCCCCAGATCAGGCGGTTATTTGCATTTATTCCCGGATTTTCATTGGTGCCGTCACCGCTAATAGTTATCATCTGTAGATCGCTTAACGAATTCTTTGTTGCTGTTTCGAGGTTTGATTTTATCCATTCTGATCGTTCGGCCATTGATACATAACCCACCTTGCTGTTTTCGCGCTGGTGTGACCATGACAGGCAAACTGCAGGAGGTGTCATTCCGTTCTCTTTTGCAATCTGAATAATTGACGGATGCAGCATATCGACCTGATGTTCTGCAAAACGATCACGTCCCGGCCGACGCGGCGAACCTAAAGACATATATCCTGAAGGAACAATTTTATTATTAATAAAGAATTTTACCAGTTCCATTTGCTGAAACAAAGGATGCAACTCCATTTGGTTGTAGACGGGGCGATTGAAACCGTTGGTATCTCTCAGCAGCAGCTCCATCGTTTTGCGTGTTTGGTTGGATGTTCCGATGTTCTTTACCTTCCCGCTTTTCTTCAGCTCGGTCATCTTACTCCACACCTTCATAAAGGATTCGTGTATATAGGGTACTGAATGTTCGTTTTTCGCATCTCCGGATGCTCCTGGAACATGAAAATTGGGCCAGGGCCAATGAACCAGATACATGTCGAGATAATCAAGTCCGAGCATTCTCAATGAATCTTCAAATGCAGGAATAACTTCTTCGGGATTCATGTGCTTATTCCAAAGTTTTGAGAGCACAAAAAGTTCTTCTCTTTTTGCATAACCCAAATCAATAGCTCTTTTAATTGCACGACCAACAACATCTTCATCCTGATAGGCTGTCGCGCAGTCGATATGTCTGTAACCCAAACGAATGGATTCAACAATAATATCCTCCATCATCATAATCAGATCTGGATTGTCTGAATGAAAAGTTCCCATTGCCGCTTGGGGCATGAGTGTTCCATCTGGCAATAACAATTGAGTAACTTTGCCCTGATCAACCGGTTCTATTTTTTTATCTATACCATCCATATATTCTTATTATTTAAATAATTATCATTTCTGAAAATTACATATCGATGAATACTTTCATTACCTTATCGCCTTGCTCTTCAATATATTTGTAGGCGTCAAGGTATTTATCGAAATGGAAGTGCTTAGAAATCAACGGCTCCAATTTTATTTTGCCATTTTTGATCATCTCAACTGCTGCCTCATAATCTTCGTGTCGGTACATCATTGAGCCAAATACATTCAATTCATGTTCTCCCAGGTAATACATATTCACGATAGGATTATTTGCATAAACACCAAGGATAACGATATCGCCCCCTTTTTCAACGTTGGCCATTAATGCATCTAATGATGCCTGAACACCTGCAGCTTCAAGACCTACCTGAAACCCTTCATCTCCGAAAAAATTTCTCACGCCTTCAGCAAAAGGCGTTTCCATTACATTCAGGGTATCTTGAATTCCACATTCCCTGGCTTTCTGCAATCTGAAATTACTTATATCCGTTATCAATACTCTTTTAGCTCCTTTCGCCTTTGCAAATTGGGCAACAAGATTGCCAATAGTGCCAGCACCGGAAACCACTACATTTTTCCCTTCTATTCCAGTTGTACGACTTGTAGAATGGGCTCCCACCGCGGCCGGTTCAACCATTGCTCCCTGATCCATAGAAAGCGAATCGGGCAAAATAATCAAGCGATCTTCCTGAACGACAAAATATTCCTGTGCGACACCGGGAGCCTGAAAACCCTGCACTTTTAACTCCTTACAGGCGTTATATTGCCCTCTCTTACAAGGACCACACTCACCACAAACCAACTGAGGTCGCGCTGTTGCTTTCATCCCCGGCTGAGCTTTAGTAACTGCTTCTCCCACTGCTTCAACAATGGCTGAATATTCGTGACCTTGCACTACAGGATATGGCGTGGCAGGATGTTGTCCATGAAAAACATGAATATCACTTCCACATACCCCTATTCGTTGAATCTTAAGCAAGATCTCGTTTGGCTTAAGTTTTGAAGGTACCGGAACATCGTAATATTCTATTACTCCGGGGGATTTCATCAATGCTTGTTTCATAATTGCCTAATTTTGTTCCAGATCATTTCTCCTGTAAAATCCCGGCAGGAAAATCTCTCCCTGGATTACTAACTACACTATCGGGATGCTAATCAGAGGTCAAAGTTTTCTTTCATAATGCCAGCGATCTCCGGCACCAGATACTAAAATTACATTACCATAGGCTGTAAAGTCCCCGGTACGTATCACTGCCTTCACTTCTTTGGCAATATTTTTCAGTTCAGAATGCTCGATAAGTTCAACTTCCATACCATCACCCCATACTTTGGATATTGCATCAAATAAAGTCGGATTTGATTTTAACATCTCGTGTGCCATAATCATTTTTTCCACTGAACAGAACTTACGCAGTTCTGCAAGCACGTCAAGCACCATTGGCTTATTTTCAGCTAAAGACAAGTCGACAACCTCAACATCTTTTGGAATAGCAAAACCTGCATCTGCCACCATCAATTTATCCATGTGGCCCTGTTGTGAAAGAACCCTCGCTAACTCACGATTAATAATACCTACTTCAACCATTCCAATTTTATTATAAGTAACAAAATCTTTTTAACATCATTTACAAATGTAAAATACTTTTATTTAATATCCAAACAATTTAAGATGATTTTAATAAGATTATTATATTACATTCATTATATGCATATTAAAAACATATTCACATCTATTTTCCATATTCATTATTATTAAAAAAGTAAAATAATTGATACAACATTGTTTTTATTAATGCTATTTTAATAACTTTGTGAATAGACAATAAGGTTGTCTATCTTGCAAACCTAAAAGTCATTTAAAAATGATTGTTGAAACAGTTTCAACAATTGCCTGGATTAATTAAATCTTAAAAGAGAATTAAACATGAGACAGAATTTCGAAAAAATGGATGTTGGTCTGATGAACCTCATAAACAAAAGGAAAATTCTTAACCTAATAAACAGAAAAAAGCGAATAAGCCGTTCCGAAATAACAAAGGAAACGGGATTAACACCACCAACAGTCTCAAGAATTGTTGACGAACTTGTTATTTCAGATAATTTGGTGGAATATATAGGCATAGGGAATTCAAGCGGTGGCAGACCACCGGTACTTGTTAAATTTAAGAATGAAAACAATTATATCATTGGCATTGATCTTGGTGCAACTTACATACGGGGTTGTCTGGTGGATTTAAATGCCAAATTCATTTCTGAAGTACAAGTTCCAACTGAAATAGAGAAAGACTTTAACAGCATTATTGAAAAAGTAATTCAGTTAATAAACAAACTTATATTAAGGAAAGAAGATAAATCTAAAATATGGGGAATTGGAATAGGTGTTGCCGGATTAGTTAACAGAGAAACCGGAATTATTGAATCTTCGCCCGACTTTGGTTGGACCAACATAAACCTGCGAAAAGAACTTGAAAATAGAATTGACTTGCCTTTTTTTTATGACAACTCCACCCGATTGATGGCTTCGGGTGAATTATATTTCAATAATAAAAAAGACCTAAGCAGTTTTGCAATCATTAATGTAGGTTATGGAATTGCTGCCGGTATTGTGATTAACGGCAAACCGGTACAAGGTCACGCCGGATTTGCCGGAGAATTTGGGCATATTTCGGTTGATACCAACAGTGATATCAAATGTAAGTGCGGGATGTACGGATGCCTTGAAGCTTTAGCTTCTGGCCGTAGAATCGCCACCATTGCTAAAATGGAATGGGATAATAAAGGTGCGGAGCTGTTAAGAAAGTTTTGCAACAATAATCTTACGAACATTACGGCAGAGATTGTTGCCAAAGCAGCAATGCAAGGAGATCCCGTATCTATTAATATTTACAATGAAGTTGTTGAATATTTATGTAAAGGGATAGGAACGATTGCCAATTTATTGAATCCCGAGGTTATTTATATTGGGGGTGGAATCTCTCTGAACGGAAAATATTTCTTTGATTTAATTAATAGTAAAAAGTCTAAATACTTGCTTAATCCAAATTCTGGTCTGCAAGTACTTCCTTCAACATTTGGCGAACAAGCCACATCGATTGGAGCCGTTTCGCTGGTTCTGGAAAAAGTTATGAATTTGGAGTTATGATACAAAATCTCCTCAACAGGTGTTCACTCTCTTGTCTCCCATAAGTTCCTTTTCAAAGCTTTATTTTACTTCCAAGGGAGTCTGAAATCTATAAATAAAATACATCCCTCTTTAATTCATCATACTTTTTCATCTGCAAGATAGCATACTTCCACCTCAACAAAGATCAATATTTAACCAATTACTTGTAAATATGTCCCTATAAAATATATTTACTTTTTGAAAAAAAGAGAAATTATGACAAATATCGACCAAACGACAGTACCGGCGCTCATTCCGGGCATGGAATTTGGCACCTAACAAACTGACCGGCCATGCTGCACTGACGGGGGTTGAAAATGCCCTTGGGGCCGGATACAGGCACATCGGCGTCAGTAATTTCAGCATCAAATTAATTGCAGAAGCCATCAAGATAGCACCGGTGATCTGCAACCAGGTGGAGTATCATCCTTACATTTCGCAAGAGAAAATGTTGTCATTTGTGAGAGAAAACCATCTCTTCCTTACTGCATACAGCCCCTTGGCAAAAGGCAGATTATTTACAGCCAACGAAACCAGGGCCAGGGCAGAAAAGCAAGCGTTATTGGTTTTGCATTCATATTTTAACAGGTTTGTATTTTGGGTTCGGGACCGGCATTTGCGCATTCATCTGCTTTCTCCAGTCAACCAGCAATTGGTGCATTTCGGCTGTTTTTTCCTTCATTGTTCCGGAAAGATCGTTCGATTCGGAGATATCATCCTTCAGGTTATATAGTTCAAGCTTTCCGGATTCAAACAGTTCAACCAATTTATAGTCTCCCACCCGGACGGCTCCTGCTGGACGCCCAAGTTGGTTGGAAAAATGGGGATAATGCCAGAAGAGCGGTCTGTCCTGAAACTGTTGCTTTCCCGGATGTAACAGCATGGGTAGAATACTTTTCCCATCTACATTTTCCGGCAGCTTTGTAATTCCGGTTATCTCGCAAATAGTTGGAAGATAATCAGTTGACAGATAACACTGGTCTGAGACCAGACCTTCTTTGATCTTTCCAGGCCAGCTAAAAATGGCAGGAATACGAATACCTCCTTCGTAAATATGACCCTTCCATTTTCGTAGCGGGGCATTCGATGTCGGTGTCGGACCCAATTCATCCAAGCCCAGACCGCCGTTGTCGGAGGTGAAGATGACCAACGTATTTTCAAGCAAACCCTGATCTTTAAGCGTTTTCATGATCCGTCCTACCCCATCGTCGAGGCTTTCCATCATGGCCGCATAATTTGGGTTGAACTTCTCTTCCGCCTGGGCATATTTCTTAAAATACTTAGTCAGCTTTTCTGCCTTTGGAACAATCATCACGTGAGGCGCCGAATAGGCGATGTAAAGGAAAAATGGTTTCTTCGCGCTTTGAGTAATAAAATCCACACCATAATCAGACAACTTATCTGTCAGATATTCTGTCCCATGATCAGTAAACTCCTGCAGATAGGAATCCAGATAAATCGAATAATTGTAATAGTCCAGGCCGTTTTTGCCGATCATTCTTGCGTAATCAAATCCCCGGTGCCAGGGTGCGATCGAATCCTGGTTACCCAGGTGCCACTTTCCAACCATCCCGGTGGTATAGCCACTTTTTTTCAATAATTCGGCAATGGTAACTTCGCGCGCTTCCAGGTAAGGTTTCCAGATGGCCGGCAAAACCGGCGATTCAGGATCTATACGATTGCCTGCAATAAAGTTGGTCAATTGCAGACGGGCCGGGAATTTCCCGGTCATAATGGACGCCCGTGTCGGCGAACAAACCGGACAGGCAGCATAAGCCTGGGTAAACCGGATACCTTTTTGAGCGAGACGGTCGATGTTGGGCGTTTCGTTCGACTTGCTGCCGTAACAGGCCAGGTCTTTCCAGCCCATATCATCGGCCAGGATAAATACTATGTTGGGCCTGCCCGGAACCGCTTCCTTTGCCTGAAGGTTGAAACCCGACGCCAAAAATAACGAGCAGGCAATTTTTCCTGAATTGTTAAGCAAGATCATACGCATTCCCGATATAAATTGAAAAAATCACTTATGTAATTCACAATCATTTTTTTATGCTTTTCTCCTGACTACAAAGTAAGGGACGTTAGCCAGATCGGCTGCAAGAGGTGGGTAAAGCGTGACTTTGTTATTGCTTGTTACAATCTCGAAATAATACTGCAAAGCATATCTTTTGGATGTGTAGTCTGGCGGAATACCTCCCTGAAAAGAATCACCGCTGCGCGCCAGTTCAACAGATTCCCAGTTCTCAGCCTGGTTGACATGACGGTAGTAAAGGATTACGCGATCCAACTTTTCTTTTCCGGTGTGAAGAGCAACCACAAGCGGCTGTCCGGATACAAATTTTTCTGCCGGCGTATGTTGTACCGCCGGGACCGGCCGGTCCGGTTTAGCGGCTGCGGTTGCGGAGGCGATTTTAGCTGTTGCCGGATTAATGGTTTTCAAAGGCTGAGCCGGGTTTTCCAGCTTTTGCCGCAGATCGGCAATGTCCTGGTCGAAAGCTGCTATGCGGTCGGACCAATGTCCTTTGTGTGATCCGTAAGTGATGTTTGAAATGTAAACGCCTTTGGCGCGCTCTGCCATGGCTGCCCAGGCATTCCGGCCTACCGTGAAACTCGCAATTGCAGCTTCTCCGGCTGAGCGGTTACCTGTAAGGGTGAAGATTTGCCACAATACGGCGCTGCGAAGTTTACCTGCGAAGAAGTGAGCAAGACCGCACTGGATCAGGACATCTTCCTCAATCCGCCGGAAAGCAGGCGCTGAAGCTCCGGCGCCAAGCAGTTTGCGGGCAACGGCAATCTGAGACGATGAAGCATCTGCAGCATTTTCGAACCATTGTGCAACATCGATCGGTGAATATTTGCCGGACGCATTGCCATTAACAAGCGCATCGCCGTATTCGTAAGGTGTTTGGAATATCTGAGGATCGAAAGGACACACACTGCCAAACAGCACAGGTGGGAGTACGTCTTTAAAGGTCTTATTCATGGTCTCGTCGGCAATAGTCATGTTCCGGTATATTTCCGGCCAGTAGGTACCGCAATCCGTCGATTCCCCATGGACAACCGTAAACAATGGGAGCACACGGGTAACGGGTCCCAATGCATTTTCGACAGCCACTGCTGCCTTCCCAAAGTCACGGCGCAGTGCCCGGCGCCACACTTCCGGATCTTCATCCGGATTGTAGCCAAGTCTTCCCCATAGCCGGTAAGTGTAAAGGTATTTTTCAAAATCATAACGAGGCGTAAGCGTTGCATCCGCATAGGCGCAACGTCCTCCTGCTATGCCTGAACCATGCCGCCCCTTGAAAAAGAGCGGTTCGCAAAATTCGATCCCGGCTGCACCACAAAAGGAGGCATTCCGGCCATATCCGGCAAACAAGGCAGGGTCGCCTCTGAGCAGGAACCGCTGGGTGCCGGGCCAAATGCGGAAAACCACATCCCAGTTCCTGTTTTCAGCCAGCGTATCGGCATATCCGGAACGGGTGAAACTCCGGTTTCCCGGCATCAGGCCCACACCTGTGTCGGTAAATGATCCTGCCGGAGATCTTTCCTTGGTCCTGATTGAAGTCTGGTGATAAGGAAGCCCCATGTGCTCACCCATGATCTTTGGTGAAATGACGGTAGGCTGACCTGTGGCAATGGCGGAATCAAGCGTCTCCAGTTCCATGTTCTTTGCATGCATGTCAAGTTCAACAGTTCTCCCGCATTTCTCAATTGCGCTGAACTGGGTTTTCCAAAAATCCTTCTGCCCTTTCGGAATACCGCTTTCGCTGTGTACCCTGAAGGTGACGCCTGTAATGGCAGGCACTTCGCGCAGGATCAATGCCAGGGCATCGCGGCAGTAGTCGCCGTGCGTAGTATCCGTGAGCCCTTCGATTTGCCAGGTTGCATTGGCGCTGTTGGTCCATTTATAGGCCAGGGTCCAAACACTAAACTGGAACAAGAGTCCGCGGCGCACGCATTCTTCGCCAATAAACTTCAGCATATCGAAATTCAGTTTTCTTTCCTCATCGGAAAGCCCTTTTGGGCGGACATTGTAACCTTCGACATCCACAAAAAACGGATATGGGAAAAGCAGGTAGCCGTCCTTAATGTTGTTGGCAGAATTGTAGCTCATCCCCATGGTAAAACTGAACCGGTTCACCCTGGAGCTGACCAGCATGGTCAGGTAGTTGCGCCAAAAATCGCGGTCGTAAAACCAAACCTTGTCCTCGATGTCGGATGAAAACGACCGCATGACGCTCCGGATACGGCTGGCCGGCCGTTCGATGACCGGTTTGGCAAACTCAAGTGCCTGACTTCCGGTAGCGAGACAGGAGACCCGGTCGGCCAGTTCGGTCAGGGCATAAACGAGCCCGCGCCGGTCAACACCGGCCGCAAGCAAAACAGTCCTGTTTTCCATTTTGGCTTCTGCGAGGCAGAGCGATTCGGGTCCGGTGGGGGCAGCTATTTTCTGCTGACTGATAATTCTTTGTGCGAGCGGCGATTTCATTCCGGCAGGTATCACACAGAACTCTTTTATATCCGCATCAGAGATATTGTGTATGATTCGCACTTTTGTTCCCTGGCTTTCGAGCGCAGATTTTAATTCGCTTAAAGCCCAGGTACCCGGAAGAGACGATGCTATGTCATCGTCAGGTGAAACCACCAGTGCAATTGCTCCTTTCCCGGTTACCGCAGCTGCAAGGCTGTGTCCGATGGCTGCAGTGCCAAGTGTAAACAAAGCGGTTTTCTTTAAAAAATTGCGGCGGGAGACATTCCCAGATCCAAAATCAGGATTTTTCTTGCTCATACTTTTCGGTTTAAAATTTAATTCTTTCCTTCCAACCAACGGACCCTTAATTGTGCCCGTCTGCCAATTCTTTGTCCGTATTTCCGGTTGTTTGTCAGTACATATTTCCGGTTAGCCTTTGATAACCTGATGCGTTTTAATGTAATCAGGATCAATATTTATCCCCAGACCTGACCCGGTTGGTACTTTGATGACTCCGTTTATACTTGCAAAAGCTTGAGTTTTGCTTTCAATCGGAATGAGGGTACCATTTGCATCCTTTGTTTCAAACATCTTGAATTCGTGGTATTTGTCTGCATTGGAACAGGCAGAGGTAAGATGCAGTAAATAAAGATAACCCAAGCCCCCTTCCGACAGATGGGGGACAACAGTTTTTCCCCTGGCTTCAGCCATCCGGGCAACTTTCATTGAACGAATCATCCCGCCGAAATAAAACAGGTCGGGTTGAATGATGTCAAAAGCATCATTGGCGATAAGCCAGCGGAAGGCGTGCATTCCAAATTCCTCTTCTCCGCCCGCCATCCGGATTGTCAGTGCTTCTGCCACTTGCTTTTGCTCTTCATACCAATCCCATGGTACAGGCTCTTCGTAAAAATAGTACTTGTACTCTTCCAGGATTTTCCCGATGCGGATGGCTTCCTTTACAGAATAGGTGCCGTTTCCGTCAATCATCAGCACCATCTCATCGCCGAACATTTTGCGGGCCATATTGATCAGTTTCTCGGTTCTTCCCGGGGCATTATCCCTGTCTGATCCGGAATTATCACCCACCCCGGCCCGTATTTTTATCGCTTTTGCCTTTATTTCCAGGAAATCCTGTCTCACCAGCTCAAGTGACTGCTCAGGTTCCATCCTGCGGAGTTCTGACAACCGGGTACCCAGGTAAACCGCAATCTCGGGATGATGAATCTCTCCGATCAGTTTGCCGACAGGCTTACCTGCAATGTTTCCCAACATATCCAGGATGGCAAATTCTATCGTTGCTATTTGCACACAGAGGGGAATACCCTGAATTTTCACATTCTTTTCGGCTGCATCCGTGATCAGAAGATCCAGATCTCGTGCATCCTTCCCCACAAATCCCTTTTGCAAACTATTCATAAACATCGGATATCCCTGCTTCGAAATGAAAGGATGGCCTATGGATAATCCCGTTGCACCATCGCGGGACCGCACCCGGCATATAAAATTATTTCTGTCACGGAGTAATTCCAGGGTTTCAATGATGACAGGGGAAGGAAACAGCTCCCTTTTCAACACCGGAAGCTTAAGTATCTTGTCCAGTTTATCATATTCCGGATCGGGCAGCACTGCTTTACCGGCGGCCCCCGGTGAGGAAAACGGCAAAGCAGTGACAGCAGTTCCTGCAAGGGCAGTGGAAATAAATTTACGGCGGGTACTTTGCATACTATTTGAATTTAATTGTGATAATTGGCGGGCGGTTTAATTTTACCTGCTATTTTTTCGTCAAACTCCATTTGTCAGTGAAATAAGTCAAATGCTTGGCTATGTAAGGTTCCGATCCTTTTTTAAACTCACTATTTTCAGTCATTTTCTGAATAATAGCTGTCAATTCCGGATTTCTGATATTCAGCGCATCAATGCTGTTCATGGCAAATATCAATACATTTTCTTTATCGGCGCCTGTGGTTTTCAATATACGGCTGTAGGTTTTAATGGCAATCTCTTTCTCTCCCATATTGTAAAGCGCTTCTGCAGCAAGCGTTGCCACTGCACCGGATTGATCGGCGGTTGCCGCTTTCAGTGCGGAAATTGCAGGTTTAGCATCATTTTTAAGTATCAGCAACCCGGTTACTCCCCAATAACGCATTGCGCTGTTTGGACTTGTCAGGTATTTGACAAATGTATTAAGATCACCTTTCCCACCCAACGTGGCGAGGTCTGAGGCTTCCATCAGTTCTTCGAACGGACAGGCTGCAGAACGCATGTAATCGTACATGGATTTGTCGCCCGCGAAATTCTTGTACTCTATTTCCGGGATTAAACCCACATCCTTTATTTTTATCATCCAGTCGGTTTGCACTTTCCTCATTTTTTTCAGGACAGATGCATAGGCAGGATTACCGGCCAGGTTGTTAACCTCCCAGGGATCCTTTTCCGAATCATACAGTTCCTCCAAAGGTTTGGTGAGAAAAGGCGCACTTTGTACCGCATTTGTTTTGCCTGCTTTAAAGGCATTCTCCCAGGCCTGTGCTGATCGTGCAGTAAACAAAAATTCGACGTGCTGCAAGGTGATCCGGAAAGGCATGTAATTCCGGATATAGCGGTACTGCTTGTCCCTGACAGCCCTGACCAGGTCATATCTTTCATCCATTCATTGCCGGCTCATAAATGTATATTCAGGATCCTTCGTTGTTTGTTTTCCTAAGAATGCGTTCCCCTGCATGTAGGCCGGTATTTGTGTACCGGCAATGCTTAACAAAGTAGGGGCAAAATCTACAAAATTGATGATCCTGTCGACTTTCTGTCCCGGTTTCTCAGCCGGATACAGGTATTTATATTTCTCAGGTATCCTGACGATGAATGGAATCCGGGTTCCGGTTTCATAGACAAAGCGCTTGCTGCGCGCCAATATGCCGCCATTGTCGCCATAGTACATAACAATGGTATTTTCTGCCTCACCGCTTTCATCCAATTCTTTCAGGAATTGCCCGACACGGGAATCCATATCTTCGATCTTGTCATAGTATTGTGCCCAATCATGCCGCATTTCGGGAAGATCAGGGGCATAAGGCGGCAGAAATACCTTATCAGGATTGTGCCTCAGCTCCTTATTGGGTATCGACTTAAAAATCTGACTTTCATGCGTCAGCTCAATGTTGAAAACAGCGAAGAATGGCTGTCCCTTAGGTCGGTTTTTGTAAGTTGCCTTTTTGCTGCTTTCATCCCAAATAGCATCGTATTCAAATGCTGATGTGTTGTAATCGGTCTTGGCGTTGTTGGTGCAATAGTAGCCGGCTTTGCGCAAATACTCCGGGTAGGTATGAACTTCTGCAGACATCGGATACCTGCTCCGCATGTTTTCGTGACCGTTTGAGCCAGCGTAAACTCCTGTGAGAATACAATTTCGTGATGGTGCGCAAACGGCATGGGGACAATAGGCACGCGAATACAAAAAGCCCTGGGTTGCCAGTTTGTCAATATTTGGGGTGGTGGCAAACTTGTTGCCGTAGCAGCCCATGAAATAGGCGCTGTTGTCTTCGCTCACTATCCAGAGGATATTTGGCTTTTCAACAGGCTGTTGGGCCTGGACGTGAAAAGATGCAGCCAGGCAGGAAATGGTAAAAAGTTTGGTTGGTGTCATATTTGATATAGTTTTAGTTCCATTACTCTCTGCTAATTGTTTTGTTGCTGAGTTTCCATTGCCTTGGGAAGCATTAGCAGAAATGGCAATGATTTTTCATACTTCAATTCCTCATAGAGCAAACCAATACGGGCCAGGTTCTTGTAATAGTCTTGAAGGTTATTGTAATAGTAATGTTCACTGCCTGCATACCATGCTTTCTGACCTAAAAGCGTACTCAAAAACCATTTTTCGAGCAGCCTTGCTGTTCTTCCATTCCCGTCATTAAAAGGATGTATTTTTACAAATACCAAATGGATGTAGGAGGCAAAATAGAAAATCTCTTCTGTGCTGAGCGAAGCTGAGAGCAATGCCTCCAACTCTTCCCAATAGCGTTCAAATTCGGCTTTTACAATGGATGAAGGCGCTGCTTCATATTGAATACGTTGAGTTAGTTGCTCCATAATAAGCATATTGCCTGTTCTTACAACACCTCTTTGCATCTCAGGCAACAGATGTTGGGTGGCTATGCTGTGTGCTTTATAAAAGTTAGACAAGGTAAGCTTGTTGTCTCTTGCAAATTCATAGGCTGCGTATAAATCATTGGGCTTTTCGGTAAGGTTTGACAGGTATTCTATGTTTTGTATTTTATGCTTCAGGTAGCTGTCTATTTCCAGCGTTTCGCCTTCAATTCTGGATGATGACATAACCGATACTGCGGTATAGAATTTAAATTTATCTGCCGTCCATTCTTTTTGCTGCAATGACGATAATGCATGGTTCAGATCAATATCAATCATAGACTGGTAGGATGCAAAAAAGTCTTTCTTAAGTAGTCTTTCCATGATGGCTACTAATTTACGTTTTTAAGTGTAGTTATCGTCATTTGTGTCTGGGCGAAGAATTGGCTTCCGGACTTTGGGAAGCGCTTTTTAGTTTTTATCCTGCATTGACTTCTGTCTTTTTAGCATTGGTGGTAATTTTCAATCCGGCGGAGTCCTGTTTGCTGTTACCAGACTTTGATTCTAAGCTGTTTCCCTATTCCGGGATGCTCAAATGGTCCTGCGGATGGCTGTTTTGCATCTCTTTTCTTACCAAGATAATCGGTATCAACAGACAAAGATCCGCCGTCCGGATTTTCGTAGCGGGCATCCGGCATCTTTGCTTTGCCCAAAAGTTCAGATGTCACCATCTGTGTTTTAACACTGCTGAAAGACTCATCTGTATTCAGAACCAGATAAACCTCATTCCCCTTTTCTTCAAGCCTGATTCCGGGGTCAAATACGGTATTCTCGACGGAGTTAATCTCCTTGCTGTAAGGCTTGGCACCGTTGAAATAGAGATTGGAGACCATCCAAACCGGCAACTTCGCAGCATTGTACCCCTCCAATCCAAATTGTCCGCCTTTTTTGTTTTCGCCTGCATTGTTTTTATCGGGTGCAAAGATGTTGTTGTAATACCTGTCGTCGCCCAGCAGAATATTGATCAATCCTGCGACTTTGGTGGAGTGAGGGAAATGATAGGGCGTGAACCGGTTTAGTTCCGGGCGGGGGAAAACTTTACCGGTAATCAGGTTGTGGACATAAGCTCCTCCTTCCGACATATCAAAGACGGACAATGGTGAAAGTAAAATGTTGTTGTCAACCAGGTATGGGCCGTGGTCAACTTCACAGAAAATATCATCTGTTGTGTTGTTGTACAATAAATTACACGACACACGGGTCCCCTGCGCCATCCAGTCCAGCCAGATCCCGCGGCCGCAGTTGTTGATCCTGTTGTTCTTGATCAGTACATCGATCGCTGCATGGAACTTTATTCCGGCAATCTCTGCTCCGCTGAATTGCCGTTTGGTCCAGATGTTGTAAATGTGGTTGTTCGTTACCGTGCTGAATACCGGTCCAAGGCTGCCGCAGATGCCTGTTTGTTCGCAATTGTAAATAGTATTGTTTCTGATGATGTGTGAACCAATATTCTTTTTATCCCAGCCTATTTCCAGTGCCCTGAAAATGACCTCGTTGTAATGCTGAGAGCCATCTTTTGACCTGTCGGCCAGCCATACATTGTGTCCGGTGCTTTTCTCTTTGCCCAAAGTGATGCCGGAACATTTTGAATCACTGATGGTATTGTCTTCAATAATCCAGCCTTTGCACCAGTTGGTAGCAATCATGCCAATTTGCCCGGCAGTGGGAGCTGCCCATTGTGTAGCAGCCTGGGAAAACTGCAGCCCTTTGATGGTGATGTAATTTATGCCCGGTTTTTCAGGATGGAAGCAGGTTGACCGTACACTAATTTCAACCAGTTCGTTGTTGGGATTGAAGGAGTGGAAATTGGCCTGGATCGTGGTCTCCTTTTCATTGCCTGCACAATACCAGGTATAGGTTGACCCCAGCTGGTCCTGCGCATTTGGCAATGGCACCGGGTTCCTCACTTTTTCGGGATTCTCCACTTCATAGAGTGATTTCCCGTTGAGAAAAACCTCCCCGGTATGGTGGATACGACCCTGTGCGTTGAACCAATCTCCATATATGCTATCCTGGTAAGGATTATAGTTTCCAAAAAATGCATTTGGAATGGTTACTTTCCATACCCCTTCAGCAACTTTCACCCATCCGGTAACAACTTCGGATCCTTTAATCTGCACCTTTTCGCCAGGCGCTGAGCGGTATACAATTCTCGCGGCTTCGGAAGTGCCGCCGCGCGGAGGAGTGATCTTTTCGCGGTAAACACCTTCATGGATCGTGACTGTGCTTCCCGGCTGAGCTGCTTCTGCAGCTTTTGCAATGGTCTTAAATGGAAGGTTGAGCGTCCCCGGATTTGCATCATTCCCTTTGGATGAAACATGAAACTCCTGAGCTGAAATAAATGAGAACAAAAAAAGGGATAGAATGGTTGTTACTGCTTTTTTGGTCATTGTTACAAAAGTCTAAATTGTATAAACCAAATTTACTACATTTAATGTTACTAACCCTTGGCTATGGGATAACCTGTAAAAGAAAGCGCCAAATGTTCCAGTAGTTCTGTCTTTAATTTTTCTCTGATATCCTGATATTTATTGTCAGAATAAAGGTTTTTCCACTCGTGAGGGTCGTTTTTAAGATCATACAACTCGCCCTTGAGCTGATCTTTTGAGTATCTTGCCTCTGCCAGAGGTTGTTCCGAAAACAGAATCAGTTTCCATTCTGGTTTGCGCCACATGTATGCCGGAGCGCCGGAATCATGAAACTCGCAAAAGGAGGCTTTGTGTTTTTGATCACTCAATAAATCCAGTCCGGGTGAAAGAAATTCCTGATTCGTTCCTGCTGCCCTAACCAACGTCGGATAAATATCGACCAATTCTGCCGGACGATTATCTATAGTACCCCGCAAGTTTTCAGGCACTGCTGTTCCCGAAAGCAGAATGGGTACCCTGACACTACTTTCATAAAGGCAGTATTTTGTAAACCGGAAGTTTCTTTCCCCCAACATGTCGCCATGGTCGGAGGTAAAGACTATCAAGGCATTTTTTAGCTTTCCGGCCTTCTCCAACTTTTGCAATGCCTGCCCAAAATAATCATCGAACCAGGAGCAATTTGCATAATAAAAGAGGGTTGTCCGTCTTCTTTCTGATGCCGACATCTTTGACCATGCCTCCAGCCAGGCTTTATGCCTGTTATCCAGATTTTTATTCGACTTGTCACAATATGCCAGATGCGTACCGGCTTCCTCTTTCCAGGGTGGTTGCTCCGTATCCGGAATATCCCTGATGTCATACAAATCAACAAATCTTTTTGGCACATTCAATCCTGCATGCGGCTTCAAAAAGAACAAATAGAGGAACAGCGGCCGCGAAGGATCAATGCCGTTTTCCAAAAATTCCAGACATTTTTCAGCCACCCAACCATCGCGATGGTCACGCTCGGCCACATTTGAAACAACTCCCCGGTAGCCGTCAACCCCTTCCTCCCCTCCTCCGTAGGTAGCCACTTCCTTTCTGTAAGCCCCCAATCCATCCGGATTTTCGTCATCCTGCCAGTGCTGCGCACCAGTTTCAAAACCAACTTCTTTGGCGCCGACCACCCTCGTTTCGAAGCCTCGGGTCCCGATAGGCTGATCGGTTCTGCCCCAGTGGGTTTTGCCGAATCCTGCTGTCTGGTACCCTGATTGCTGAAGCCGTGCAGGCAAAGGATCGCAGGGCATAAAAGGGTCGCCAAATGCATGCGAACCATTGGAACGGATACCCAACTGCGAAGGATACAATCCGAACATCATGGCGTTTCTGCTTGGGGTACACATGGGCGCCTGGCAAGTCGCCTGATTAAAAAGAATTCCCTGTCGGGCAAGGCGGTCTAGGTTGGGCGTTTTGATATGCGGATTGTTTATGCCGATGGCGTCCCAACGCTGCTGATCTGTCATCAGGAAAATGATATCGGGCTTCATCCCCCTTTCCGCAACAGCCCCCTCTGCAGCAACCTGCAGATTTCCGAACAATTGCTGGCCGGAATTTGACCCTACAGCACTAAATGCCAGACAACTACCAAATCCGGCATTGATGGATTTCTGAATAAACTTCCGACGGTTAATCATGGTTGTTGTTGTTAAAAATATTTTCGTTCCGATCACCGGGGGCTCCGAGTTCGGGCATCTGTGAAGAATATATTGTATTTGGGGTCTTCTGCCAGATTTTTCCACTCATTTGGATCCGTTTGATTGTTGTAAAGTTCCTGCGAACCATCTGCATATTGAATAAAACGCCATTTGCCGGTAACAACCGAATGATTGTTTTGATTGGCCGTGGTAATGGCAGGCCATTGACGTTTTGCCTTTGCATTTTTCAACTGCGGTCTCAAAGTGTGTCCTTCCAATCCTGGTTTGGCCGGAAATCCGCAAAGATCGATCAGTGTCGGATAGATGTCGAGCAATTCGGCAGGGTGTGAACACCGGCCGCCGGCATTCACACCCGGTCCGGCCAGGATGAGCGGCACACGGGTTGAAGGTTTCCATAACGAATTCTTCCCGGTAATATCTTTTTCTCCCAATTGCCAGCCATTATCCGACCAAAGCACAATGACCGTATTTGGGGCTTCTCCTGATGCGTCCAAAGCATCCAGCAAGCGGCCAATCTGACTGTCCATAAAGGTGGTACTGGCCAGATAGGAACGGACCAGATTTTGCCACTGGTTTTCTTTTTTCAGCCACGACAACCTCGGTTCAGGCAAGTCCCAATGCAGGTACCAGGAGAAAAACGGCACATCGGCACGATCATTGGGCAACCAGAACGGCAATTTTATTTGATTTTCAGGAGGAAACAAGCCGAACCATTTTTTGGAGGCGAAACAAGGAACATGCGGCAACCTGAATCCGGCAGCAAGAAAAAATGGTTTGTCCTCCGGCCTTGAATTCAACTGTTCAATGGCATTGTCTGCCGTTTTCCAGTCGGCCTGATCGCGGTCGTCTTCAGGAAAGATGCCCCAGTCCACCGCTTTCATCAAGTTTGGGGTATTGATAAATTTCTGCTTCGGTAATGGCATCCCCGGTGCAGGCCCCCATACATCAAATTCATCTTTCTGAAGCTCTTGAGGGATAGAACCATCATGAAATACCTTACCAAATCCGGCAGTAAAATAACCTTGATTCCTGAAATACTGTGGCAATGAAACGCAATTTTTAGTAGCCTCCACCGCACGGATACCGGGTGCAAGTCCATAGATTCCTGTGCTTGAAGGGCGCATACCCGTCAGTACGCTGGAACGCGAGGGATTACAAAGCGGAGCCTGAACCTGCACATTGGTAAAGACGACCCCGCGTTTGGCAAACCGATCCATATTAGGCGTAATAGCCTGTGGATGACCACCGAGGCAGCCAACCCAATCGTTCAAATCATCAATGGCGATAAAAAGCACATTGGGTTTTGCTGAAGCGCCCGTAGCATGCACAGGATTTTCTGCCAACGAAGGAGCAACACCGGAAAATAGTGATACCGTCATGACTGCTCCGGACAAAAGAGATGATCGGCTTTTGTTCATTTTCTTACAGGTTAAACGATGAAATTGTGACAGGCCCGAACAATCCCGAAGGTTGCAGTGGACTATCTGCTTTGTAAGGAATAGTTATCGTCCAGGTTGGTCGCTGCTCTGCCGGCATTTTTTGATCGCCGATCAAACGGTTCATCCAGTTGTTCACCACTGAAATTTCCACGGTATTGTCCCCGTTTTTTGCGGCAGAGCCGATATCAACCTGCCATGGTGCCGTCCATACCCCGCCAACATCCTTGCCGTTTACTTTGACTTTGGCCATCACAGTAAGCTGTCCCAGGTTCAGCATTATTTTCTGACCTGCGGCGATTCCTGTCAGGTTAACCGATGTTTTATAAACAGCTTTTCCTGAAAAGTATTTAATGCTGTCGTTGGCTGAAAGCGTCCAGTCAGTAAGGGTTTTAAACTCCACCGGATTGGCCGGACCTCTTTTCGCGTGATCGAAGGTTACTTTCCAGTTACTGTTCAAATCTGCCAGAACTTTCCCTTCCGGGAAGTTTGACAGGAGATCTTTTGAGCCAGGTTTGCCTGCTTTGTTCCTGAAGACAATAAACTGGCTTTCATATGCTTCCAGTTTCAGCGGCACCATCGTTGTCGCTCCATTTTGTTCGAAGGCGGGCAATTTACGTGATATTCCGGTTACGGAACTCCATAGTTCAGGACTCTTGCCTTTTATCCTGAATTCAGGAGAAATGGTTATGGTTTTGTCGGTTTGGTTGGAAATAAAATAGAGATCGCCATCAGTTACCCTCCGGTGGATAAAAAGCGCCGGATCATTGTCACTGAACTTACAGTCAGGTACAACTTTTATCAAATCAAATGCCTCCTGCATTTCCATACCCGAAAGAATCATCCCCTTGCCTACTTTGGCTGATTTCACTTTAACTCCGTCGACCTTTCCCCAAAGCCCGGCAGCCAGTTTTTGCACTTCGGCATCTGCTTTCGGATAATTCTGCATACTTGGGGAATATTTCGGCGCCGGACCCAAAACCACAGCCCCCTGAAGTACCAGTTCCCGGATTTTCTTCAGCAATTCGGGCCGCATCGTCTCCAGTTTGGGAAGAACCAGGATGCGGTAACTCATTCCGTCCGGCAGCACCAGCTTGCCATCCCTGACGCTCACTCTGGTGTTGATAACTTCGCCGTTGATGTAATCGAATGAATATCCTTTTGGCAAAGCCGGATCACAGATACCGGTCATCTTTGGTGCGTCCTCACCAATAAAATATGCCGCATCAGCCACATAGTTTCCCTGCTGAAGCATAAAATTGGTCCGCTTCAGGTATTGGGTAAACAGATCCATGTAACTGAACCATGTGTTGTGGCGGTTGAATTCATTCCCGAAACCTGCATTCAGTCCCGGTTCCTTTTCATCGGGCTGTTCGATAAACAAATGCAAAAGGGTATTGTTGATTCCTTCGGTAAAGAAGCGGTCGCCGCGCGGTTTCATGGTAGCCGGATAACGGGAATATGCCTTTCCGCCGCAGGTAAACGATTCGGCCGATACTTTCTGCTTGCCGTAAATATGCGCACAAGAGGAAGCGGCGCGGTTTTCAATGTTTCCCAAATCGCCTTCACTCCAGAACTCACCGCCGATTTCGTCGGATTGTCCGCCATATTGCAGGAATTCTCCCGGAAAACCCCAGTGCCCGTAATTTTCCAACCAGGTTGTCAAACCGTTTTTGTGGCATACCTCCCTTAAACCGCCAACGTAATCGTAAGAAACCTTGTCGGCAACCATCCTTCTTAAATCCCAGAGGAATCGGTCCGAAATATCGCGGCTTCCGACAACATTTCCCCGCAAAACAGGCAAATATGGCACGGGACTATATCCATACCTGGATGTAAACTCCTCAATCATACCATCTGTCCAGTTTTGACCGCCTGTTTCGTAACTGTCCTGAACAGCAACTTTCCACGTTTTGCGGTCGGCAGCCGGAATGCGGCGCATGATCTCGCCCAGGTAGGCATTGAAATGTGACTCGATGTGCTTCTTGCTCATTTTATCGGTTTCGAGGCCCGTCCCCTCAGGCGATGCCGGACTGTTTGTTGCACCGGTGGTAGTCATGCCTGTTTGCATGATGACCCAGGTTCCTGCAGGGACATTCCAGTTAATTGTATGATCGGGTGAGCTGTAATTGGTAATGTCAACCACTGTTCCGGGATCAATTACCAGTGATTGGTTATTTACTTCAGGTTGCGCATCCCACAGATAATCTTTCCAGTAAGGCAGCGGTGTCTGGAACATTTTTGACAGCGATTTCTCGGGATAACGCTCGATTTTCGGTACAGCGGAAAGATCAACTTCCGCGATTCCTCCGGCTATCGTGACAGCGCTGACGATCAAACGGAAAATTTTGCCGCGGGTCTCAGGAACAGCCAGTACGATCGGGGCATACGGATCGAAACCAACATTAATAGCCGGATTGCTGCGGTTGATCTCGAAGGTTTTCAGCGAGCGATAGTTGTTGCCTTCTTTAACCAGTAATTCGCCCCGGGCTTTGGTCTTTTTCTCGGAAGCCTTGATAATTAAGGATCTGACGGTAGTTTCAGCGTCGGTTTCAAAATCCACTGCCAGGGTTTTATCCTGCTGAAGAGCAATTTCCGTTTTGTAATCGCCGTCACAAATGGCGCTGATGTTGTCAATTTTGGGTTCGGAGGTTATCCTGGGATGAAGGGCCTGATAGGACTTTTCGGCTCCCGCCGGATCGCGGTAGGCAATGACGCGCAACGGCTGAAAATTGGCATTCGGAGCAATCAGCTTCCCCTTGAACTGCATTGGACCGGTCACCCGTTGCTCAAAGGTATTCAGGTAACGCATCGACTGTTCGGGTTTCACCCATGGTCCGCCCGACTGGCTCCAGCCCGGACTGTTGAATATGCCGATTTCAATGTTAAGTTCAGTGGCTGTTTTGAGCGCGGTGTGGAGGATGTCCCACCATTCGTCACCGAATATTTTGACTTTCCCGTAAGGAACATTCTGTCCGCCGATATTACCGATAAAAGCGCGGTTGATTCCAACGCTTTTCATGGCATTCAGATCTTTGACCACCCCTTCCTTAGAAATGTTATCCGACATCCAGTACCAGTAAATACTCGTTTTTACTGAATCGGGAATATTTTTAAACCCTCGTTCGATTTTAGAAAGGGTCGGTTTATCGGCAGGTATTTCTGCCCGCAGCGAAAGAGTTCCCATCAATAGAAATAAAATCGCCAGCTTAATGGAGGTATTGTTTTGCAAGTGTTTAGAGTTCATATCGAAAAAATTCTATTTTCCTTTTTACGGCTTTTTCTTTTTTGTACCGGTCGGTGGCGGCGGATCCTGCTGCTGCATTGCATTGTATTCCTCTGCATGTTTGGTCCACATCAACTCCAATTCCTTAACCTTATCAGGATATTCGGCAGCCAGGTTCTTCGTCTCGGAACGATCGGTTTTCAAATTGAAAAGCTCCCAGGGTGATTTGTGATCGGCCACCAGTTTCCAGTCGCCAACCCGTATGGCGCGGTTGCCGTCGTGGTTCCACCACAGGAAATCATGCTTCACAGAACCATCCTTTTTGAACGCGGGGACCAAACTCTTACCAGGAAACTGAGGGACAGGCAGTCCGGCAACTGTTGCACGCTGCTTTCCACCGGTAATGGCCAGCACGGTGGGCACCAGGTCAATCAGATGTGCGGGATTCGTGCGCAGTTTGCCATGGGCTCTGATGCCTGCCGGCCAGCTGACAATCAAAGGTGTGGAGATTCCCCCTTCGTGGTTCCACGACTTGTGCAGCCGGAAAGGCGTGTTTGCGGCACTTGACCAGCCTGGTCCGATGCCGAGATAGGATTTGGCGGAACCAACTTCGGAACCAAGTTCATGACCGGTTTCCCGGATGATCTGCTCTGCCGAGGCACCGTTGTCTGAAACAAAGATAACGAGCGTGTTGTCAAGAGCTCCCATCGCACTGATTTGTTCAAGCACGCGGCCAATCTCAATGTCCATGCGGTGGATCATGGCTGCATGAACCGACATTTTCGAGGCCTGGAATTCTTTCTGTTCGTCGGTAAGCGAGATCCAGGGTACGGCATGACCTACTTCTCCCGGACCAATTCTTTTCTGCAGTTCTGCCTCAGGTAGGTTCCAACTTGGTATGGTTCCCGGTTCGAGGGTCGATAGTCCGCAATCGATAAGTCCGAGTTTTTTCATCCGTTCAAAGCGTTCCTCCCGGAGTGCATCCCATCCTGATATATACCGGTCTTTGTAAATTGCAATATCCCCGGGCGGAGCCTGTATCGGAAAATGGGGACTGTGAAAAGCCAGGTATTCGAAGAAGGGCTTATCAGTGTACTTTGCTGCATGGTCCTTCAGAAACTTAATGGCATAATCAGCAATCCGGGTTGTGGAATAAGAACTCCCATCCGGCGAGATCGGCGGCAACTTGATATCATCTTCTGTATGGTTGAGGACTCCGAAATATCCTTCGGTATTCATGGTAAGATAGGAATGATCAAAGCCATTCTCCGACGGCAGGCCATCCACATGCCATTTACCGGAAACGTATGAACGGTAACCCAGTGGTTTAAGGTATTCAGGGAGCAGCTGAGCCCAGCGCGGACGCACACCGCCTGCTCCACCTGTCGGGGGCTTGACAATCTCACCCTGGGAATTGGCCAAAGCATCCCGCCTCACTGACTGGGCATAATAACCTGTAAGCAGACTTGCACGGGAAGGCCAGCACCGGCCGGTATTGTAAAACTGGGTGAAACGTATGCCGGACGATGCCAGACGGTCGAGGTTTGGTGTCTGAATTTCGCTGCCGTAACAGCCGGCATCCGAATAGCCCATATCATCGGCGACGATGATCAGGATATTGGGCTTCGCTGAGGCACTTTTCTTTGCCTGCGCCGCCTGAGCAAAAAACAGTCCCGGCAGAAAGGAACATAACAATATTTTGGAATCCATTTGAGAAATTTATTATTCGCTTAATACCCTTTTTTTCCGATCTCTTTTCGCTGGTGCACCAGGCTCGGCCCCATCGCTGTCGCCAGGCTGTAGTCCCCAAAGCGGTGTTGCAAGGGTGGAATTCCATGCATCCCACAAGGTCTGCAGCTCTTTCTGCTTATCGGGCATAATACCGGCCAGGTCTTTGGTTTCTCCCTTGTCCTCCCAGATATTGTATAACCTGGCAGCGGTGACCGGCTGCTTTTTCTCGCCTGTATTCGTGTCGGCATTGCTGTCGTACCTAACCAGTTTAAAGTCGCCCACCCGGATAGCCATTTGCTCTCCCATCCTCCAGTAAAGTGCATTGTGCGGAGCGCCAGTTTGTTTGCCGGTCAGGAAGGGAAGCAGGGATACGCCGTCAAGATTCCATTCAGGCATCACTTTTACCCCGGCTGCAGCGAGAGCCGTCGCATTCAGATCCAGCTGGATAACAGGAGATTCGTACGTTCCAGGCTTTACAGTCCCGGGCCATGAGAGCAGAAAGGGGACATGAATGCCTCCTTCCAGGGTAGTGCGTTTGCTGCCGCGAAACGGTGCGTTGGAGGAGCCGTTGACGGTCACACCTTTCATCGTTGGCCCGCCGTTGTCGCTGATAAAAATGACGAGCGTATTCTTTTCCAAACCAGCATCGGTTAGTTTTTTGCGCACTTTACCAATTGCCTCATCCATCGCCAGCATCATCGCATCGTAAGTTTTCCGCTGTTTGTTTTCAACATTCGGAAACTTGGCAAGCCGGTCGTCGGTGGCATCCATCGGGGTGTGGACGGCATTGAAGGCCAGGTATAGAAACCAGGGGTGGGCTTTGTGCCGCTCAATGAAACTGATGGCCTCGCGGCCAAAGGCGTCGGTGGTATAATCCAGTTCATTTACCTGTTCTGTGCCGCGAAGAATACCCGCTGTATTAAAATAACTGTGGGCCCCGCCGAGGAAGCCAAAGAATTCGTCGAACCCTCTTTTCTGCGGCTGCATTTCGGCAGGTGCACCCAAATGCCACTTGCCGACAAGGCCAGTCACATAACCGGCGGCTTTGAGCCGGTTGGCAATGGTCGTCTCCGTGATCGGCATTCCATTGTTTCCGGTCGGATTGAACTCATGGCCAAAGCGTTGCTGGTAGCGGCCCGTCATCAAACCGGCACGCGTCGGAGAGCAATAGGGTCCGCTGACGTAGCCGTTGGAAAAATTTACGCCGGAAGCCGCAAGCGCATCCAGGTTTGGCGTAGGAATGTCTTTGCATTGGTGAAACCCGACATCGGCAAAACCCATATCATCTCCGACGATAAAGAGAATATTTGGTTTTTGGGCACTTGCTTCTTTAACAAGCGGCAGGCCGAGGCATATCCCGGCAATAATTGGTAAAATGGTTTTTCCCATGGAATTAATTTTTTTTATGGCCTTAAGTAATTTTTTATTACAGACCGGCCTCTTTTTTCTTTCGTTTATTCTCTTAATTCAATCTTAGATTGCTCATTTCGTTTTTCATTCCAGTCGCTATGGTTGAGGAGATTCCTCGCTTCGCTTTTCGTCCCGGTCGCTTTATAATTGAGAGATTCCTCGCTTCGCTTTTCATTCCAACCGTTATTTATAGAGAGATTCCTCGCTTCGCTCGGAATGACAGGCTTCGCGGGCATTTGGGGGGAGTTAGGGGCGGCGCAGCCCCCCCAAACACCCCCCACCCAATAGCCCCAACCGCCGGGCCCACCCCACAAAACCCCCCCCCCGGCCCGCCCCCCAACCCCCGGGCACCAACCCAGGCCCGCCCTCAACAACTGG
>JBBQHB010000017.1:0-72286 GCA_038323575.1 Bacteroidales bacterium | reverse complement strand
GCGAACTGATCTCGGACTTCCGCTCAGAACCCCGTATACTGGTGAAAATGGCAACTGGCTCCGTTCGGGAGATGTTTTCCATGGCTGGCGCTTTAATCTGGCAATCGGTTATCCGTTCTGATCAGCTTTTTCTGCCTGGATGAATGATCGTTATTGAATAACAGTTTTATTTCTCAGGGGGATAGTTCATAAACATCTGTTTCGTTCCGTATTTTATTTTCTCTTCCTTTCTTGCCGGATTGGCATCCGAATCGAAAGTGCCTGTTGCGCGTCCTTCCCAGACGAGTGTATTTGTTGAAGCGTCAATCATATCTACAAAAACGGTACCTTGTTTATATTGTTCATAATTGACCCTGGCGGTTGAAAAATCCGCACCCCAGCGGTACCGGTCTCCGTCTCCGACGCTGTTGCTTGCGGTTGCAGTATGTATCTGCCTGGTTTTGATCTTAATATCAATCAGTACATCGGGCTTCTCTGCCTTGGTAAAACCTTTAGCTGCAAGTTCGTTTCCGACAGCCGTCAAAAGCCATTGCTTGCCGGTATCATCGACTGGCAGATTCAGTGTCTCATTGGTAAACTCGTAAGTACCGAAAGCAGAGAACCGGACACTTTTATCATAATCACTTGATATTTTGATTGATGCGCAGGAGGAGAGCAGGAACAGAACCTGAAGTGCCAAAAGTGCTTTAATCGTTTTGTTCATGGATACCTTAATTAATGACAAGATACAAAAATATATAAAATGAGTGGGAATTATATGATACTTAGGTACACCAAAATACGCTATTGTCTTTTAAAATCAAAAGAGGGAGGAAATAAAGATTTAACTGAAATATAAATACGAAAGCCGCTGAAAAGCGGCTTTCGTATTTATATTTCCATTGTTGATGGCTATCCGGACTACATGAATTTTATACCCAACGAAACCCTGAATGCATTTGCTTTGCTGCTAAAATTGGATCCTATGTCCGAGGTATCAATTCTATTTGACAACCCCCATGAATAGCGGACATCCAGTGTGAATATCAGTAGGTCCAAGCCGGCACCCAACTGGTAATCCCAGGTTGATTTGCTAAGATTATATTTAAGGTTTTGACTACTTTCATAGCCGGAAGAAAAGGCTACTGCAGGTCCGGTAAAAGCATGTAACTGAACTACCTTCAGATCGAGCAATTTCAAACCCAACAGCAACGGGACCTGAATGAACTTCGTTTTTAACGCATCTTTAGCTGTGCCAACCGTTAAATTAGAATTGTTAACTACATAAAGAAACTCGGGCTGAATATATAATTTACCTCCGAATCTTCCAAAAGCCCCAATTGCGTATCCTCCATCAGCATTTGATGTAAAATTACTCACGTTACCAGATAGTTTGGAGGAATTGTAACCAGCTTTGAGACCAAGGTTAAAGGTTGCAGCAAATGTTACCATTGCCAAAACCACAAAAGAAAAAGTCAGTAAGAATCTTTTCATATCGATCTAGTTTAAATTTATTTATATTCCTTAAAAATAAGTATAAAATTCTGTATTAAATACCTCTTTCAGTAGAAATTAATTTATAGGCCTCGTTGACTTTTTTAAATTTCTCATTTGCAGCCTGTTGCACTTCTTCACCCAAATAGCTGACCTTGTCAGGATGGTATTTTACAGCCATTTTCCGGTATGCTTTTTTCACCTCTTCGTTGGATGCTGAAGGACCAATTTCCAGTACATCGTATGCCCAGTCTGTTTTTGGGATCAGCATTGCTTCTATGGAAGTATAATCTGCATTTGAAATCCCCAGGCTGCCTGAAATGTGTCGGATCAGTTTCAGCTCTTCAGGGTGTATCACACCGTCTGAAGCTGCAATGCCGAAAAGAAAATGGATAAGCTGAAGTCGTGAGGGATAATCCATGTAATTTTTGATCTGTTGGCAAACATCGGTAACCGGGATATTTTGCCTGGTAAGATCCTGCAGCACCTTTAAGGCATTTTGCGCTCCTTCTACACCAAAATTAACTTTGAAAAACTCTTTGACATAGTTGAGTTCGGATTTCATGATTCTCCCATCCGCTTTTAACACTGCGGAAACCAGTACAAGCAGGCTGAAGAGGTAATCGTTCGGAGTTGTAGGCATCCCTTTCTGAAAGGCTTTCGCGCCTTCCGATTTATCCGAAAGATCAAACAAGGTTCCTAAGACAAAACCTGCCAAAGCGCCGATGGGGCCACCCAATGTCCATCCCAATCCACTACCGATCCATTTTCCAAACATGACTCTTTGATTTAAATATTTGATCCAATTTTAATACCTGAGGTATAATTAGTTGATTATCATTATTCTCAATTACAAAATCTGCCAATTTGATCTTCTCGGCATCTTTCATCTGATTATTCATTCGCTGCTTCGTGGACGCTGCTGATACCTGATCTCTTTTCATCACACGTTCCATCCGTTCCTTTTCATCTGCAACCACAAGGATGGTATAGTCAAAACCATGAAAACTTCCTGTTTCAAAAAGGATGGCAGCTTCGTACAGCACATATGGAACATTTACTCTTTGTCCTTTCCAATGATCGAATTCCTTATGGACAGCAGGATGAACAAGTTGGCTGACTTGTTCCAGCAATACATGGTCTTCAAAGATTATTCCTGCCAGCAATTTTCGGTTTAACAAGCCATTTTCGGTATATATTTCCGGACCAAAAAGCTTGATTAAACTGCTTTTTATGTGCGGATCCTCGTCCTGCAACCGTCTCGCAGCAAGATCTGCCTGGAATACAGGTATTCCCAGTACCCTGAAGACCCTGCAAACAGTGGATTTGCCACTTCCTATACCGCCTGTTATGCCGATGGTTAACATGACAAGTTATTTAATATTTTCCAGAATATATTCAACCTCTTTGGGCGAGTAATCAACTGCCAGTACTAAATTATCCGGGCTTTCAAACATAACCTGAAGCCGGGTATCCAGGACAGAGATTTTATCGTAATTGATATATGCACGAAAAGTACTGTAATCCAGGTTTTTGTATTTACTCAAACCGATACGGCAGGTTACTTTTACCTTGCCGGGGAAGGTTTTCAGGATGATTTCGGCGGGTTTGCTGATCACCTCGATGGGGACTTCAAAGGTTACTTCCGTGTTTTGCTCCACAGGAATCCTTAAATAAACTTCTTCAACAGTTTTCTTCAATCCCGGGACAGGCTGAAGCATTACTTTTCGTTCAAAAGAACTTGACAAACCTGTAATTGAGATACGATTCGTTGCAACAAATTGCAAAGTATCAAGTATATTTTTTGGTCCGCTTACCAGGATGGAATCCGGCAGGGAAGTTGGTTCATATTCAAGAGAATACTGATTTTCGAAACTTAACTTCAGATTTGGTTTGACCCTGATTTTCTTCGAAATAATTTTGCTGAAATTAAACACCAGCGAATCGGGTTTAATGGACAAAATCCTGATTTCACTGCTGATCTGTTTCTCAATCTCCTCCTTGTGGTTGACAGTATATACGGTATAACGCAACCTTTTGCTGCTTTCCAAGGCATTGTCGATCAGTTCACTCACATTGAGGAGTACAGGCGAAAATGACATCCGCAATTTGTAACTCAGCAAAGTATAACCGTAGGCATCGACCATCAGATCGAATTTTTGCGGTAATGTGCCGGAGAGTTGCTTGTCTTTGGGGAAATCAATGTAATTGACAGGTACGCTGATCCTGCTGGTGTAGCGCTTTTCCAGGCTGCTCAGCAACCATAGAAAAGAGGAGAGAGCCAGGCATATCAAAAAGACAATAGCCTTGCGGTAACTAAAGTTTTTGACTTTGCGTTTTACATACAAGAAAATCTTTCCGGGCCAGATCTGCCTCATGATAATAAACTAAGTCAATGATCAAATAAAAAAGAGGTTGCCTCAAAAGTCTATTTCAAGAATTTATTTGCTTTTGGAACAACCTCATCAATTTATTTTGCCGGCATAGGTGCATCAGACATATCCTTTAGCACAACACTCTTATCCACTTTTAATTTGAGGTTCGGTGCAACTTCAAGAAAGATAATCTGATCTTTTATCTCGTCAATTCTTCCGTAGATACCTCCTGTTGTTACCACTTTGTCTCCCTTTTGCAGGGCATCACGAAATTTCTGTGTCTCTTTCTGACGTTTCATTTGGGGACGAATCATAAAAAAGTAAAATACAACAATAATCGCTACCAATGGTAAAAACATTCCCAACATGCTTTGTTGCTGTTGTTCGGCAATAACATAAATCAATGTGCTCATTTTAAACTATTTAAATCAATATTAAAATTCTTGTTCTCGACATAAGCGCCGATGGTTAATGTTTTGGTCTCTCCGTTGGAGGTCTCAATATTTACCGTCTTGATTTGATTTCCCCATTCACCTTCGGTATGAAAAATCACATCTATAACCGAAACAGACTGACTATCTATTTCATTTTTATCGTACTGAACAGTCAGGCATCCGCAGGTTGGTTCCACGCTGGTCAAACGAAAAGGAGTGTCTCCGTTGTTCTTAAACCGGAACGAATAAACTACTGTTTCACCTTCCTTTAAAGTCCCGAAATTATGCATTTCTTCCGTAAATTCAATCTTACCAGGATTCTTTTTTTTAGCCGGATCGGCTGATGCGGCAGGTTTGGAACGGTTGGTTGATGAATTGTTGCAACCCGATAAACCTACAACGACAGCTAAAAAAAGCAATATAGAATATTTGGCCGTCATCCTTCCAAAAGACCCCTTCCGGCTTTGATAATCTTACCCTGGTCTTTGAAATCTTTGGTGATACGGTCCAGTACGCCGTTGATAAAGATACTGCTCCTTTGGGTACTGTAATATTTTGCCAGTTCGATGTATTCGTTCAGGCTCACTTTTATCGGTACAGACGGAAAAGCAGTAAGCTCGGTAATCGCCAGTTCCATAATCAAAACATCCATGGTGGCCACACGGTCGACATCCCAGTTTTTGGTATATGCCTCAATAGTTTTCCGGTTCTCTTCGCTGCCTGCAAGGGTTTTCCTGAAAAGCTGAACTGTAAACTCTTTGTCCTCCTCATCTTTGTAAAGGGAAGAGAGGTGATCGTTGATATTGCTTTCTTCTTTGAATTTTTTCAGTGTTTTGATTACCATGGATACAACAAAATCAAGGTCATCATTCCAGTAAATACTCTGTTCCTCAAATTCGTTGAAAACAAACTCACTTTTCAACAATACTTCAGCGTAAAAATCCTCAAAAAATCTCTTGTCAACCTGGAAATCATCCTCTTTTTCAGCGAGATAATTTTTGTAAACATCGGATTCAACCATTGTTTGGTATATTTTCTTAACCAATTCCTGGCTGTTCACCCAATTGACTTTGTTCTTTTTGATGTAAGCGTTTAAATCATTGTTGTCCTTCAGTTTACTGATCAGCCGGTTGGAGACAAAACGCATATTCGGATTAAGCTCTTCCGGGGTAGGAAAATTTTTTAGCTTTCTGATTTCCATCATCCGCTCAGCGTAATCACATAATTCTACTGGAAGCATCAGCAGAAGATGGTAAAGATCGTAGGTTTTCTGAATACTGAAATGCAATTCGCTCTCTGAAGAACTGACGGATTTATCAGCGGATGAGACGTGTGCATAAAGAATCTGCAGCACTTTGGTTCGGATAATCCTTCGACTAATCATGTTTGTTTTTTTCGATAATTTGCAAAAGTACAACAAAAAAGCGGCTTAACCCATTTTAGTTCAAATGGGTCTTCAGCAAGGAAACCAAATTGCAGATATCCTCTTCTGTTGTATCGAAAGAGGTCATCCATCTGACTTCTCCTTTGAATTCATCCCAATCGTAAAAAAAATACTCCTGCCTGATCAACGGAATGACTTCTTTAGGCAATATGGCGAAAATTCCGTTGGCCTCTACCTTCTGGGTAACTTTAATGGCTTTAATACCGGATACCATTCCGGCCAGCATCTGTGCCATTTTATTGGCATGTGCCGCATTTTTTTTCCAGATTTCATCTTCCAGATAGGGTATAAACTGCGTAGATATGAACCGCATTTTTGAGAACAGCTGTGCTGCCTGTTTGCGGAAATATTTGGTGTTTTTGGCTAGTTCGGGATTAAATATCAACACAGCTTCGCCCAGCATCAAGCCGTTTTTGGTGCCTCCGAAAGAGAGCACATCCACTCCGGCATCTTTTGTAAAGGCCCTGAAGTTCTGACCGAGCGCAACTGCCGCATTTGAGATCCTGGCTCCGTCCATGTGAAGGTACATGCCATAGTTGTGAACAATTGCGGCAAGTTCACGAATCTCTACCGTGGTATATACGGTACCCATCTCGGTAACCTGCGAGATACTGAGCAACCCGGGTTGGGAATGGTGTTCAACGCCGAAACCATGCAGTTTTTTCAACAATTCCGAAGGTGAGACCTTCCCGTTTCCGGATGGGATCGGGATCAGTTTGCTGCCTGTAAATTTTTCAGGAGCACCACATTCATCGGTATGTATATGCGCGGTTTCAGTACATAGAATCGCGTTAAAAGACTGACATACAGACTGAATGGAAAGTATATTCGCTCCGGTTCCGGTCAGCGTAAAGAAGATTTCGGTCTCCTCGCCAAATTCTTTTTTGAAAAGCATTTTGGCCTTTTCCGTATAAGGATCGTCGCCATATCCAACCGCATGACCCGTATTGGCTGTTTCGATGGCTTTCAAAATTTCAGGGTGGATACCCGAATTGTTGTCACTTGCAAAACCTCTTATATTCATAAATATTCAGATTATTGATACTGTTCGTTTGTTTTGGAATGCAAAGTTATAGTTAGTTTTGTTTTTTCTTATATTTCTGACATCAAACTCCAACATTTTTCGGATGATAAACCAAAAAGAAAAACCCGTTGTCAACATCTTCTGGATGCGCCGGGATCTTCGGTTAGAAGACAATACAGCATTGTTTCATGCACTGAAAACCCGTGAGAATGTGTTAATCCTGTTTATCTTTAATCCTGAGATCCTGGTAAGAATTGACAATGGATCTGATTACAGGGTTAATTTCGTGTTCGATACGCTGTTGCAGTTAAAAAAAGAACTGGAAAAATTCGGATCATCTCTCCTTGTTGCACACGGCAGGCCTATGGAGGTCTTTAAAGGTTTGACTGAGAAATTCCATATCTGCAGTGTTTACTGCAACAGGGATTACGAACCCTATACCACCTACAGGGATATGGAGATTGAGCGTTTCCTGAAAATGAACCGGGCTGAATTTATTACCTACAAGGATCATGTGATTTTCGAGAAAGATGAGTTGGTCAAGAAGGACGGAAAACCTTATACCGTTTTCACTCCCTATAAAAACCGCTTTCTCGAGAAACTGAATATTGAGAGCGTGCGTGCGAATAAAACATCCCTCTATTTTCACAACTTTATCCGTATAAAGCCCATTGCAATGCCCACCATCGATTCGCTGGGTTTTTCGAAGGTTGATAACATTTTTCCCCCCAGATGCCTGCCGCAAAGTCTTTTGGAAAACTATGCGAAAGACCGTGATTTTCCAGCCAGGAACGGAACATCCAAACTAAGCCTCCATCTTCGGTTCGGTACGGTGAGCATCCGAAAAATCACGGCACTGGCGATGCTTCATTCGGATCTGTTTTTGTCCGAACTGATCTGGCGCAATTTTTACAGCCAGATCTTGTGGTTTTTTCCGCAGGTAACTACCCGTGCCTTCAAACCTGCCTATGACAATATCCGGTGGGAAAATAACCAGAACCATTTCCAGGCATGGTGCGACGGATTGACAGGTTATCCCCTGGTGGATGCCGGTATGCGCGAACTGAACCAGACCGGATTTATGCACAACCGTGTAAGAATGGTAACGGCTAGTTTCCTGTGTAAACATCTCCTGACAGACTGGAGATGGGGTGAAACCTATTTTGCCACAAAACTGAATGATTACGATCTGGCATCCAACAACGGCGGATGGCAGTGGGCTTCAGGCTCCGGTTGCGATGCAGCTCCTTATTTCAGGATTTTTAATCCGGAATTACAAATGCAGCGATTTGACCCGGATCTGCAATACATCAAAAAATGGGTGACTGAATATGGAACAGACAAATATCCCGAGAAAATAATAGATCACGCATTTGCACGTGAAAGGGTAATTGCCAGGTACAAGGAGGGATTGGCTGATGCCGGTTAATATTCAATGATCTTCACCAACCGGTGGTTTTTCTTCAGGTAACCCCTGATGATGTTACGCGCATCCCAATTGTCTTTTCCGGGTCGGATACAGTCGTTAAGCGTCTCTAAATCTGCATATAAGCTATCAGTTGATAAAAAGCCGTATCCGATATATTTGCCACGGGCAATTTTAACGACTGCCATCTCCTCCGGATGCTTTCCCTTCTCGAGTACGAAAAAATTCTGCGAATGGAACTGCCATGGTTTAACTGCCTCCTGAACGCGCAGATTATAGACTTCGGGTTCTTCTTTGCCTTCACAGGCGCCCATACACACCCCGAATCCGGAGTTAAAACAAGAAACCGCACGATCGTCAAGATGGCACAGTTTTTTGCAGAGCGCATGTTTTTCAGCCTTTGCATGCAGCAGGTCCACCGCTTCCCGGTTAAAACTGAACAATATCAGCGGTACATCATCTTCCGTAATTTTCCGGACCTGCAGATGAAGGTAACCATTTTCATCCCCGAAGGAGAAAATACCGAAGTTGTTGGCCGATCTCCTTTGCGCACGGTTGTAATGTGGCCGGTTGGTTTTGATCTCTTCCGACTCCAAAAGCATGGCAAGCAGTTCACTGCCGGTCTCCTCATGGCCGACCGATGCAATACGCTCACTCATTTCCATTGCTTTTTTGGTGAGCCTGTTGTTCAGATGTGCAATAATCCGCTGGTGGATATTTTTGCTCTTGCCGATGTATATCAGGTCCCCTTTTGAATCATACAAATAATAAACCCCACAGTTGCCCGGTATCGATGCAATCGTTTCTTCTGAAAGATTGCCCTTTCGGGAAGAAAAAAGATCGTGGTCAACAGTCTCATTCTGTCTTAGGATTTTGGCAAAAAGTTCAACTGTTGCTAAAGCATCGCCGGATGCACGGTGACGGTCTTGAATCTGGATGTTTAAATCCTGGCAGATGTTGCCAAGTGAGTAGGAGCGGAGCCCGGGGATCAGTTTCCTGCTAAGGCTTACAGTACACAATGTTTTGCGCTTGTAGTCGTATCCGAGCCGTTTAAACTCCTCCCTGACAAAGGAGTAATCGAAAGAGGCATTGTGGGCGACAAAAGTGGTGTTGGCAGTAATTTCAACGATTTTTTTGGCGATTTCGTAGAATTTTGGCGCAGATTCAACCATTTCGTTGGTGATGCCTGTTAACTTGGTAATGTTCCAGGGAATACCGCATTCAGGGTTGATCAGCGAGCAAAAAGAATCTATTATCTCAGATCCATTGAAAATGTAGACAGCAATCTCGGTAATCTTCCCGTTTAAAGGAGAAGTCCCGGTAGTTTCCACGTCGATAATTGCATAATTCATTCAGACAAAAATATTTTTTCTAACGGATATAACCTAGTCATTGCGAAGTTAAGCAAAAGGATATGGCAGTAAAGTTTGCATTGTTTTTTGGACCATTTCGCTTGCGACGGAGCGCAGTCACAAGATTATTGTTACATTTGCAGCACAATAACCGGCCCCATAGTTTAATGGATAGAATGGAAGATTCCGGTTCTTTTGATCTGGGTTCGAATCCCGGTGGGGTCACATTTAAAAAGTCAATCGCCTGATAATCAGCGGTTGGCTTTTGTATTTTTGGAATTTCCAGGTAGTTGCGCAACATCATATAGAAGGTAACAATTATTGATTAATCGTCTTTTTATTGGTTTTAGAACTTTCGTCAATTCCTTTCATACTTACTATTGCAGCACGTTAGCCAATATTATTCCGAAGAGCTATTTCTCATTTAAAAAATTATATTATATTTATGGTTCAAAAGTTAAGTTGTGAATAATTCATTTAGTTCCTCAAAAGTTTATCTAATTAAAAGCGCTGTCTGAGTTTCCTAATATTTCAAGGATTGATAAAAAACATTTAACCCTAAAATGTAAACTATTATGTCGCAAAGCAATAACATTCCACCAAAGAAAGATGAAGGTATTCCAATACTGATACCTGAAGAAAGTATTCTGGAAGGATTTATTAAAACCAGGAAATCTTTTAAAATCGAAAGTAATTTTTATGGAACATTACTTTCAACTCAAAAGGTAATCCTGGATTCAAACTCTACCGTCAAAGGCGATATTATCTGTTCAGAAATGATCATAAGCGGTATATTCGAAGGAAATATCTTTTGCACCGGGAAAGTCGAATGCAATGGTAATGCCAAAATTACCGGTAAGGTATTTACAAAATTGTTCCAAAATGAAGACTCCTGCGACCTGAATTGCATCATTCAGGTGCCCAACAACGAGATCTTTCAGGGTATCAGGGATTTATTACTGAATATAGATGCTTTGACAAAACTATCCACCGATCCAACCCTGGATAAGATCAGAGACCTTTTTATCAAGAATGTTTATTCCTATACAAAATCTGCGCCGGCTAATAAAAACGGCCTGGGCTCATTACCGGTTGAATTAGAGAGCAATCCGGCAATAAGTAGCAGCAAGTAACCAGGTTTTTTCTTATTTTGTCCGCTCATTTTGAAGAATAACCAATTAAATAATTCACCAGTGGGCTGAAGAGGTATCGCTATGTTTTGAGGATTCCGGGACGTGCTGAGTTTTGTGTAAATCCTTTCCCTAATGCAATTCCCGACTAAGCCTTTCCTCCAATTACAAATGCATCTTTGTCGGAACAACTTCACATAACCGAATAAACAAATCCTTTCACATGACCGTGCAATTTCAAAAAACTTTTGCATATATTTACAATTCAAGTCATCATTAGCTAATCAAACAACAACCATGAAAACTACAACACTTTTTTTGTTTTTTATTGCTGTTTCTGCTTTTGCTTTCGGACAGGAGACGACAACCGGTAATGAAACCACGCCGGATGTCCACAAGAATGTGATAAAGTTTCTTCCTGTCAATCTCCTTTTCAACAGCACCTCCTTTGAGTATGAACGTAAATTCAGCGCCAAAAGCTCTTTTACCGTAGGAGTAGGAATTCCGTCCAGCAAGCCATTTATCAGCAAATTCTACAAGGGTGCAAAACCGACTGATATCAGCAATGATCTCCTTAGTACTATGGCAATCCGGGCAGCCTACAGGCATTATTCCGGACATCATACCCAGGCGGCCGGATTTTATTTTTCACCCTATCTGAAGTACCAGACTTATACCATGAGCGGCAAAAGCAGTCAAACTACAAGTCCTGATTTTGGAAATCCCATCCTTTTTACGGAGGAAATTAAAGTAGAGGGAAGCACCATGAGCGCCGGTCTGCAGTGGGGAGTACAGTTTATGATTGCCAAAAGAGTCGCCATTGACTTCTATTTTTTCGGCATAGAGGCAGGCCTGGCTAATTTTGACGGGAAAGTTACCTCTTCAGAGTCTGATCCTACGGTAATGAACGAAATGAAGAAAAATGTGGATGATTTTATCAGCAACATGCCTTCATTCCTCGGAGACAAATTTACGACATCCCAAACCGGCAGTACAATAGGTGTCAAAGGCAGCTCGGTACCCTATCCCTGGTACCGGGGTGGTATCAGCATCGGATTTGCATTCTGAATCTGATTAAAAGATCGCTGATATTTGAATGGGTTCGGCATCCTCCAGCGAACGCATGGAATTGATCAGCCTGGCTTCTTCAAACAGGTACAAATCTTCGGGCCTGATAATCTGCGGAAAGATCAGTTTTTTCTGCAGGTAATCGGCCCTTCTTGTTCCGGCTAGCAGCGGGTATTCAGGTGAATACCAGGTTCCGTCCTTCAGGAAAACAATGTTGGTGAAACTGGTATCGGTTATCTTTCCGTTTTGTACGATCAATATTTCGTCCGCCGTGCCGCGAAGGTCCAGCAAACGGTTCAGTGAATCGCGGTTTTTATACTTGAAAGTATAGTCAACCAGATCAGCCTTAACCAACTTCAGACTTTTGATTTGTTTGTTGCTGTAGACCTCGTATTCGATGCGCTCTAAAACAACAGAATAGGTAACTCTGCATTTAATTTTTTGGTGTTGAAGTCCTTCCGGGATGCTGAGATGTTCTAAGGATAGCTGGTCCTGGCTGCCGAACAGCAGATGCCTGGAATGGTTCATTCGCTCTTCGTGTAGCGGAATCCTCTGAAAAGCACCGTTTTCGAAACAAATGGACTCAATGAGTTGCAACATATACTTTGTCGGTTAATTCGCGGTACTCCTTTGCCGGATCGCTGTAATTGGTAATGCCTCCACCGCTTTTGTAACAGAATCTGCCTTCAGAATGCTCAATATACCGGATCATCACTGCAGAATCCAGTCTCCGGCCATCAAATATACCGAATACACCTGTATAATAACCCCGCCGGTAGGTTTCAGTCTCTTTGATTATTTTTAAGGTGGCGGGTTTTGGCGCACCGCAAATTGAACCGGCCGGAAGAAGTTTTGTGATGATAGATCCCAGCTTAGCTTGGTAGTCAGGTGGTAAAATGCCCGATATTTCAGAACTTACCTGCAGCAAGGTTTTATCGTGGGCAACAATTTCTTCCAGGTACCGGTATCTTTTTACCGTGACATCGTGTGCGACCATCGAAAGATCATTCCTTATCAAATCAACAATGGTCGCATGTTCTGCCTTTTCCTTCTCATCCGAGAGGATAATATCAGGTGCCCCGGCAATCGAGGCATCGATGGTACCTTTCATGGGATAGGAGGAAATGACACCATCGTCAATTATCACAAAAGTTTCTGGTGAGAAGAGCACAAACTGATCTTTGAACAACAACCTGAAGGGGGCACTGCTTTTTTCAAAGATCCTTCTCATGCTCCAGTTGGTTTTGATTTCAGTAGGAAAGGTCAGGTTGAGCAGAAAAGTGTTTCCAAACCTTATCTCCTTCAATACTTTCTCAAAGGCCTTCAGATAAGACTTGAATGAAATTGGTTTTTTGGTGAAACGAAGTAATTTTTCGTCTGTTAATGTTTCACTGAAATTGCGCTGCCCGTTTACTGAGTAGAAGATATCGCTCTTCGCAGTTTCGGTCTGTGGAAGAATAACAGGGTTATTTAATTCATAATCAACTATAAACAAAAACGGAATCCTTTCATTACCCATTTTGTTCATTTCATTGATGAAAATTTCAAGATTAAGTCCCATTTAAGTAATTAAGTGTAATAAAAGAACTGTCCGAAGATGAACTTTAATTCATAATTCATAACTCATAACTCATAACTCATAACTCATAACTCATAACTCATAACTCATAACTCATAACTCATAACTCATAACTTTCTTCCTATCTGCCCAGTATATGGTTGAGTTTTTGAAGGTCATTGATCTGAACACGCTCCCTCGACCAGGTTAAAATACCCTGTTTCTCCATCTCAAGGATGGTCCTTGTCAGCGAAGGCCGCGTAACACCGAAAAGATCTGCGAGGTTGGTCTGCGTCTGATCAATTATGACCAGGTTGTTCATTCCGATTTTTATCCGTTGCAGCAAATAGTAGGCAATTTTCTCTTTGATCGTCTTAAGTGATAAAAAGGTAATTTTCCCGGATAAGAACTGTGCTTTCCCGGATACGATATTGATATAATTCACCATCACCTTTGGTTCAAGGGTTAGCATGTAGGTAAAACTCTTTTTTTGAATAATGAGCATCTTTCCATCCGATTTTGCACTCAAAAATACCGGAAATTTGCTTTGCGGTCCGAACAAAAAAGCCGCGGCTACCATCTGCGGCGGATCCAACTCTTCAATTTTCAGTGAATTACCTCCAAAATCAACCATCTCACCCTGCAGTTTTCCCTGCATCAGCAGAATTGCTTTATCAACATCTTCTCCGGCCTGTGCCAACAGTTCACCGCTTCTGAATTGCCTGATTTGATGGTTAACCTTTTGAAACAATGAATCCAATTCATCCATTGTTAATCCACTGAAGAGGGGTGAATTCAAAAATATCCGATACATTGGCTGAAATTATTTTTAATTGTACCTAATGTTACATTTAAAGTTACAGTTACCGTCTATTTTTGAAACGAAATTAGTATTAAAAAATTTTATACGGTCAAATCATTTTTGAATATTTAAAAAAGTTGGATATGAAACGGGATATAATTAAGATTGATGAAGATAAATGCACGGGCTGCGGTGATTGTGTGCCAAATTGTCATGAGGGTGCCTTGCAGATCATAGATGGTAAAGTAAGACTGGTCAGTGAATTGATGTGCGACGGATTGGGTGCATGCATTGGTCACTGTCCGGAAGGCGCGATCACGATTGAACAGCGTGAGGCAGAACCTTACGATGAGTTGAAGGTTATGGAAGTCATGGTACCAAAAGGTTTTAATACCGTCGTTGCCCACCTGAGGCACCTTCGGGAACACAACGAAACCTTCTTTTTGAAGCAGGGAATGGGTTATTTGATTCAGCACGAAGCAGATTTGAACTTCAAAATCCAGGACGTGAAAGATGCTGTTCATCAAGTTGTTCCGGCTGCGACGGCTCCCGGTTGCGGCGGCGGTTGCCCTGGATCGCAGACAGTGGTCTTCGATCCTTCTTCCTTACGGCCGCTGGGACAGGAAAAAACAGTCTCCGCTGCCTCTCAGTTAAGGCAATGGCCGGTTCAGCTGCATCTGATCAATCCTGCGGCAGTCTACTTCCAGGGATCCGATCTTTTGGTTGCGTCAGACTGTTCTGCGTTTTCATTGGGGGATTTTCATTCCAACTGGCTAAAAAACAGATCATTGGTTATAGCATGTCCGAAGTTGGACCAGGGGAAAGAGATCTACCTGAAAAAACTGACTGATTTGATCGAAGGATCAAAGGTAAATACCATTACTGTGCTTATCATGGAGGTTCCATGCTGTGGCGGACTGCTTCAGCTGGTACAAATGGCGGTCCAGCGTTCGGCCAGAAAAGTACCGGTAAAGGCAGTAACGGTCAGTATAAAAGGGGAGATTCTGGATGAACAGTGGGTTTAATTAAATTAAATAGTCAATTCAATTACAGTTTATTATTAAAATATTTTTCATAATGGAAACAGGAAAATTATTCAATCTTGCCAAAGACATCGAATATTCAAAAGATGCAGTAGTGAGCAGGACAATCATCAAAAAACCAACGGGAACAGTAACCCTTTTTGCCTTTGATGCAGGCCAGGGACTTAGCCCTCATGTTGCTCCTTTTGATGCATTGGTCCAGGTCCTCGACGGGAAATGTTCTTTTTCGATAGAAGAAACCAAACATTTGATGGATTTAGGTGACTGTATCATCTTGCCAGCCGGTAAAATACATGCAGTAGAGGCAGTTACGCCATTTAAGATGCTGCTGACGATGATTAAAATTGTAGAGACTTCTGTGCGTATGGCCGATTAATATTATTTTAAAGGCGTGATCGCATGGTTGCTTTGCTTATAGTTGCCCGGATTTTTCATATGAGCTTTGGTTTTGCATATATTTGCAAAAAAAAAATGGCTTCACTGATGAAACGTTTGGGCACCTATTTTTTACAAGGATTATTGCTGATAGCTCCCCTTGCAGCAACTGTCTATATCGTCTATTTCCTGTTTAAGTTTACCGATGGCCTGTTAAGTACTTATCTGGAGAAATTTTTTGAGTTAAAAATCCCCGGATTAGGTATACTTATCATTATCTGCCTGCTTATCTTTTTGGGTATCATCGGAGAAACAATCTTTGCCAAACCGGTTAAGTTCCTGATAAAGGGGATATTATTACGCATACCAATCCTCCAGTTAATTTACACTTCCGTGAAGGACCTGTTTTCAGCATTTGTTGGAAAAGAGAAAAAATTTCACAGACCTGTTGCTGTTTTGGTCGACGAAAAGAATGATATCTGGAGAATGGGTTTTCTGACGAACGATAAGATGAGTGAGATGGGAATAGAGGGAAAGGTGGCTGTTTATTTCCCTTTTTCTTACAATATATCGGGAATTTTATATTTTGTTCCGGCTGACAGAATCAAACCGCTCAATATTTCTCCTTCCGAAGCCATGAAGTTCATTATTTCCGGCGGTGTCTCGGAAATGGATATTATGCAGGTGAAATTATAACTGGTTACTGACAATTTAGCATCCCGATTTTGGGTATACTTTTTGTACCATTATTGTCGTCAAATTTAAATTACATCATTATGATTTTTATAATTTTTATTGGTTTTGCACTTGTCAGCTGGCTGATTAATCATCAATTGAAAAGAAGGTTTGAAGAGTATTCCCATATACCAACTGCCAACGGAATGTCAGGAAAAGAGGTTGTTGAAAAAATGCTCCGCGACCACAATATCTATGGCGTTAAAATTGAATCTGTAGCTGGGCAACTTACAGACCACTACAATCCCACAGATAAAACCATCAATTTAAGTGAGGATGTATATTACGGCACCAATGTGGCTGCAGCGGCTGTGGCAGCCCACGAAACCGGACACGCCGTCCAGCACGCCAAGGCTTATGCTTGGCTGGGTTTGCGCTCATCGCTGGTACCAGCAGTCAGTTTCAGCTCCAGATACCTGCAGTGGATTCTATTGGGAGGAATTTTACTGATCAATACATTTCCTGCTCTCTTGATGTTTGGTATTTTCATGTTTGCAATGACTACTATTTTCAGCTTCATCACTTTACCAGTTGAGATCAATGCGAGCAACAGGGCCCTGGTCTGGTTGCAGACCAGCGGTATAACAACCACCCAAACCCATTCGAAAGCTGAAGATGCTTTGAAATGGGCCGGCTATACCTACGTGATAGCAGCGTTGGGATCATTGGCTACCTTGCTGTATTACATTTCTATTTATATGGGCAGAAGAAGTTGATTGCCAGTTTCGGCCTGTTTTTACTGATCGTGAATTAAATCGAAGAACCCCCTGTGAAAAAATTATTTTTCGCAGGGGGTTTTCTCTGTTTTTCGGATTACTCCGGAAAATAGGACCAGATTAACAGGTTTGCAGGGAGTGCATATGGTTGATTGTATATACCGGATATTCTCCCTGATCGGGCGGATCGTGCAAAACAAACTGTTTTAAATCATACCAGGAAATGAATTAAGCTACTCATAATCAGGTAAAAATTAACCAAATATTATTGCTAAATCTGTTAGTTACAATTGTAATTTATTGGTTGACAAATGTAATATATGATAATTTAAGGGAATTAACTATTTACCCGATTGGTTAACCAGCGGGGCACGCTTAAACTCAGCGTTTCTGTTGAAGAGGTAACGATAAGTAACATGGGTTTTGTAAACAGAGCCGCCAATAAATTCAGCTATTTTCATCATAACCGGATTAAAATCGCCAATCCAGTTCAATTCGAAGGTTTTGTACCTGAAAGATGGTTTTTGTATCTGTTCCTGAAAGAACAGGACCAATGCCCCCTCTACGCCTTTGTTCTGATACTCTGGTATTACGCCGAAGATCCTGCCGATAACCCTGTCGACCTTGTGCCTGACTTTCAATGCCCAAAAAAAGCGCAATTTGTTAAACCAATTAAATTTACCATTGAAATTTTTGGTAATCTGGCCAATATCGGGCATCATGATGAAAAAACAAATCGGTTCTTCTTTGAAATAACCGTAAATGATCAATCTTTCATCCATGATCAGCTCCATAGATTTTAGCAAAGTTAAAGCTTCTTGCCCGGTAATATCTTTTGTTCCGGTAAATTTACTCCAGGCCTTGTTGTAAATAACCTGAAAATCAAGTGCAAATTGTTTGTTTCCTTTCTCAATCAGCTTAAACTGATAATCAGGATTTGTTAATATTCGTTTGGCTGTGCGGAGAACGACAGGGTGAAGGTCTGAAGTATCTTCGAATGTACGCTGGTAAGTATATTGATTGAAATAATTCCTGAATCCGTAATCCTCAAATAGTTTTTTATAATAGGGGAAGTTATAAGGCATGTTAAAAACCGGCTCGTGAAAACCATCTACCAAACATCCCCAGAAAGCATCCCGCATGCCCGGATTCACCGGACCATCCATCGCCACCAATCCATTGGCCAGCAGCCATTCTTTTGCCTGGTCAAACAATAAAAAAGCAACCTCCTTGTCATCAACTGAATCGAAGAAACCTATCCCGCCGGTCGGTTGATCATTTTGGATAAAAGAATCTTCCGTGAAAAAGGCAGCTATCCTGCCAAGACAATTCCCATCGGGATCACTGATTATCCATCTGATGATATTACCTTTTTCCAGATGCTGGTTTTTCTTCCTGTCAAAAATTTCTTCCACACTAACATCCAGAGGCCTGCACCAATTGGGTTCATTCCTGTACAAACTGACCGGAAAATCATTAAATACCTTGATTTTTAAGGCGTCAGTTACCTCGGATATCACGTAATGGAAAGCAGAAAGCATAAGTTTTCAGGTTATGTTGATGGTTCAAAAGTAAAAAAATCCTGTTTGTAATTGATAAATTCATTTTTTTTGTGCAACAAACTTTTGATACCGTAATTTTCATGGATTTAGCTTTTCCTTATGGTTTAATCTTGCTATTTCCTATATTTTAAAGTAACTTTGAGTAATAAACGAAACCTGTATGAAAAGAATAATTTGGCTTCCTCTGGTCATTGTTGCAGTAATTCTGGTTATTGGCACATCACAATATCCTAAATTGTACATTGCCACAGGCTATGGTGCCAAATGCATGGCATCCGGAATTTTTGTCGCAGGCAGGGATCCGGAAAATGTCAAAGCAAATGATCTGGATTATTCAGTAGTCAAATATACTACCAACAAGATTGATTACACTGAAAAAAGCGTAACAACAACGCTGTTTGGCCTGGCAAGGCAAAAAGCAATCTACCGTGAAGGTTATGGTTGTTTTTTGGTCGACGAATCCTGGTCTCCCGAATCACTGCCAGTCCGTTCGCTGCCCCCTGTAACTGCTGTGCAGTCCTGGGAAAAGCCATGGCCTGACGGGGATGCCCAAAGTGATACAATCTTTCCGGAAATCAATTCAGCCATGCTCCAACACGCAGTAGATGCCGCTTTTGATGAAACCGGAACAATATTGAAAAGGACAGCCGCTGTTGTGGTAGTTTACAAAGGGAAGCTTGTTGCCGAGCAATACTGGAAAGATCAGGCCATAACACCTGATACAAAAATCTGGGGATGGTCAATGGACAAAAGTATAGTGAATGCCATGGTCGGAATACTCGTAAAACAAGGTAAACTGGCCGTAAATGCCTCTGCACCGGTCGAAGAGTGGCTTGGTGACAAACGCAGGGAAATTACCCTGAATGACCTCCTGCACATGAGCAGCGGATTGAAATGGAACGAGGATTACGGGGATGTTTCTGATGCAACCAACATGCTTTACAGGGAACGAAACTGCTACCGGACTGCCATCAGCGTACCTTTTGATAAAAAACCAAACAGTGAATGGAAATATTCTTCAGGCACTTCCAATATTCTTTCCGGCGTAATCAGAAATACCCTGAACAACGACAAGCAGTATTTTGATTTTCCATACACCGAAATTTTCAGGAAAATCGGCATGAACAGCATGATTTTTGAAACAGATGCCAGCGGATATTTTGTCGGCTCCTCCTATGGCTATGCCACCGCCAGGGATTGGGCTAAATTTGGTCAGCTATACCTGCAAGATGGTGTTTGGAAGGGAGATAGCATTCTCCCAAGGGGCTGGGTTGACTACACCCGGACGCCGGCCGATGCTGCGAAGGGTCAGTACGGCGCTCAGTTTTGGCTCAATCGTTCCGGCGAATTGACTGATGTACCTGAAGATATGTTCTCCTGCAAAGGGCACAGGGGTCAGCGTATTTGCATTTTCCCGTCCGGTCAACTGGTAATTGTCAGATTAGGGTTTGCTGAAGATAATTTTGACCATAACCGGTTTTTGAAAGATATTATAAGTTCAATCCGCAAACTAAAATAGTTGGTTTCTAACTCAGGATTTATTGACAGGACACCTTCGTTCTTCCATTTTGTATAACTTTGCATGCTATGATAGCCGACAAGTCAAAATTTTTACCTCCTGAATGGTATCCGCAAAGTGGTGTAATGCTTACATGGCCCCACAGAAACAGCGATTGGATTGATCTTCTTGATGAAGTAGAAAATTGTTTTCTGTTAATAGCCAGAGAGATACTGAAAGAAGAAAAATTATTGGTTGTTTGTCCCGACCCGGCGGATATCGCGTCAAAACTGGATGGTTCCAATACTGACAATTTGATCCTGGTTCAGCTTGAATCCAATGATACGTGGGCCAGGGACCACGGACCTGTCACTTTGCTGGATAACGGCATGCCGGTATTGTATGATTTCCAGTTTAACGGATGGGGATTGAAGTTCCCTGCATACCTGGATAATCAAATAACCTCTCAGTTGTTCCAAATGAATCTCTTTTCCAAGGAGACTGAGTACAAGAATTTACTCAATTTTGTCTTCGAAGGCGGCAGTTTTGAGACGGATGGGTTGGGAACATTGATGACAACAGAAGAATGCCTGCTCTCGGCGAACAGAAATCAGAAAATGACGAAGAAGGAGATAGAATCATATCTTATTGAAGTGTTTGGTATTCAACGCGTTTTGTGGCTTACTTCGGGATATCTGGCAGGTGATGATACCGACAGCCACATCGACACTTTGGCACGTTTTTGCAATGAGAATACCATTGCTTATGTAAAATGTGACGACCCTTCGGATGAACATTACAGTCAGTTACTGCTGATGGAAGAGGAGATTAAATCCTTTAGGAAACCCGATGGAACACCGTACCAACTGGTTGAACTTCCAATGGCTGATTATGCCGAAGATGAACTGGGTGCCAGGTTGCCCGCAACCTATGCTAATTTCCTGATCATCAACAGTAAAGTATTGGTTCCTTTTTATTTGACATCTATGGACGAAATAGCCCTGAAAATCTTGCAGTCAGCCTTCCCCGGCAGGGAAGCAGTCGGCATCGACTGTTCAACATTAATAAAGCAGCATGGTTCGCTTCACTGTGTAACCATGCAGTTTCCAGTGGGAGTATTATGAAGAAAAGTACCAAAAACAGCGTAAAAATCCAGGCCGTATGGTAAAAACAGCACTTGTTCAACAAGCCAATTCAGGTGATTTAACTGAAAACAGGAAAAAACTCGCCGCAAATATCACCAAATGCGCAGCAGCGGGTGCCGAATTGGTCGTATTGCAGGAATTGCATGAATCGCTCTACTTCTGCCAGGTTGAAGATGTTTCATGTTTCGATCTTGCAGAACCGGTTCCAGGAAAGACAACTGATTTCTACAGTGAATTGTCAAAAAAGCTGCAAATTGTGCTTGTAACATCAATTTTCGAAAAGCGGGCAGCCGGCTTGTACCACAATACGGCAGTTGTTTTCGATAAGGACGGGTCAATTGCAGGAACATACCGGAAAATGCACATTCCGGATGACCCCAATTATTACGAAAAATTCTATTTTACACCCGGTGATCTTGGCTTCAGGCCTGTACAAACAACGATAGGTAAACTGGGAGTGCTGGTATGCTGGGATCAGTGGTACCCCGAAGCCGCCAGGCTGATGGCGCTTGCGGGTGCTGAAATACTAATTTATCCGACTGCCATCGGTTGGACCTCCAATGACGGGGAAGCTGAAAGAAACCGGCAGCTGGATGCCTGGGTTACCATACAGCGAAGTCATGCGATTGCCAACGGTATCCCAGTTGTTTCGGTCAATCGCACCGGATCGGAAGTAGATAAATCGGGTAATACCCAGGGAATTGAATTTTGGGGGCATAGTTTTGTCGCTGGTCCGCAGGGCGAGTTGATTACGGTGGCTCCGAAAGATTCGGATGCCAATCTTTTGGTTGAGATTGACCTGAAACATTCGGAGAATGTGAGAAGATGGTGGCCTTTCCTGTGAGACAGAAGGATTGATGCTTACCGGGAATTGTTAATTCGTTATATTGACTGATATGAAAAAAGAGGATGAGGAAGGTAAATACGGTTACATGCGGTCCTATGCCAAATATTTTAGTTTAACATTCCAAATGGTTGTGCTTATTGTACTTGGCGGCTTTGGTGGCCGGGCCCTTGACAGTTATTTTCAACTTCCGTCACATCTTTTTACCATTATATTGATTATCCTTGCAGCCATTATCGCCTTTTATCTGTTTTTCAAAACTATTTTCTCAAAATAATAACCCATTAAAGGTATTTCCGATATGATTTCCAAAGAGAAACGATTCTTCTTAAAAAAAGCGCTCATGTTTTGTCTTGCAGTGGCCGGCATTTCATTGCTTCTTTTTGAAACAGTCCTTAAAGATTACTACCTTAAACTTTTCCCTGTGCAGTTTGCCCTGGTCGCCCTGGTGACAATCATTAGTCATCTGAGGCTGATGAATGCAGTTCAGTTAAAAGCAATGAGGTTTAATACGACCTATCTTGCTGTCATGTCAATAAAATTAGTTATTTACATGGCCTTTATTCTTATTTGTCTATTAATTGACCGCACCAAAGCGGTTAATTTTGTACTGACCTTTCTGATATTATATGCAAGTTTTACCATATTTGAGGTAATGGAAATTTCAAATTTTTTAAGAAAAAATACGAATTCTTTAAATTAAAAAATTAATTTTGGCACACAATTAACCAGAAATGCTGAAAGCTTCAAGAATCTTTATATTCATCTCCGCATTAGTCATGCTAACTTTTAACATGGCAGGAGCTGAGGGGCAGTCAAATACCGGAAAAGAACCATCTGAAGAAAAATTTAATGCCAGTAAACTTATCCTGGAGCACATTGCAGACTCCTATGAATGGCACATTGCTAAATTTGGCGATTTTCACCTGAGTATACCATTACCTGTTATTTTATATAGTCAGAAAAGTGGTTTTCACACTTTTGTTTCTACCAAATTTCACCATGGAACTGAAAGTTATGCCGGTTTCCGGATCGGAAGTGAGACCTCCAAATATCCCGGTAAGGTCGTAGAGTTTGCATCAGACGGAACTGAGGTACGCCCTTTTGATTTTTCAATTACCAAGAATGTGGTTTCTTTGTTTGTAAGTATCATCTTTCTGTTGTTAATTTTTCTGTCGATTGCCAAAAGATACAGTGAAAATTACAACAGACCTCCCAAAGGAATTCAAAGCTGGTTGGAGCCGGTCATACTTTTTATCCGTGATGATGTGGTCAAGTCGTCGATTGGAGAGGAAAAATATCAAAAGTATCTTCCCTATTTGTTGACAATCTTCTTTTTTATTCTGATTAACAACATATTAGGACTGGTACCAATCATTCCCGGAGGTGCGAATCTGACAGGAAATATTACTGTCACGTTGGTATTGGCGCTTTTCACCTTTGTAATTGTATCATTTAATGGTTCTAAGGATTATTACATGCACATTGTCAATGCCCCCGGCGTACCCTGGTGGTTGAAATTACCTATTCCGCTCATGCCGATTGTAGAAATATTAGGCGTTTTTACCAAACCATTTGTTTTGATGGTGCGGCTTTTTGCAAATATTACGGCAGGTCATATTATCGCCCTTGGCTTTTACAGTCTGATATTTATTTTCGGTGAAAAGAGTACCATTGCCGGTTACGGTGTTTCAATTGTATCAATAGCGTTCACAATATTTATGGGTTTACTGGAATTACTGGTAGGCTTTATCCAGGCCTATGTTTTTACACTTCTGTCGGCATTGTACATTGGGATGGCTATTGAACAGCATGATGCTCATGGGGCAAAAAGTCATTAAAAAGAGTTTTAGTTTATTTAAGATATTCATATAAAGCAATTTAATAACTTTAAAACAAGTTAATATGTTTACATTAGGTGTGATTTTAGAAGTTGTGGCCAATGTTGCATTGGCAAAATTGGGAGCAGGAATAGGCGCAGGACTGGCAGCCATCGGCGCAGGTATCGGCATTGGCCGGATCGGGGGCGGAGCTGTTGAAGCTATTGCACGTCAGCCTGAAGCATCCGGTGACATTCGTTCCAACATGATTGTATCGGCAGCTTTGATTGAAGGAGCCGCTTTCTTTGCGATGGTTATTTGCTTTTTGATTCTTTTTGTTTAGAAGATTAAGCAGTAATTACCTTTTCTTTTTATTTATCAATAAAATTTCTATCCCATGGGTCTGGTAATGCCTGATTTTGGACTGTTGTTCTGGATGGTAGTCTCCTTTTCGCTCTTGTTGTGGTTACTCAAGAAATTTGCCTGGAAACCAATCTTACAAGCATTGGCAGCCAGGGAAGATTCAATTGATAAGGCACTCCAGTCAGCTGAACTTGCTAAAAATGAAATACTTAAATTACAAGCAGGTAACGAAAAGTTGCTTAAAGAAGCCATGCTGGAAAGAGAGAAAATTGTTAAGGAAGCAAGAGAGCTTAAGGATTCAATAGTGCGTGACGCAAAGAACCTGGCAGTAATTGAGGCAAACAAAGTGATGGAGGAGACTAAGGCCGCCATCACAAGGGAAAGGGCTGAGGCTGTTAACGAAATGAAATCCGTTATCTCCTCCTTCTCGCTCGAGATTGCCAAGAAAATACTGAGAGAACAGCTCTCTGACATTAAAAAACAAAAGGATTTGGTTAACAACTACCTCGAAAATATTAAGTTAAACTAATATTGGCCAGAGTAGGTAATTTATTTCATCAAATCGGAAAAAATTGAACGAAAGTAAAATATCAGTACGTTACGCCAAAGCATTCTTTTCTTCAGCAGTTGAAAGAAATGTGACGGAAGTTGCCAAAAAAGATGTAGATCTTTTACTGCAGCTGCTGCAAACTCAGCCAAGACTGAGAGAACTGCTTTCAAGTCCGGTCGTTAAAACGAGTGAGAAGCGGGATATATTGGATAAAACCTTCGTGGGTCGGCTTAACGATCTGACAATTGATTTTCTGCACTTGTTGTTAAAAAACAACCGTGAGGTCTATTTATTGGAGATGTGTCTGAATTTCCAGGTTTTGTACAGTAAGCTGACCGGAATCAAAATGGCCCAACTTGTTACTGCCGTGAAACTGGATGATGCACAATTGCAGAAATTTAATGAAATGATCCGTGTTCGCTTTGGCGGTAAAGCCGAAGTTCAGACAAAAGTGGATGAGAATTTGCTGGGTGGTTTTATTCTGAGGGTAGAAGATCATCAGATGGATGCCTCCGTGTCTGCCCAACTGAAAAAGATGAGAAGAGAATTGGTAAATGTTATTAAAAATTAAATAGACGATTATGGCTGGATTGAAACCTGCTGAAGTATCTGAAATTTTAAAACAACAGCTTGATGGCTTCAAAACTATTGCCGAACTTGAAGAAGTCGGAACGGTTTTGCAGGTAGGCGATGGTATTGCCAGGGTCTACGGACTATCCAACGTGCAGTCAAACGAAATGGTTGAGTTCGACAGCGGCGTTATGGGAATCGTCCTGAATCTGGAAGAAGACAACGTTGGAATTGTTTTGCTGGGACCTACCGAGAAAATAAAGGAGGGCGACAGTGTTAAACGTACCGACAGAATTGCATCCATACAGGTAGGGAACGGACTTTTGGGCCGCGTTATCAATACAATTGGGGAACCCCTGGACGGCAAAGGTCCTATTACCGGAACCTTGTACGAAATGCCTCTTGAACGCAAGGCACCTGGCGTAATTTACCGGCAGCCGGTATCAGAACCGCTGCAAACCGGTATTAAAGCCATCGATTCGATGATTCCGATCGGAAGAGGTCAGCGCGAATTGATCATTGGTGACCGTCAAACCGGTAAAACAACGATTGCAATTGATACCATCATCAACCAGAAGGAGTTCTTCAAGAAAGGTGAACCTGTCTACTGCATTTATGTTGCAATTGGTCAGAAAGGCTCAACTGTGGCCAATATAGCCAAAACGCTGCAGGAGCATGGCGCCATGGATTATACTGTTATCGTGATGTCTACTGCGTCAGATCCGGCTGCTTTGCAGTTTTATGCACCATTTGCCGGAGCGGCAATCGGAGAATTTTTCAGGGATTGCGGCCATGCGGCGCTGATAGTTTACGATGACCTTTCCAAGCAGGCAGTTTCCTACCGTGAGGTATCACTCTTGCTCCGTCGTCCGCCCGGCCGGGAAGCATATCCAGGGGATATTTTTTATCTCCACTCCAGATTACTGGAACGTGCTGCCAAAATCAATCAGACAGAATCTGTTGCAAAACAGATGAACGATATTCCTGAATCTATCAGGCACCTGGTAAAGGGGGGAGGATCCCTTACTGCGCTGCCTATCATTGAGACACAGGACGGCGACGTTTCAGCATATATACCCACCAATGTTATCTCTATTACCGACGGACAGATATTCCTTGAATCACAGCTTTTTAATGCAGGTATCAGACCCGCAATCAACGTAGGGATTTCAGTTTCAAGGGTTGGAGGAAATGCGCAAATCAAGGCAATGAAAAAAGTTGCCGGAACGCTCAAGCTGTCCCAGGCTGAATTCAGGGAACTGGAAGCTTTTTCCAAATTCGGATCTGAGTTGGATGCCGCTACCAAGGCTGTGCTTGAGAAAGGATCCAGGAATGTAGAAATTCTGAAGCAAGGCAGCGCCTCACCGATGACTGTGGAAGAGCAGATTGCTATTCTTTACTGCGGAACGAAAGGTTTGCTGATGGATGTCCCTAAAGATAAAATCAAAGATTTCGAGAAAGATTATTTGCAATTACTTTCTTCTCAATATGCAAGTGTTCTTCATCAGTTAAGTCAGGGCATCCTGAATGACGAGATAACCGACACACTTGAACTCGTTGCAAAAAAAACGGTTCAGAACTTTGTATTTTAAAGAATAGATTGGTGATACAAAAAGTGCTCAGATGGCGAATTTAAAAGATATGCGGCTCCGGATTATTTCGGTAAAGTCGACACAACAGGTTACCCGGGCCATGAAAATGGTTTCTGCAGCCAAACTACGGAAAGCACAGGATGCCATCATTCAAATACGTCCCTATGAAGAAAAACTGCATGATATTTTGGTTAATTTAATTCAACAGTTGGATTCTTCTGATTTTGACAACAAGTATGCAGTTCACAAAGAGACCAAAAAGATTCTGATTGTTGCAATAACATCAAACAGAGGTCTTTGCGGAGGATTTAATTCAAATGTTGTCAAAAAAGTTGAAGAATTGCTCTTTACAACTTATGCTTCCTGGTACCAAAAAGGAGCTGTGGATATTCTGGCAATCGGCAAAAAAGGGGTAGATGGATTGAAAGCCAAAAACATCCGGGTAACCAATACGCTTCACCAATTATTCGAAGGACTGGAGTACAGTACGGCAGAAGTGGTGGCACAAAGCTTAATTGATGCCTATTCAAACGGCGAGTATGATCGTATTGAACTGGTATATAATCAGTTCAAAAACGCAGCTATCCAAAAATTAATGGTTGAGCAGTTTTTACCGGTGGAGATTAAAGATAATCATGTGGTTGATTCTGAGACCCGCCATTATTTCAGTGATTATATCATTGAACCCGGTGTTATTGAAATAATGAAAGCAATCATTCCTAAATCGCTCAAGATCCAGTTTTTTAAATCAATTCTGGATTCTGTTGCCTCAGAACACGGTGCAAGGATGACTGCGATGCACAAAGCTACTGACAACGCTTCTGAGCTGATTCGGGATTTAAATCTCCAGTACAACAAAGCACGGCAGTCTGCCATTACCGGGGAAATTCTCGAAATTGTAAGCGGCGCCAATGCTTTGAATGGTTAAAAATAAATATAAGTACAGATATACCAGGACAGCAGTCGTGGAGTAATTAAAAATTTGCAAAATTTTCAAATATCGTATAATATGTCTCATTCCACAGGAAAAATCATACAGGTCATCGGACCGGTTGTTGATGTGAGTTTTGAAGAGGATAGTTCAAAACTACCCAAGATTTACGAAGCAATGGAAGTACCCAGAAGCAACGGTCAGGTGTTGATTCTTGAATGTGAACAGCACATTGGAGAACATACAGTTCGTGCAATTGCCATGGACTCTACGGACGGTCTCTCCAGGGGTATGAAGGTTTTTACGACAGGCAAAGCAATCTCCATGCCTGTTGGTGATCAGATCAAAGGCAGGCTTCTGAATGTGATAGGGGAGGGGATAGACGGTATCGGCGCAATTCCCAAAGATCGGACCTATGAGATTCACAATCAGCCTCCGAAATACAAGGATTTATCAACCGAACAGGAGATACTCTACACCGGTATAAAAGTTATCGATTTGTTGGAGCCCTATTCCAAAGGCGGTAAAATCGGACTCTTTGGTGGTGCTGGAGTGGGTAAGACTGTATTGATCATGGAATTGATCAACAATGTAGCTAAAAAATATGACGGACAATCCGTATTTGCAGGAGTCGGAGAAAGAACCCGAGAGGGTAATGACCTTCTCCGTGAAATGATCGAATCGGGGGTTATCCTCTACGGCGATGCTTTCAAAGAAGATATGGCCAAAGGCGGATGGGATTTGTCGTTGGTAGATAAAACCGAGTTGGCCAAATCGAAGGCAACCCTGGTTTTTGGACAAATGAACGAACCTCCCGGTGCACGAGCACGGGTTGCATTATCCGGTCTGAGTGTTGCGGAATACTTCAGGGACGGAGATAAAAAAGGAGGCAAAGGAAATGACATTCTTTTCTTTGTTGACAACATTTTCAGGTTTACCCAGGCTGGATCTGAAGTTTCGGCATTGTTAGGCCGTATGCCTTCCGCAGTGGGATACCAACCGACGCTGGCTACCGAGATGGGATTGATGCAGGAAAGGATCACCTCCACGAAATACGGATCCATCACATCGGTTCAGGCCATTTATGTGCCTGCAGACGACTTGACTGATCCTGCCCCGGCCACAACTTTCTCGCACCTTGATGCGACAACGGTATTGAACAGAAAGGTGTCTGAAATGGGAATATATCCTGCAGTTGATCCGCTTGCATCTACTTCAAGGATTTTGGCACCTGAAGTAATTGGTGATTTGCATTATGGTACAGCACTGAGAGTTAAGGAATTATTACAAAGATACAAAGAATTGCAGGATATCATTGCCATTCTAGGTATGGATGAACTTTCAGAATCCGACAAGTTGATCGTTCACCGTGCAAGAAGGGTGCAGCGGTTCCTTTCGCAACCATTCTTTATGGCAGAATCATTCACTGGAATGAAGGGTGCATGGGTCTCCATCGAAGATACCATTAAAGGGTTTAATATCATTATGGATGGCAAAGTTGACCAATACCCGGAGACTGCCTTTAACATGGTCGGAAGCATTGATGAGGCCATCGAAAAGGGTGAGAAACTACTGGCTCAATCCAAATAATCGCTTTTATACAGACCGCAAAACTACAATATGTTTCTGGAAATTATTACCCCTGAAAAAAAGCTCTTCTCCGGTGAGGCTGAGTTGGTTCAACTTCCCGGGACTATCGGCTATTTTGAAGTGTTGATGAATCATTCCCCGATGATCTCTACGTTAATAGAGGGAAGAATCAAGGTGAAAGACGCTAATGGAGTCTTCTCTTATTTTGATATTACGGGTGGGGTAGTAGAAGTACATAACAATAAAATTGCAGTACTTGTTGATACAGCCGGGGTGGTATAACAATCAATTAAATTTTCATTGAAATGGGAAAGGTTTTAATTATTGGTGCCGGAGGCGTAGGCACAGTTGTGGCGCATAAAATGGCGGAACTTCCTGAACTGTTTACTGAAATACTGCTGGCAAGCAGAACTAAATCGAAATGTGATAAAATTGCAGCAAGAATCGGCAGCAAGAACCTGAAGACGGCTGAAGTTAATGCTGATGATGTTCCGCAGCTTGTTAAACTGATCCGTTCGTTTCAGCCGGATCTTGTGGTGAATGTTGCGCTGCCTTACCAGGATCTGACCATCATGGATGCCTGTCTTGAAACAGGTGTTTCCTATCTCGATACAGCCAATTATGAACCTTTGGATGAGGCGAAATTTGAATACAAATGGCAATGGGCTTATCAGGAAAGGTTTAAAGAAGCCGGCTTAACGGCCATCCTTGGTTGCGGTTTTGACCCGGGAGTATCCGGGGTATATACCGCCTATGCAGCCAAACACCACTTCGATGAGATTCAGTACCTTGATATAGTTGACTGTAATGCAGGAAACCACGGTAAGGCATTTGCCACCAATTTTAATCCTGAGATCAATATCAGGGAGGTCACCCAAAAAGGAAAGTACTGGGAAAACGGCGAATGGATTATGACGGAGCCTCATGAGATACATCTGCCGCTTACCTACCCGAGAATCGGAGAAAAAGAGTCGTATCTGATTTACCACGAAGAGCTGGAATCACTGGTAAAAAATTTCCCATCGATCAAAAGGGCCCGATTCTGGATGACTTTCGGCCAGGAATACCTGACTCACCTGAGGGTAATACAGAATATCGGTATGGCAGGTATTCAGCCGATCATTTATGAAGGGAAGGAAATTGTCCCCATTCAGTTTCTGAAAGCTGTCTTACCCAAACCCGAAGAACTTGGGGAAAATTATACGGGTGAAACCTCTATCGGATGCCGTATCAAGGGGATCAAGGCAGGAAAAGAGAAGACTTACTATGTTTACAACAACTGCAGTCACGAGGCTGCCTATGCTGAAACAGGCACCCAGGCCATCAGTTTCACAACCGGCGTTCCTGCAATGATCGGGGCAATGATGTTTTTAGAAGGAAAATGGAAAAAGCCAGGGGTATTCAATGTAGAAGAATTTGATCCTGATCCTTTTATGAAGGCATTGAATATCCATGGTTTGCCATGGTATGAATTAACTGACATTGACACGGAACTGGATTAAGCGTCCGATAACCCTACCTGAGCCGATGAAATAAAGCTGATTGACCGATCAGCTTCAAGACAAAACAAGCAAACAGAAAATAAGATAAGCCCGGAATTGTTTCCGGGCTTTTTTTTATCCTAAATTCATAAGATCCAATATTTTGTTTGATAGTTAATAATGGCAATTTGATAGTTAAAAATGCCAGTTTGCACTTAAAATCCACCAAATGTGTAATTTAGAATTAACATAACTATTTAAAATAGTGGTTTAATTATCAATGCTTTATGTTAATGCTTATTTAGAATGCAGTATTAACCATTTAAGCATTTATGTTAAAAAAATTTGGATATGAAAATTCATTTGATATCTTTGAAGCAGTGTTTGATCAGCGAAACGAACTAATTAATCAGTTAACCTTAAATTTTGACCATGACTACCGTTCAATTTCAAAATTCTTTGACAGGTCTTGAGAACAAAATGTATTATTTCGCGCTCAGCCTAACCAGTAACTCTGACAAGGCCCATGATCTGGTACAGGAGACTTATCTAAGGGCATTAACCTACCAAAGTAAATTCTCATCAGATACAAATCTGATGGCATGGATCTATACGATCATGAAAAATACTTTCATCAACGAATACAGAAGAAATTTAAAGGCAAGGACAACTTTGGAGAGTCAGTCCAACAGACTACACATGTCATTTTCAAAAGATGATTTTTACCCATCTGTCGATTCTATTCATGCTGAAAAGGAGATTTACAAAAAAATCGACCTGTTAGAGGAAGAGTTCAGAGAGCCGTTCCAACTCTTTTTAAACGGATATAAATACAAAGAAATAGCCGAGAAGCTTGATCTTCCGTTGGGAACAGTCAAAAGCAGGATCTTCTTTACCAGGAAAAAATTGAGTATCTGGCTTGTTGATTATGTAAACTAGATATCAGATATAAAAAAAACTCCCTTCATTTCTGAGGGGAGTTTTTTTATGGGCTGATTTATGGCACGTAGTAGGAAGCTGACTAACAACAAACCTAAATCGGCCATTACCTATGCCATTCCAAGTGACTATAAGATTACAAGTTTATAGGTACCTGATGCCTTTTTGCTGTTCAATACAATGGTATAAACGCCTTTTGCCAGATTAAGGTTCAGCAGATTTACCTGGCCGTTTAATTTGTAATTTCTCAAAATTGCACCTTGCAATGAGTAGATACTCACCTCCGTTGCAATTTCCTCAAAACATCTGATCGTTATTCTACCTTCAGAGGGATTAGGATAAATCTGATAAAAATTGCTGATGTTGAATACTCCGCCGTTGACCGGTATGAAGAATGCAAGGTCATCACCGTAGGAAATACCAACCGAATTTACTGCAAATGCCCTGATATGGTAGGTTGCACCGGTTATCAGTCCGGTAATATTGGCAGAAAATGAACCAATTCCGTTTCCATTCGAAGTTTTTGAATCCGATAGGGAGGGTTTGGCCGCGGAACTCCAGCAAACTCCTTTTTCCGTCACAACTGCTCCCCCGTCTGATGTAACATCTCCGCCAAAGATTGCTGTCGTTGCCGAAGTTGATGTTGCAGGTGTTGTTGTTACAGTTGGCAGTTTCGGTGTAGTAAAAAACACCTCTGCGCCGTATGCCGTACCTACTGAATTTGTTGCATATGCCCTCACATGGTAGGTTGTTCCGGATGTTAATCCGGTAATATTGGCAATGAATGATCCTGTCCCAGATCCGTTCAGGGTTTTGGCGTCGTAAATGGTAGGATTCGATGTGGTATTCCAGCACAAACCATATTCTGTTACGAAAGCGCCTCCGTCAGATGAAACAGCGCCCCCGCCGCTGGCAGTTGCAGCTGAGATTGCTGTTACTGCTGAAGTTGTAACAACAGCAAGCGTTGGCGTGTGGAAAATAACATCAGTTCCGTAGGAAGTACCAACAGAATTTGTTGCATAGGCCCTCACATGGTAGTCAGTTCCTGCAGTCAATCCGGCAATGGTGCTGGAGAATGACCCGATTCCGGTTCCATTCAACGTTTTCGAATCAGAAATTGTGGGATTTGTGGAGGTACTCCAGCACAATCCTTTTGCAGTTACCAATGCACCACCATCCATGGTTACATTACCTCCGATGTTGGCAGTGGTCGAAGTTATGAATGTAACTGATGAAGTTGTGACTGTAGCAAAAGTAGAAGGTGAGAAAACAAAATCTGCCCCGTAAGAGGTACCAACAGAATTTGTTGCATAGGCCCGAACATGGTAAGTCGTGCCTGCATTTAATCCCGCAATGATGGTGGTGAAAGATCCGATTCCTGTTCCGTTTGACGTTTTTGAATCCAATAGGGTCGGGTTAACAGAAGTACTCCAGCAAACCCCTTTTGCAGTTACCGGAGCGCCTCCGTCTGAAGTGACATTACCGCCTGCATTTGCAGTTGTTGCGGACAATACCGATGCATCTGAAGTTGTAACCTCGGGCAATTTTGGCGTATCGAAAACGACATCTTCACCGTAAGCTGTTCCGGCTGTATTCGTTGCATAGGCTCTCACATGGTAGGTTGTACCAACTGTAAGTCCGGTAAGGTTACCGGTAAAAACGCCAGGTCCGCTTCCGCATAATTGTTTAAAATCAGAAGCGGTTGGATTCAAAGCTGTACTCCAGCACAAACCTTTTGCAGACACCGAACCACCTCCCTCTGAAGTTACATTTCCTCCAGCCACTGCTGAGACTGAAGTGACAGATGTCACCGTATTGGTGCTGACAGCGGGAAGGATAATTACCGGCACACTAATGCCTGTTCCGGTAAGGCCTATCATCTTGGAAGGAGAAGCATTGTCAGAATTATTGGAAATGAACAGGTTGGCGCTTTTGATACCGGTCATGGTAGGTTTGTACCTGACGGTAACCTGGTAGGTTCCTCCGGCCGGCAGGTCAATGGTTGTGCCTGAATTATTGGTAATAACAAACTGATCCGGACTGGTTCCGCTCAACGACATTCCTGAAACATTTAGTAGAATTGTGCCTGGATTACTGATAGTTAATGTAATATCTTTGGTATTGTTCAGGGTTACATTACCGAAATCAAGGATTCCGTCAGGATTTACTTCAAGTGTCTTTGTAGGGAGCAAAGTGCCGGTTCCGTTAAATGTTATCAATTTGGAAGGAGAAGCATTGTCCGAGTTATTAGCAATGACCAGGGTTGCATTTTTCCAGCCGGCTGAGGAGGGTTTAAAACCGACCGTTAAAAGCTGTGTCCCACCGGCAGGTATTTCAATCGTTGATCCTACCGGATTTGTAACAGAAAACTGATCAGTATTGGGCCCGCTAAAAGACAATCCGGATATTTTCAGCGTGGCATTACCGCTGTTTTTCAATGAAAATGTCTTGGTATTGCTGTTACTGACTGAAACGGTGCCGAAATCCCAGCTGTTGTCGGGCGAAAGCTCCAAAAATCTTGTCAACGGAACCGGAACACTGAGAACAGTCAAGGTTCGGGTTATTGACCAGCCACCTGCCGATGTACCTTCCCTGGCCCTGACATGCCATGAATGCAGTCCGACATTGTTTTCCGCGGGCTGCCAAAGCATGCTTGTACCAATGACATTGGTCAGGGAGACCGATGCTGTACCCGCATCCATTTCAACATCGTAGGAAGCCGCTCCGGAAACCGAAGTCCATGAAAAGTTAATCGCTTTACCCGCTTCTTTTGTGATATTGTCTTCAGGTGTTGATATAGCGGGTGTACCAAGCATTACTGTAAATGATTTGGCAGTACTCCAGTCGCTGTAACCTGCTGCATTGGAAGCAAGAACCTTCCAGCTATGGCTTCCGAGCGTACTGAATGAACGCGAATAGGTTATGCCGGTCAGGGAGACAGGTGCTTCGGAGTCAAACCTGATTTGGTAACCTGTTGCGTTGGATACCGGGTTCCAGGAAAATGTGGTGGACGCATCAGAAAAGATAGTTGATTCATTGGCAGGACTCACAGTTACCGGAACTGATGGTAATCCAACAACAATAAATGTCCTTGACAACGACCAGGAACCTGCTGTTGTGTTATTTTTGGCCCTGACACGCCAGGTGTGTGGTCCAATATTCGCTGCGGCTGGCTGCCATGGCATATTTGTGCCGTTGACATTTGACAGATAGGCGTTTGCCTGGCCTGCATCCATCTCAACATCGTATGAGGTAGCGCCTGAAACGGATGACCATGAAAATATAACGGTTGATCCGACAATCTGGTTCGAAATATCATCCGGAGCAACCAATAACGGCGTATTCAGTACTACATTTATAGTCCAGGCAATGCTCCAATCGCTTGAGCCTGCACTGTTTAATGATTGGACTTTCCAGGTATGGTTACCCAAAGTGCTGAACGTCTTGGTAAAGGAGGTTCCGTTTACAGCCACTGCTGTTTCAGTGTCAAACTGGATTTTGTAACCTGTAGCGCCAGGAACTGCATTCCAGGTATAGGTTACAGCAGTATTATGAATAACGGCAGATCCGTTGTCAGGTGTCAAAAGTGTTGGTATTGCCGGTATTCCTATAATGGTAAATGTCCGGGAAGATGACCAGGAACTTGTAACTGCTCCGTTTTTTGCGCGAACATGCCAGGTGTGTGTCCCGGCATTTGCTGTAACTGTTTGAAAACTTAAACTGTTTCCTGTGACATTTGTAAGCGTTGAATTTGGCTGCCCGGCATCTGTCTCGATATCGTACGAAGTCGCACCCGGCACCTGAGACCATGAGAAGTTTATTGTTGTACCTGCAATCTGACTGACATTGTCTAAGGGTGTAAGTAAGACAGGTGTCCCAAGTGCTACAGTAAAAGTTCTGACAGTACTCCATTCGCTGTTACCGGCAGCATTGGAAGCCAGTACTTTCCAGGTATGTGTACCGGTTGTGCTGAAAGAGCGGACAAAAGAGTTGGTTCCTGCAACTATAACGGGGGATTCGGCGTCAAATTGTATCTGGTAACTTGTAGCATTTGGTACAGTATTCCAGGAAAACGTAGTTAATATATCGTAAGGTATTGCGGCAGCATTTTGCGGTGCATTAAGTGTAGGAACATCGGGTGTGCCAATTACAGTAAATGTACGCGAACCTGACCAGGGTCCCGGGGTTGACCCACTGTTGGCACGAACGTGCCAGGTATGCGGACCGGCTTTGGATGCATCAGTAAGCCAGGTCAGACTCAGTTTGGTGACATTTGTCAATGACACGTACCCAAGGCCTGCATCAAATTCAACATCATAGGAAGTCGCCCCGTTGACAGGAGTCCAGGAGAAGTTAATGACTGAACCGACATATGAGGTTGATCCGTTAGCTGGAGAGGACAGAGCCGGCACATCCAGTGCAACCGTAAATGTCCTTGGCAAGCTCCAGTCACTGTTACCTGCAGCATTGGTAGCCAGAACTTTCCAGGTATGGCTGCCGAGGACATTGAATGAGCGGGAATAGGATGTTCCTGATACAACGATTGGTGCCTCCGAGTCAAATTGCAGCTGATAACTGGTTGCATTTGATATAGGAGTCCATGCAAAAGCAGTTGAAACACTTAATGGGATTGAAGCATCATTTTGCGGAATAAATAGCGTAGGTATTCCTGGTAAATTAATAACCGACAAAATCCTCGTAGATGACCAAGGTCCATCGGTCGTCCCTGTTTTGGCTCTAACGTGCCAAGTATGCTGTCCGATATCAGCAGCATCCAGAAGCCATGGCATGCTTGTTCCGGTAAGATTGGTCAGTAAAACGAATCCTAAACCTGCATCCAGCTCAATATCGTATGAAGTAGCACCGGCAACGGATGTCCATGAAAAGTTCACAGTTGTGCCCACGAATGAAGAAGAACCGTTAACAGGAGATGTAAGGTTTGGAGAGGCCAGGGATACTATAAATGTCCGGGTTGTACTCCAGCTTCCATCACCTGCACCATTTGATGCCATTACTTTCCAGGTATGGTTCCCGGGTGTGTTGAAAGTACGGACATAGTTTGTTCCGGTCACAACCATGGGCGTTTCAGCGTCGAATTGTATCTTATAGCTTGTTGCTCCACTCACATTGCTCCATGAAAAATTAGTCGATGAATCATAGTAAATTGTTGATCCGTTTGAAGGATTTCCCAAGGTGGGTACTGCCGGTAAACCAACAACAGTATAGCTGCGAGATGAGGACCATTGTCCTATGGTACTGCCATTTTTTGCCCTGACGTGCCAGGTATGTGGGCCGACATTGGCAACTGCAACCGGCATTGACATACTTGTTCCTGCCACATTGGTTAGTTGAGCAATCCCTAATCCTGCATCCAGTTCTATATCGTAGGAGGTCGCACCTGAAACTGGAGTCCAGTAAAAACTCATGGTTGCGCCGACATAATAGACCGTTCCGCTGGCAGGTGATGACAAAGAAGGAGTGGTGATTGATAAGATGAATGTTTTAGCGCTACTCCAGCCGCTGTTTCCTGCATTGTTGGATGCCAGAACCTTCCAGGTATGATTTCCTAACGCATTGAATGAACGGGAATAAGAGGTGCCCGCAACAATGATCGGATCATCTGTATCGAATTGAATCTGGTAACTAGACGCATTCGCAACCTGATTCCAGCTGAAAGTTGTTGCAGCATCAACGTATATTGTGGAACCATTGGCTGGTGACCCGGTTACCGGGATGGCAGGAAGACCAATTACTGAAAATGTTCTGGAGGAAGACCAAGAACCTGCGGTTGTTCCGGATTTTGCACGGACATGCCAGGTGTGCGGACCTATATCAGTCACAGAAACCAGCCAGGATGTTGTTGCTTCGGAAACATTCCTGAGGGAGGAAATTCCCAAACCGGCATCGAATTCAATATCATAAGAAGTTGCACCGGTGACGGGCGTCCAGAAAAAAGTAATGGTGGAACCCACATAAGATGTTGATGCATTCGCAGGCGATGACAGAGAAGGAGCAGCCGGTTGTGCAAAAAGACGAATAGAAAGTCCCAGAAAAAAAATTATAAAATAATTTAGTCTCATCGGATAAATAATTGTTAAATAATTGATTGTCAGTATAATTAGTCAGAAACTCAAGCCAGAATAATTTTCTAAACAGAAGATCTAAAACAAACATAATAAAAATATGTGATAATATTTTTCATGTTTTTTGGTAATTCGAATCTTACCGTTGAAGTCATGTAAAAAATAACAGGCATCGGGGTTACATTTAGTAAACAAAACCTGATTGGTGTACATTTTTCCTTTTTCTGATGCTAATGGGAAACAGAAACTAATCTTGAAAAGTTATGAATGTTAACTTGCATAATTGCAAGAACAAAAAACATTAAAATAACGGGTCAATTTCAGGTCAAAAAAAAGATTCTGTAAATCAGTGATTTACAGAATCTCGTGTGACCCAGCTGGGGCTCGAACCCAGGACCCCATCCTTAAAAGGGATGTGCTCTACCTACTGAGCTACTGAGTCATCCTTAAATATCCTCTGTTTTTCAAAGGCACTGCAAAGATAATTCAATTTTTATAATCACCCAATCCTGCTAATAAAAAAAGGTGCTATTGATAAATAAATTTGTATAATATTCATTATCAAGTAATTATAAATAATAATTATCAAATATTTTTATCCGGTAAAAAGCACTATTTTTACAATTAATCATGCAGGCAACTGGGTTAAAAATATGAATAACTAATTGTAAATGAACGGAAAAGTCGTTATTATTACAGGGGCATCCTCAGGAATCGGACGGGCTCTGGCCGTAGAATATGCCAGACGTGGTGCCTCCTTATCACTGGCAGCAAGAAGAATTGATCGACTGAACTTATTGAAAAATGAACTTTCCGGTACTGACATATTGGCTGTTCAAACGGATGTTACCAGTGAAACAGCGTGCAAAAACCTTATAAGCTCCACCATTCAATATTTTGGACGCATAGATATCCTGATCAACAATGCAGGATTATCCATGCGTGCACTGTTTGACGATATTGAATTGAAAAGCTTTAAACATATAATGGATGTTAATTTTTACGGGACGGTCTATTGCACGAAATATGCACTTCCACACCTGATCAGTTCAAAAGGTTCTCTGGTAGGGATTATTTCAGTCGCCGGACATGTTGCTTTGCCAGCCCGGTCAGCTTATTCGGCTTCAAAATTCGCGGTAAGGGGATTTTTGGATACTATACGGCTGGAGAATTTGCATACAGGCCTTCATGTACTGGTCGCAGCGCCTGGTTTCACTGCTTCTGAAGTAAGAATGTCGGCGTTAATTGCCGATGGCACTCCACAAGGAGAAGATCCGAGAAAAGATGATAAAATGATGAGTGCGGAGGCATGTGCCTGTTTGGTTGCCAATTCAGTTGAAAGACGGAAAAGATCACTTGTTCTAACCTTTAAGGAAGGAAAACTGACTGTATTTTTAGGGAAGTTTTTTCCTTTTTTAGTTGACTTTCTTACTTACAGGCACATGGCAAATGAACCGGATTCTCCGTTGAGCAAAAAAAAATCATCCGGTAGCAGTTAGAAAATTGATGCTGTCGTTCAGATTTCGTGTGTTTGCAGGTAAATAAGAAAGGCTAAGGCAACCACAATCACACTTATCCCTATCACACGGTTGGCCCAATATAAGGTGTTGATTGTGAATTTGTGCCTGAACTGATTCGCAAGACCGGTAATGGTTATCCACCAGAGAGTTCCTCCCACGAAAATTCCTCCGATGGTAAGTAAGGCTTCCAGCGGATGAGAAAAATGCAGTACAATACTGTTGCTGGTAAATATTGCAATGAAAACAAAGACGGAGAGGGGATTAGACAAGGTTACAAGGAAAGTGGTAAGAAAATCGTGCAGGTGCGAAGGGCCCCTTCTTTTGTATTTAAGAATCTGCTTCGTCGGATTTGACCTGAAAATATAGATACCCAAAAGGACTAAAACGATCGAACCAACAAATTTAAAGTAAATTTCATTAACCCGGATAAAATCAATTATAATAGATAAACCAAAACCTGCAACAAGCGCATAAGTACTATCTGCGGTTGCTACACCAATACCGGACATGATACCTGATTTCCAGTTTTTATTCACAGTTCTCTGAATACATAACATTCCGAGCGGTCCCAGCGGAATTGATACGGCAAGCCCCGTGAGTACTCCTTTCCATAGTAAATTAAAATCCATAATTGCAAAAATAGACGAAAAATTTATTTAAGCATGCATTATACTGAATTCTGCAAACAATACACCAATATTTGGTTATTTTTAAACCTTGTTCCGGAAACGTATAAATTATAATGAATTATTTATTTAGTTATGATCTCATGAAAAATAAAATTTATTTGATTCTTTTCTTTATGATTTTATTCCAATACGCTAAATCACAAAATGTTATGAAATTATGGCCGGATGGTACACCGGGTGATGTTGTGTCTCCAAAACCTGAGGAGACTTTTGAAGGGAGAAGGGTTCGTTTTGTTTCAGAACCTACCTTAACCGTTTATCTTCCAACGAAGGAGATTAATACCGGCGTTGCGGTAATCATTTGTCCCGGCGGCGGATATGGAATGGAAGCAATGGATCACGAAGGATATGAAGTAGCTGAATTTCTTCAGTCGCATGGTGTCGCAGGAATCGTTTTGAAATACAGATTGCCTTATGGCCATTCAGAGATGCCTTTGCAGGATGCCCAACAAGCCATGAGAATGGTGAGGTTTCATGCCGAAGAGTGGTCAATAGATCCGAAAAAGGTGGGCATCGCAGGTTTCTCGGCAGGAGGGCATCTTGCATCAACCCTGTCAACTCACTTTGATTCAGGCAATAAGAATTCAAATAAGCATGTTGATAAGCTAAGCTGTCGTCCGGATTTTTCGATATTGCTTTATCCGGTAATAACCTTTAAAGAGGAATGGGGCCATATGGGTTCAAGGGAAAATCTGATAGGCAAAACGAATGACTGGAAGATAATTCAGAATTTCTGCAACGAACTGCAGGTTACAAACCAAACTCCTCCGGCCTTTATAGCCCTTGCAGACGACGATTCCGGAGTTAAACCCCGAAACAGCATTGAGTATTACATGGCGCTGAAACGTGAAAATATTCCTGCAGAACTTCATATTTTCAAAGAAGGAGGTCACGGATTCGGGATGCATAAAACCGGGAAGGCCCACGATCAGTGGCCACTCATGGTCATTGAATGGATGAAAGCAATGAAATTCATCAAATGATACCGCAGGAAGAATCTGATCCCTTTGTCTTTTGTCCCAAATGCGGCTCATCATCTTTCAACAGCAAAGATGGTGGAAGGTCATACAGGTGTGAAAAATGCGAATTTCAATTTTACATCAATAATTCTGCCGCAGTTGCCTGCTTAATTTTTAATACTGCCGGCGAACTCCTGCTGACCCGTCGTGCCATTGAACCGAACAAAGGCATGCTGGATCTGCCCGGAGGCTTTGTAGAACCGATGGAAACAGCAGAAGAGGCAGTTTTTAGGGAAATAAAAGAAGAATTGAACCTGCAGGTAACTCATATGACCTATCTGGTTTCATTCCCCAATTTATATCCTTTTTCAAATTTTGTGGTACCGACGGTCGACCTGGCATTTGTGTGCGAGACGGATGACCTTGGATTACTGAATCCGGCAGATGATGTGACTTCAGTCGAATTCATCCATCCGGAAAACTTTGATTTGGATACATTATGTTCCGAAAGTATGAAACAAATTGTTCGGTATTATCTTGCTAAGCGTTATTGATGAATAGATTATGATAAAAGATTTGAATATTACCAATAGAATTTCAGCTCTGAGATCCCTTATGACGGAAAATCAGATAGATGCCTATTTAATTACCGGTACAGATCCACATTTGAGTGAATATATACCCGAAGGCTGGAAAACAAGAGAATGGATTTCAGGTTTTACCGGATCATACGGCAAGGTACTTGTAACTCAGGATCATGCAATGCTGTGGACTGATACCAGGTATTTTATCCAGGCAACAGAAGAGTTGAGCGGAACAAACATTGAATTGATGAAGGAAAGGGTTCCCGGGGCCATATCGGTGGAAGACTGGATCATTCAAAATCTGAAAGCAGGGAACAAGGTGGCAGTCGACGGATTAACCATTTCAGCAGCAGATTCGGGTCAGATAAGTTCAAAATTGTATGCGAAGGGCATCCTGTTTAGTCCGGACACAGATCTGGTTACCGGAATTTGGAAAGAACGTCCAATAGCAGGAGGCAATCCTGTTTATGAACATCCTGTGGGTTTTGCAGGAAAACCGCGGGGCGAAAAAATTGAAATGGTCAGGAAAATGCTGTTGTCCACTGAAAGTGATGCAACTGTAATATCAATGTTGGATGATGTTGCCTGGCTGTTTAACTTACGGGGAGACGAAATACTATACACGCCTCTTTTTACTGCTTACGGTTATATTGACCAGGAAAGCGTGTGGTTGTTTATTGATCCTACTAAAATTACCGGAATTGTCAGAAAGAAACTGGAGGATGAAGGAATAAAAATAAGTTCCTATGATTCATTCCTTGCATTTTTAGCAAGAAAAAATAATCAACGAATTCTGATTGATCCGCTTCGCACGAATTCTCTTGTAGTAAAGCTCATTTTTGAATCAAATATCATTGAGCGGGCGGTTTCATTGACAACACTGCTCAAGGCGAGAAAAGATCCGAAGGAAATTAAGAGAATTAAATCAGCACATCTGAAGGACGGGGCCGCGATGGTTTATGCATTGCACCGGATCTCCCGGGCCATCGGGAAAGAAAATATCACTGAAGTAAAGGTTGGTCAGATAATGAACGAATACCGCAGCAAACAGTCACAATTCAAAGGTGATAGTTTTCATCCGATTGTTGGTTTCGGGCCTCATGGAGCCATCGTTCATTATCACGCCACCAATCAGTCTGACAGTTTGATTGAACCTGATAATATACTGTTGATTGATTCAGGCGGTCAATATCTGGATGGAACAACTGATATTACCCGGACAATTTCGACAGGAACTGCAACAAAAAAACAGCGTACTGATTTCACTATCTGCCTGAAAGGTCATATAGCCTTGGCGAATGCCATTTATCCGGAAGGCACTAAAGGATATTCGCTTGACGCCATTACGCGTAAACCATTGTGGGATAAGGCAATAAATTACGGACATGGAACGGGTCACGGTATAGGATATTTTTTATCTGTACACGAGGGTCCTATGAGCATACGGGCCGAATTTAACAACGAACCGATCAGGGAAGGGCATCTTTTATCCAATGAACCGGGTATATACCGGGAGGGAGAATACGGCATCCGGATTGAAAACGTAATTCTGTGCAAAAAATATCAGTCCAATGCATTTGGCAATTTTCTATGTTTTGAAACAATTTCCCTTTGTCCCATCGATAGAAAATTGATCAGGACAGAATTGCTTAGCCAGGATGAACTTAAATGGATCAACCATTACCATGAAACTGTATGTAAAAAAATTTCCCCACTTATCCCGGACAACGATGTTCGGGAATGGTTAATTACACAATGTGCACCACTGAATGAAACAAATTAAAATATCTTCACCACGGAAAGGGCGAAGCGTCAGACGATCGATAATTCCGATGATCTGCCTGCTTATATTTCCATATTTTGTTGCTGCTCAATATTTTGTCGTTGGACAGGATCCTGCCTCCATTAAATGGCGCCAGATTCAGACAGATAATTTTCAGCTAATCTATCCGTCAGATTATGAAGTCCAGGCCCAAAGAGCTGCGCATATATTCGAAAAGGTGTACGGTTATTCAGGGATTACACTTAAAACCCAACCCAAAAAAATCTCGGTAATACTCCACACAAAATCGATTCAATCAAATGGTTTTGTGGCCTGGTCGCCCTCAAGGGTGGAACTTTTCCCGACTCCGGGCCAGGAAATGTATGCACAGGACTGGATTGAACAGCTTGCCATTCATGAACTTCGGCACCACGCTCAAATGGATAAAATTGAGTCTGAATTACCCGCAATATTCAGAATTCTGCTTGGTGAACAAGCCGCTTCGGTAGTTGTTGGTGCATATCTGCCATTCTGGTTCCTGGAAGGCGACGCAGTGGTTGCCGAGACCGCTTTCAGTCATTCCGGAAGAGGGCGGTTACCTTCCTTTACCATGGAATTAAAAGCACAGGCTGATGAAAAGGGTATATTCAGTTTTGACAAAGCATATCTCGGATCCTACAAAGATTACATTCCGAATTACTATCATCTTGGATATCAAATGGTTTCAAATATCCGAAATCAAAATGGGGGAGAGGTTTGGAGCAAGGTTCTTCACCACATTGCCAGGAACCCGCTTGGACTCAATTCCCTCTCCAGGGGATTGAAACTGGCAACGGGAAAGAATCAGGATCAATACTATCTGGAAATCATGAAGAACCTGAAAGTAACTCAACCTTTTGGGCTTGAAAACCAGACTGATATTTCCGGCACCAATATTTTTCAGACAAAAAATTCAAAATATTACACTTCGTACAGATATCCTTTCTTTGTGGATGATTCCTCTTTTGTGGCAATGAAAACATCAATCGATAAAATAGCCCAAATCGTATTGATTAGCGGCAAAACAAGGGAGAAAATTCTCTTCCAGCCAGGATATATTCAAGATGAATCAATGAGTTGTTCCAACGGAAAGATCATATGGATAGAAACAAAACCAGACATCAGATGGACCCACAAAGATCGTTCATTGTTGCGCATTCTGGATATCCGGAGCGGAAATCTGTGGGAAAAGAGCTACGATGAGAAGCTTTTTGCTCCGGTAATTTCACCAGACGGTAAATCCATCGCCGCAGTTAAATATAATGACCAGAATCTCTCTTCTATTGTCCTTTTATCAATGGATAACGGCCAGATAATAAAGGAATTAAAGGCTGAAGGGTATAATGCTTTTTTTACCCCTTCATGGTCGACAGATCAATCAGCTCTTTATGCGATTGAGCTTGGAACGGAAGGGAAATCCATTGTTCGCATCAATCCGGCAACAGGCGAAGTTGTTCAGATAACCAAACCAACCTTTGGCGGAATTAAGAAACCTGTCCAACGCAGCAATTATCTTTATTATGCTGCAGATATAGCAGGCAAAGACGAAGGATACGCATTGGACCTGACATCAGGACAGAACTATCGCATTGCTACGGCCAAATACGGCCTGAAAGATCTTCAAAGTTCTGTTGACGGCAACACTTTAATCTTCAGCAATTATTCTGCTGATGGCTTTAAAATAGCCGGACAGGAGACTTCCCGGTCAAAATGGAAGGAAGTATCATCCACCCGCCAGTTTCAGGACACCTTATCAGACAAACTGACGGCCCAGGAAAAGGGAATAATCGACTTCAGCACCCCGGATACGAGTAATTATGTGAGTAAGAAGTATGTTAAAATACTGGACTTATTCAATATCCACAGTTGGTCTCCGGTCTATATTGATCCGGATCAGTCGGTTATAAATACTGGATTTTCAGTTATTTCCCAAAATAAACTCACTACAGCCATTACCCAATTCGGCTATGATTATTCAACCGTCAACCATACAGGGAAATGGGTTGGGAAGTTCGAATATGCCGGATGGTATCCTGTTTTTAGACTTTATGGTGATTATGGGAAAGAAAATTCAACCTATTACCAGATCAACAAACATTACAATTCCCAAAATGTATTAATCAGACAGGATACCGTATCTGTTCCGTACACCCAAACAATAATGAACCTAAGGCTGGATGCAGCAATACCACTGAATTTCTCGCGGGGTAAAATGTACCGGCTGGTTCAACCCGAATTTCAAATAGGCTATACCTACCGATGGCAGGAACAAAAGACTCCATCCTCTATATTCAGGGGCAGCTACATCCCTTTCACCTACCGGCTTTATGCACATAACTTAAGGCAACAGAGCATCAGGGACATTCAACCAGGCTGGGGTCAGGCAATAAATCTGCAATACAGGCATACTCCTATCGGAAACAAGCAATTGGGACAAATTACTTCAGCTGAAGGGACATTCTTTCTGCCTGGTGTCATTGAAAATCAGGGAATAAAAATTTACGGAGGTTTCCAGCAGAAAAATTCGGAATACTCCTCCTTTAATGACCTGATAGACTATCCCAGAGGATATGAAAACCTGGATAACACAAGCCTTTTTACATTCAGGAGTGATTATGTACTACCACTGCTCTCTCCCGACTGGCACTTGTGGCATCTTGTCTATCTGAAAAGAATTACGCTGCGTGTTCATTACGATTATGCCAAAATTAACAGACCTGTTCATCCTTCAGGTTCTGTGACCCAATCGCTGAGCTCAACAGGTGCAGAGTTTTTAACAGAATGTAATTTCCTGCGTTTTATCGCTCCGGTTAAAATAGGAGTGAGAGAATCATACCGGATCGAGTCAAAAACAGTCACATCAGAATTCATTTTATCTGTCAACCTCAAGGGAATGTAATCAGGAACCAATTCTCAGGAGCTTATAATCCGTCTGCTGAAATTATCAGTCAGTGAATGTCCTGCTTTCTCCTGAATTCACTTATGTTTACCAATATAAAGTTGATTTTACGATGCTTTAAATGCCGTATTTTCATTATTTAGTGTAGTTAAAACCAGTCAATTACAGGTATTTGCTAAACAAACAGATAAAAATAATAAATTACATTTGTTAATTAGTTAGTGAAATAACCGGATTCAAGTCAGTTTGCTGTAATTATACTATTAATAACCAGTGATTTATTGAATTTATGTGATTTATTTGTTTAGGTATAAATTCATTAATATATATCATGTAAATATCTTGAGTAACATATGTAATTTATTAGACTTTAAACACTCCAACAAATGTAATCAAATTGTTATTGTGAAATGTAAACATTTTTATTACATTTGTGTAAAACATTAAGATTGAAGAATGAAAGACCGCATTTTACAGTTCCTGGAATCAGAAAAAATATCCCCGGCTGAATTTGCTGATAAAATTGGAGTGCAAAGATCCAGTATGTCTCATATTTTAAACGGAAGAAATTATCCGAGTGCCTCCTTTATCCAGAAGATGCTTCAGGCATATCCTTTGGTTAATTCGCGGTGGCTGATGATTGGAGACGGGATGATGAACGAAGGGTCACAAGAGTTAAAAGAGATTCCGCTTGTTTCGCCGCAAGTTCTGCCTGGTGCCGGCAAAGATCCGGGTATCACTTTACAGGATGATAATCCTGCTGAATATGTTTCCCTGTCTGCTTCCGAATCAGCAAAAGATTTGTCTGCTGCCGTTGACGAAAGCCATGTATCGGAGGATCAGAAATCAACCGGCAGCAAGGTAGAAAAGCCGAAAGAATTTCAGGTTACTGTCAATCCCGAAGAGTCCATTAAAGAAAGACATGTAACTAATCCGGTTTCGCCTTTAGGGACTGTATTTCAGGATGAAAAGGAGATTGAACAGGTTCTCTTCTTTTTCAAAGACAAAACTTTCAGGATTTACCGGCCTTCTTAACCCAATTTGGCTATATTTGTGCATCATTTTCAGGGTAGCTTACCGGCCTGTTTACTGTTGATAATCAGAGGCCATTTTGCTTATCCTGAGTAAATTAAGATGTTACAAATGAAAAAAACAGTGCAAAACTTATCGATTATTTCCAACTGTCAGTTAAATAAAGATCATGCACTCCTTGAATTAAAGTCTGATGTTCCTTTGGAGGGAATTATCCCCGGACAGTTTGGCAATATTCTGGTTGATAAATCCCAAAATATATTTCTGAGACGACCTTTCTCTATATACCAGGTGAATTACAAATGTAATACAGTTTCTTTTTTAATTAAAGGAATAGGCGAAGGAACAAGGTGCTTATCCAGGAGCACAGTAGGAGAATCTTTGAGTGTAATCTTCCCGCTGGGTAAAGGATATACAATTCCTAAGATAAAATCAAAAGTACTACTTGTTGGAGGAGGTGTCGGACTTGCCTCTTTAATGTTGTTAGCAAGCAAATTGCACGAAGCAGGTCACCAGGCTGAAATACTTATTGGTGCCAAAAGTGCTGATGATCTGGTTGAATTGGATGTTTTTGCCAGGTATGGGCTTGTACATACAACCACTGAGGATGGAACGATGGGCACCAAAGGATTTGTTTCAGCCCATCCCGTTTTCGGGGAAAACTTCTCCAGCTACGACATGGTTTATTGCTGCGGTCCGGAGCCAATGATGAAAGCTGTCGCCAGGCTTGCCGTCCTAAGCAATGTAGCCTGTGAAGTCTCATTGGAGAATACGATGGCATGCGGATACGGAGTCTGCTTGTGCTGTGTGACGGAAACAACAGGCGGACACAAGTGTGTTTGTACAGAAGGACCAGTTTTTGATATAAAAAAATTAAAATGGCAGAATTAAGCTTAGATATCGCCGGTCTCAGACTTAAAAATCCTGTTTTAACTGCATCCGGAACATTTGGTTACGGTACGGAATTTGATGATTTTTTTGATGTAGATACCCTTGGCGGCATAGTAGTTAAGGGAACCACATTACATGCCCGTCAGGGGAATGCCTATCCCAGAATGGCCGAGACACCTTCGGGAATGTTGAATGCTGTCGGACTGCAAAATGGCGGTGTGAAATATTTCAGGGAACATATCTATCCCAAACTTCTGCGGTACCAGACAAACATATTGGTCAATGTTTCCGGGTCAACGGTTGAAGAGTACATTTCCTGTGCAGAGCAGATCAATGATTGGGAGCACATCACAGGTATTGAATTAAACATTTCCTGTCCCAACGTCAAAGAGGGCGGAATGGCTTTCGGAACAACATGTCCTGCAGCTGAAGCGGTAGTCCGGGCTGTCAGGAAAGTATACAGTAAACACCTGATGGTCAAACTTTCACCCAACGTAACAGATATTGCTGAAATTGCAAGCGTTGTTGAAGCGAGTGGGGCAGACAGTATTTCATTGATAAACACAATATTAGCAATGGCTATCAATGCAGAGACCAGAAAGCCGGTATTATCCACTGTCACAGGTGGATTATCAGGACCAGCCATTAAGCCAATTGCACTCCGGATGGTATGGCAGGTTGCCAATGCTGTAAAAGTACCGGTGGTAGGAATAGGTGGAATTATGAATGCAACGGATGCCATTGAATTTTTTCTTGCCGGTGCCTCGGCCATACAGGTTGGCACGGCAAATTTCATTGATCCTTTGGCTTCACAACATATTATTTCGGGCATTGACAGTTACCTGGAAAGACACAAATATAAATCCATCAAAGACATTATCGGGTGTTTACAAATGTAATATTTGCCATGGGAAGGTTATTAACTTGCGTTAACAAATGTAAATAACAACTGTATGTTTCGATCACTTCTTAAGTTTACTTTTGTTACTTTGGTGTTGTGCCTTATTCCTTCTTTTTATGTTTCCCGTATTCTGAAAGTTAAGAACGGTGTTGCATTTCTCGAGAATCAGAGAATTAACAACCTGATAATTAAGAAGATTGTTGAATCTGAAAATACTGATTTACTGGATAAAAGCTTTAACAGATTCCGTGAACAGAACTTGCTCAAAGGATTGGTTGTTGCAATCGTGAAAGATGAGAAACTGATTTTCGCCAAAGGATACGGATATGCTGATGTTGATGCAAAGATCCCTGCTGCACCGGAACAACTCTTCAGAATTGCCAGTGTATCTAAATTGGTGACTGCAATAGCCATCATGAGATTGGTTGAGAGTGGAAAAATCAAGCTGGATAGTAAGGTGTTCGGAAAATATGGGATTCTCAACAATAAAAAATACCTGCAGATAAAGGATAACAGACTGGAAAACATTACTGTACGGAACCTTTTAAATCACTCCGGCGGATGGACACAAAGATACGGAGATCTAGCCTTCCTTCCCAGAATTGTTTCCGAACAGACCGGCGACCCGTTACCCGTCAATATTGGCTCTTATCTGAAATTTGTTACCTCAAAAAGACTCCATTTTGAACCGGGATCTTCAAGTGCATACTCCAACCTTGGTTACATGATTTTAGGCGAAGTAATTGCGGCAGTAACTAAAACCAGTTATGAGAAATTTGTAAAAGAGAACGTGCTGAAACCTGCCCATATTTTTGATATGCAGTTAGGGGGCAGTTTTGAGCAGGAAAAAGTGCTTGACGAAGTCAGGTACTACCAGCCGGAGGATGCCCAGCCTGTCGAGGCATTTGACGGCAGTGGCAGGATGGTACCCAAAATATACGGCAGCACGAATATGACCTTGTTGGGCTCTGCAGGGGGTTGGATTGCTTCACCGGTTGATTTAATGAAGCTTATGATCGTGATTGACGGTGATAATCGGGTAAAAGATATAATTTCTCAGCAAAGTATCGATGCGATGACACGTGTTGATGAGAATGGCCTGGATCCCTTGGGATGGCGAAGTACCAACGAAAACGGCGAATGGTGGAGGACAGGTACACTTCCGGGTTCTTCGGCGCTTGTAAAGAGAGAACCGAACGGGATATCATGGGTCCTAATTACTAATACAAGCAATTACAAAGGGCCTCACCTGGCCATCGAAATGGACCGGGTGATGTCAGGTACCTTAAAAAAAATCGTCAAATGGCCAGATTATAATTTGTTCGATTTCTTCCCAAGGTGAATAATTCCGCGAAATTTTTCTTAATATTACTGTATTGTTACCTTCTTCCGGTTATTTCGTATATCAAACCGAAGTGTGTTTACAGCCGCTGCATTCATAGTTGTTAAAATATAATACATATGTCGGAATTTGAGGTTTTAATCCCCAAATTGGGTGAAAGTATTCAGGAAGCTACAATTACAAAGGTATTCGTGAAGGTTGGAGATACCGTGTCAGAAGATGATCCTCTTTTTGAAGTAGCTACGGACAAAGTAGATTCAGAAATCCCATCTCCCGTTTCCGGGACAGTCAAAGCGATCATTTGTAAGACTGATGATATTATGGCTGTCGGAAAAGTTGCCATGATCATTGATTTGGAAGGAAAAATCGTCGAACTTTCCCCTTCAGATAAGCTCGAAATTAAACCCGCGGAATCCACCGGAACCATTTCAAAGGTCGAAGAACCGTTAACTGTGCGGGAAAAGACAGTTTCCAGCCGTTTCTATTCACCACTGGTAAAAAATATTGCTAAAAAAGAAGGTATCCTGTTGGATGAACTCGAAAATGTTGAAGGAAGTGGTATTGGAGGCAGAATACAAAAGACGGATCTGATCAGGTATATCGAAGATCGCCGGTTGAATATATCAAAGGTATCTTCGCAACATCCAGCTCCTTCCGGCGAACCAAAATCCATGCCTGGAGAGACGGTTCAAAAGCCAAAAGTCTCTGTTTCCGTAGGCGCTGAGGATACGATTATAGAGATGGACCGTGTGAGAAAACTGATAGCTGCCCATATGGTCATGTCAATGCAGACAGCACCGCATGTAACCTCCTTCGTAGAGGCGGATGCGACTGAAATGGTCATCTGGCGCAACCGGTACAAGGATGAATTCATGTCCAAATATGGTGAAAAGCTCACCTTTCTGCCATTCTTTACAGAGGCAGTAGCCAAAGCGCTTACCGAATACAGTATGATCAATAGTTCCATTGACGGAGACCGTATCATCCTCAGGAAAAGAATCAATGTCGGGATCGCGGTAGCTACAAACAGTGGAAATCTGATGGTGCCCGTAATCAGGGATGCTGATACCAAAAATCTATTGGGATTGACCAAAGAGATCAATCAATTTGCTGAGGCAGGAAGGAGTGAGAAGCTTAATCCTGACCAGCTTCAGGGAGGAACTTTCACCATTACCAATTTTGGTTCTTTTGGAAATTCCATGGGAACTCCTATTATCAATCAGCCGCAGGTTGCGATTCTTGCTATCGGTACCATTGAAAAGAAGCCTGCAGTAATTGAAACTATTACAGGCGATGCGATCGTGGTCAGACACAAGGTATTTCTCTCACTTTCTTACGATCACAGGGTCGTAGACGGTATGATCGGAGGTAAGTTTTTGCGGCGGATTGCCGACCTGATTGAAGCCTTCGACCCGAAACGAATAATTTAAATAAAACAAGCTATTTTTATATATATGAACGACTTACAAGACCTGCCTGTTCCTAAAAATTTTTCTATCTTACAAACAGATAAATCTATCTTGCAAGATTGGTACCATTTGATGGTTCTGGGTAGAATGCTGGATGAAAAGGCGCCCAATTACCTTAAACAAGCCATCGGATGGTCCTATCATGCTCCTTATGCAGGTCATGATGGTATCCAGCTTGCGATCGGACAAATCTTCAATAAAGAAAATGATCATCTTTTCCCTTATTACCGTGATCTTCTGACTAATTTATCAGCAGGTCTTACTGCAGAAGAGATTATCCTGAACGGAATATCCAAGGCCAATGACGTGAATTCAGGAGGACGCCACATGTCAAATCATTTTGGAAAACCTGCCTGGAATATACACAATGTTTCATCCAGTACCGGAAACCACACGCTTCATGCAGCGGGAGTGGGACGTGCAATCAAGTATTATAAAAGCAAAGGCGTTGCGATTTGTTCCCAGGGTGAGTCTTCTGTGAGCGAAGGGTATGTTTACGAGGCTATTAACGGGGCTTCGACAGAAGAGTTGCCGGTAATATTCGTTATTCAGGACAATGGTTATGGAATTTCTGTTCCCAAAAAAGATCAGACCGCAAACCGGAAAGTAGCCAATAATTTCCTGGGATTCAAGAATTTAAGGATCATACATTGTAACGGAAAAGATGTGTTTGATTCTATGAATGCCATGGTGGAAGCCAAAAAATGGGTTGTTGAGAACCAAAAGCCCTGTATTGTTCAGGCCAACTGCATCCGTATCCATTCGCATTCCAATTCTGACCGGCATGATTTATACCGCAATGAGGTGGAATTAAATTATGTGCGGGAATATGATCCACTGACAAAATTCAAGCGCTTGCTCCTGAGGTATGAGCGTCTTACTGCCGATGAGCTGAGTGCAATTGATGAAAAAGCCAGGGAAGAGGTAAAATTGGCCCATCAATTTGCCTTGCACTCACCGGATCCGACTCCTGAGAGTATCCGGAATTTTGTTTATGCAGCTGCTTATCAGTCAGAAAAATATCCTGCCGGAATTCAGAAGCCTGATAATGAGGGAACAAAGAAAAAATTGATAGAAGCTATCAATGAGACATTAAAAGCTGAGTTCACACTCAATCCTGACACATTTATCTGGGGACAGGATATTGCGAACAAAGAGAAGGGCGGAATATTCAATGTTTCAAAAGGGCTTCAGAAAGAATTCGGAAGACAGCGTGTTTTCAATGGTCCGATTGCGGAGGATTTTATCACCGGTACTGCAAACGGCATGTCGAGGTTCAGCAAGAAGATCCGGATAGTAGTGGAAGGTGCAGAATTTGCCGACTACTTTTGGCCGGCTATGGAACAGTTTGTTGAAATGACCCATGAGTATTGGCGAACGAACGGTCAGTTTGCCCCAAATGTCACTATTCGCCTGGCTTCAGGGGGATATATCGGTGGCGGTCTCTATCATTCCCAGACTATTGAAGGTTCACTGGTTTGTTTTCCCGGTATCCGTATTGTGTATCCTTCTTTTGCTGACGATGCGGCAGGATTGCTCAGGACATCGTTGCGTTCGGAAGGTCCGACACTCTTTCTTGAACCCAAGGCCCTTTATAATTCGCCTACTGCTTCTGCCATGGTTCCTGACGATTTTGAAGTTCCCTTCGGCAAAGCGCGGATTCGCCGCAATGGTTCAGATATGACCCTGATAACCTATGGAAATACAACCCATTTATCCTTGCAGGCAGCTGAAAAGCTATCGGGCGATGGTTATGATGTAGAGGTAATTGATTTAAGATCTTTGATACCATTGGACAAGGAATGCATCCTTAATTCTGTGAAGAAGACAGGAAAAGTATTAATTGTTCATGAAGACAAAATTTTTGGCGGTTTCGGTGGAGAACTGGCATCAATTATAAGCGAAGAAGCCTTCGAATTTCTGGACGCACCCATTCGCAGGCTTGGGTCTGAATTTACCCCGGTAGGCTTCAACAGAATTCTGGAAGCAGCTATATTGCCCGATGTCAATAAAATTTATGAAGCAGCCTTGTCATTGTTAAAATATTGAACTGAATGAAGAAAATTGCTATTGTTTATAGTTTCAACTCCGTGAAATCAGCTAAAATTGCCTCAAAGATTGCTGATCAACTGACTAAATTTTCAGTAGAAAAACTCAACGTAGAAAGTTGCAGCGGGAAAGAATTTTTATTGTTTGATAATTTCATCCTGAGTGTGCCAACATGGTTCGATGGTGAATTACCTAACTATTGGGACGAAATATTACCTGCTTTGGAATCTTTGGATTTGAAAGGGAAAAAAATTGCGCTTTATGGCTTGGGAGATCAGAAAAATTATCCGGAAAACTTTTGCGATGCAGTCGGAATCCTGCGCGATTTTTTTGAACAAAGAGGAGCCATGATGGTGGGTTATACTTCCAGTGAAGGTTATGATTTTGAGTCATCAAAGGCATTAAAAGGGAATATACTGACCGGATTATTGCTGGATCAGGAGAATCAGTCAAAATTTACGGATGCCAGAATTCTGAATTGGACCAATCAACTGGATCTTGAATTTAACTGACCCAATACATATTATATTTATCTTTGGGATACGAAGCTAACAAAAAACCAGTTTTTTTTCATGCTTAAGTCTCTCAAAATAACTTTTTTAATACTATTTGTGGGTTTTGTGTCTGTTGTAATTAATGAAGTTTCTTCCTACAATTACATATTTCCCGAATACCACATCAGGTTTGATGAGATCCATATTGTAAGCAGTAAATCTATTCTGCGTCAGGATCAATCTACATTAATCCCCGTAAAATACAACGGTACCCTGGATTTTGATACCATTCCGGAAGAGATAAGGAAAACGGTATTTGTCAATTATCTGCTGCCGGCTATCGTAATTGAAAGAGACAGGTTGCTGGATATCTTAACCCACCTTGAGTTCATCGAAAACCGGATGATCAATAAGAGGAAGCTGAGAACCGATGATGTGTTGTTTTTCAAAAATATGATGGTAAAGTATGATGCCACATCCATCAAGGATCTGAAAATCAGGGTTTATCCACATCCTGTCAGTCTGGTACTGGCGCAGGCAGTCCTGGAATCCGGCTGGGGAACCTCTAGAGTATTTTCAAAAGCCAATAATCCGTTTGGAATTATGTCGTTTTCAAATGATGAACAACGCAGGAAATTTACCAATCCGGAAACACGGGCTGAAGTCTACGTACGAAGTTATAATGATGTGAATCAATCTGTTGAACATTATTATTTTTTTTTAGCAAAACTGAATTCTTATGAAAAATTCAGAAAAAAAAGATGGGAGAGGGGTTCCTCCTTCACACTGGTAAAATTGATGAAAAGTTACCACGAAACGAAGGAATATCCGCCTTTGGTGGAATCAATTATCAAAACCAACGATTTTGAAAAGTATGACAATATAACCATCAACAAGGATTATTTTGAATACAAAAGGAATTACATGCAGTTGGTAAGGAGCTATTTTGTTGATTATTTTTGAGAAATTCCGACTGCTTCCAACAGATCTACTGCCGAAGTGTGCCTGGAGTTATGCTCCAATCAGCTATCGCACTAAGTACTTTAGTTCACTTTAGCTCACTTTAGCTCACTTAAGTCACTTATCATAGATTGTCTTATAATTAATATTATGATAAATAAAGTAAGGGTAAAAAAGGAGTCAAAATCAGACTCCTTTCCCTTTGTTATTTATTCATCATTTCAAACTTGTCCATCATTTTCAAACGATAGTACAAATTCTTCAACTGATCTTTGATGTAGGTATCTTTAGGATTGTACTCAACAGCTTTCTCCAAATACGGAACTGCTTTTACAAATTCGTCATCCGATTTTTTCTTCTCAGCCTCAAATCTGGCCTGCTCGTTTGTTGGAACAGCATTTGCAACATCAAACTGTTTTACACCGCGGTTGAAATAAATCACACCGATGTTATAAAAGGCATCGGCATAATCTGCCTTAACCTTAATAGCCAGTTCATATTCTTTGATGGCATCATCTTGTTTGCCCATTTTATCAAGGGCTATTCCTTTAGCAAGATAGAAGGACGGATTGTCTTTCTCTTTTGCAATGGCTTTATCCAGGTAGATAATTGCCTCGCTGGTCTTCCCGGTAGTAATATAATAGTTAATTAACTGAACAAGAATACTTTGGTCATTAGGATATTTTTCATAAGCCTCCTGCATGATGGCTACAGCAGTCAAAGTGTCTCCTTTAAGCTGGTATGCACTGATAATCTGAGAATAGGACGATCCCGGATTGTAACCATGCTGTGCAGTCAATTTAAAGTATTTGATCGCTTTATCATACTGTTTAGCATTCATTGATGCAAGCCCGGTATTGTACATGATAGCGGTATCCAGCGTATTGTCAGTTTTGAAAAGCGGCGTTGCTTCAATGTTCAATACTTTCTCAAAATAATCGCTTGATTGTTCAAACTTCTGAGCCTGGAATGCTTCAATCGCAGCATTCGACAATGTCGGAATAAAGCTGCTTAATAGCTTGATTTTCAATGCTGGAGATCCACCCTTTGGGTCAAGTTCAATTGCTTTCAGGAAAGATTTGTAGGCTTCTTCCAGCGGGTTCTCAACCAGCTTTTTGAAATTTTCATCTTTGGATTTGTAAATCGCTTCAAGAATTTCACCTCTTGCCTCCCAGGTGTCTGACCAGTTAATGGTTTTTTCTGATTTAGGGTTAGCAGGATTTATAGCTTCCTGAATAGCTTCCCATGCTTTGTCTAACTTGCCACTCTCTTTGTATGACGTAGCACTGCTTACTTTTGATTTTTGTGCAAACAGAAATCCGTTCACTGAGAGCAGGATCACTACTAAAAGAATTTTTTTCATTACGGACAATTTTTGATTTAAATTATTAATTAATTGAGTTCACCTTCTATTGTATTTTCATCTGTTTCAATCTCTTCTGAATCGGTTGTTGTTTCAGCAAGCACTGATTCAATTTCAGTTATTTCAACCCTGGCAACTGATGCAATGCTGTCATCTTCCCTGAGGTTGATCAATTTAACTCCCTGGGCTGCCCTGCCGGTCATCCTGATCTCTCCTACCGAAAGCCTGATCGTTACTCCGGCTTCAGTTATGATCATCAGATCATCACCGTCTGTTACATTTTTAATGGACACCAAAGCTCCTGTTTTTTCTGTTACATTGATGGTTTTAACTCCTTTCCCACCCCTGTTGGTCACCCTGTAATCCCCTATTTTGGATCTTTTACCGTAACCGTGTTCAGATACTACCAGGATATCGTCTTCTTCATTCACAACACAAACCATGCCAACTAATTCATCGTTTTCGCTTCCCAAAGTAATTCCTCTTACCCCGGATGCTGTCCGGCCGATAGCGCGTGCATGCTTTTCGTGGAAGCGAATGGCCTTGCCTGACTTGACAGCGAGCATCATCTCATTCTCACCATTGGTTAACCTTGCCTCCAGCAACTGGTCGTTCTCCCTGATAGTTATTGCATTGACCCCATTTTGTCGGGGACGGGAATAAGCTTCCAGTGAGGTCTTTTTAATAGTTCCTTTTTTGGTACAAAGGATAATGAAGTTGTTGTTAATATATTCTTCGTCCTTCAGTGATTTAACGTTGATATAGGCTCTGACCTGATCATCCGGTTCGATGCTTATCAGGTTCTGAATGGCTCTTCCCTTGGAAATTTTGGTTCCTTCAGGAATTTCATAAACTTTCAACCAGAAACATTTACCCTTTTCAGTGAACAACAGCAACGTATTGTGCATGGTTGCTATGAACATGTGTTCCAGGAAATCTTCATCCCGGGTACTTGAACCTTTAGAACCAATGCCTCCTCTCGACTGTGTCCTGAATTCAGTAAGCGGCGTACGCTTAATATAACCCATGTGCGAAATGGTAATTACCATATCTTCATCGGCATAAAAATCTTCCGGATTGAACTCTTCAGAGGCATAAACGATCTCGGTTCTTCTTTCGTCACCGTACAAAGTCTTTATTTCGGTCAGTTCGTCTTTGATAATCTTCATTCGAAGTGGTTCCTCTGCCAAAACTTCTTTGTACCAATCGATCATTTTACACAATTCGGTATAATCCTCATGGATTTTATCACGTTCCAGTCCTGTCAATTTTTGTAAACGAAGATCAAGTATTGCACGTGCCTGAATATCATCCAGTTCAAAATTTGAACAAAGATTTTCCCTTGCTTCATCAGGAGTTTTTGCCGCCCTGATAATGGTAATTACGGCATCCAGGTTGTCAATTGCAATGATTAAACCCCTGAGAATGTGAGCTTTCTTCTCGGCCTGATCCAGGTCGTACTGGGTGCGTCTTATCACCACTTCGTGGCGGTGTTCAACGAAATAGCGAATAAGATCTTTCAGGTTAAGCATCATCGGTCTGCCTTTGACAAGGGCAATGTTGTTGACATTGAACGCAGTCTGAAGCGCCGTAAATTTGTATAGTTTATTCAAAACCACACTGGCCATCTCTTCACGCTTGATGTCTATAACAATCCTCATCCCTGTACGGTCGGATTCATCATTGATATTGCTGATACCGTCAATTTTCTTTTCATTGACCATTTCAGCAATTTTTATGATCATCTCCGCTTTGTTGACCATATAAGGGATCTCTGTAATGATCAGTTTCTCCCTGCCGTGTTCAGTAGTTTCAATTTCAGCGCGGCCACGTACAACAATTCTTCCCCTTCCGGTTTCAAAAGCTTCACGAACTCCTGCATATCCGTAGATAATTCCCCCGGTTGGAAAATCTGGTGCTTTTATCTTGTCAATCAACGCATTCATCGAAATTTCATGATCATCAATGTAGGCGATGATGGCTTCAATAGTATCTGTCAAATTATGAGGAGGCATATTGGTGGCCATCCCAACTGCAATGCCGGAAGTACCGTTAATCAGGAGATTGGGAAATTTAGTGGGGAGAACAGTAGGTTCTGACAATGATTCGTCAAAATTAGGCTGAAAATCCACAGTGTTTTTTTCCAAATCAGCCAAGGCTTCCTCAGCAATTTTTTTCAGCCGGGCTTCAGTGTACCGCATTGCGGCCGGACTGTCGCCGTCAACTGATCCGAAGTTACCCTGCCCGTCAATCAAAGGGTAACGCAAAGACCATAACTGGGCCATCCGTACCATTGCATAATATACGGAGGAGTCACCATGGGGATGGTATTTTCCCAAAACCTCACCCACGATTCTGGCTGATTTTTTATACGGTCTGTTGGAAAAATTACCTAACTCGCTCATTCCGAACAATACCCTGCGGTGCACAGGTTTCAACCCGTCACGTACATCAGGCAGAGCTCTTGAGACAATAACCGACATTGAGTAGTCAATATAGGCTGTTTTCATTTGCTCTTCAATATTAATCGGAATAATTCTTTCTGAATCAGACATATAGATCTTATTTGTATTTAAATTTGTCAAAAAAGCAACACAAAAATAAGCATTTTTAAGTTAATCAGGGAATATGAATCAGATTAAATCTTTGTTATTTTCTTTACATGAAACTTTTGATTATATTTATTTGTTATTTTGTTGGTACGATTTTTGATAAACGTTTATAAAACTATAAGATGGACTCAAAATTTTCGCCCAGGATCAAGGATGTTTTGACATACAGTCGTGAAGAAGCAATCCGTTTGGGCAATGATCATATAAGCACTGAACATTTGTTTCTTGGAATTCTCCGTGATGGTGAAGGTATCGCTATTGATACGATGAAACATTTGGGTTTGGATTTTTCAAGGTTGAAAAGCGAACTCGAACTTCATCTGAAAAAAGGGTCTTCTTTACCGATGGATGCCTCTATCCCACTCCTGAAAAATACGGAACGAACTTTAAAAATTGTGTTTTTGGAGGCCAGGTCACTGAATGAGGATACGGTCAATACCGGCCATTTACTACTGGCTATTTTAAAAGAGAAAGATGGTTTGGTATTAGAGCTTTTCAAGAAAAATGATGTTAATTACGACGAAGTTAAAACCAAGATTGTGGAATTGTCAAGAATAGAAAACAAGTCGGATTTCCCTGAAGAAGGTGATGATCAGGACGATATGTTTGGCCGCAGCGGAGGAAGCAGTTCCGGCTCCTCTCAGAGTCAAAAAGGAAATGCGAATCCAAAGACCGATACACCAGTATTGGACAATTTTGGTGTAGACATAACCAAGGCTGCCATGGAAGGAAGTCTGGACCCGATCGTTGGACGTGAAATTGAGATCCAGCGGATAGCCCAGATTCTCAGCAGGAGAAAGAAGAACAATCCTGTTTTAATCGGAGAACCCGGTGTAGGTAAATCAGCCATTGTTGAAGGACTTGCCTTGCGGATATCGCAAAGAAAAGTATCCCGTATTTTATTCGACAAAAGAGTGATAAGCCTCGACCTTGCCTCTATTGTTGCCGGCACGAAATACCGCGGACAATTTGAGGAGCGGATGAAAGCCATTCTTAACGAACTTGCTAAGGTGGATAACATCATTCTGTTCATCGACGAAATTCACACCATTGTAGGTGCCGGCGGTGCAACCGGCTCGCTGGATGCAGCCAATATGCTCAAACCTGCATTGGCCAGGGGTGACATTCAATGCATCGGAGCAACAACGTTGGACGAATACAGGCAGCACATTGAAAAAGATGGTGCCCTGGAAAGACGTTTTCAGAAGGTGTTGGTTGAACCAACCTCGGTTGAAGAGACCATTGAAATATTACACAATATAAAAGAGCGCTACGAAGATCACCACAATGTCACCTATACACCGGAGGCTATAGAAGCTTGCGTCAGGCTGACAGCCAGGTACATATCCGACAGGCATCTGCCTGACAAGGCAATTGATGCACTGGATGAATCAGGCTCAAGGGTACACATTTCCAATATTTCCGTTCCCGAGCGTATAATAAAACTGGAAGAGAAGATTGAAGAAGTGCGTGCTGCAAAGATTTTGGCTGTGAAAGGTCAGAATTTCGAACTGGCAGCCAGTTACCGCGACAATGAAAAAAATCTCCTTAACCTTGTTGAAAAAGAAAAAGAAATTTGGGAGAAAGAGCTGGAAAGCCATCGCGAGATGGTAGATGAGCCCGAGGTGGCTGACATTGTTGCCATGATGTCAGGTATTCCTGTGCAAAAGATTGCCCAGGCTGAAGGCAAACGGCTCCAGGTGATGTACGAGGATATGAAGAAAAATATCATCGGTCAGGACGAGGCAGTCGAGAAAATCACAAAGGCGATACAACGAAACAGGGCCGGACTGAAGGATCCGAACAAGCCGATTGGTTCATTTATTTTCCTTGGTCCTACCGGTGTCGGTAAAACGCAATTAGCCAAGGTTTTGGCCCAGTATCTTTTTGATACAACAGATGCATTGATTCGCGTCGATATGAGCGAATACATGGAAAAATTCTCTGTATCAAGGCTCGTCGGAGCTCCTCCGGGATATGTTGGTTATGAAGAAGGCGGGCAGCTCACCGAAAAAGTGAGAAGGAAGCCATATGCCGTCATCTTGCTGGATGAAATTGAGAAAGCACACCCAGACGTATTCAACATATTGCTTCAGGTAATGGATGAAGGCCGTCTGACTGACAGTCTTGGCCGGAAGATAGATTTCAGAAATACCATCCTTATCATGACCTCCAATATCGGAACCCGCCAGTTAAAAGACTTCGGTCAGGGTGTAGGTTTCAATACCAGGTCATCTGCTGAAGAAGAAAATGAACACAACAAATTCGTTATTCAAAAAGCCTTGAAGCGTGCTTTTGCACCTGAATTTTTAAACAGGGTTGACGACGTTGTAATGTTTAATGCTTTGGAAAAGAGTCATATAAATCAAATTATTGACATTGAACTGAAAGGGTTCTACCAAAGGGTTGAAACCCTGAAATACAAATTGGAGATCTCACCTGAAGCCAAAGATTTCATTGCAGAAAAGGGATTTGATCCTCAGTTTGGTGCCCGTCCGCTGAAGCGTGCCATCCAGAAATACCTGGAGGATGAAATTGCCGAAGTCATCATTGGCAGTGATATCAAGGAAGGGGATACAATTTCAATTAATTTGAATGAAACAAGCGATAAAATTGTAGCAAAGATCGTTCCGGTCCAGGCCTTTACAACCGAAACGCACGATGCACCGGAGTTACCGGCAGAAACTAAGGAGTAATTTCCTGGTTTTTGTTCAGTTTCTTGGCTTCATTCCAATATACATCCATCTCTTCAAGGGTCATCCCATGAAGAGATTTTCCTTTTAACATAGTCTGTTCTTCAAGGTAATTGAAGCGGCGGATAAATTTCTGATTGGTTCTTTCCAGGGCACTTTCAGGGTCTATGCTGTAAAGCCTGGCGACATTAACTATTGAAAACATCAGGTCACCCATTTCCAGTTCCATCTCTTTGACACGACCGGCAATGACTTCCTCTTCCAGTTCAGCCAGTTCTTCCCTTACTTTTTCCCAGACCTGCTCTTTGAATTCCCAGTCAAAACCTACCCCCCTCACCTTCTCCTGGATCCGGTTGGCCTTGACAAGCGCAGGAAGCGCCATTGGCACTCCGTCAAGTACCCGCTTGTTTCCGCCTTTCTCCTTTAATTTGAGCGCTTCCCAATTTTGAATGACCTGTTCAGAATTGTTGACTTCTGTCGTGCCAAAAACATGGGGGTGGCGATATATCAATTTGTCAATCAGGTTATTAATAACATCTCCAATATCGAACTGGCCTTTCTCCTCCCCTATTTTGGCAAAAAACACAATGTGCAGCAAAATATCGCCAAGTTCTTTTTTTATCTCCGGGGCATTGTTTTCCAGTATGGCATCTCCAAGCTCATAAACCTCTTCAATGGTTAGTTTACGCAGAGTTTCATTGGTCTGTTCGCGATCCCACGGACATTTTTCACGAAGCTCGTCCATCACTGAAAGAAGTTTCCCAAAGGCCTCCATTTTTTCTTCCCTGTTCATCCTTTTGATTTTGATATTTGCGAAGATACACTTTTGCAGGTTTTAATTTTCCTTGCAGCCTATCTGGAAACAGTATCAAAAAAATATTTAATTTGCAGAATATTCTTTCCCGGAATTTGCGCCCTATGATCGAAAACTCTTTTCAACTTGACGGTATCGAACCTGCTGATTTCTACGGAGTTAGGAATTCCAAACTGGATCTGATCAAAAAATATTGTCCTGATTTGTCAGTGGTGGCAAGGGGAAATGTTTTGAAAGTTAAAGGCAGTGAAGCGCTTGTCACCCTTTTTTCCCAAAAATTTCAATTGTTGCTGGAACATTTTTATCGTTTCAACACCCTCTCCGATGAAACCATTCATCAAATTATGATGAACGATCCTGAGGTTGCTGATCAGAGTGTACTCAACAGCAGCGATGTACTTCTGTTCGGAAATGCAGGTAAACCGGTCAGGGCCAGGACGCTCAATCAAAAAAGGCTGGTAGAGAGTTGTTCAGGTTATGACCTGATGTTTGCCATCGGGCCTGCAGGTACCGGAAAGACTTATACCGCCATTGCACTTGCAGTTAAATTGCTAAAGAACAGGGAAATAAAAAAAATTATCCTGAGTCGGCCTGCTGTTGAAGCAGGTGAAAACCTTGGTTTCCTGCCAGGCGATCTGAGGGAGAAAATTGATCCTTATCTGCAGCCGTTGTATGATGCCCTGCTTGATATGATTCCTGCGAAGAAACTGGAGGAGTATCTGAAAGACGGAATTATCCAGATTGCACCTTTGGCATTCATGCGCGGGAGAACGCTCAGCAACGCCTTTGTCATCCTGGATGAAGCACAGAATACCACCGTTCCCCAGTTAAAAATGTTCCTTACCAGGATGGGTCTTAACACCAAGTATGTGATCACCGGCGATATTACACAGATCGATCTCCCCCGGAGACAACAGTCCGGACTGATCTTTGCACTTAATATCCTGAAAGGAATCGACGGAATTGCCACCATCTATTTCGACCATACCGACATTATCCGGCACAAACTGGTCAAAGATATCGTGATGGCCTACGACAGGCATGAAGAGAATTAGACGATCAGCTGATTAGTTGATTTGATGATTCGATGATGTATCATGAAAATTGAAAAGTAATTATTAACCATTAAAAAAAATAATATGAGCAAAGCAATCGTCTCCACAGATTTTACCTTCCCCGGACTGAAAAGCGTATACAAAGGAAAAGTCCGCGACGTTTACAATATCAAGGATGAATACCTGATTATGATTGTATCTGACAGGATTTCTGCTTTTGATGTTGTTTTACCAAAAGGCATTCCATTCAAAGGACAGGTATTGAATCAAATAGCCGCCAAGTTTCTGGATGCCACAGCTGATATACTTCCCAACTGGAAGATTGCAACACCCGATCCGATGGTTACAGTCGGACATCTCTGTGAACCTTACAAAGTAGAAATGGTAATCAGGGGATATCTGACAGGTCACGCCTGGAGGGAATACAGTTCCGGAAAGCGCACATTGTGCGGTATTCCGCTCCCTGAAGGCATGAAAGAGAATCAAAAATTCCCGGAACCCATCCTTACGCCTACCACCAAAGCGATGGAAGGTCATGACGAGGATATCTCAAGGGAAGAAATTATCAGTTCCGGCTTGGTTTCTGCTGAAGAGTACACGGCTCTGGAACAATACACCCGCGCAATTTTTCAGAGAGGTACGGAAATAGCCACTAAAATGGGATTGATACTGGTAGATACCAAGTATGAATTCGGAAAAAAAGATGGTGTCATCTATCTGATTGATGAGATTCATACGCCCGATTCATCCCGTTATTTCTATGCTTCAGGTTATGAAGAGCGTCTGGCTAAAGGTGAAAACCAAAAACAGTTGTCGAAGGAGTTTGTACGGCAGTGGCTGATCGAAAATGGCTTTCAGGGCAAAGAAGGCCAAAAAGTCCCGTTCATGAGCGATGATTTTGTAGACCTGATTTCAGAACGTTACATTGAGCTTTTTGAGCATATTACGGGCGATAAATTCGTTAAGGCTGAAATTGAAGATGTAAATGCCCGAATATACGCTAACATCAGTCAATTCCTGATCGATAAATTATGAGTTATGAGCTATGAGACATGAGACATGAGATAAAAGACATGAGATATAAGATGCAAGATACTAACAATTAGAAATTTAGATTTATGACAAAGAAAATAGGTTTATATTTAGTGGCCTCATTGTTTATTTCAACTTCCGTTTGTGCGCAAAGCACAAAAATTGTCCCGAAAACGCTTGTTGCAACTGGACAGCAGGTACCCCTCTTCAAATATGAATCAGCAAAGGGAAAAATCGTCAAAGTCACCGATTTAAAGGGCAAGATAGTTTTAATTAATTTCTTCGCTACCTGGTGCGGACCCTGCAAAGTGGAACTGCCAAAAGTGCAGTCTGACATTTGGCTCAGGCACCAGTCCAATCCGAAATTCGCAATGCTTACTTTTGGCCGCGAACATACCTGGAGCGAAGTCGATAAATTCAAAAAAGACAATGGATTTACATTTCCCTTCTATCCTGATCCAAAACGGGCCATTTTTGATTTGTTTGCATCACAGAACATTCCGAGGAGCTTTCTTTTGGATGAAGAAGGGAAAATCATTTTCATGAGCGAAGGTTTCGAGGAGGGGCATTTCAATGAATTGGTTAAATTGATTGACAGTAAGTTATAATCAAAGAAGCCGTCATGGCAGGGGGCTCAAGACGGCTCATTATAACTAACCAAAAACTATGAAAAAAATGCGTTGCTCTTACCTGCAAATATGCAACGGGATTTTGTTAAGCCGATTCAACTGAACTTAAAGATTGTTAAATCTTAAATGGCTTACAATCCGAGTTTTACGACGATTCCGGCCTTTGCCCAGATTCCGGGTTGTTCCACGTTCCCAAAATCGAAATAGGTTTTATTCACCAGGTTGGAAGCTTCAACAAAGAAATTAAACTGGTTTTTAACCCAGTTGAGCCGCGCATCTATCAGACAGACCGGTACATAATCAACTTCGTTTCCATATTTGTTCCCTTCCCATAAGGTATAGGTCCCGTTCCGGTCCTGGTAAGAGATTAGCCAACTTGCGCTGAGATTTCTGCAGATATCATGCGTGAGCCGGACGTCGATTTTGTGTTTCAGGTAATCCAGGATGTATTTCGAAATATAAGCACCTGCTTCTTTGTCCTGTGCGAGATAACCATATGACAAATCGAGTGACCGGATAAAGATATCTTTCCCAAACAAGGCGGAAGGATTAATCTTTGCAGAAACCTCTATCCCCTTGGTCGTTAAATCAGTTAGATTTTGAGCATACCAAACAGTTTCGTTTGGTTGCCTGACCCAGTCTATCATGTTTTTTCCCCACCTTTCGAAAATGGCGACATGCGAAGTAAGCCAGTTGTTGCTGAATTTAAGCCCAGTCTCAACTGAAAGTGCTTCTTCAGGTAAAAGATATGCATTACCGACATTGGTGGCACTGTTGTAATAAAGGTCGGTATAAGTAGGCATCCTGAGTGATTTGTTAAAGGAAACATAGAGTTTCAGCGGATTTACAATCTTCCATCCAAGGTCGATTCCAGGATATAGCTGCCATTTTCTGCCAAGTGAAGCGTTCCAGTTGGCCATCAGACCGCCTGAAACGTCAATTGGTCCGAAGTGATGGGAATATTCCCCGAAAAGACTCAGGTTGGACCTGCTGTCGGTATGGTTAAAATGTATGCCTGGTTCTCCCGGAACATCGGTTGGGGTGGTCATCGGTTTTCCCAAAACAGTACTCCAGATGTTTTCACTTCTGAAATCAGATCCGAATGCCAGCTTTCCAACGCCGGTATTAAACCATCCGCTTAAATTGGTCCCATAGGTGTCTGTGAGATGATAGTTGTGCATTTTGTACCACGAGGGTGTACCTGCATTGCCGCGGAAGAGTTCGAACCGGTCCTGGTTTCTTCTCCAGTAAAACGAGGGAGTGAAATGGATGGCACCTTCGCTTATTGCCTTAAACGAGGCAAATGTGGTTTTAATGCGTTCATATTGGTTAGGATAAGCCGGCGTATAAAAATCATTGGCACCAAATCCCCGGTCGGTGTGTCCCCACTGGAACTCCAGTTTCCCGGTAGGGTAAGACCATATTCCCTGGTAAAAGGCGTTTCCAATTTTGAAGTCTGTGTTGGGAAGGGCTCCGTCTGCCTTTTTGTAATCAGCAGAAAGGGTACTCACAAGGTTTCCGGTTTTAAAGACGGAGGATGCAGCAGATTCGAAAAGTCCGTATTGGCCGCCGCTGATACGACCTGTTATAGAAGGTGTTATTGTTTTTCCGGTGATAATGTTGATGGCTCCGCTGAAGGCGTTGGGACCATAGCGTCGGGAGGCAGGGCCTTCCAATATTTCGATGCGGTCGATAGCATCAAAACTTACCGGCAGATTGAGGTTGTGGTGACCTGTCTGGGGATCGTTGAGCGGAATACCGTTCAGGAGAATAAGTACCTGGTCGAAGGAGCTTCCGCGGATGCTTACATCCGCCTGTACGCCGTTGGACCCGCGCTGCCTGACATCCACATTTGATGCAAATTTAAGCAGATCCTGCAAATCGTGAACAGGAGACTGAGCCAGTTCCTCTTTCCCAATAATTTGTACGATGCGCGCGGCCTGCGAAAAGGTGACCGGTACGCGCTGTGCAGTGACAACAACCTCTTCCATATCAACATATTCGGTTTCTTCGATCGTATCATTGGAAGCAATAAGCATCGGACGTTCTGCGTTGGCAGGGATTGCAAAGGTCAGATAAACTACACTCAAGGTAGCTATTCGCACCGTTTTATGCAGACTGGAAAAGATTGAAAAACCTTTTCTCCCCCATTTTCTGAACGTTGTAGCCGGTTTTTGTCTGCACAAAAAACCATTTTGAAACATATTTAAAAATTTTAATTAAAAGTGACCAAATTTATTCTTTTTATGGATGTAAATGTTCAATTTTGTTTTTCATTCATTTCAAAATATTCAGACACCAATTCAAATCAAACTTATGAGCACAAATCGCAGAACTTTTATCAGACAAGGCAGCATGGCCGGTGCAGGGCTTACCGGTATGACCATGATGGGCAGTGATCTTTTTGCCCAGAAAAAGGAAAAGGGAAAGAAAACTGCCCCCAGGGACGAGCGCATTGTCCGCGTTGGATTCATTGGCGTCGGCGGACGCGGTCAGGGACATGTGCATGACTCAATTACTGTCGGAGGAATAGAGATTGTTGCTATTTGTGATATCAGTGCCGATTCATTGGAGAAGGCTAAGCAGATTGTGGCCAAAAATGGGATGAAAGAACCAAAATTCTATACCGGCCACGATCATGCATACGAAGAGATGCTCAACAACGAAGAGCTAGATGCCGTTATCATTGCTACTCCATGGGAGTGGCACGTTCCTATGGCTATTGCTTCCATGAAAGCAGGTGTTCCCTATACCGGCGTGGAGGTATCTGCTGCCAATTCGTTGGAGGAATGCTGGGATTTGGTGAATGTCCACGAACAAACCGGAAAACAGCTGATGATCATGGAGAATGTCTGCTACCGGCGCGATGTAATGGCTATTCTCAACATGGTTCGCACCAATTTGTTCGGAGAACTGGTTCACTGCAGGTGCGGTTACGAGCATGATTTACGTACGGTTAAGTTTGATTTGTTAAAGAACGACCTTAAAATAGGCAAAGAGGCCCATTCTGAAGCCCAGTGGAGGGGATTGCATTCTGTTCGCCGCAACGGAGATCTCTATCCAACCCACGGATTGGGACCAATTGGCATGTACCTTGATATCAATCGCGGCAACCGCTTTCTTACTTTGTCGGCAATGGCCACCAAATCAAGGGGATTGCACGATTTTGTCAAAGACCATGCAGCCGGTGACAGTGTTTTAAGGGACATTCAGTTCAACTTGGGAGACATCGTCACCACCATGATCAAATGTGCCAACGGGGAAACCATAATTATTACCCATGACACCAATCTTCCCCGTCCCTACTCGCTCGGATTCCGTGTCCAGGGAACTAACGGACTTTGGAGAGGCGAAGGAAGTGGCAACTGGAAAGATCCGGCTGAGCAAATCTATGTGGAAGGACAAAGTAAACCGCATGTTTGGGATCCCGCAGAACCCTGGCTGAATAAATATGACCACGAGTTGTGGCGGGCAAAAGGTGCGCAAGCCGAAGGAGCCGGTCACGGGGGTATGGACTTTATTATGCTGAACGATTTCTTCGATGCGGTACGGGGCAAGAAACCGGTTCCGATGGATGCCTACGATGCAGCTGCCTGGAGTGCCGTTTCAGCCTTGTCTGAGATGTCAGTTGCAAGAGGTGGATCAGCAGTAGATTTTCCTGACTTTACCAGGGGACAGTGGATCAAGAGAAGAGCTCATTTCGCCATGGATACACAATTTCCGATCAGCGAAGAGAGAGCTCTTATCAATAATCTGTTTTAATGAAAAATGAATAATGAAAAGAAAAGAGGATTAAATTATTTCGCTTTTTACTTTGTTGAAAATTGTCTGGTTGGCAATCAATGGTTTAGCCCAGAAAGAGAGGAATATAAGATACGATAAAGTGACATAATTGAAGAGCATCCCGGTTCTTAATCCGAAATGGTCAGCCAGAAAACCCACGATTAATGGTGTAACTGCTCCGCCCATGATGCCTGAACAAAGTATTCCGGAAAATGAGCCGTGGTGTTCGGTAATAGAATTCATTCCGAGCGAAAATACAATGGACCACATGACGGATGCGCAGAAACCCATGGCAATAAAGGCGTAGAATGAGATCATCGGATCTGACGTGAAAAGTGCCGTTGCAAGACAGGTCATTGAACCCAGTACAAATACCCGGAGCACAAGTTTGCTGTCGACGAGTTTAAGCAATCCCAATCCGAGGATACAACCTATGGTCATCAATCCCCAGTACCATTGAACTGCCTGTGCTCCTTCTACCTCAGGCCGCAAACCATGGTATGTTTTCAAAAATTCGGAGATCCAGTTGGCAACACCTTGTTCGGTACCGACGTAGGCGAAGATGCCGAAAAAGAAGACAATCACAGTTTTATTTTTAAGCAGGTGAACGATGGAAGCCCAGTCGCCTGTTTTTTCATCTTCTTTGAGTTCCACTTTTGGAAATTTAGATGCAAATATCACAAAGATCATGATGAAAGCGATGATGGCAAAAATCCAGTAGATGGAGACCCAGTTAAGATTGGCAGGAACAAGGCTCCCGAGAAATTTTACAATGGCGTTCGGAGTACCCTGCGGTCCCAGTTCACCAACCAGGTAGGTATACATCATCGGACTTAAAAATGATGCCCCGCCGAAAAAAAGCTGGGCCATTACCGAGTTAAAGGCAAAGTGCTCTTCACCTCCTGATACCCGAAGCAAGGGATTGATGGCAACCTGAAGAATGGCCATGCCTGCCCCGATGAAAAACAGGGAACCAAGCATCACGCCAAATTTCGGAACAAGTCCGAAAATAAGGGCTCCGGCAAAGGCTGAAATAAAGGCAACCATCATCACCTTTTTTTCTTTGAACCGTTCGGTCATCAACCCGGCCGGAATGGACATTACCCCGTATGCGATAAAGAAAAACAGGGGTAAAAAGGCTGCCATCGTATTGCTGGCATGGAAATCATCTTTTGCCACAGGTAAAATGGCACCAAGAATATTTGTCAGGAATGAAATAACAAAAAAGACGATAAAGACCAGGAAAACCATGTAATAGTTGCGATTCATATAATTTTATTTAGTTTATTTTTCATTCTTTGATCATTTGTAAAGCTGCTGCGCCGAAAATGGCAGAGTTTTCCAGTTCGGAAACATCAATTTTGATATTGGCAAGCACACTGCTGAAGGCAAAATCCTGCAGCGCATGGAACATGGCATCTTTGAAATATTCGAAAGAGTTGGAAACAGAACCTCCAAGTATAATTATTTCCGGATCGTAGGAATATAGAATGGATTTAAGCACTACACCAAGGTGAAAACCGTATTCATCAAAAACCTGAAGGGCAGCATTATCTCCTTTTTGAGCCAGGCGGAAATTGTCAACTGCCGAAATTTTCTTCTCATCTGTAAAAAACTGGCCGCTGCAGTAATATTCAACATTGTACTGCAAATAAGGCACATTGCCAAACTCTCCGGCTCCGCAATTGGATCCTTCATACAATTTACCGTTAAAAATCAATCCGCAGCCCAATCCTGTACCGAGTGTAACACCGACAATGTTTTTGTAGGATTTTGCTTTCCCGAAATATTTTTCACCCACCACAAAGCAATTGGCATCGTTGTTGACATAAACCGGAACTTTGTAACGTTTTTCGAGCAGATCTTTGAGCGGTACAACTTTCCATGACGGGATATTAACGACATCATAAACAATGCCCTTTTCAACATCGACAACCGACGGAACCCCCACCCCTATTGAGGTGGTTGAAGCATCAAAGCAGCCATCAACTGCGGTGAAGATTTTTTCCAAAACCTCTTCCACGCTGCCTTTTCCAGGTGTGGAAGCCTTTGTGAGTTTAATGATTTTTTCATTGGCAATTTTCCCGGCACGTATATTTGTACCGCCAAGATCTACACCAATCATGTTTTTGATTGTTTCCATGTTAATTGCAGTAGTAGTAGTAGTAGTAGTAGTAGTAAAAAATTAACTGATTTGCAGCAGTAAAAATAAGAAAAAACAAACCAGATGAAAGGCTTATTTGAACTGATTCACTATATTTATCCTGAAACCACAGAAAATATTTTGAAATGGATGTAAAGATCGAGGCGAGCTGGAAAAAGCGTTTGTCAAATGAATTTGATCAGCCTTATTTCATTGAACTGACAGCGTTTGTCAAACAGGAATATGCGACCAAACAAATTTTCCCGCCCGGAAAACTTATATTTCATGCCTTTGAACAGTCACCTTTTGATCAGACAAAAGTGGTCATCCTCGGACAGGATCCCTACCATGGTCCCGGACAGGCACACGGCTTATGTTTTTCTGTTCCGGAAGGCATTCAGCTGCCGCCTTCCCTGCAAAATATTTTCCGGGAGATCAGCCAGGATATGGGTATCCCAACTCCTACTGAAGGCAACCTCGACCGGTGGGCATCCCAGGGCGTACTGTTGTTAACCCAACTTGCAGGTTTTAACCCAAAGTCAAAGAAAAATCAGTTAAAAATGCAGATTTTTCGTGGTTTGAATAGGAATATTTTCAGCCAATATTCTATAAACAACTGATAATCAGATGTGGTGTAATTCTATTTTTC
>JBBQHB010000016.1:0-72553 GCA_038323575.1 Bacteroidales bacterium | reverse complement strand
TGACAGAATTGATGCCTGCAGCAGGGCTGCTGCCCGTCGTGGCACCGCTCATCGTCCAGGTCTGGGTGACAACCGCGCAGTTATCAGCGGTGGTAGGATCCGGAATAATGACATTGACCAGTGAGCAGTTTCCCGGCAGGGACGTCTGGGTCACATCGGCAGGACACGTGATGGTCGGTGGTACATTATCCGTGACAGTGACGGTCTGCGTGCAGGTAGCCGTTAAGCCACTGTTGTCGGTAACAGTCCAGGTAACGGTGGTGAGCCCGATCGGAAAGGCTGCCGGGGCATTGCTGGTGAGGGTGGCAACACCACAGTTATCTGCCGTGGCAGGGGTGCCAAGGCTTACGCCGGTGGCCGTGCAGCCGGTATTGGTCGTGGCCACTACATCGGCCGGGCACGTGATGGTCGGTGGTACATTATCCGTGACAGTGACGCTCTGCGTGCAGGTAGCCGTATTACCGCTGTTGTCGGTGACGGTCCAGGTCACGGTGGTGGCCCCCAGCGGGAAGGCTGCCGGGGCATTGCTCGTTACGCTGGCAACACCACAGTTATCTGCCGTGGTCGGGGTGCCAAGGCTTACGCCGGTGGCCGTGCAGCCGGTATTGGTCGTGGCCACTACATCGGCCGGGCACGTGATGGTCGGTGGTACATTATCCGTGACAGTGACGCTCTGCGTGCAGGTTGCCGTATTACCGCAGGCATCGGTTGCTGTCCATGTAACCAAAGTAGGACCCAAAGGGAGTTGCGCCGGCGCGTTGTTTGTTACAACCGGAGTCGAACATGCATCGGCCGCTGTTGCGGCTCCGATCGATATCCCGGAAGCAAAACATTTGTTCGGATCCGTATTGACACTTATATTGGCAGGACAAGAATTAAAAACCGGGGGGAGCGTGTCAATGACATTAATCGAAGAAACGACACTGGTTGCATTTGCACATTGATCTGCAACTGTAAATGTTACGTTCACACTGCTGCCGCAGGACATGGTAATGCCTCCATAGTCGTTGGACGGCACAACATTGACTACAGTCCCGTCAGGTTTAGTATAGAAAGCAGTTACTGAAGAGAGCCAATTGGCAATTTGCTGAGAAGCAGTAGGATCACCGCACTGTACCGTTAGCGGTACCGGGGTTGGAATGATCGCAGGACCCTTATCGTCGTAAGCAACATCAAAATTAAATGTTTTCATACTACAGGCTATACCGCTTACAACATCTGTTACTTTTATGGAGTACGGACCTACATTCGGCGGCTTGTAGCTGGCCGAACCGCTGTAGATGGGTGTTCCGGTTGCACCATAGCCACTGTACCAATCGTAGGTATAGCCTGCAACGGGAGATACAATTGCTGTGAGGGTTGGCATATTACCGATACAGACCTTTGTAGGATCAGTATTCCAGTCCAATTTTATCTCTTGTTTGACGTAAACAGTTGTTGTGGTGCAGTCTGTTCCCAATGAATTACAAAGTATAGTGCCAATATTCCCGCATATTTCATACTGGATGACCGGAGGAGCAGTAATGTCCGCAGTAAAAACCGGATTGACTACAGTGGTACTGGACAGATAGGAGTTATACTGTCCCTTCACTCCGGGAGAAATACTGTTCCATACCGGATTGCTGGCGACACCTGATACGGACAATTGACTGTTGCACAGTACTCTCGCCGTTATATTTCCGGACCCTATGACACCGGGAACTGAGCGAAAAGTATAATTATTCTTGTTAGCACCCGGTTTACAATAAGTAAACAAATGGAAGGACCCACCGGGCAAACAGACTACGCTACCGTTGATTGACACAGCGTCACAATCTATCCGCCAATCCTGCGACGAAGGCGTTGCGCCGTCAATAAGTATTTCGACACCAACGGCATCTTTGTCCAGTCTGACATTGAATGCAATACAATTTGATTCAACGCAGCAGGAACCGTTTCTTTCTTGATGCATAACTGTTACTGATCCGGTTGGCTGTCCCAACAGGTCAATGAGATTGAAAGTGGTGCCGGCAATACACTTGCTGCATCCGCATTCGCCCAAAACCGAGATAGTTTGAACGGCATCGGTATAGTTACCGCATGCATCAGATATTCTGTAAATCCTGGTCACACTGGTCGGACAATAACCAGGTTTTCCATCTAATCCGTTGGCAATTTCATTGTAAAGCGTAAAAAATACAGTGCCGCTGTTATCTGTTGCGGTTCCGCCGTCGGCAATAAAAGCTGCTAAATTTAAGTAGGCAGAAGGGATATCGGTTGGACAACCCACTGATTTATTGGGTACCGTAGTAATCGGATTTGTATTATCCGTAATGGTAATCATCTGGATTGAAGTAGTTGAGTTATTGCTGCAATCTGTTGCGGCCCATGTCCTCGTGATCACACTGTTTCCAGCACAACCGCCATATACCCGGACATCTGAATAGGTAACTGTAGTCGGACTGCAGTTATCGGTGGCAGTCGCGGTTCCGGTCACAGCGGGTAAAATGCTCTGTTCACAGCTCAATGAGATATCCGCCGGTATTGTCAGCGTTGGTTTAACATTATCATTTACAGTGATTAACTGTATTTTTTCATCATAATTTCCTGTTGCATCCGTTACCCTCCAGGTTCGCGTAATGGTGTAGGGCAAACTACAACCTCCTCCTGCCGGAACAGGGGCACCATCTGCATAAGTTATAACCAGGTTAGCTACGGGTGTGCAGTTATCGGAAAGTGCAGTAACATTCCCGGTAATTGCCGGTAAAATGTTGACATTACAGGACACATCTTTATAAACTGTGATTGCGCCGGGGGCAGTAAAGACAGGCTTGGTGGTATCGTCAAAATTCACCGTGAAAGGCTGCGCTGCAGAGAGGCACCCGGCGGCATTTTTGAGGGTTATAACGAATTGATAAGAAGCTTTCGGGATGCCTGCCGGCAAAGGAATATTCAATGGGCTGACTCCGAGGGGAGCGTCAACAACAGGAACAAAACTTGCCAAAGCAGGTATTCCGGTTGAAATACTGTAGGAGACCGGACTGCCGGTGGTTGAAAGATAGTTCAGCGGAAAGCCGGAGGCTCCGGGGCAAAAGGTCGGGAAAGCGCCAAGGGTGATGGATGGGACGGGTGGCCCGGTGATGGTGGCAATGGCAGAAGTTGTCACTCCGCTATCATCCGCACTAACCGTATAAATTCCAGGTGAAAGATTGGTGAAGGCTCCGGTTGTATTGGTGACTGATCCAGGGGTCAAAGTATAGTTCACTGTTCCGCCCGATCCACCTGTAATTGCTGATGTGATTGATCCGTTGTTAAGGCCGTTGCAGGTTACATCGGTTTTAGTCAATGTCAGCGCCAAGGCATTGCCGGCATATGAATTTTCCGATGAAGTGAGCAGAATAAAAAACGGGAAAAAAAGAAAAAATACCTTAATAAGCAGACTTGCAACACTTTCAAAAGCTTTCTTTTGAAAGTGTTGAATTCTTTCGGTAAGGTTTTCTAACCAATTAAAGGTAAAAATTCTGGTGCAGACCAAATTTACTGATCTGCCATTTGTCCCATACACCATGTGCGACTATATAAAATTATTATACAGATACTTTAGGTATACAAGTAGCAATAAAGCGATAACCTTGAAAAACAGGTTACTTTAAAGTTTTTGTCAAAGAATTGAATTGTAACACTAAATAATCTTATTAAGGGTAAAATTACTTAGAACAAATTATCTATTATCTTGATTATCAGTCCACTGACGATTTAAATAACCTACTATTACTCTCCAGCAGTAGCTTTTGAGTCATTTTATCTTTTTTAGATTTCCATTTTTTAGATTCGACGTTTTAAAAGATTGATGGATCAAAACGCAAAGTTGCTTCCAAACAGCTCCCCAGATGTTACATAATCAAGGGTTAGACTTACATAAATCACACGTTTGCAATTTGTTGCAAAAGCGTGATATTTAGCTAACAGATTAAGGAAAATAATAACGGCTATATAAGGTAAAAATTAAAGAATTCAGGTAGGTATAAAGCCGACAAAACATAACCTAAAAGGAACAACGGTGATTAAAATGTAGCGTTAAAGAATTAATTTTAACTGATTTACAATTAATTGCGATACACTATCCAATATGGTTATTAAGGGAATAACCTGTCGGTTAGATTGTGTGTGATTTTACAAAATCTCACTTGCAAAAAGTGCACATTCCAGCTTTGTAATGCACAAAATGATGATAAAAATGTATAACATTAAATACGGAAATGAGCTAATCATTAAATACGGAAATGATTTGTTATGGCATCTTTTCAGCATTTTGACCTCTCCGCCCGACCTGATAAAAGGAAGGGTACAGCAGAAGAGAAAAGATATTATAGTCAAATAATCTGATGACATTATTTCTGATCTTTAACAAAAAAAGAATAAAAAAGTTCTGTCCGGTTATAAAAAACCACATCGAATCTGAAAAAGGATCCCTGAGATTCTCCGTGGATCTATATATTATCAACTTGCGTGCCAAAAAATAACCATATCAATACGCACATCTGGATCTCTGATGCATGGTATTGATTTACATTTAATTACAGAAAGAAAAAAAATTAAACAAGGTTTGATTTACGTCCGGAGCTCAAAAACAGGACAAAAAATGTGAACATTTGTGCGAACATTTGTACGAATAGCTTCGTAACCAATAAGATAACTTTGAGGATATAAAGAAGGGGATTTCTGATAAGTCCATTAGCCAGACTCAACAGAAATCCCCTTACTTATAAATTGGAATATTGAAATTCCTACTTTTTCACCTGATAAAGTTCTTCAATTTTTACCACCTCTACTGCTGTTGAATCTTTCAGCGTTTTGGAGACCAGGCCGTATGGTGCAACCACTATTTCATCTCCTACCTTAAGCCCGTCTAAAATTTCAATCCGGGTATTATCCTGAATGCCGGTTTTGACCTTCACTTTCCATGCCAGTTTATTTTTTATGACAAAAACAACTTCATGCTGTTCCGGCTCTGCGGCTGCAACCTCTTTGGCGCTGGTATCGTTCATTCCTTCTTTCTCCAATTGGTCACTGGCTTTTTTGATGGTACCATCATCACCCCTGGTTGTTACTGCCTGGATAGGAACTGAAATAATGCCTTTGCGGGTATCGGTCTGAATTTCGACTGTTGCCGACATCCCCGGCAGGAACGGATATTTAAGTGTATCTTTCTGAATAAGATCCTGGTAAGATTTTGCGAGCAGCAGAATTTTAACGTTGAAATTGGTAACCTGATCGACCGTAGTTCCTACAACATTGGCGGAACTGGCAATTTCAGTCACAATACCCTTGAATTTCCGTTTCAGGTAAGCATCAATTTCGATGTTTGCCGTGTCATTTTTGTGCACTTTGACGATATCATTCTCGTTCACCTCAACCCTTACCTCCATCGTGGCCAAATCGGCCACGGTCATCAGTTCGGTTCCTGCAAATTGATTGGTTCCGACTACTTTCTCTCCTTTTTCTACATTTAACTTGGAGACAGTACCATCGATTGGTGAGAATATTTTCGTTTTGGTGAGATTTTCTGAAGATTCCTTGACACTTGATTCGGCACTTTTTACAGAATAACGTGCTGCCTGAACCTCTGAAACTGCAACCTTCCAACCGGCCTCAATGGTTTCGAATTCGGATTTGGGTATTGTTTTCTTCTCAAGAAGCTGTTTTGACCGGTTATAATTCAGCTCCCGCTCAATCAGCTGGGCTTCGGCCTGAGCCAGTCTGGCTTTCTGCGTATTGAGCGTAGCCTCAATCCTGCTAAGGCTGGATTGATAAATATCGGGTTTTATCACCACCAGCAGATCGCCTTTTTTAACCCTGTTGCCTTCCTTCACAGGAAGTTCAATGATCTCTCCCGGCACTTCAGGACTAATCTTTACCTCTGTCCGGGGTTTCAGTTTTCCGTTGGCCGTAATGATTTCAGTAATATCCCTGACCTCGACTTTCTCTGTAGCCACTTTTAAGGTTATATCTTTCCCGAACCAGCCCATTTTTTTCCCGGTCAGGAGCAGAACAATTATTATCACTGCCAGGCCGATTATCCAGGGCAAAACACTTTTTTTCTTCTTCATCAGCTATAGATTTTCCGTTATAATTTTCAATCGCTCCACTTTATCCTAAAACATGAGGAAAGTTTTGAAAGCGATCATAAAAATAGCATAATTTTGTGTGACGATCATGCTATCATAGGATCAAATCCCTGAATTCACTAAAAAACATCTGGTTATGTACGGAAAAATAAAAGAACACCTGCAATCCGAGCTTCTCGCCATCCGTGAAGCAGGCCTCTATAAAAATGAACGGTTAATTGTCTCGCCGCAGGATTCAGTTATTCGGCTGGCTTCCGGACAGGAGGTACTGAATTTTTGTGCCAATAACTACCTGGGTCTTTCCAATCATCCTGCCTTGATTCAGGCTGCTGCAGAAGCTTTACAGACTCACGGATACGGAATGTCGTCAGTCAGGTTTATCTGCGGAACCACTGACCTGCACAAAACCCTTGAACAAAAAATAGCGGAATATTTCGGCACGGAGGATACCATCCTTTACGCCGCGTGTTTTGATGCCAATGGCGGAATCTTTGAACCGCTGTTCTCGGAAGAGGATGCCATCATCTCTGATTCACTGAACCATGCCTCTATTATCGACGGGGTTCGCCTGTGCAAGGCAAAAAGGTTCAGGTACAACAATGCCGACATGAAAGATCTGGAGGCCCAGCTGATTCTGGCCAAAGATGCAAGGTTCAGGATCATTGTTACGGATGGCGTATTCTCGATGGACGGAAACGTAGCGCCGCTGGATCAGATCAATCTGCTGGCAAAAAAATACGATGCACTGGTGATGGTTGATGAATGCCATTCCGCAGGGGTAGTGGGGAACACCGGCCGCGGCGTCACTGAATTGTTTAACATACGCGGAGAAGTTGACATCATAACCGGAACTTTGGGGAAAGCCTTCGGCGGGGCACTTGGCGGATTCACCACCGGCCGGAAAGAGGTAATCGAACTGCTCAGGCAAAGATCGAGACCTTACCTGTTTTCCAACTCCCTTCCGCCGGCTGTGGTCAATGCCGGAATAAAAATGTTTGAGATGATGGCCGAAACATCTGAACTGCAGGAGAGGCTGCACCGGAACACCGATTTCTTCAGGAATAAAATGGCAGAAGCCGGTTTTGACCTCAAACCCGGAAAATCTGCAATATGTGCCGTCATGCTTTACGATGCCAAACTTTCACAGGATTTTGCAGCTAAACTGCTGGAAGAAGGCATCTATGTCATCGGGTTCTATTATCCTGTCGTCCCGCAGGGACAAGCCCGCATCAGGGTTCAGCTCTCGGCTGCCCATCAGCCGGTCCATCTGGAGAAAGCTGTTGCTGCATTCATCAAAGTGGGTAAATCACTGGGTGTTATCCGGTAGAGAACCGGGCATAATTCATTCCTTTTTTGTGTTTAAATAAAATTAATTTTACTGCTTCGATTCCAAAGGAATATTTAAACCTGCAAGAGACATTTTTGCAATTTATTTTCGTTTACTTTTTATATTAAAATTTTCATGAAAAAAAGTTTAGCCGGCTTGTTTGCCTTTTTACTTTTCCTCTCCCTTCAGGCAAAAGCTGATGAAGGGATGTGGTTACCGTCCCTTGTTGGGAAACTTAATGTTGACAGGATGCACGCAATGGGTCTGAAGCTGAGTGCCGAACAGATTTACAGCATCAACAGTTCAAGCCTGAAAGATGCTGTCGTTGCACTCGACCGCGGATCCTGCACCGCCGAGGTTGTCTCCGCCGATGGATTGTTGCTCACCAACCACCACTGCGGATTCGGCGAAATCCAGAAGCACAGTTCCGTTGAGCACGACTACCTCAAAGACGGATTCTGGGCGCTGAGCCGCGACCAGGAATTGTCAAATCCTGGTAAAAGCGTCACTTTCCTGATCAGAATGGAAGATGTGACCGGAAAAGTATTAAAAGGCATTTCGGATACCATGTCAGCTTCTTCAAGGCAGGAAAAAATGATGAAAGCCATGTCCGAAATCGAAAAAGAAGCCAAAGGTGATACCAAATATGAAACCAGGGTAAGACCATTGTTTGAGTCTAATACATTTTACCTGTTTATCACTGAAACCTTCAGGGATATTCGCCTGGTAGGAGCGCCACCGCAATCCATCGGAAAATTCGGCGGTGAGGAAGACAACTGGATGTGGCCCCGCCACACCGGGGACTTTTCCATGTTCCGGATCTATTGTTCGCCCGACGGCCAGCCGGCCGATTATGCCAAGGAAAATGTGCCTTACCATCCCAAACATCACCTGCCCGTATCGCTGAAAGGTGTTCAAATGAATGATTTTGCCCTGGTTATGGGCTATCCCGGCAGGACCAACCGCTACCTTACCTCTTTTGGTCTGAAAAATACCATGGAAGTGGTTAATGTTATCCGGATCAGGACAAGGGAAGCTAAACTGGACATTATCAGGGACTATATGGCCAAAGGTGAGAAAAACCGTATCCAGTACGCATCCAAATTTGCCGGCAGTTCCAACTATTACAAATATTCGATCGGCGAAAACATGGGTCTGGCTGCATTGAAGGTGATAGATCAGAAGCTGGAAATTGAAAAGGATTTTACAAATTGGGTGAATGCAGACGCTGCCAGAAAGGCCAAATACGGCGATGCGCTGAACAATATTGCAAAAGCTTACCTTTCGGTCGACGATAAAATCGCATCCGAATATGCACGTGAAGCGCTGATCGGCGGTCCCGAGGTCTTTCGGTTTTCGTTGGGTGCAAGTACACTTTACGATGAATTAAAAGGTAATGACAAAGAAAAAATCAAAGCCGCTGCCGGAAGATTTAAAGCTTCTCTGGCAAGTTTTTATAACGACTACGATGCTGCAACCGATCAGAAAATCACAGCGGCATTGTTTAAAATGTATGCAGAAAACGTAGCTTCCAAATACCAGCCTTCCGTCTTTAAGGAGGTGAATAAAAAATACAAAAGCGACTGGGCAGCTTACGCCGAACATCTTTTCAAAAAGAGTATATTCCCTGATCAGCAAAAGCTGGAAGCCTTTCTGAAAAATCCGTCCAAAAAAGTCTTGGACAAGGATCCTGTTTATACCGTGATATTATCCATGATGGATGCGATGAAAGTCATTGGCGAGGATGTACGCAAATCAACTGCCGATCTCGAAAATGGCAGGAGACTTTTTGTGGGTGGTCTTAACGAGATGAACAAGGCTAAAATCAGCTACCCCGATGCAAACTCCACCATGAGGCTGACCTATGGAACTGTCGGAGATTACAATCCAAGGGATGGTGTCCATTACAATTATTTCACCACCCTGAAAGGTTATGCCGAAAAAGGCAAAGCCGGCGATGCAGATTTTGATTTCCCGCAAAAACTGGTTGACATGTATCGTGCCGGTGAATATGGCAGGTACGCCGATAAAGACGGATCGCTTCACACCTGTTTCATCACCAACAACGACATTACCGGCGGTAATTCCGGCAGTCCGGTCATGAACGACAAAGGCGAACTGATTGGTATCGCTTTCGACGGAAACTGGGAAGCCATGAGCGGCAACATTGCTTTTGAACCTGACCTGCAGAAATGTATCAATGTTGATATTCGTTTTGTACTGTGGATCATCGACAAATATGCAGGAGCCAAAAACCTGGTAAACGAGATGACCATCGTACAATAGATTATGATTATCATGTATACAGATGGATCCTCATTGGGTAATCCGGGACCGGGAGGGTATGGTACCCTGCTTCTTCACGGACAATACCGGAAAGAGTTATCTGAGGGTTTCCGTCTGACGACCAACAACCGCATGGAACTGATGGCGGTTATCGCCGGACTGGAGGCATTGAAGATAAAAAATGCAGAGGTAACCATCTATACTGACTCCAGGTATATCGTTGATGCGGTTGAAAAGGGATGGCTGGTTAACTGGATCAAAAACAGGTTCAAAGGCAAGAAAAACAGTGATCTCTGGATGCGCTTCCACGACGTTTACAGGCTTCACCGGGTAAAGTTTATGTGGGTAAAAGGTCATGCATCCATTCCGGGAAATGAAAGATGCGATCAGTTAGCCGTGGCTGCAGCCAACGGCACTGATCTTTCGGACGATGAAGGATATCTTCGTGAGCAATAATTGTTGAACAAAATATTATCCGGAAAGCACTATTGCTTTCCCCTGGCAATTCTAATGATGCGCTTTCTTTACAATACAGGCATTCATTTTTACCACTTTTTGATTTGGCTGGTTTCCTTCAGAAATCCCAAGGCACGAAAATGGTTATCGGGAAGGAAAAATCTTTTTGAAAAGATACAAAAAGAGGTGATTCCCGGTGAGCCATTGCTTTGGTTTCATGTCTCCTCCCTTGGTGAATTTGAACAGGCCAGGCCTGTAATTGAAGGTGTTAAGAAAGATTTCCCGGATTACAAAATCTTGCTCACCTTCTATTCACCTTCCGGTTACGAATTGGAAAAAGACTATCCCCTTGCCGATTATGTCTTTTACCTGCCGTTGGACACCCCGCGGAATGCCTCCAGGTTCCTCGACGTGGTCAATCCTGATAAAGTCTTTTTTGTCAAATATGAGTTTTGGTTCAATTTCTTAAACGAACTGAAGAAAAGGAAGATTCCCACTTTTATCTTCTCCGCCTTGTTCCGCCCCTCCCAGTTTTTCTTCCGCCCCTGGGGCAAATGGTTCAGAAAAGTGCTGAGCGTCTATACCCATATTTTTGTGCAAAACCAGAGTTCTTACGACATTCTGAAAAAATTTGGATTTAAAAATGTTTCTATCAGCGGAGATACCCGGCTCGACCGGGTGGCACAGATTGCAAAGGCGGCGGCAGAACTGCCCAAACTTGAGAAATTTTGCGCCGGGAAAATGATTATTGTTGCCGGAAGTACCTGGCCGGAAGATGAGCTTCTCTTTCTCCGTTTTGTCGACGAGTGCAAACTGCCCGTTAAATTTGTCCTTGCCCCGCATGAAGTAAATCCGGATTCCATCGGGCGTATTACCACCCAGCTGAAAAGACCTTATGCACTTTATTCTTCAGATTCTTCAGCCCGGGAACTTGAAGATGCCGATGTACTCATTGTTGATGGTTACGGTTACCTGGTATCGGTTTACCGTTATGCCCAGATTGCTTACATCGGAGGTGGATTCACCACCGGTATTCACAGCATTCTCGAGCCGGCTGTTTATGGAATGCCCGTCGTTTTCGGTCCCGATTACCAGAAATTTCACGAAGCCGTAGAGATGATCGGACTGGGTGCAGCTCATTCCATTACCAGTTACGAAGAGTTGAGCAACCTGTTTGAAAGCTACCTGACCGACCCGGTAAGGCTGGCCAACGAGAGCAAATTTGCCTCTCAATACGTTGAAAGTAACCGCGGAGCAACAGATCAGATCGTCCGCTATTTCTTCGAAAAGTGAAGTTTTCCCGCCCGGTTCCCCCCTGTTTTTATAGTCACTACAAATTACAGAAAATTATTTTTTTGTCAACTTTCTGAATTAAATAATTTTTTATATCCTTGTATATGTGCATATTAACACTTTAAAGTTGATAACTTTTTATTTTTAGTCCGGAATATAGTATCCGAAAAAATGTCTTTGTGACTATATTTACCCAAAGAAAGATCGATCCCCTTCATAGTTATCAGCTAACTCGTAAGACCTTGATTTTTTACTTATCCTACGAAAATTTACCTTATGGAATCACATGACGTTTCGACTATGAAAAAAAATACTCACCTCAAAACTTATTCGAACGAGGAGGCATTTGAAGCCTCCTTGAAATATTTTCAAGGGGATGAGTTGGCTGCCAGAGTTTGGGTCAATAAATATGCCCTGAAAGATTCCTACGGCAATCTTTTTGAATTAACCCCGGATGATCTTCACCATCGGTTGTCGTCTGAAATTGCCAGGGTAGAAAAGAAATATCCGAATCCGCTTTCGGAAAGCGAACTTTTTGAATTGTTCGCTCAGTTTAAATACATTGTTCCGCAAGGCGGCCCTATGACCGGTATCGGAAATGATTTTCAGACCGGATCCCTTTCCAACTGCTTTGTAGTCGGAAATGGTGCAGATTCCTACGGCGGCATCATGATGGTCGACCAGGAACAAGTCCAGCTGATGAAAAGACGCGGCGGCGTAGGTCATGACCTTTCCCATATCCGGCCAAAAGGATCACCTGTTAAAAATTCGGCGCTCACCTCAACCGGAATCGTACCTTTTATGGAGCGCTTCTCCAATTCGACCAGAGAGGTTGCCCAGGATGGCCGGAGAGGTGCATTGATGCTGTCAGTTTCCATCAAACATCCGGATTCAGAGCAGTTTATCGATGCCAAGATGGACGAAGGGAAAGTTACAGGCGCCAACGTATCCGTTAAAATTGACGACGAATTCATGAAGGCCGTCCGCAATTCGGCCATGTATCACCAGAAATATCCGATCAACAGCAGCGAACCGGTTTACACCAAAGAGACCGACGCCTCAAAACTCTGGCAAAAAATTGTTTTCAATGCATGGAAATCCGCCGAACCTGGTATCCTTTTCTGGGATACTGTTATCCGAGAATCAGTACCTGATTGTTATGCGGATCTTGGTTACGGAACAGTTTCCACGAATCCCTGCGGTGAAATTCCGCTCTGCCCCTACGACAGCTGCCGTCTGATAGCCATCAACCTCTACTCCTATGTTGACCAGCCGTTCACCCAACATGCAAAATTCAATTTTTCACTCTTCCGTTCACATGTGAGGCTCTCGCAACGGATCATGGATGATATTATCGACCTCGAACTGGAAAAAATCGATGCCATTATTGACAAAATAGCTGCAGATCCTGAAATTGAAGAAATCAAGCAGGTTGAATTGAATCTCTGGGGAAAAATCAAGGAAAAAGCCATCAACGGACGCAGAACAGGTATCGGCATCACAGCCGAAGGCGACATGCTTGCCGCACTTGGCCTGCAGTACGGATCAGAAAATGCCATCGACTTCTCGGTAGAGGTACACAAAATCGTTGCTATTGAAGCTTACCGCGGTTCAGTTTTACTGGCCAAAGAACGCGGTGCATTCCCGATCTATGACGCCAAAAAAGAACTCGGAAATCCCTACATCAAGCGCCTTGCGCTGGCAGATCCGGAGCTTTATGAAGATATGGCCAAGTACGGCCGCCGGAACATTGCCCTGCTCACCATCGCCCCTACCGGGACAACCAGTTTGATGACACAGACCACTTCGGGCATTGAACCGGTTTTCATGCCGGTTTACAAACGCAGGAGAAAAGTAAATCCGAACGACAAAGAAGCGCGAATCGATTTCGTGGACGAAATGGGTGATTCGTGGGAAGAGTACCTGATTTTCCACCACAAATTCAAACTCTGGATGGAAATTAACGGCTACAAAACCAACAAAAAGTACAGCAGCGACGAGATAGATGAACTGGTCAACAAATCACCTTATGCCAAAGCAACTTCCAACGACATCGACTGGATGGCCAAGGTAAAAATGCAGGGACAGATCCAGAAATGGGTGGATCACTCCATTTCCGTTACCATCAACCTGCCGGAGGAGGCAACCGAAGAACTGGTGGGCAAACTCTTTTTCTCCGCCTGGGAAAATGGCTGCAAAGGAGTGACCGTCTACCGCGAAGGTTCAAGATCGGGCGTACTGATTTCGACCAGAGACAAAAAGAAAGACGGTGTTTTCCCGACCAAACGCCCGGAAATACTGGAGGCAGACATCGTCCGTTTCCAAAACAACAAAGAGAAATGGATTGCCTTTATCGGATTGATCGACGGAAAACCCTACGAAATTTTCACCGGTCTTGCCGATGATGAGGACGGAATTCTCCTTCCGCGATCCGTAACCAACGGATGGATCATCAAGAACAGGGATGAAAACGGGGTATCCCGCTACGATTTCCAGTACCGGAACAACCGCGGCTACAAAACCACCATCGAAGGATTGTCATTTAAATTCAATCCTATCTTCTGGAACTATGCCAAATTTATCTCCAGCGTGCTGAGACACAGCATGCCGATTCAGAAAATTGCGGAACTGATTACCAGCCTGCAATTTGACACGGAATCGATCAATACCTGGAAGAACGGGGTTGCCCGCGCACTGAAGAAGTTTATTCCGAACGGCACCTCCTGCGAGGATGCCAAATGTGAGGGCTGCGGTTCAGACAATGTAATTTACCAGGAAGGATGCCTTATCTGTACTGATTGCGGCTCTTCCAAATGCGGTTAAACGTTTTCATAATTTTAGATAAATATCTCTGGGGGAAGGACGAAAGGTCTTCCTTTTTTTTGTGAAGTGAACTAAAGTGAACTTAAGTGAGCTAAAGTGACTAAAGTTATACCGGAGAACGGAGAAAGGAGACTGGGGACTGGAGACCGGACCCTACCCCTTCCCTCTTTTCTGCAATGCTTCCCTTTCCAATTGCAGTTCAAGTTCCAGCTTCTTATAGGCAGAAATATCGGTGAAGGTTACAACCAGGCCGTCTATTCGGTCTTCGGTGGTTCTGTAAGAATCCTGATATTGAACCGTCGTTCATTGTGGGGGATAATAGATGTTTCGACAGTCGTCAGGTTTTTGATTACCTGTCGTGCATGGTCGTCAATTTCGGGATACTGCAAACTGCCGACCAGATCGGTAAATGGGCGTCCGATATCTGAATTTCTCAATTTAAAAATATTGGTAACAGAATCTGTTAGAAATCAAACCGAATTCCGGCGATAGGTACCAGACCAATCAGTTTTCTATCCCTCTCTACTACTGCACCGCTCACATAACTAAAGGTTCGCTTGTAAACATTGTGTCGGTTCGTAACATTCTGTATGTCGAGGGAGAAGTTAAAGGCCGAACTTTTCTTGTTGATACGGTAATTCATCCCTAAATCCATCCGGTCATAAAAAGGCAAATGCTCACCGAAAGTCTTGTTGGTATTGTATACTATGTACTTCCTTTTTATACTTTGTTCATATTCCGGGGGAGTATAACGGTAACCACCCCTGGCCATGTTCCTGAAATTGAATCCCAGTGAGTTCTGGTTGTATTTCCCGACCTTGAACTCTTTTCCGCATACGAAGTTGAAAATAAAATTGGAGTTGTAATAGGTTGAATACCATCTTGTACTGGATGCCTTGTATTCTGAGTTAAAGAGCGAAACTGTAGCAAGAAAATAATAGCTGCGTGAAAAAGACTTGTCGATAGTAAGTTCAACCCCTTTGTTCTCTGACAGTCCTTCATTATTTAGATTAATATCGGGTAAACCTTCTGAAATATTAACCATCGAAAAAGTGTTGGTATTATAGATGCTGACCGGAACATTGAACAAATGCTGGTAATAAGCCTCAAGGGATACTCTCAGATCACTTGCTAAAGATATGCGGTATCCTGCAACGAGGTGAAAGGCTTTGGTTGTCTTCAAGTCACTGTTGACCATCTTTCGATCTGTTTTCCCGACCTTTACCCTGAAATAGTAAATTGGCAAGGGATCCAGCCTTGAATAGAAACCTGCGCCGAAATTTAAGGACTGATTTCTGCCCAAATTGAACAACATCCCAATCCGTGGCTCAAAGGTCAGTTCCCGGTTGACGCTGGTATATACTGTATGCAATGAAGGGACTAACTCAAAAAAATCGTTTGGTTTGTATTTCCACTGGAAATAAGCCTGGGTGTAAAAACTATGTGACCTTTGGTCGACCAAAGTGTCGAATTTTTGGTTCGACTGACGTCTTATGCTGAACATATCGGCAAAAGTCCTGTGGTATTCGATTCCCGCCCTGATCGAATTATTGGAATCGATTTTCCTGTTTGCCATCAAAGATGTTCTCAAAGCCGGGGCAATAAACCAATCCTGCTTATTGATAACATGCACCATATTTGAATCAACAACCCCTTCATGCCAGTTTTGAGTGGATCTGGTAAATCCTACTATGGTACGGAGATATGTTTTCCCGTCTTTGAAATTTTTCAAGTGTTTGATACCGACAACGGCCAGGCCGTCCTCTTCAAGAAACTCGTCATTGTTGATTCCTTTGAGAATATTCGCTCTGTTTTCCGTGGCTTCATTACCGGCCTGACTATTGCCGCCTATTGAAAACAGTTCGAGATCCCCAAATTTAGTCCCTCGAAAATTCATATTGAAAGTCCAGTCCAGTGAGTTCGGAATTATGCTCATATCCTCGAAGCTGATGATGCCGTAATTTTGTAAAATATTGAAATTGGCATACCTCATGTTGAACAGGTAAGAGTTACCGGTTGATTTACCAAGCGGCCCTTCCGCCGAAGCTTCGGCCCCCACAACACTCAGCTGCAAGCCGAATTCGTGTTTATCGGTGTTTCCCTTCCTGAGCCTCAAATCCATGGCACCCGACAAAGCATTCCCGTATTCTGCAGGAAAAGCGCCGGTATAAAAATCAAAATCCGCAAGTACGTTTGTTGAAATCATGGAATAAGCGCCTCCGTTACTTCCAACACCACTCGAAAGATGGTTGGGGCTGGGGATTTCAAGCCCTTCGAGACGCCAAAGCAAGCCTCTCGGAGAGTTTCCCCTTACCACAATCTCGTTGCTCTGGTCACTGTTCCCGCTGGAAATTCCGGCAAAATTTGCCACCATCCGTAAAGGATCAGAATATCCTCCGGCAAATCTGGAGGCATCCTGGCTTTGAAGTGTTCTGACGCTCGATCCGCTGGCGGGCTTAAGCCAGATTTGTTTACCGGCAGAGACCTGAACTTCCTGGGTTTCGTATACTTTTGCTTCCAGCGCTATCTCCAGCATGACCTCTTTCCCGGTCCCGACCTGAACATTCGGAATGGTTTTGGGTCTGTATCCCAAATGGGAAATCAGGATGTCCCATCGTCCGGATGGGATCTTAATTTTAAAATTTCCGTCTGTATCTGAAAAAGCCGTATATTCTTTGCTTTGATTGAAAAATTGGAGGGTCACGCCTTCAATTGGTTGTCGTGTCTCCTGGTCGCGAAGCGTCCCTTTCACATTCTGCAAATAAATCTGTGCCTGCAGGGTACCGCTTGCTGCCGAAAAAAAAACATACAGGCAAAGCAGCTTCAAAAAAATCATTCGCCACTTAAACGTAGAGGTAGTCTCCATAATTCAGGCTTTCTACTCAAGGTAAGTATATCCGTATAAGCCTGAACGGTAGTTGGATAAAAATTCTTTCCCCTCTTCCGCGGAGATAATCCCTGATTTAACGGAGGAGGTTACCCAGGTTTCGACCGTCCTCACCAGTTTTTTAGGGTTGTACTGTACATATTCCAATACTTCCGCTACTGTTTCCCCGTCGATCACCTGATCGATGCTGTATCCTTTTTCGTCGACCGAAACGTGGACGGCATTGGTGTCTCCGAACAGGTTATGAAGGTCGCCCAGAATCTCCTGGTAAGCCCCTACCAGGAAAACCCCGATGTAGTAAGGCTCTTTGGGTTTAAGCGAATGAACCGGCAGGTTGTACGATTGACTGCGTGCAGAGATAAAATTTTCAATCTTTCCGTCCGAATCACAGGTAATATCCTGAATGGTGGCGCTTCTGTCGGGTTTCTCATCCAGGCGGTCGAGCGGCATTATCGGGAAAATCTGGTCGATTGCCCACGAATCCGGAAGTGACTGGAAGAGGGAGAAATTACAGAAATATTTATCTGACAATAATTTAGGCAGGGTTAAAAACTCCTCGGGTACGTGTTTCATCCCTGCTACCATCTGGGTTGTCTCTTTGGCGATAGACCAGAATAACCTTTCGATTTTGGCCCTCGTCGAGATATCCAGGAGTCCGAGGCTGAAACGGTCAAGCGCCTCTTCGCGGATCTGCTGCGCGTCGTGCCAGGTCTCAAGCATCCGGGGCTGATTCAGGGTATCCCACAGGGAATACAGTTCCGTCAGTAATTCATGATCATCCGGACTCACTTCTTCCTCATCTTCCCATCTTGGCAGGGAAGTTGATTCAAGAACTTCGAAAACCAGCACAGAATGGTGGGCTGTCAGCGACCGGCCGGATTCCGTGATGATGTTTGGATGGGGAATTCCATTTTTTTCACTGACATCCACCAGGGTAGAAACAACATCGTTGACATACTCCTGGATACTGTAATTTACACTGCTTTCGCTGGACGACCTGGTACCATCATAATCGACACCCAATCCGCCTCCAATATCCACAAAATCAATCAGGAAACCATTTTTGTGCATTTGCACGTAAAATTGCGAGGCTTCGCGCATGGCTAGTTTGATCCTGCGTATTTTGTTAACCTGACTTCCGATGTGAAAATGGACCAGGTGAAGGCAGTCCTTCATCTTATTCTTATCCAAATAATCGAGCGCATCGAGCAATTCGCTGGAGGTAAGTCCGAACTTGCTGCCATCACCGCCCGAATCTTCCCATTTCCCGCTTCCGGTACTGGAAAGTTTGATGCGGATACCCAGATTTGGCTTGACCTTAAACTGCTTGGCAATTTTTACGATCAGTTTCATCTCGCTCAGCTTTTCGATGACAAGATAGATCCGGCGACCCATTTTCTGGGCCAACAGGGCGAGTTCGATGTAATCTTCGTCTTTGTATCCGTTGCAGATGATCAGCGATTCGTTGTCGGTGTTGATGGCAATTACCGCATGAAGTTCGGGTTTGGAACCCGCTTCCAGTCCGATGTTGAATTTCTTTCCGTGCGTGACAATCTCCTCAACTACGGGCCTCATTTGGTTGACCTTGATCGGATAAATGATATAATTCTGTGCGTTGTAACCATATTCTTCCGCTGCAATTTTAAAGCAGCTCGCCATTTTTTCGATCCTGCTGTCCAGAATATCCGGAAAACGAAGCAAAACAGGGGTAGAAACATCCCTCAGTGACAATTCTTCAACGAGCTCCATCAGATCGACTTCACAACTATCTTTCCTTGGTTTAACCACAACGTGGCCTTTCTCATTGATGGAGAAAAAATTAATTCCCCATCCGTTGATGTTGTAAAGCTCAGCAGAATCTTCAACACGCCATTTTCTCATTTCAATAACTTCTTTTTATCCGTAAATTATTTTTTCTGAAAGATCAGATCGGACCGGCAGACCCACCCAAAATTTCCGCACAAATGTACTAAATATGTTTTTTTATTTGAGTACTAAATATCAGTGAGCTACGGGATAGTTTACAACCCCTTCAGGCAGGTTCACAGACTCATACGCCTGGTTCCTGAGCCGGGGAGTGAATCCTGCGTCCGTGATACATTTTTGCATCTGCAGGGCATCCATCGAAAAAGAGGCACCTGCGGCAGAGACAACATTCTCTTCAATCATAATGGAGCCCAGGTCATTGGCTCCCGCATGCAGGGCAAGCTGACCGGTTTCTTTCCCGACTGTAAGCCACGATGCCTGGATGTTTTCAATGTTGTTCAGCATGATTCTGCTTAAAGCAATCATTCTGATATAATCGATAGGAAGGATGGGATTGAACGCTTTGCTTTTCCCCAATAAAGTTCCTTCCGACATAAAAGGCCAGGGAATAAAGGCCTTAAATCCAGGACTTCCGGACGGTTTTTTTTCCTGCAGCTCCCGCAGCCTGACCAGGTGTTCCATCCGTTCCATAGGCGTTTCAATGTGACCAAACATCATGGTAGCCGAAGTGAGCATGTGCAGCTGATGGGCCTCTTTCATCACATCCAGCCAATCCTGAGCGGAAGCTTTTCCGGGAGAAATCTCCTTCCTGACGCGGTCGCACAGGATCTCGGCCCCTGCCCCTGGCAGGCTGTCAAGGCCTGATTCCATCAGTTTTAACAAAACATCCCGGAAGGGCATCCGTTCTTTCCGTGCTATGTGCACCACCTCGGGTGGACCAAGCGCATGAAGTTTTACGCCGGGGTATTTCTGTTTCAGCTCAGTGAAAAGATCAGTATAGAATTTAAGACCATAGCGCGGATGCATCCCTCCCTGCAGCAACAGCTGATTTCCACCCAATTGAATCATCTGGTCAATTTTCTGGTGGTATTCTTCCATGGTAGTGGTATAGGTACCTTCCTGGTTAATTTTCCGGTGAAAATTACAGAAGGTACATCCCGATATACAAATGTTGGTAATATTTACATTCCTGTCAATCATCCAGGTAACGACCTTACCCGGTTTATGAATTTGTCTCAATGCATCTGCCACCCAGATTAATTCCGGTGTGGAAGCTTCGTTAAACAACCTCAGTCCCTCTGACGCAGACAACGGCTCGAGGCGAAAAGCCCTTTCAAACAGCAAATTTTCACTTTTCATTTCTCAATTCTCAATTTCACTGCGAATATTGGCCTAAAGGTAGTAATTTTGGGCCAAAGCCATTTGAATGGTCATAAACCTCAGATTCATAGCCATGATATTAAAGAAAAGCGTACCGGAAAACATTATCGAAAACCAAATCTTCCTGTTGAAGGGATTAACTGACCTGTCGAAGATGTTGGTAAGTGAAGAAGAAAGCACTTACCTCCGCAATAAATTAAACAATGAACAAGGTATGGTTGAGATCAACCGCTTTACGAGCAAACTGTTGATTGTAACTATTCCCGCTGCCGCAGACCTGTTCTCCGCCCTGGAAGCCTGGAGGAGGAAGGGCAATGAACTGGCGAAGTGGGCCAAAGAAGAAAAAATCAAATCGGTGGAGGTGACCTCATTTCTGGAATACGATGAAAGCATGCTTGCCTTTGCCGAAGGTATGATTTTGGGAAGCTACCAATTTCTGAAATACAATTCAAAGGCTGAAAAAACCAGGACCACGCTGCAGGAGATCTTTTTAAACGGGGAGTTTCTTTCCGACAAAGACCTTGAGGAGCTGTCCGTTTTGATGCGGGCGGTTTTCAAAGCCCGCGACCTGGTGAATGAACCAGTCATCAGTCTGAATGCTGAAAAATTTAGTGCCGCCTTGCAACAAATGTGCATGGAAGTTGGTATTCATAGTGAGATATTGGACAAAGGGCAGATTGAAGCACTCGGGATGGGCGGTTTGCTGGCTGTCAACAAGGGAAGCGTGGATCCGCCGACTTTTTCTGTACTGGAATGGAAACCGGAGCAGCCGCTTAACAACCAGCCTGTTGTTCTTGTTGGCAAAGGTGTGGTTTTTGATACCGGCGGACTCAGCCTTAAGCCAACAGCCAAGTCGATGGACTACATGAAGTGCGATATGGCCGGTGGTGCGGCAGTAGCGGCAGCCATCTATGTTGCTGCCTGTAACCATCTTCCGCTCCACCTGGTAGCGCTTGTTCCTGCAACGGATAACCGGCCCGGCGGCAATGCCATTACACCCGGAGATGTGATCACGATATCCAACGGGGCAACTGTAGAGGTGCTGAATACGGATGCGGAAGGCAGGCTTATTCTGGCTGATGCTTTGTGTTATGCCAAAAAATATGACCCGATGCTGGTGATTGACCTCGCAACACTCACTGGATCGGCAGCCATGACACTTGGAATTCACGGCATTGCGGCAATGGGCAGCAAATGCAGGGAACATTTTGATTTACTAAAAAAGGCGGGAGACAGGGTAAATGAACGAATTGTGGAACTGCCACTATGGGAGGATTACGATGAAATGATCAAATCGAACATTGCAGACATGAAAAACATAGGAGGCGGAGAAGCAGGAGCAATTACAGCCGGCAAATTCCTGCAGCGGTTTACCGATTATCCCTGGATACACCTTGATATTGCAGGACCTGCCTTTCTTCATACTGCTGATCATTACCGTACCGTTGGCGGAACTGCAACAGGAGTAAGACTGTTGACTGATTTTTTCAGGCTTTTGGCTGAGGGAATGCCGACAGGGTCGAAATCGTAGGCTTACTTCCAAGATTGTTTGAATAAAAGTTTAAATTTGACAAATAAAGAGAACGAAATTGTCGTTCAAACCAATAAACAGCCTTTATGGAACAACATAAATTGAGAATAGGAATCACCCATGGTGATATCAACGGCATTGGATATGAGGTTATTATCAAAACTTTATCTGACAGCAGATTATTAGAATCCTGCACGCCAATTGTTTATGGTTCCCCAAAAGTTGCCGCCTATCACCGCAAGGCGCTGGATATCGAATTATTCAGTTTCAACCAGATAGCGCATGCCCGGGAAGCCAATTCCAAAAGGGTCAACATCATCAATTGCGTAGATGAGGAGATCCGGGTCGAATTGGGTAAATCGACTCCCGAAGCAGGTGAAGCAGCATTGCTTGCCCTTCAGGCTGCGGTAAAAGACCTTAAATCAGGCGAAATTGATGTGGTTGTGACCGCGCCAATTAACAAAGAAAATATTCAGTCTGAGAATTTCAAATTTCCGGGCCATACCGAATTTTTTGCCAGTGAATTTGCCTCAAAGAATTACATGATGCTGATGGTAGGGGATCAGCTGAAAATTGGTGTAGTTACCGGTCATATTCCAATTTCGCTGGTTTCCCCGACACTGACAAAGGAGAAGATTTTATCCAATATCCGTATCCTGCACAAAACACTGTTGGAAGATTTTTCGATTCACAAACCGAGAATTGCCGTTTTGGGTTTGAATCCGCATGCCGGCGACATGGGTGTGATCGGAACGGAAGATAATGATGTCATCAGACCTGCCATCAAACAAGCCAGTGAAGAAGGAATAATTGCTTTGGGACCATTTGCAGCGGACGGTTTTTTCGGAGCAGGTGATTTCAAGAAATTTGATGCCGTTCTGGCGATGTACCACGACCAGGGCCTGATCCCCTTCAAGGTTCTCTCCTTTGAATCAGGGGTGAATTTTACGGCCGGATTGCCGGTAATCAGAACCTCCCCCGGCCATGGTACCGCTTATGACATTGCAGGAACCGGGGTTGCTTCGGAAGATTCATTCAGAAACGCAATCTATCTTGCCATCGACGTTTTTGAATCCAGGAAATTGTACAAGGAACTTTCGAAAAATCCGCTGAAACACCACGAAATCGACCGTACCGGCGGAGAATAACCAACCTCAAACTTCACTGCTTATGTTTGAATATATCAAAGGATCTGTAATCAGTTTAACACCCGCCGGTGTTGTGGTTGAAGCAGGAGATATCGGCTATTTGGTCCATATTTCACTTACTACCTATACCCGGCTCCACGGTAGTGAAAAAGCAAAATTATTCCTCCATCAGGTTATCCGTGAAGATGCACATATCCTCTACGGTTTTTTTGATCAGGCTGAGCGCGAACTTTTCAGGTTATTGATATCGGTGAACGGGATTGGCGCCAATACGGCCATCATGATGCTCTCCTCACACAAACCGGAAGAACTACAGCATGCCATTCTCAACGAGAATGTTGGTTTGCTGAAGAATATCAAAGGTATAGGCATAAAAACAGCCCAAAGAGTGATCATCGATCTTAAAGATAAAATCGGTAAAACAGCTGCCGGCGATCAGTTGTTCAGGTCAGGTGAAAACCCCGTGCGTTCTGAAGCGGTTGCTGCATTGGAAATGCTCGGTTTTAACAAGAAAGCAGTCGAAAAGCTGGTAGACCAGGTCCTTACCGAACAACCGGCCATAGCTGTAGAAACCCTGATCAAGCTGGCGTTAAAGAGTTTTTGAACAAATTGAAAAAAGTACTTTTCAATACCATTGTTGCAGCATTGCTCTACGCATGTCTTGCATTAGTTTGGCACAGCAACACATCCAACGGATCTGTAAATGCTATGCCCAGGCACTTTGATCCCAATTTTTTCCTCACAGACGATTCAATTCAAAGTGATACTGCCCAAATATCTCTTCATGCCAAAAAGAAAACAAGTCCCTTTTCCCAGCTGCGCAACCAGGACAGTACAGCCCTCTACCTGAGAAAACCATCCAATGTCAAGACCGAAGTAGTTTACGATGCCCTGACAGGACAATACCTGATTACCGAAAAAGCAGGCAGCATCGAATACAGGTTGCCGGGATCGCTCAGCCTGCATGAGTATCTCCGGGAAGACATGAAAAATTACATCGACAGTTACTGGAGGAAAAAGATTTCACAACAGTCGTTTGAACGGCGTTCACAGGTTATTCCTCAGTTTCAGATCGGCGGAGATGCTTTCAGCAAAGTGTTCGGCAGCAGCGTGGTGAACATCCGGCCCCAGGGATATGTGGAGATGACCCTCGGATTAAAAAGCAACAAGATTGAAAATCCGGCCATTCCTACCAGGATGCAGCGCAATACTACCTTCGACTTCAGCCAGAAAATAAATGTGAGCTTGGATGGTGAGATAGGTGACCGGATGAAGATGAGATTCAATTACAACACCGATGCAACTTTTGACTTTGAGAACAAGATCAAGCTGAATTATACCGGAGGCGAGGATGAAATTGTAAGGAATGTGGAGGCCGGTAATGTTTCAATGCCCCTAACGGGAACACTGATCCGCGGCGGTGTAAATCTTTTCGGGGTTAAGACCGATCTCCAGTTTGGAAAACTATCCGTTACGGCACTCTTTTCTCAGCAAAAAGGGGAGACCAAGGTGATCAGTACGCAAGGCGGAGCCGAGCAGACAAAATTTTCAATCAATGCGACGGATTACGACGCCAACAGGAATTTTTTCCTGGGTCATCATTTTTACAATACCTATGACGGAGCCCTGGCTGAACTTCCAATATTGAAAACCTCAGTCACGCTTAACAAAATAGAGGTATGGGTAACCAACAAATCAAACCGCTTCCAGGATTCCAGAAACATTCTTGCCTTGCTTGACCTCGGAGAGAACGGGCGAAATATGCAGAATCAATCCATTCCGGAATTCGGCAATACACCCGGATTGGCCTATCCGTTCAACCAGCTTCCAAACAACAACATCAACGGCATTTACAAACAGATGACGACCACCTATTCGGGAGTCCGGGATATTGCGAAGCTGAATGAGGTATTGAAATCCCTTACACAGCGTGATTTTATTGCAGGCCGTGATTTTGAGAAAATCGAAAATGCCCGGCGCCTCGATTCCACCGAATACAGCGTCAACCGCCAGTTGGGTTACCTTTCGCTAAGCATGGCGCTCAATGCGGATGAAATACTCGCTGTTGCCTATCAGTACACAGCCAACGGACAGACCTTTCAGGTAGGAGAATTTTCAACTGATGGAGTTGATGCACCAAATACCCTTATTTTGAAGATGCTGAAAGGCACAAATCTGAATCCCAAATTCAAAAACTGGGATCTGATGATGAAAAATATTTACAATATCCGTTCACAACGGATATCCAGCGATCAGTTCAAGATGGATGTTTTGTACCGGAATGACGCATCAGGAACAGACCTGAATTATCTGCCGGATGGTCCTTTAAAAGAGAAAAACCTCCTCAATGTGATGAATCTTGACAACCTGAACAAGCAGTTGGATCCGTATCCTGACGGTATTTTCGACTTCATCGACCGGATTACCATCGACACGCAAAAGGGGAGGATTATCTTTCCGGTAGTTCAGCCATTCGGTTCGAACCTCGAAAAAAAATTCAGCGGTGATGCGAAGGCAATCAAAAAGTATGTGTATTCGACCCTGTACAACGGCACAAAAACTGTCGCCGAGCAGGATGCCGAAAAGAACAAGTACCACATGAGCGGAAGCTACAAGGGTTTATCCAATTCTGAAATTTCACTTGATGCGCTCAACATTGCCAGGGGATCTGTAAAGGTAATGGCGGGCGGAAGGCAGCTTACCGAAGATGTCGATTACATCGTAGATTATACCCAGGGACGGGTGAAAGTGATCAACCAGGGTCTGCTGGAATCCGGAACTCCTATATCCATCACTACGGAGAGCCAGGATCTGTTCAGTATGCAGCGAAAGAGTATGCTGGGAACCCATCTGAATTACGAAATAAGCAAGAATTTCAACATCGGATCTACCGTGATGTACCTGCTGGAGAAACCTTTGACCCAGAAAGTGAACTTTGGTGAAGATCCTATTTCCAATACCATGCTGGGATTCAACGGGAGTTACAATGCGACTTCTCCCTTCATCACGAAAATGGTGAATGCCCTGCCGTTTATCAACACCAAAGAGATATCGAAAATTTCGATCGACATGGAATGGGCCAGGTTGTTCCCCGGTCACGCCAAAGCAATCTCCAAGGAAGGAGCTGTTTACCTGGATGACTTCGAGGGCACTACCACTCCTATCAACCTGAAATCTTTCATAGGATGGTCGTTGGCCAGTACGCCGCAAGGGAACGAACTCTTCCCGGAAGGGAACCTGATCAATGACCTGGCTTATGGCTACAACAGGTCCCGGCTTTCCTGGTATGTGATAGATCCTTACATGCAAAGGAACACCGCCCCATCCTACCTGATCCAGGAAGGAAAACTCGACGACCACCGCGCGCGCGAAGTATTTCAGGCCGAGATATTTCCCAACAAGGAGAATCCGGTAGGACAGCCAACCAACATTCCGACTTTAGACCTTGCCTATTACCCGCAGGAAAGAGGTCCCTATAACTATGACGCTAATCCGACACCATTCTCATCAGGTGTAGCAAAAGATGGCACATTGGCCAATCCCGGAAGCAGGTGGGGAGGTATCATGCGTAAAATTGAAACCAGTGACTTTGAAGCCACCAATGTTGAATACATTGAGTTCTGGATGATGGATCCTTTTGCCGAAGACAAACCCGGCGATATAAATCCCGGCGGAAACCTGGTTTTTCATTTGGGAACTGTCTCGGAAGATGTGCTCCGCGACGGAAGAAAATCGTTTGAACAGGGATTACCTGCAAGCGGGGATTACAGCGGTATGGATCTAACCACCTGGGGGCGGGTTCCGGTTCAGCAATCACTGGTCAAAGCTTTCGACAATTCCCCCCAGGCAAGGATCTACCAGGATGTTGGTTTAGACGGAATGGATTCGAAGGATGAAAAGACATTCTACCAGAAATTTTTGTCTTCACTGAGCCCTCTGGTTGATGCAAATGCTTACACAAAAGCGGCCAAAGACCCTTCAAGTGACGATTTTCATTACTTCAGGGGAACCGACTATGACCAACAGAAAAAAGACCTGCTCGAACGCTACAAATTCTTCAGCAACACCGAAGGAAACTCACCGACCACTGAACAATCAGCAGAAAGTTATCCTACAGCTGCCACCTCTATTCCGGATGTTGAAGACATCAACGATGATAATACGCTGAGTGAGAATGAATCTTATTTCCAGTATAACCTCAAAATTGACAAGACCAATATGACGCTGGGGAAAAATTACATCACGGATGTAAAAACATCTGAGGTGACCCTAAAAAGCGGTAAAAAATCAACGGTAACCTGGTATCAGTTTAAAGTACCAATTTCCGAACCAAACAAAACTTACGGAACCATCAGCGATTTCAGATCGATCCGTTTTATGCGGATGATATTGAACGGATGGCAGAAACCTGTAGTGCTGCGTTTTGCTACCCTCGACCTGGTTCGTACCAACTGGAGGAAATACAACAAAACGCTGAATGCGGACAACAGCCTGCCCACCGGAACATCGCAGTTTGACCTTGCTGCCGTAAATATCGAAGAAAACAGCAACCGGAAACCGGTCAACTATGTGCTGCCTCCGGGAGTTGACCGCGTAATAGATCCTTCCAATGCCCAACTCCGGCAGCTGAACGAACAGTCGATGGTGATGAAAGTAGTCGGTCTGGAGCCCGGAGATGCCCGGGCAGCTTACAAAACCACCTCTTTTGATCTCCGGCGGTACAAGAATCTGAAATTAGAGGTCCATGCCGAAAAACTTGAAGGTTCTCCGCTGAGAAGCAACGAACTTTCCCTGTTCGTCCGGATTGGCTCGGATTTCCAATACAACTATTACGAATATGAAATACCGCTCAAATTAACCCCGCCCGGGTATTACGAAAATAACAGTGAGGCTGACAGGTTCATTGTCTGGCCTGCCGAGAACCGGGTATACATCCCGTTGGATCTTCTTCCCAAACTGAAACTGGAACGCAATGCCGAGATACATTCAGGCAGCATCACCATGGGAGATATTTATTCCCAAATCCACCAAGGAGTAAACAGCAACCAGAACATGCTAAAAATAAAGGGTAATCCCGACCTGTCAGAAGTCAGTGTGATGATGATCGGTATCGGAAACCGAAAAGGACACACTACCGGCAGCCGCTCTGCCGAAGTATGGGTTAATGAGCTGAGATTAAGCGACTTTGAAGAATACGGCGGATGGGCAGCCGTGGGCCGCGTATCGGGGAACCTGGCCGATTTGGGAACCTATTCCTTTGCCGGCAGAATGATGACCTCGGGATTCGGTGATATTGATTCAAAAATGGGAACCCGTTCGAAAGAGGACACCAAAGAGTATGATGTCTCTACCAATCTCGAATTGGGCAAATTCTTTAAACCCGAATTGGGTGTCAGGATCCCCATGTACATGAGTTTCTCCAAATCGGTCGCAACGCCTGAATATTCGCCCGTCGACAAAGATGTCAAGTTAAACGATGCCATCAATAGTGTAGCAACCAAATCGGAACGTGATTCAATCAAAGAAATATCACTCGATTACAACACCCGGAAAAGTATCAACTTCACCAATGTACAGATCGACAAACCGAATAAAACCAGGGAAACCAGGTTCTATGACTTATCCAACCTCTCCTTCTCTTATTCCTACAACCAGTTCCAGCATGGCGATATCAACACGCTGACCGAACGAACAGACAACTCCCGGACGCTCTTGAATTATCACTTTAACAGCAAACCAAAATCGATAGATCCGTTTAAAAGTGTTGCGCTGTTCAAACCCAAATATTTGACGCTTCTGAGGGATTTTAACTTTAGCCTGACTCCGGCTCAGATCTCATTCCGTTCAGATTTAAACAACATGCAGAGCGAATTGCAGTACCGCAACATTACCAATCCCGATTTCATTCTTCCGATTTCCTTCCAGAAGGATTTTATCTGGAACCGTTACTATGATTTCAGACTAGACCTTACCAGGGGTTTGAAACTTGATTTCTCGGCCGTCAATTCATCACGGCTCGGAGATCCCGCGAATACAGCAAATCAAAATAAAAACGGGTACGAAGCCCGTCGCGACACCATATGGAGATCTATTCTTGAAGGCGGAAAAAACACCCATTACCACCATACCTGGAATCTGACCTATGTCCTGCCTATCAATAAATTACCGCTCCTAGACTGGACTTCAGCATCGGTCAGTTACCAGGCCGGGTACGACTGGAACCTGGCTCCAATCACCAATGGCAATTATATTTTGGGAAATTCTATCAGCAACATGAGTTCGGCCCAACTGAACGGACAACTGGATTTTATTCAATTGTACAACAAGGTGCCGTTTCTGCGCAGTGTGAACCAGAAATACGGGGAGTTCAGCAGAGGCAGGAGAGAAAGTCAGCAAACCAGCCGGCAAAGATATGCTGCAGGTCAAAATCCCGTAGCTGCTAAAAAATACCAGGAACAAAACCTGAAATTTAAAAAGAATGCACCTTATTCCTTCTTCCATAAATTAGGATCGCCCTCCGTTCAGGTCAAAGTTACAGATAAGGGCGGCAAGCCTGTTGCAGGTCAGCTCAAGATCGTCAATGATAACCGGATCATATTTACTCCCCAGGCCGACAGTGACGGCGCTTCAGTCGAAATAACGGCAAAACAAGAGGCCGAATCCGGCGGCAATGGTTTACATTTGGGTGAGCTGACTGCCAGATTCCTGATGATGTTGTACAATATCAATATTTCTTACGGCGATAACGGCGGAACATCCCTGTCTGGCTATATGCCGGGAAGTACTTTCTTCGGGCTGAACAATTACTCAGGCGGGAATACTTCATCACTGGCCCCGGGTCTTCCTTTTGTCCTGGGACATCAGAATGAAAATTTCGGGATTGAGGCTGCCCAAAAGAACTGGATCACCACTGATACCATCCTTAATAAGCCGTATCTGATGAGCCGCAATACCAGGCTGAATCTCCGGGCAAAAATTGTTCCCCTGCCTGATCTGAAGATTGAACTAAGGGCCAACAGGATACTTGCCCGGAACACATCTGAGTTTTTGATTTACAATGCCAACAATGGCTGGGATTCCTACAACAGCTCTTTCAACGGAAACTTCAGCATGTCTGTGATGTCTATCGGAACCTCATTTGAAAAACTGGGGAAAGCCTTTGTTCAGGACTCAAAAGGTTGGGATGAGTTGCAGATTAACCGGAAAGTCATAGCCCAAAGACTCGACGCCCAAAGGATGGCAAACCCCAACTACAATTACCAGCCAGGCATAATTGATCCGGTTACGGGCTTCCCGGCAGGATATGGGCCAACGGCCCAGGAAGTGGTGATTCCATCCTTCTTTGCTGCTTATACAGGGCGCAGTGCCGAAAAGGTGGAACTGAATCCGTTCCCTTCCGCAAAATTCATGATGCCAAACTGGCGAATCCAATATTCTGGGGCAGTGAGTAAGATCAACGGGTTGAAGAATTTGATGAAGTCGATGAATATCATGCACGACTACAGCTCGACTTACAATGTCGGGTCCTACCTTTCCAACATGAAATTCACGACAGGACAGGATGGCTTCAGCTATGCAAGGGATGCCCAGAACAACTTCGTGCCGTTGTACGACGTAGCTGCCATCAACATCAACGAGACTTTTAATCCCCTTTTTGATATCGATATCACCTGGCTCAATAACCTGACCACCCGCTTTGAATACCGTAAAACACGGAATATTACCATGAGCCTTACCAACAACCAGACCACTGAAATGTACAACAACGAGGCCAGTCTCGGAATGGGTTACCGTTTTGAAAACATGAAACTCTTCATCAAAACAAAGACTTCCACCAAAATGGTCAACAATGACCTCAACCTCCGTGCTGATGTTACCTACGGCAAGAACAAGACCGTATTACGTAAAATGGTTGAAACCAATACCCAGCTGACGGCCGGGCAGGATGCCTTGTCGTTCAAGTTTTCGGCAGACTATAACCTGAGTGAAGTATTTATCCTCCGGCTTTTTTATGACCGGATCGTAAACAGTCCTTACATATCGAATGCCTACCGGACAACCAATTCAAATTTGGGCGTCAGTTTCCGGTTTACACTGATACAGTAGCGCAAGGCATGGAGCGGGGAATCGGCCGGCTGGTTTATGAATTGTATGGCTTAACGGAGGGAGAGATTGCAATTGTGGAGGGAAGCTAAAACAAAAGAGAATATAATACCACATCCAATGCTGTTGAACTTTTATCAAAAAGGATGGATTGAGGCCGGTTGCGACGAGGCTGGCAGGGGCTGTCTGGCAGGACCGGTATTTGCCGCAGCAGTCGTTTTGCCCGAAAACTTCTCCTCTGAGGTTTTGAACGATTCCAAACAACTCACTGAAAAACAACGGTATCGATTGCGGGAAATCATTCTGGATGAAGCCCTTTCGTGGGCTATCGGCATTTGCGACCAGCATGAAATAGACCAGATCAACATCTTGAATGCTTCCATCCTGGCCATGCACAAGGCGCTGGCGCAATTATCAATGCAGCCGAAGCATATCCTGGTAGACGGGAACCGGTTCAAGTCGTACGGGAATATTCCGCACACCTGTTTTGTCAAAGGGGATGGCCGCTTTATGTCAATTGCGGCAGCTTCCGTGCTGGCTAAAACCTTCAGGGACGATTACATGCTGAAAATCCATGCCGATTTTCAGGAGTACGGATGGGACAGGAACAAAGGTTATCCCACCTTGAAACACCGTCAGGCAATATCGGCTTCGGGCATTACCGAACACCACAGGAAAACCTTCAGGCTGATAAACGACCAGCTGACTTTGGATTTATAAACTTCCGGTCCGGAATTAAAGTGTGATCGGAATACCGCGGTAAAAATCCAGGATTTTCGACCTGAAAATAAACTCGTATTTGGCCCTTAACAGGTCGGAGGAGGCTTTTACCATGTTGGTTTTGGCTGTATTGTAATCCATGGCATTGACCATGCCCACACTAAATTTCTCTTCCGAGTAACGGAATGCTTCCCTCATCGATACAACCGCTTTCTCGGTAGACTTATACCTATTGAATGAGGTGATCGCAGTGGTTTGTGCCGTTTCGATCTCCTGTCTTAATACCTTTTTGGTTCCTTCAAGATCCAACTGGGTATTTAGCACCTGGATTGTGGCGTTATCGACCTGAACCTTACTCTGAAAACGGTTGAAGACAGGGATATTCATCTGAAGGCCCAGACCCTTGCGCTGATTGTTGCTGAGCTGATCATTGAAACTGATGCTGTTGCCATTTAAATCTTTGTACTTGCTGTTGTACAAATTGTAAAAATTGGCATACAAAGTCACCGTAGGATAATAGAGGCTTTTGGCCATCTTCAGCTGAAATTCAGTGCTCTGGTAACGATATTCGGCTCCCCTGATTTCGGGCCGCTGTTTCACTGCGGTCTGGTAAACATCCTGGGGTGATACGATTGAAGCCTGACTGCTAACCTCTGGCAATGTGGGCACTTGCACATCGAATGTCTCGGAATAAACCAGCTCAAGCATCTGCGCTAACTTTAATTTTGAAAGCTGCAGCTGGTTTTTTGCATCTATCAGGCTGAGTTCTTCCCTGGCTGCCTGTGCTTCTATCTCAAGCAAAGCCCCGCTGGCCAAACTTCCCGCGTTTACTTTCTCCTGGGATTGTTTCAACTGTTGATTGGTAATAATCAGTTGGTCTTCTGAAACTTTAACCAGTTCCTTTGAAAAAAGTATTTCAAGAAAGGTGGATGCAATATTTAACGACAGGTCATCTTTTGCTTTTGCCAGGTCTTCAAAACTGGCCTTCAGGTCCAGCTCGGTTTTCTTTACGGAATTGTTAATATTCATCCCCTGGAAGACGGTCATCTGTGTGCCCAGACCAAAATCCGTCTGTGAAGAATTGACATTCGTATAGGTATTAAGATAGGTAAGCGACCGGCCGTAGTTCTGGTTCTGTGAAACCTGGGCGTTCAGGTTGGGCAATCTCATGTTCTTTTTCCCTTTGAGATTGTTTGACTGGTATTGCGTGTTCAACTGGCTCTGCTTGATCCGGATATTGTTATCAATCGCATATGTAATGCATTTGTCCAGTGTCCACAACTCCTGAGCATGCAGTGCGGCGAAAAGCGAAAGCAACAGCAGATAGGCCAGGGTAAAAATGGTTCGTATCATAGGTCTGAATTTTTATACTAAGTTACCTCTTTTGATTGTTTTAGAAAAGACTTATTTCGTTTCTTCGGGTTTCTTGTTCGGATCGATCAGGTTGCCCTTGATTTTATCCTCTTTCTTGATCCCGGAAACAATTTCAATATTGATGCCATCGGATAATCCGGTTTTGACAAATCTCTTTTCAAACTGATCAGGTTCATTCTGTACCTCAACGTATGTGGTGTCATGGGCAAATTTAAGCAATCCTTCCGGAATAGTAAGAACACTATCGCGGCGGTCCAGAACAATATTGGCATTGGCGCTGTAACCTGAGCGGATAAACTGATCCTTCTTCAACAATACGTCGGCTTTGATTTCGAACTGGATTGCGCCGTTTTCGATTTTCCCCTTCGGTGCAATATATTTTAAAATAGCATTGAATTTCTGGTTATCAATGGCTCCGATGGTAAGCTCAATGTTCATTCCCTCATTGATTTTACCTACCTCAGTCTCATCAACTTTACCAAGAAAAATCATATCGTTCATATCGGCAACGATGGCAATCGTTGTTCCTGCGTTAAAATTATTGGCCTGTATTACAGAGAATCCTTCTTTTACCGGTACATCCAAAACCATCCCGTCGATGGTGGAACGGATTAGGGTATTGGTAGTTTTTGCTGAGTTTTTAGTCACTCCTTTGCGGATGAGTTCCAGGTTGTTTTCCGCAGCTTCAGTCTCCTCACGGGAGGAGTTGTAGGAGAGTCTGGCCTTTTGGTAATCTTCTTTGGAGATTACTTTTTTCTCGAACAAGGTCGTTTGTCGTTCATAGTCGATTTTTGCATCCTCATAATTGAGCTGAGCCCTTTTAACGCGCGATTCGGCGTTATTGAGCGTAACCATATCAGGAATGATGTTGATTTGCGCCATCACATCACCTTTGTGAACCATCTGTCCTGCCTCGAGGTAAACCTTTTCGATGATTCCGGACACCTGCGGTTTAATTTCAATTTCTTTTCTGGGTTGAACGGTTCCTGTCGCTACCGTTTTCTTGATGATGTTGTTGACAGATGCACTCTTTATTTCGAACTGATCAGGTTTCTTCTGCGATTTCTTGTACAAAAACACCAATGTCCCGATGAACAGGATGGCAATTAAACTGAGTCCGAAAATCTTCAAAATTTTTTTCATGGCAACCTTTGATTTTGTTTTATAATCGATATCTATTTATATTCTTTGTTCAATATTTCAATTTATATCCGGTTCCCAGGGGTTGAAACCCCTGACTACAATACCTGCAACCGCTATGCGGTTAATAAATAAGCCGAAACTGCTTCCTTTTCGCTTTTCTTCGTCGCCAAGTCGTCCAATCTTCACGTCGTCAAGTCGTCCGGTCGTCATTCCTCCCTCAGCGCTTCGATCGGCTTGATCATCAGCGCCCTTTTGGCCGGAATGGAACCAGCGAAAAGTCCTGCCACGACAAGTATGATCAACGAGGCAACTGCAACAGTGATGCTGACTTCGGGGTGTTTGAAGAAAGCCCTGTCTGTACTTGCAGGCTGACTTTCAATTACCTTATTCACAAGTTCCAGCAATGCTACTCCTAAGGTCAGGCCGGTATACCCTGCCACGGTTGTCAACGCCACACTTTCAAGCATAATCTGTGTAATGATGGTGCGGGGAGAAGCGCCCAGGGCACGTTGAATCCCAATTTCTTTGGTACGTTCTTTCACGATCACAAGCATAATATTGCTTACTCCGATCACACCGGCCATCAGTGTACCTATCCCAACGATCCAGGTCAAAACTCCTATGGCAATGAAGAGACCACTGATCTGCTGGAACTGCTGTTCAATATTGACGCTGTTAAGCGCCTGAGTATCTGTTGGAGCTATCGAATGTCTATTTTTGATAAGGGTTTTCACCTTTTCTTCTACAACGCTGACCGGCACCCCTTTTTTTGCAGTAATGGCAAGAAAGTGAACCATGTTACCCATGTTGTAGGTTTGCTGCATGGTGGTAAAAGGGAGGAAGATTGATTCTTCTGCACGGCCGTTGATATTGATTTGTGTCTCAGGCTTTATCACCCCGATAACCTGGTAATAGACCCCTGATATTTTAAGGTATTCACCCAGCGGGTTTTCCGTTTTATCAAACATTTGGTCAAAAACCTTTTCTCCAATCACACATACTTTGCGTTTGTCGCGGATATCCATTTCATTGATCCACCTGCCCTGAACAATGGTATACGGATCAATTTTGATATACTCCGGATAGTCCCCCTTAACATTGTACGCACCGGTTTTGAGTCCCCGAATTGTGTTGGGTCCGCCATTCATCCGTGATCCAAAATTCTTGGGGGATATATATTCCACTTCGGGAACATTGTTAAGTATAAGTGTGAGGTCGTCGGAATCCATGTTCCACTGGCGGCCGCGCTTAAATCCCTTGTATGGTTCACCGGTTTGTTGTGACCACATGAAGCATGAGTTGGTTGCAAATTTGGCCACTCCCTCAACGATACCGTTTTTCAATCCGTTACTGGCTCCGGCCATTACAATCAGCATAAAGATACCCCAGAACACGCCGAAAGCAGTTAGAAGGCTCCTTACTTTATTCTTGGCCAGCGCGTGCCATATTTCATTCCATCTGTCGAGATCAAACATTAATCGCTCTTTTATAGTTCTTTAAATGCTCCTTCAATGATTTTACAATAACTCAATTCTCGTCCCGCAAAGCTTCAATCGGTGTCACGTTTGCAGCCTTTCTGGCAGGCAGATATCCGGCCAGGGCTCCTGATATAATCAGGATCACAGTGGCTGACACTGCAGTCTTAAAATCTACCGTAGGATTCAAAAAGAAAACATTGTTATTTGGTCCGCCGGCGGCGACGGCTTGTTCCAACACCGTGTTTATCAACTCCATAAGTCCGACGCCCAAAACCAACCCGATGTAGCCGGCCACTGTTGTAATCAATACGGATTCAAGCAATACCAAACCGATTACTGAAAATGGGGTTGCACCTAAGGCTTTTCTGATACCAATCTCCCGGGTCCTCTCCTTGACCAGGATCAGCATGATGTTGCTCACTCCGACGATTCCGGCGATAAGGGTGCCAATCCCGATGATCCAGACAAAAAGATTGATGGCCTGGAAAATCTTCATGGTGCGAATATATTCCGTCAGCATATTAAAAGACCCCATCGCCCTTGTGTCTTTGGGATCAAAAGCATGCCGTTTGGCCATTTCAGCCCGGACCTTCTCTGAAATTGCATCAGCTTCTTCGGACGTTTTAACAATTCTGGAAGTAACTGTAAATGAATGCACCCTGTCCCCCCCGTTAAAAATCCGTTGAGCCGTTGAGAATGGCATATAGGCCGAACGATTATTATCCTGGTTTCTTTTTACTGATTTCGAAACACCTATCACATAGAATGGTACACCTCCTATATTAACATATTTCCCGATAGGGTCCTCTTCTTTGAAAAGAGCTTTGCGTATTTCGTCCCCGATAACCACCACTTTGCGAAACTCCTGCATGTCCAGCTCATTGATGAACCTTCCGCTTGTAATGCTAATATTTTCCATATCCTTCAGCGATGGATAACAAGTGCTGGTTTCAAAAGAGCCATACTCTTTCCCGTAGGCATACAGAATATTATTTGGCAAATAATATCGGGAAGATACCTTTTCAATATCATTTTCCTTGGTAGTCAGAAAGTCGTAGTCCTGATTATTGAATTTGACCGGGCGCCCCTCTTTGAGACCATTGTATGGGATGGATGTCTCGCCTGTCCACATCCACATAACATTGACGGCATTAGCCGAAAATTGCTGTTTTACACCATTGGAAAGACCATTTCCGGAACCGAGCAGTACCATTAGCATGAATATACCCCATGCCACAGAAAAACCGGTCAGAAAAGTCCTGAGTTTATTTTTTCGGATGGTGCTGAAAATCTCCTGCCAAATATCTACATCAAACATGCCTTTGATTTATTCTGATTTAACTCTGTCTCTGTACATCTGAAGGTCTCCGTTGGTGATTATCTCTCCGATAATGCCATCCTTCAGACGGATAATTTTATGTGTCAATGCAGCAATGTCGTGCTCATGGGTAACAATGATGACGGTAATTCCTTGATTATTAACGTCTTTTAATATTTCCATTACTTCCAGCGATGTTTGCGAATCGAGGGCTCCGGTAGGTTCATCTGCAAGGATTACTTTCGGATTGGAAATAATTGCCCGGGCTATGGCAACCCGCTGTTTCTGACCGCCCGACAATTCACTCGGCAGGTGATGGGCCCAGTCTTTGAGGCCAAGCCGGTCGAGGTACTCCATGGCAATCAGGTTCCTTTTCTTTCTGGCCACTTTTTGATAATAAAGCGGCAAAGCCACATTCTCCATGGCATTCTTGAAAGAGATCAGGTTGAACGACTGGAAAACAAAACCGATCATCGCATTTCTGGTAATGGCCGCCTGGGTCTCGTTTAATCCCCAAATATTCTTTCCGTTCAGGTAATAGTGACCCTTGTCGTAGTCATCCAATACTCCCAGGATGTTCAGCAATGTCGATTTTCCTGAACCGGATGAACCCATGATGGAGACGAATTCGCCCTCTTTAATTTCGAGGTCCAATCCTTTTAAAACATGGAGACTGTTGTTCCCTGTTACATATGATTTGTGAAGATTCTCAATGCTGATCATGGTGAATTCTTTAATTCTTAAAGGTCCTAACTCCAAATAAGACGACAAAATGTAATAAACGTTACAAACCTGATTAAAATATTTTGGAATTAATCCCAGTATATCGGCCAATTACGGACAATAATCGGTGAATGGAGGAATATTAAAGGCATAGCGGCTCAGGGCGCGACTAACCAAATATTTCTTGGTACAATGATACCTCGGACGGCTGTCATATCAGGATTCATTATATTGGGAATTAAAATTCCCAGCTATTATATCGGCCACAGATATGTGGCAAATCTCATCCATAATTGGTTCATATTCATTGCCGTTGGCTTCACAGACTGTGTGAAGCCAACGGCAATGAAAAGAAAATCAGACACTCCGTTGTCCAGTTGTCTTGTCCCCAAGTCATTCAGTCTCTCCGTTACGTTCTCCCCGGCATAACTTTAGGCACTTTAGTTCACTTTAGCTCACTTTAGCTCACTTTTCAAAGGATTCCACCCCTGTGCCTGCAACGGAATTTCCTGCAACCCGCCCGAAGTAACCAGCATGGCTCCCTCCTCCTTTCTTGTCATGTGGCCGATAACGGTTATATCAGGATGGTTCCTGACCTTGTCGTGGTCTGTAACCGGAATGGTAAACAAAAGTTCATAGTCTTCACCGCCGTTCAGGGCAGCCACCAGTGGGTTGATGTTGATCTCTTCCGCCATTTTCCGTACCTGCGGATCGAAACTCAGACGCTCTTCATACAAACGGCATCCCACACCCGAATTTTCACAGAGGTGCATTATTTCGGAAGACAATCCGTCTGAAATATCAATCATGGAAGTAGGTTTGAGCTCCAGGATCCTGAATATCTCCCGCATATCGGTGCGGGCTTCGGGTTTCAGTTGCCTACCCAGAATATAATCGTACCCGGAAAGTTGTGGCTGAACAGTTGGATTCAACCTGAATAATTCATTTTCCCTTTCAAGGAGCTGAAGTCCGAGGTAGGCGCCGCCAAGGTCACCGGTAACGCACAAAAGATCGGTCGGATGTGCCCCGCTGCGGTAAACCAGTTCGTTCTCATCGGTCTCGCCGATGGCGGTAACCGAAATCGTCAAACCAGTAAGGGAAGAGGTCGTATCTCCACCAACCAGATCCACGCCATAACGCTCGCAGGCAAGATGAATTCCTGCATACAGCTCATCAATTGCCTCAACCGTAAATTTGGACGAGAAAGCCAGTGAAACGGTAATCTGTCTCGGAACGGCATTCATGGCACAGATATCACTTACATTTACAGCGACGGCTTTGTAGCCGAGATGCTTCAGCGGAACATAAATCAGGTTAAAATGTACTCCTTCCGTTAACAAATCGGTGGTTACTACTATCTTTTTGTTCGGATAATCCAGAACGGCACAGTCGTCGCCAACACCTTTCAGGGTACTTTCATTTTTAATTTTTGCCCCGGCAGTTACCCGTTTTATCAGGCCAAATTCGCCTAAATCAGCTAGTTCTATACTCTTTTCCCTCTCCTCATCCATCTTTGTTTAAGAATTAATTGTCAATTAACACCTCAAAAGTAGTGCATTTTATATCTTTGCACCAATTTGTATCCAGTCTTATTAAAAATTCGTACAAAGAACTAAGATGTTATTCAAATGGACAACCAAAATAAATTATTAAACGATGTTGCCAGCCGCGATTACCGTTTCGGATTCGTGACGGACATAGAAACGGATGCCATCCCGAAAGGGCTGAGCGAAGAGGTGGTAAGGATTATTTCCGCCAAAAAGGATGAGCCTGAATTCATGCTCGAATTTCGCCTGAAAGCCTATCGCAAATGGCTGACGATGAAGATGCCCGAATGGGCGCAACTCAAAATACCCGAAATCGATTACCAGGAGATTATCTATTATGCAGCGCCCCGGCAGCAACCGAAATATGAAAGTCTCGACGAAGTAGATCCTGAACTGCTGAGTACTTTCGCCAAACTGGGGATTCCCCTCGAAGAGCAAAAGATGCTGGCTGGTGTGGCAGTCGACGCCGTCATGGACAGTGTGTCTGTAAAAACCACTTTCAAAGAGAACCTTGCAGAACTCGGGATCATCTTCTGTTCCTTCAGCGAGGCCGTCAGACACCATCCTGATCTGGTACAGAAATACCTGGGAATGGTGGTTCCCCCTAACGACAATTTTTTTGCAGCCCTGAACTGCGCTGTATTTTCGGACGGTTCATTCGTTTACATCCCGAAAGGAGTAAGATGTCCCATGGAGCTTTCTACCTATTTCAGGATCAATGCAAGAAATACCGGACAATTTGAACGGACACTGATTATCGCCGACAGCGACAGCTACGTCTCTTACCTCGAAGGATGCACGGCCCCGATGCGCGACGAAAACCAGCTGCATGCGGCAGTAGTCGAAATCATTGCACTTGACAGGGCAGAGGTGAAATACTCGACCGTACAAAACTGGTATCCGGGCAACAAGGAAGGCGTTGGCGGCATCTTCAACTTTGTCACCAAACGCGGTCTTTGCAAGGGCGAATCCTCTAAAATACTATGGAACCAGGTTGAAACCGGTTCCGCCATAACATGGAAATATCCAAGCTGTATCCTGGCAGGTGACAATTCTGTAGCTGAGTTTAACTCTGTCGCCCTGACCAACAATTACCAGCAAGCCGATACAGGAACCAAAATGATCCATCTCGGAAAAAACACCAAAAGTACCATTGTTTCAAAAGGTATCTCAGCCGGTCACAGTTCCAACTCCTACCGGGGATTGGTGCGGGTGGCTGCCAAAGCCGAAAATGCCAGAAACTTTTCCCAATGCGACTCCCTTTTGCTGGGTGATCATTGCGGAGCTCATACTTTCCCATACATCGAAGTGGGAAACCCGAATTCTGTGGTAGAACATGAAGCGACAACCTCCAAAATCGGGGAAGACCAGATCTTCTACTGCAACCAGCGCGGTATCTCGACCCAGGATGCCATCGGAATGATCGTCAACGGCTACGCCCGTGAAGTGATCAACAAACTGCCGATGGAATTTGCAGTAGAAGCCCAGAAACTCCTTCAGATCAGTCTGGAGGGCAGTGTCGGATAACCCCCCGACTCGCTCGGGGACCAATAATCGAAAATCCAAAATCCAATAATCGAAAATTTATTAATTAGAACTCAAATTATTCAACCATATAGAAGATGCTTATAATTAAAGATTTACATGCAAGCGTAGAGGGAAAAGAGATTCTGCGCGGCATCAACCTGACAATAAATGCCGGAGAAGTACATGCCATCATGGGACCCAACGGTTCCGGAAAAAGTACATTGGCGCATGTTCTGGCCGGTAACACCAGTTTTGAGGTTACCAAAGGAGAGGTTACTTTCGACGGGAAAGATCTTCTCGCCATGTCGGCCGATGTCCGCGCCAAAGAGGGACTCTTCCTGAGTTTCCAGTATCCGGTAGAAATTCCCGGAGTCAGCATGATCAACTTTTTGAAAACCGCTGTCAACGAATCCCGCAAATACCACAATTTGAAAGAACTTTCTGCCGGCGATTTCCTCAAGGTGATGCGCGAGAAAAAAGAGATGGTGCAGATTGACTCTCAATTGACCAACCGTTCTGTCAATGAAGGATTCTCAGGTGGCGAAAAAAAGAAAAACGAGATCTTCCAGATGGCCATGCTCGAACCAAAACTTGCTATCCTCGATGAAACCGACAGCGGACTCGATATCGATGCGCTCCGCATCGTGGCAAACGGCGTCAACATGCTGAAAAAACCCGAAAATGCAACCATCGTGGTAACACATTACCAGCGTTTGCTGGATTATATCGTTCCTGATTTTGTACATGTTCTCTACAAAGGACAGATTGTAAAATCGGACGGCAAAGAACTGGTCCTTGAACTGGAAGAGAAAGGATACGACTGGATCAAAAAAGAATTGGGAGAATAAAGCCATGACAGAGAGAACAACAATAGAAACTGCCGATCAGCGGCTTGCCGACCTGTTTCTGGAGAACAGTGCGCTTTTAAATGAAGGGGTACCTGATTTCCTTAGAATTCAGCGTGAGCAGGCAATGGCAGCATTCCTGCGCATGGGGATTCCCGACAGGAGGGTCGAGAATTACAAATATACCGACCTCACGAAGCTGTTTGCACTGGAAAATTTCACCCGTTCCTTCCATCCCACCTCGTTCGATTTTGACATGCAGGAGGTTTTTACCTGCGATGTACCTGAGTTCGATACCCATGTTTTATTCCAGGTGAACGGATGGTATTTTGACCAGAACAAAACCGATCAGTTCCCGAAAGGGACGATCATCAAAAGCATGAAAAGTGCTTTAAAAGAGAACATTGAGCTTGTTGAAAAATATTACGGGACGGTAGCAGATTCTTCCAAAGATCCAATGGTTGCACTCAACGGTGCCTTTGCCCAGGATGGTATTTTTATCTATATCCCTGATAATGTAATTATTGAAAAGCCAATCCAGATTATCAACTTGCTTCGCAGCGAGGAGGACCTTTATGTAACTCTTCGAAACCTGGTAATCGTCGGTAAAAATGCGCAGGTCAAGCTGATGTTTTGCGACCATACACTTGCCGTTTACAGTTATATAGCCAATTATTTGACTGAAGTTCAAATGGCTGAAAATGCCATTGTTGATATCTACGGAATACAAAACCAGCACAACGGAACAGCGTACCTCAACGGACTTTTTATCCGTCAGGAGAGAAACGCCCAACTGATCACAAATACCATCTCCCTGCACGGAGGCATTACACGCAACCACCTGCATGTCGATTTGGCGGGAGAACATGCGGATGCTTCGCTGTTCGGGCTTTCCCTCACCGACAAAGACCAGCATTGCGACTATTATACTTCGATCGAACACGCCAGTCCTGCCTGTCACAGCAACCAGATATTCAAAAATGTTCTGGATGATAGTTCGACCGGGGCATTTACCGGAAGAATCCATGTGATGCCGGGAGCCAAAAAAACAGAAGCCTACCAGCGCAACAACAGCGTACTGATGACCAAAGCCGCCAGGATGAACACCAAACCGCAGCTGGTCATCGACAACGACGATGTGAAATGTTCGCACGGGGCCACTGTCGGACAGGTCAACGAAGAGGCATTGTTTTACCTCCAAACCCGCGGAATCAATGAGAAAGAGGCCCGGCTTATGCTGATGTTTGCCTTTGCCCATGAAGTATTGTCCAACATTCGGGTAGAACAGCTTCGTCAGAGCATCGACAGGCTGGTCAACAAGAGGCTGAGGGGCGAAGTTTCAAGGTGCCATGATTGCAAACTGGAATGCATCAGGTAGAAAAAGACGGGACGACGGGACGACGGGACGACGGGACGACTTCACGACGGGACGACTGGATGACTGGATGACTGGACGACGGGACGTCTGACGGGACGACGGGACGACCAAAAAAAAGACTGGGAGAGGGGGAGATTTGGAGAACCGGGCGAGTGGTAGAAAACGACGGAAAGACGGAGGGACGGAAAGACAAAAATAGGACCAGGAGAGGGGGAGACTTGGAGACTGCGCGAGTGCGTCTCCAAAATTTCCACCCGCATAGCACCAAAAGAGAAGACAATCGAAAGGGCGAAGAGTTATGAAGTTTTGCAAATCTGGGGCTTAGCCGCGTAGCGGAGAAATATAGGTAGCCCGGGGTAAAGCGAAGCGGAGCCCCGGGTTATGAAGGCAGATGGAACACCGTCCGCGGTAGCAAATAGAAAAATGAGGACCTCTCGTTTCGGACGGAAGGAACAAAAGACGAATAGAGAAGGTAATGTGTTGAGAATAACGGAACATTTCAAACATTTCAAACATTTCAAACATTTCAAACTCGAAACAAAATTTAATTTCAACGGATAATGCCACTTAACTTTCAAAATATCAGAAAAGATTTCCCTATTCTTGACCAGCAGGTAAACAACCGTCCGTGGGTCTATTTCGACAACGCGGCCACAACCCAACGTCCGTTAGCTGTTATTGAGAAAATCCGGGAATATTCTGTTTTGACCAATGCAAACATCCACCGCGGGACCCATGCGCATGCCATTAAAACAACCGAAGCATACGAATATGCCCGCGATATTGTCAAAGATTTCATCCATGCCAAAGAACGGGAAGAGATCATCTTCACCCACGGCACAACGGAATCAATCAACCTGGTCGCGCACTCCTTTTGTGAGAAATTCCTCTCCGAAGGAGATGAGATTATCGTCACGGAGATGGAACACCATGCCAACATCGTACCCTGGCAGATGGCCTGCGAACGTCATCATGCCATCCTCAAAGTTTTACCATTCGCCGACAACGGAGAATTAAAATCTGAACTGCTCGAAACACTTATTTCGGACCGGACCAGAATAATTGCCGTTGCACATGTATCCAACACGCTTGGCACGCTTAATCCTGTCAAAGAACTGATCGCCGCGGCACATCGTCACAACATACCTGTTTTGGTGGACGGAGCCCAGAGTGTGCCGCATATTACCATTGATGTTCAGGATCTGGACTGCGACTTCTTTGCTTTTTCGGGACACAAAATTTATGGCCCTACCGGGATAGGCGTTTTGTACGGGAAGCGCACCTTTCTGGATGCTATGCCTCCTTTTTTGGGCGGAGGTGAGATGATCGACCGCGTTACCTTCGAAAAAACCACTTACAACGAACTTCCCCACAAATTTGAAGCCGGAACACCCCATTACGTCGGAGCCATTGCGATGGGAACGGCCATACAATACCTGCAAAATATTGGTTTAGAAAACATTGCCGCTTACGAACACCAACTACTGACCTATGCAACAGGAAAAATGAAGGCACTGGGAAACCTGCAAATATTCGGAGAAGCGCACGCCAAAACCGGTGTCATCTGTTTTAAACTGGACCAGATACATCCCTTCGACCTTGGGACGCTGCTGGACCAGCTGGGCATTGCAGTTCGTACCGGAAGGTTATGCGCCGACCCGGTGATGGACCATTATGACATAACAGCCATGACCCGGGCCTCTTTCGCTTTTTACAACACCATCGAAGAAATCGACCGGTTCACCGAAGCGCTTACCCGTATTCGATCGATGTTTTAATAATCATGGAATTTAAAATTCAATGAATCAAATAGTTAAACCAACATAAAAGATGACCATCGAAGAACAGCAACAAGCTATTATCGCCGATTTTTCAGTCTACGACGACTGGATGGATAAATACACCTATCTGATCGAATTGGGTAACGAACTCGCGCCCATCGACGTAGCTTACAAAGTCGACCAGAATCTGATCCGGGGTTGCCAGTCAAGAGTCTGGCTGCAGCAGCGGATGGAAGGTGATCACCTGTTTTTTGATGCGGAAAGTGATGCCCTGATCGTTAAGGGATTGGTGGCCTTGCTGATGAAAGTCTTTTCTGGAAGGACACCGCAGGAGATCCTTGATGCAGACCCTTACTTCATCGACGAAATCGGATTGAAACAACATCTCTCTCCTACCCGTTCAAACGGACTGATGGCGATGGTCAAGCAAATTAAATTGTATGCTTTGGCTTACAAACAAATCTCACTACAAAAAAAATAACATGGACCCAAGAATAGATCTGATCATAGCAAACCTCAAAGAGGTTTTTGACCCCGAAATACCAGTCAACGTATACGACCTCGGACTGATTTACAACGTGGATGTTGAAGATAATACTGCCACCGTACTGATGACGCTCACTGCCCCCGGCTGTCCGGCTGCCGATATGATTGTAGCCGATGTGGAGTACATGACCAAAAAAATTGAAGGCATCGAAGCATGCAAAGTGGAAATAACCTTTGATCCCGCCTGGGACAAGTCTATGATGTCAGAAGAGGCGAGGCTGGAGCTGGGATTTATGTAAAGGACGGGACGACGGAACGATGGGACGACGGAACGATGGTGGACGGAGAGAGTGAAACGGGAAACTGTGAAGGGACGACTGGACGACTGGACGAGGGATTGATTGGAAGATATGAAGAACCGGTCCCCGAGCGAGCCGAGGGGGAGACTGGGAGGACGGAGAGACCGAACGACAAAGAGCCGCATAGCGGCGACCAATATTGTAGCCCTCGGTTTTAACCGGGGGTAAAGATATGCCGAACGGGCAACCGTACGCGGCAGCCCCTGTAAAGTAGCCCGTATCTCATTTTCGGACGAAAAGGAGCAAATGTGGTAAAGAGCCTCCTCCATTTAAAATTGCCGAATTATATTGATTTTCTAACCTCAAAATGCCGCTTTTAAATGTCCGATTCTAATCCTGATATTGATCCTAAATGACGCTGAAAGAATCGATTGTAACAAACAATGCAATTTTTCGTAACCATTGAAAAAAATAATGTGATATGAAAAAAGATAAAATCATTTTTTGGACCACAACCGGATTGGTTTCGGCCATGATGTTGTTCAGCGCATACTCCTATCTGACCAACGAAACCATGAAAAATGGATTTGTTCACCTGGGCTTTCCTGGTTATTTCCTGCAGACCGCCAAAACCTGAATCGCAAAAAATTTATCAAATTTCACAGTAGAGACGGATTGAATCCGTCTCTTTTTTTGTTCGTTTCTTTTTTTATCCGGCTCTTTCTTGTTCGGTACAACAAATAATGCATCAACAATTAAACACCGCAATTGCTTATCTTTAAAGTCTGGTTGGCAACAATAAAACAACTTACCTGCCACCGAATGCTGAAAAATGAGAATCCGTTTTTTCATCCTGTCCTGCGCCCTTTTTTTGGGAACTTTATCTAATGCCGGATCGCAGCCTGTCTCAAAAAGTATCCTGCCGGATCTTTCTACCTCAAAATTTTATACCGACTCCCTGCCATGGACGTGATGGTGGTGGTTTGCTTCTGAGATTAAAAAAAAATATGACTTAACATCAGCAATAAAGCAGAAAAATATGACTCCTTCAAAACTCATAATCAAAGCAGCTATCCGGATACAAAAAGCACCGCACGATGTATATGAAGCAATTGTCGATCCCGCAAAAATGTCCAACTACTTCATTTCAAAAGGAAGCGGACGAATGGAAGAGGGTAAAACAAAATACAGAAGGCTGGGTCAATTTCCTGGCCTGCCTGAAAGCCTGGCTCGAATATGGAATCAATTTGAGAAAAGGAGCATTTAACTTTCTTAAGAAATAAAAATGGATTTCTCTCCTTCTGCCTTCAGTCAACTGATCAAAACCAAAGCTTCAGAACTCGGGTTTTCTGCATGTGGCATCTCGCAGGCCCAACTGTTGGAGGAGGACAGCTCCCGTCTTTCTGCATGGCTTGAATCGGGTTACCATGGCTCGATGGGTTACATGGCCAACCACTTTGAAAAAAGGGTGAACCCGGCCGAATTAGTTGAGGGTGCAAAGTCTGTGGTTTCGGTGCTTCTCAACTACTATACCGACCGGAAACAGGAAGACCCCGGTGCCCCTGTCATCTCGAAATATGCGCTGGGGAAAGATTATCACCATGTGCTGAAAGAGCTGCTTTACAAGTTGCTTGCCTACATTCAGAAGGAGCTTGCGCCATGCGAAGGCCGTGTTTTTGTGGATTCGGCCCCCTTGCTGGAAAAGTCACTGGCCGGCAGAGCCGGTTTGGGATGGATCGGAAAACATACCCTGCTGATCAACCCGAAATCCGGCAGTTTCCATTTCATCGGGGAGTTGGTACTGGACCTTGAACTGGCTTATGATGAACCGTTCGGCAACAATCTCTGCGGATCCTGCAGCCGCTGTATGGACAGCTGTCCAACCGGAGCCATTATCGCCCCTCAGCAGCTGGATGCCCGCAAGTGCATCTCCTACCTTACCATCGAAACCAAAGAGGCAATTCCTGACCAATTAACCGGCAGCCTTTCGAACCGCCTGGTAGGTTGTGATATCTGCCAGCAGGTATGCCCGTGGAACAGCAAAGCAAAGGAACATGAGGTGGCCGCATTTCAACCCAAACCGGAACTGCTTGCAATGACAGCAGACAACTGGCAAATGCTGGATAAGCCAACGTACAAACGACTTTTCAAAAACTCTGCAGTAGAACGGGCGGGATATGCGCGCCTAAAAAGAACACTGGGGCATCTGTTTGGACTTAAATGATAGTATCTTTGCCAGGCATTACAAGAGAAAAAACTGGCAACTTTATGCAGATCAAAAAAGAGAGCGAATACCCGCAATACTTTGTGATCCTTCATGTTGCTCAACTGTTCCTTGTTAGTGAAATTTTTCTAACCACAATAGACACATAGGTCACATTAGACCCTATTGTGACCTATGTGCCTATTGTGGTGAATTCCAAAATCGAAAATTCTTATGATGCACGAACAATCCTGGACTTCTTTTGATGGCCTCAACCTCTATGCTGTTCTTTGGCAACCTGTCGTTCCGCCAAAGGCTGTCCTGGCTTTTGTGCACGGTCATGGTACACACTGCAGAAGGTACGAAGAGTGGTTCGGCGCATTTGTTAAAGAGGGCTTCGCAGTCATCTCCTTCGACCTGCGCGGTCACGGCCGTTCGGGCGGGAAGCAGGGAACCATCCACCGGTACACCGATTACCTGGAAGATACTGCACTCCTGATGGCGAAAGCGAGGGAGAATTTTCCCGACCTGCCGTTGGTGCTTTACGGGCACAGCATGGGAGCCACCATCGTACTTTCCTGGCTTGAACTGAAAAATAATCTGCCCGACATGGCCATACTCGCCTCAACCTGGCTGGAGCTGGTGCAGCCACCGGGGAGGTTTAAGCGCCTTGCAATATGGCTGGCCGACTCCCTAATTCCCCAGGTTACAATTAATACCGGCCTGAAATCCAAGGATTTCGCCCCGCCGCCCGCGAACGAACCACCTAAAGAACGGGATCCGCTGATGCACAAAAAAATTTCGGCACGCTGCTTCAGGGAGGTGCAAAAGGCAGGTAAAAAAATCAGCGCCAAAAATTTGCCCGACATGCTTCCCCTGCTTTTCATGCATGGCACAGACGACAAAGTTTCAACCCCTGCAGCTGCCGAAAAACTGGCCAACAGCCTTCCCGGCAGGATTACTTTCCGCGAATGGGAGGAAGGACCACACCAGCTCCATGCCTGGGACCAGAACGACAGGGTAACAAATTTTACGATTGAATGGATAAATAAACAGCTATGATAACTTTCCGCACAGAAGTCGCTTTGCCAAAAGTAATCCGAAAACTCTCCTACCGGCGGAACGCCCTGATGGTGGGATCCTGCTTTACAGAAAATATCGGCAGCTACCTGCAGCAACATTGCTTTCCGGTTTTGACCAATCCGTGCGGGATCCTCTACAATCCTGCATCAATTGCCGGATGTACCGACTTCCTGGCAAGGGAAAAACAGGTTCAAGAGTCAGACCTTTTCTATGCCAACGGATTATGGAACAACTTTTCGTTCCACAGCCGTTTCTCCCATCCGGATAAAGCAGCTGCACTGGCGGCAATGAATAGTTCCCTTTTACAAGCCTCCGGTCAGTTGAGAACGGCTTCCCACCTTTTTCTAACCTTCGGTACATCATGGGTATACCGCGAAAAAGAGGACAACGCAATTGTTGGAAATTGTCACAAACTTCCCGCCAACAGTTTCACCCGTGAACGCCTGACAGTCGGAGAGATGACCCTCCAATGGGTTGATTTGTTTAACCAACTTTACACCATCAACCCCGAGCTAAGCATCGTATTAACAGTCAGTCCCATACGCCATCTTAAAGATGGCAGTTACGAAAACCAGGTGAGTAAATCCGGACTGTTTCTGCTGGTCGATCACCTGATTTCCCGTTTCGGATCCGACAGAATTACCTATTTCCCCTCTTATGAACTGGTAATGGACGAGTTGCGCGACTACCGTTTTTATGCCTCAGACATGCTTCACCTCAGCGAAACAGCCACAGCATTTGTACAGGAAAAATTCAGCGAAGTATTCCTGGATAATGAAAGCAAAGAGATTTGTCTCAGGGTGGCCAAAGTAGTTAAGGCTTTAGCGCACAGGCCTTTTCAGACCAAAAGTTCCTCCTATCGGGAATTACTGACCAAAATGAATGAAGAAGTAAATATACTCTCCGGCAGCTATCCCGGCATCAATTTTGGGAATTTACTAATTGATATCATTCAAAAAAAAGAGTCATAACTTTTTTTTAATGAAACCTTTGCTTAATTTTAACGAATACGCAGAAGATTAAGATTACCTTCCGATCGTTCAATTTCTAATAGTTCGTATATCATGGGATACCTGAATTTTGATAAAGATAAACTGGTTAATTTATCCTATTCACTGGAACGCGAGACCTTGCGGACCAATCGTGGAGGTGCCTATTCATCAACTACCCTGGCAGGATGTAATACACGGAAATACCACGGTTTGCTGGTCGTTAGGCTGGACGAACTGGATGGAGGCAAGCACGTTCTGCTCTCCACCCTGGATGAAACAATCATTCAGCATGAGGCACAGTTTAACCTTGGTATTCACAAATTTCCGGGTGATTTTTATGAACCGAAAGGTCACAAATACATCCGTAATTTTGAATTTGACACCATTCAAAAGCACACTTACCGCGTGGGCGGGGTGATTCTGACCAGGACCAGGTTACTTGTTGAACATGAAAATCAAATTCTGGTAAAATATACGCTTGAAGAAGCTAACAGTCCGACTAAACTGCGTTTCAAACCATTTATGGCTTTCCGGAGTGTCCATTCGCTCAGCAAAGCAAACCTTTATGCCAATTCGAAATACACCCCTGTTGCCAACGGAATCAGGATGAAACTCTACGAAAGTTATCCTGAATTTTTCATGCAGCTGTCAAAAAAGTGCGATTTTGTTCCTGTTCCGGATTGGTACAAAAACATCGAGTACATCAAGGAGCAGGAAAGGGGTTACGAATTTCAGGAAGATCTTTTCGTGCCCGGATATTTTGAGGTTTCCATCGAAAAGGGAGAATCAATCATGTTTTCCGCATCCACCACCGAACAGAAACCAGCTTCATTTTTGAAAAGATACGAAAGCGAGAAAAATTCACGCATTCCAAGAGACTCATTTATCAACTGCCTCTTCAACTCCGGAAGCCAGTTTCTATGGGAGCGAAAGGACGGACTTGACCTAATTGCGGGGTACCCGTGGTACGAATCCATCACCCGACAAACCTTAATGGCATTACCGGGAATCTTTCTGATGCACGGGGATGTGGAAAATTTCGAAGCGATACTGCATACCAATCTCAAACGTTTAAAAAACGGACTTTTACCCAAATACGCCGGGCAGGAGAGTTTTTATGATACAGCCGATTCCCCGTTGTTGGTTTTCAATGCATTGCAGGAATTGGCAAAAATCCGTTCTGCCAAAGAGATCTGGAAAACCTATGGCGCTTACCTTAAAGAAATTTTAAACCACTACCGTGAAGGTACTGATTTCAACATCCTGATGCAGAGCAACGGATTAATCTATGCCAAACATGAGGGTGTTGCCCTGACCTGGATGGACGAGTACATCAAAGGTATACCGGTTACCCAACGGGGCGGACTGGCGGTTGAAATCAATGCCTTGTGGTACAATGCTGTCTCCTTCGCCCTTGCACTTGCAGAAGCCTCCGGCGATAAAGCCTTTGTAAAAGCCTGGAAAGAACTGCCCGCACGCATTTCCGAATCTTTCCTCCTGAACTTCTGGTCTGAAGATCGCGGACAACTGGCTGACTATATTGATGGAGGTTATACCGACTGGTCAGTCCGGCCGAATATGCTCCTGGCAGCGGCACAAGAGTTATCACCTTTGTCCCGTACCCAGAAAAAGATGATTATCAGTACTGTACGGAACCAGCTCCTGACTCCTGTCGGCATTCGTACGCTGTCTCCCGAGGATCCTTCTTACAAAGGGTTTTCTAGTGAATATGCGGATGATTTTTCTGAGGTGGCACACCAGGGAACAGCTTATCCTTTCCTGATTTATCCTTTCGTGAAGACCTACCTCGAAATTCACAAAGCCGGAGGCCTGTCTTATGCAAAAAATTGCCTGGAAGGATTTAAAAACGAGATGTCTGAAAATTGCATTGGAACGCTTTCCGAGGCATATGAAGGGAATCCTCCCCACACGGCCAAGGGTTCAATTTCACAGGCATGGAATGTGGCCGGAGTGATTATGGCCTGTATGCTTGTAGAAAAAGTTGAGGAAGAAAATAAAATAAAAAGCTAACTAAACCAAAGATATGAAGGTATTGATGTTTGGATGGGAATTTCCCCCTCATATAAGCGGTGGATTGGGTACGGCAAGTTTCGGCCTGACCCGGGGGTTGGCTCAGTTTGAAGATATTGAGGTACTTTTTGTGGTGCCGAAAGCTTACGGTGATGAAGATGATACTGCTGTGAAGAAAATCATCGGAGCCAATGAGGTCACTATCACCAGGAAACATGTACTTGTTCACAAGACCGATCATCAGATCGATGTAACGGAGGTGCAGTCTAACCTGATTCCATACGCCGAACCCGAAGAGTTCTGGCAGCTTACCCAGCAGCGTCTCTCCGCTTCCACCCGTTTTGTTCATACAGATGCGCAGGGAAAGATCCCGTTTTCCGGAAAATACGGCGCCAATCTGCTCGACGAGATTGCTAATTATGCCATTGTTGCTGAGTACATTGGTCGTGAATATGATTTTGATGTGATCCATGCCCACGACTGGTTGGCCTATCCTGCCGGGATAGCAGCCAAAAAAGTAAGCGGAAAACCTTTGGTTATTCACGTACATGCCACTGACTTCGACCGGAGCGGCGGAAGCGTCAACCCGAAAGTATATGCCATGGAACGGGAAGGGATGGAAATGGCTGACCAGATTATTACTGTCAGCAACCTGACAAAAAAAATCGTTATCGAGAAATACGGCATCAATCCCGACAAGATAACAACCGTTTACAATGCGGTTGAACCTTTAGAAAACAAAGATTCAGAGCTCTTTAAAAGAGGAATCAACGACAAGATTGTCACCTTTCTCGGACGTATTACCCTACAGAAAGGACCGGAATATTTCATCGAAGCGGCCTATCAGGTATTGAAACGTACCGAAAACGTCCGGTTTGTGATGGCCGGAAGCGGGGATATGATGGAGAAAATGATCCGGCGGACTGCAAGGCTGGGAATTTCAGACCGGTTTCATTATACCGGATTCCTCCACGGAGATGATGTATTCGATATGTTTCGCATGAGCGATGTCTATGTGATGCCTTCTGTCTCCGAGCCCTTTGGCATCTCTCCGCTGGAAGCGATGATGACGGATGTACCGGTAATCATTTCAAAACAATCTGGTGTTGCCGAAATTCTGACGCATGCCATCAAAGTTGATTTCTGGGACATCAATGCAATGGCGGATGCTATCTACGGAATCATAAAATACCCGGCCCTTTCTGCCATGTTCAGAAAATTCGGCAGGGTTGAGGTTGACAGCCTGCAGTGGAAACATTCTGCTGCACATGTCCGTGAAGTTTATAAAAAAGCAATCAGATAATTTACATCGATAATAGTTCAAGCCATGAAGACAATCTGCCTTAATTTCCAGATTCACCAACCCTTCCGCTACCGCAAATATCGGTTTTTCGATATCGGAAATGATTCCTATTATTACGATGACTATTCCAATGAAACGATTATGCGAAAGATCGCAGACAACTGCTATCTTCCTGCCAATCAAATTCTTCTGAATCAAATAAAAAAAGCCAAAGGGAAATTCAAAGTCTCCTTTTCTATTTCCGGCGTTGCGTTGGATCAGTTCAGGCTATATGCACCTGAAGTAATCGATTCATTCAAAGAGTTGGCTGCTACAGGTGCAGTTGAGTTTCTGTCGGGAACCTATGCCAATTCGCTTGTTTCGCTGGTAGATGCAGAACTCTTTGCAAAACAGGTAAAAGCACACGATGATTTGATTGAAGAACTCTTTCAACAAAATCCAAAAGTATTCCGCAATACTGAGTTAATCTACTCGGATGAACTTGGTGATCTGGTCTACCGGATGGGCTTTGAGGCCATCCTTACTGAAGGGGCAAAACACATCCTTGGATGGAAGAGTCCGAACTACCTCTATTGCAATGCGCTCAACCCAAGACAAAAAGTGCTGATGCGCAACCATCGGCTCAGCGACGACCTCTCTTTCCGCTTTTCCAATTCATCCTGGAACGAATATCCGCTCACCGCCGCCAAAATGACCGACTGGCTGACTGGCCTGCCCAAAAAGGAGGAAATCGTCAATATCTTTCTGAATTATGAAACATTCGGAGAGATCCAAAAGAAAAATACCGGGATTTTCGGATTTCTGGAAAGCCTTCCCGAAATGATTCTGAAAACAAAAGAACTTACATTCTCTACGCCAAGCGAGGCCGTGCAGGCACTGCAACCGGTCTCGGCAGTACATGTCATGCACCCCATCTCCTGGGCTGACGAAGAACGTGACCTTTCAGCCTGGCTGGGAAATGAACTCCAGAAAGATGCTTTCCAGCAGCTTTATGCCCTGAGAGAGAGGGTCAAAAAATGCACCGATCCCAAACTATTAAAGGATTGGATTTATCTTCAATCCAACGATCATTTTTATTACATGTGCACCAAATTCTTCTCCGACGGTGAAGTGCATAAGTCTTTCAATCCATACGCGAACCCGTATGAGGCATTTATTAACTTCATGAATGTCCTGAGTGATTTTACCCTCCGGCTGAATGCCCTTGTACCGGTAAATGAAAATGAAGCAGAAATAACCAAATTGAAGCAGGTCATTGATGAAACAACCAAAAAACTGGAGGAAGCAGAACTTGCGTTGAAAAAATTACAGAAACCTGCCTCTGTACCTGCTAAGCCCAAGGCAAAAGCAGTAAAAAAAGTTGAAGCAAAACCCAAATCCACAAAAAAAACTTCTTCTAAATAGCTGGTGTAACATGAAGAAAATGTTACAGATACAATAACTTAATACAAACGAAGCCGTATTCATGTCAAAATGATCGCCGAAATTTGTAACATTGCGACCCAATTTAAGCGACACATTCAGATGTGTTGCTATGAGCTAATTTATTTGACAGAATGGAAGAGACATATTTTAAGAATCTGAGACAACCCGAGAATAGCAACCCTACCTGGAAAAAAATAATTGTTGAGTCAGCCTTACCTGCTGAGCTCTCCATACTGAAAACCATCTCACGCAATCTGTGGTGGGTTTGGAATGACGATGCCCGGGCACTTTTTAATGAAATTGATCCCCAAATCTGGGAAAATTGCGAACACAATCCGATTGTTTTGCTGGAACAAACAAGCCACGATCGTTTTCAGGAATTGAAGGCAGATGAATCTTTTGTTCTCAGAATGAAATCTGTTGAAAACCATTTAAAGAAATACCTAAAAGAGCGAAGCAAATTGCGCGGACCCAAAATTGCCTATTTCAGCATGGAGTTTGGTCTTCACTCCAGTTTGAAAATTTATTCAGGCGGGTTGGGCGTACTTGCAGGTGATTATCTGAAAGAAGCAAGCGATTCAAAAGTGGATATGACAGCCATCGGCCTGTTGTACCGTTTCGGCTATTTCAAACAGGTCATTTCAACAAACGGCGAACAGCTCGCCAATTATGAACCCGAGCATTTTTCGAAACTTCCCATTCAGCCTGCCCTTGACGGGAAAGGTGACTGGATCAGTGTAGAAATACAGATGCCCAACCGAATCTTATATGTTAAGGTTTGGTACGTTAACGTTGGAAACGTCAAACTCTACCTGCTCGACACCGATTACGAAGAAAACGAGGAAAAAGACAAATCCATCACGCACCACCTTTACGGCGGCGATAATGAAAATCGGCTCAAACAGGAAATGGTACTCGGTTTGGGCGGAATCCGCGTACTGGAAATGCTCGGCATCCAATCAGACATCTACCATTGTAATGAAGGACATGCCGCATTCATCGGATTGGAACGCATCTACAGGATAAAAACAAATTCAAACCTGGATTATTCCGAAGCAAAAGAGATTGTAAGGGCTTCCACCCTTTTTACCACACATACACCGGTACCAGCCGGTCATGACTCTTTCCCGGACGAACTTTTCAAAGCTTACATGGACCCGGTTGCCCGTCAACTGGGAGTCCCCATGGATGAAATGATGCTGCTCGGGAAAGCGGGCCTCAATGAAGGACGGTTTAACATGAGTTTTCTTGCAGCCAATCTTTCGCAGGAAATTAACGGCGTAAGTAAATTACACGGCGATGTTAGCAAGCAATTGCTGAGTGAACTCTACCGCGGATTCTTACCGGAAGAGCTGGAAAACATCGGATATGTCACCAATGGCGTTCATTACCCAACCTGGTCTGCTCCGGAATGGAAGACCGTACATGATCAGATTCTTTCTTCCGAAGAGATGGCAGATGACATCCACGAATATGAAGAAGGCAGTGAAATGCGCGCCTGGAGAAATATATACAAGATACAGGATAAGTTGATCTGGGATACCAAATCGAAACTCCGCGAACAGTTGATAGAATTCATCAAAAGAAGATTTACGGATACGCATATTAAGCGCAACGAGAATCCGAAATATATTTCAGAGGCAATATCTAAGCTGGATTCAAAAGCGCTGACTATCGGATTCGCCAGGCGTTTTGCCACCTACAAAAGGGCGCACCTGCTTTTCCGTGACCTGGATCGACTTGCAAAAATCATCAACAACCCCGATCGTCCGGTTCAGTTTCTTTTCGCAGGAAAAGCCCACCCGGCCGACAAAGCCGGTCAGGATCTGATCAAATATATTATCGACATCTCCAAAAGACCCGAATTTATTGGCCGTATCCTCTTCATTCAAAACTACGACATGAACATCGCCAAGATGCTGGTTCGTGGCTGCGATGTATGGATGAACACACCAACCCGTCCCCTCGAAGCTTCGGGTACATCCGGAGAAAAAGGAGTGATGAACGGAACCCTCCATTTCTCAGTTCTTGACGGCTGGTGGGTAGAAGGTTACAAGCAAGACGCCGGCTGGGCATTGCCGCTCGAAAATTCATTCGATATTCCTGAACTTCAGGATGAACTGGATTCAGAAGCTATCTATGGTATTCTGGAAAATGAAGTGGTCCCTGCCTATTATTACCGCAACGACAAAAATATCCCGGTCCTTTGGGTCGACTTCATCAAAAATACTTTTGCAGAAGTTGTTCCTCAGTTTACGACCAAAAGGATGCTGAAAGACTACTTTACCCGCTATTATATTCCTCAGTCAGCGCGGACAGCACTCCTCAAAGCAGACAATTTTGCTAAAGCCAAAGAAATGGCAGCCTGGAAAAACAGGATTTTGAACGTTTGGAACGAAATTGAAGTTAAAAATATCCAGATTTCTGATGGAATTACCAATACCTATGAAATGGGTAAAGCTTACCCGTCGAATGTTACACTTGATCTGAAAGGCCTCACTCCGGAAGAAATAGGCGTCGAATTAATTGTTGCAACTGGAAACGACGAACCGCGTTTCGTGGCAAAATATGATTTTACTGTTGTGCATAAGAATGACGGACTGGCAAATTACATGCTGGATCTGACATTGAAAAAGCCGGGCGCTTACAATTATGGATTAAGGATCTATGCAAAAAACAAAGCGCTTCCCAACCGTCAGGATTTCAGGCTGCTGAAGTGGTTGTAATACTGGATGCACTACAATTTATTGTAAAGAAGTTTGCTCAGGAGATCATCTTTGTACTTATGGGATACCTTTAACCGTTCGCCGGTTTTCAGTACGACCAGTCCTCCCTGCGCTTTGATGTAGCGCACAACATTTACCAGGTTTACCAGGTGACTCCTGTGGATTCTGATAAATCCCAGCGGGGTAAGGAGATTCTCAAACTCCAGCAGGGTTCGGCTTACCACCTTCTCCTGATCCTCTTTGAAAATAATTTTGGTGTAGTTGCGCATCCCTTCGCACCGCACAATTTTGTCGACTGAAATAATGGCAAAACCGCTCATTTCAGGCAATGCAATGGTCGCAAAACCACTCTCGCTCTTCGATAAAAAATTGGCTTTAAGGGCGTTAACGGCTACCTTGTTGTCTTCTGCCGGAATTTTGGGTATTCTGGCAATGGCCAGGGCTAGTTCCTCCTTGTTAACAGGTTTGACAATATAGTCAAACGCCGAATATTTGAAAGCCCTGATGGCAAATTCGCTGTATGCTGTGATAAATATAATACGGAAATCTATTTTCTTAACCTTGTCCAACAGATCAAACCCGGTACCATCAGGCATACTGATATCCAGTAAAACCAGATCCGGATTGGTCTGCTCTATCAACGCAACTCCTTCCTCAACACATTTTGCTTCGCCTACCAATTCTACATTCGAAATCGTCTTCTTCAGTATCTCTTTCAATACCATCCGGGAGGAATAATCATCATCTATAATTACTGCCTTTAGCATGTGGATGTCGTCTAATAATAAGAATTTTTCGGTTATCTTTCTCAAAGGAAAAGATATCTGACCTGCTCCATACATATGCAGGTTCTTATATAAACAAAGAAATACTGAAAATGATTTAAATAAGTGAATCTTTTTTTAAAAAAACGCAAATTCCTTATTATTTCAGATATTTGTAAAAAAAAGAAATGGCATCTATTCTGTGTATTGAAACTTCAACTGAGGTTTGTTCAGTAGCGCTCTCTGCAGAGGGGAGAGTGGTTTCGGAACGGGAAGACAAGAGCGGGAGAAACCATGCCCAGCTGCTCACGCGGTACGTGGAGGAAGTGATGTCAGAACGGAATTTACCTTTTAAAAGTCTTGACGCAGTAGCCGTATCCGGAGGTCCGGGTTCATATACAGGCCTGAGAATCGGCGTTTCAACTGCCAAAGGACTCTGCTATGCTGCAGGATTACCACTGATTGCTATTTCATCGCTTGAAGCCATGGCTCATTATGTCATCAATAACCCCTATAGCCTGGGAATTGAGAAAAAGGAACCGCTGCTTTATTGCCCCATGATAGATGCCAGGAGAATGGAAGTTTACGCCTGCGTCTACAACCATCAACTGGTGAAAATCAGGGAAATCCAGGCCGATATCATCGATCACCTTTCCTTCGAATTATTGCTGCTGGATCAGAAAATTCTCTTTTTCGGAAATGGGGCCGACAAATGCAAAATGACTATTCAGCATCCCAACGCACTGTTTCTTGACAACATAACCACCTCTGCGGCATATATGGCTGAACTCGCCGAATCTGCTTTTATGGCTGGAAATTTCGCGGATGTTGCCTATTATGAGCCCTATTACCTGAAAGACTTCGTTGCAACCATCCCGACAAAAAATATTTTCCATTCAAAAAAAGATACCAATCTTCTGCAAGAATGAGAAAAATCCTTATCATCACTTACTATTGGCCGCCCAGCGGTGGGGCAGGCGTTCAGAGATGGCTGAAATTCTCGAAGTTTCTTCCCGGATTTGGCTACCAGCCTGTCATTTTGACTGTAGATGAAAAACTGGCCTCTTATGCCCAGCTTGATTACTCCCTTTTGCAGGAAATCAGCCCCGAACTTTCCGTCCATAAAACAAAAACATTTGAACCTTATAACCTCTACCGGCGGATTTCCAACAAAAAAGAGATCCCTTACGGGGGATTCTCCAACCAGAAAAAAATCACCCTGTTCGAAAAGTTGTCGCGGTTTCTCCGCGGAAACCTCTTCATACCGGATCCGCGGAAAGGATGGAACAGGCATGCGCTGAAAAAAGCCCTTGAACTGATCACTGCGGAAGGGATAGATGTTGTCGTCACATCCGGCCCGCCGCACTCCACACATCTGATCGGGAAAAAAATAAAAGCGCTCACGGGGATAAGGTGGATAGCTGATTTCAGGGATCCCTGGACCGACATTTATTACTACAAAGATTTGTACCATTCTGCTCTTGCGGCAAGGTTTGACCTGGAACTCGAGAAATCTGTACTTTCAAATGCCGACAAAATCATCACCGTCAGCGAAGAAGTGCGAAAACTCCTGCTCAAAAAAATCCCGCAGTCAACCGGTAAAATTGCCGTTATCCCGAACGGGTACGATGAGCAGGACTTTGAGGGGATCGAAGCTGTTCACAACGAATCATTCACCATTACCTACACCGGCACCATCTCGGTAAGCTACCGGATTGATCAGTTTGTCAGGGCCGTCTCACAACTTCCCGATAGGGTTAAGGAGCAGCTTAAAATTCGTTTTGTCGGAAATGTTCCCGATGATATACTCAACCTTTTCGCACTAAAAAATCTGGATTCCTTGGTCGAGGTGCTGGGTTATATCCCCCACGAACAGGCCATCCGCCAGATGAAAGGGGCCTCCATGCTGCTCATGGCCATCCCTGATTCGCCGGACAACAAAGGGATTGTAACAGGTAAATTCTTCGAATACCTGGCGGCAAAACGACCGGTGCTTGCAATCGGTCCGGTGGGCGGGGATGTTGATATCATGGTTCAGCAATGCAGGGCAGGGAAACTCTTTTCCTATGACGAGACGGATAAAATGCGGCAGTTCATTCTCGAAATATTTGAGCTGAACCGGCAAGGGGTGATCTGGAATGAAACCATTGGTACAGAACAATATACGCGGCGAAATCTGACAAAGGAACTGACAAACAATCTCTGATCCATATATCCGTCAACATGAGCAATAAAAAAATCACAAAAAAGAGAATCCTGTTTGTCTACACCGGCTTCTCCACTTTTGTGAAAAACGACTTCGATATTTTAAATTCAACCCATTCGGTAGAAAAATACCATTTTGCTGCCGTAAAAGGGATAGCAAAAAATGCACTTGAAATCGTAAAGCAGTTTTTCTTTCTCCTGCTTCATGGCTGGAAATTTGATCTGTTTTATTGTTGGTTTGCTGATTATCACTCTTTCCTGCCTGTCCTTTTCGCAAAAATAACCGGGAAAAAAGCATATGTTGTGATTGGCGGTTACGATGTCTGCCGTATCAGGGATATCAATTACGGCGCTTTCTGCTCGCCTTTTCGCGGCTGGTTTTGCGGTTCCTCCATGAGAAATGCAACTGTCATTCTCCCCGTTTCCGGGTATGTATCCAGAAAGGCAAAAGTGATTGCCCCAAAGACCAAAAGCAAAATGATTTACAACTGTGTGACCATCGAAAGTCCGGATTTTAGCGCAATAAACAAAACAGATACAATCCTTACGGTTGGGCTGATTGAGAATGACCGGACTTTCTACCTTAAAGGAATTGACACCTTTATCGAAACCGCCAGGCTGCTGCCCGGTATCAGGTTCGAAATAGTTGGGATCAATCGAACAGCACTGGTTCACAGACTCAGTAATTTACCTATAAATATAACCCTTTACGAAAGAGTCACGCCTGAAGAACTGAGCGCATTTTACCGGAATGCCAGGATTTACTGTCAGCTCTCCTACTCGGAATCTTTTGGCGTTTCCATTGCTGAAGCCATGTCGTTTGGTGTCTACCCGATCGTAACCTGTGAAGGCGGGATGCCGGAAGTCGTCGGTGTTGTCGGCGCTGTCGTTGATAGGGATCCCCATACAATCGCCCGACTGATTACAGAACGATTGCTGAAAGACGGCTTCCCGGATGAAAGAACGATCCGGCTGCAGGTAGCTGTATTGTTTTCAAAGAAGAAACGGGCTGAATCACTCCTGGCTTTGCTGGATGCCAACTGATCCCATCAATACCGAATGGCCTGTCAATTTCCCAATCAGCAGCCATTCGGCTAAAAATATATCTTTGCAGAACAATATTAAAATTTGGAGAACATGAACAACGGCATTGCCTGCAAAATTTGTGGAAACGTTACCAACAACCGCATCCACCTGGCCACCGAACGGCTATTGAACCTTCGGGATCAATTTCAATACCTTGAATGTGCCAATTGTTATTGTCTGCAAATTGTCGAAACACCTGAAAATCTTTCAAAATATTATCCGACAGAATATTACTCTTTCAGGCAACCCAGGTTTGGCCTCTCTTTGAATCCGGTCGTCTATTTCCTGAAGAAGAGCCTGCTGAGACATTACCTGCACAAATTCGATCCTGTCGGCGCGCTGATCTCCCTTTTTTTACCGCACCCTTTCAAATGGATGAAACCGGGATTGGTCGGTTTCAACGATTCCGTCCTGGATGTAGGATGCGGATCAGGACGAGTCATTCAATCCATGCAGCGGAGCGGATTCAGGAACCTTACCGGCATTGACCCGTTCCTGGAGAAAGATCTTCAAAACAGCGCTGAACTGAAAATCCTGAAAAGAGATCTTTTCGGGATGTCGCGTCAGTACGATTTTATCATGATGCACCACGCTTTCGAGCATATGGATCATCCTGATAAGGTCCTTGGAAAAATTCATGATTTACTGAAACCCGGAGGGAAACTGCTTATCAGGATTCCGGTGGCCAACTCCCATTCCTGGCGCAAGTACCGTACCCACTGGTTTGCGCTGGATGCCCCGCGGCACCTTTTCCTGCATACCACCCACAGCATCCACCTGCTCGCAAAACAGGCCGGAATGAAAATTGACAGGATTGAGTACGATTCTTCCTTTGTACAGTTCGCCTCCAGCGAAAAATACCTGCGGGATTTCCCCTACTCCGATGACTTTTCGATGTTCACAAAAAAACAGATGAGGGATTTTTCAAAGGAAGCTGCCAGGCTCAACAGCATCGGGGATGGCGACTGTGCCTGCTTTTACCTGGTTAAGTGAGGTTAAGTGACCGGGTGACTCCGCTCTGATTCAGATTTGATCATTTAATTTTCAAGTCACCCGGTCACTTTTTAAGCCAGTCACCCGGTCACAGGAAAAGAAGAACTAATACACCTGAAAATCTGCTAAGGATATCATGTAACATCAAACAGAAAAAATCGTTAACTTTCGGCCACAAATTCGAAGTATATGTTGACCGAATCAGTTAAAAACGAGATTATTGATAATTTGCGGCCAATAAATCCTGCAAAAGTGATTTTGTTCGGGAGTTTTGCTTATGGAACACCTAATCAGGACAGTGATATTGATCTATATGTTGTTACTAAAGAAACATTTATACCGGAAACTTTTGAGGAGAACCTTCGGATCAAAAAAAGTGTATACCTGGCATTAAGCAATTTTAGGAAAAAATACGCATCAGACATTCTTGTACATACCTTACCGGTCCATCAAAAATTTATCGATTTGGGTAGCTCCTTTTCAAAAGAGATTATGCAAAAAGGAATCGTTTTGATATAATATTGGCATGAAGGCAATTACAAAAGTATGGCTTGAAGCGGCAAGTTTGGATATTGAGAGCATTACCCATATAATCCACAATGACAGGTTGACCGGTCATGTTGCTTTCCATGCTCAACAAGCGATCGAAAAATCGTTAAAAGCAATCATCGAAGAAAAGGGAACCAGAGTTCCTAAAATACACTCCTTAAGTAAGTTGCAAGATTTGTGCTCCTCGCTCATCAACTTTCCATCCAATGATGATGTTGTAATTGCTCTTGACAGCCTCTTTATGGAATCACGTTATCCGGGAGAATTAGGGTTATTACCTGGCGGGAAACCCACACTGCAACAAGCACAAACATTCTATCATTATGCGCAGGAAGTCTATCTTACCGTGAAGAATCATCTTGAAGCATGATAGTTAATGATCTAGGTTTTTTGTCTGTTTAAATTTGGTTAAACCAAGTGACCGGGTAACTTTTCGGCTTATTGCTCAGTATACGACCGTTTCCCCAAAATTCTTGAAAGCCCTTCCACATCTGCATGAAAGAGGCTGAAAAACCAGCCGACAGCGGCCCTGAGTTTCCAGACCGGCTCAGCAAATCCGTACCCGGAAATCGCTTTGAGATAGTCCTTCCTTGCTGAGGCATACTCTTTCCTGATCAGTTTGTACCGGCCCGACCGTGCCCAGGCAATCACCATGCGGCGTGCATAATAGCGGTCCAACGCCTTTTCGTCTGAATTTATTACCACTGCGCTTGCATGAGTTGCCAGAAAAGATTTGGCCATCCTGTAAAACCCCTCCGTCATCACCTCAGGATAGGTTTTGGTAATCTGGGTGGCATAATTGCGCCAGTCGCCCAATGTCTCAGGAATGAAAATAAACCTGCCGGCCAATGCCAGCTCATAGAGCGTCGGCAGATCTACAAGCGGCAGGTTATAAACCTGCTTAAAGCCGCCGGTCTTCTTTAACGCATCTTTTCTGATCAGGATGGTTAACGCCGGAATGCAATTCCGATATAGAAAAATGTTCATGATGCTCCCGACAGGATCGTTGAAATAAAGTCCTGCGTCAGACGCGTAGGGATCAGGTGAAGTGTAATAAACCAGGCTCTTGTCGGCATTCACGCACCGCGCCATGCTCCAGCACAAGACGGCTACAGGATCATTTTGCATGGCCGCCACCTGCTTTTCGAGTTTTTCAGGTGCCCAGCAGTCATCACCCTCCAGGATGGCCAGGTATTCTCCTTTGGCCATTTCAACCGCCTTGTTGTAGGTTTCCGATAGCCTGAAAATCCCTACATTTTCCTGGTTGACCAGCCTGATCCGGCTGTCGGCATCCCGGTAGGAAGCGGCGATGGCAGCAGTACCGTCAGTGCTTCCATCGTTGAGGATAATCATCTCCCAATTGGGATAAGTTTGGGCAAGTACAGATTCAATGCAGTCGGCCAGGTATTTTTCGTGGTTATAGGTGGGGGAAATAATCGATACCAGCGGTGTTGTTTCCATTTTTTATGCTATCTGATTATTTTCAACGACTTAAGAAAGTTATCAGCGGCCTTGTTCAGATCGGAGGAGACCTTGAAGAAATAAATCGGGAACAGGAACAACAGCGTGAATACTGTGCTCCGGATCAGCAGGTCAAGGATGTAGTGGAATTTTACCGGGATCGCGAAAGCGATAAAATAGGCAGCTGAACCGATCAGTATAACATAGAGGAAACGGAAGTTGTAAGGTTGCAGATCGTATTTTAGCCAGAGAAAGAGGAATCTCAATAAGTTGAGCAAACCAAGCGCCGCAGCACTGCTGATGGCTGCCCCGGTTAATCCGTAGCGCGGAATCAATACAAGATTCAGGGCTACCAAAACGACAACCAAAATCAAAAGCAGGTAAGACTGGACTTTGTAATACCTGGAAGTTCCCATCAGCGAACTGTTGGCACCGGTGGCCATGTCCATCAGGCAACCAAGTCCGATAAAGAAAATCACCCACTTGCCGGCCTGGTATTCCGGTCGCAAGATCTGCATGATGTTGTCGATGTTGAGCCAGACCCCCAGAAACAGGAAAGACCCGATGATAAAAAGTGTGAGGCAGCTCTTCTCATAAATGTCGCGAAGGGTCTTCCTGTCATCGCTTTTCCAGGCTTCGGCCGCAGAAACATTGGCAATTTTGTAAATCGACCGTGCCGGCAGACTCACCACAATCCCAAAAAAGAAACAGATGGCGTAAATACCGGCTGCATCCAGTCCCATCATCTTGTTCACCATGATCAGGTCGACATTCTGGATCATGATAACGGAAAAGCCGTTCAGGATGCTGAACAGCGAAACTGCCCCGATTGAACGCAGTAGGTTTTTATCCAGAAATGCGAAATCAAATTTCAGTGCGAACTGGCCCTCTTTTATCAGGGTAAACAAAATATAAAGCGTCGGTATCGAAATAGCGGCAATGTAAGTTAATACGAACTGATGGAACGAAAGGAAGTCAAAATAATACATGCCTATCATCAGAATAATCAGTATCCTTTGAAATACCTCCCGCAGCCAGGTGCCGTGGACGCTGTTCATCAACGCGGAATAATAAATATCAAGGATGGAGAAGAAGAGTTGGAAGAAAACAAGGACGATCAGGTAATTGATATATTCCACCAGGAGGGTGGACTTTTCAAGGCTCATTTCTACCAGCAAAGGTTTAAATACCAGCAGCAAAGCAGCTGAAATCAGAAAACCAATTAGCCCGATCGATAGTGCAAAGGGAAGAAAACCGTGGTGCTTTTTATCCTCCGTCCTGAAAAACGGGAAGAGCCTGATGGTCGCTCCGTTGATCCCGAGGGTTCCGAATTGGGCTACCAGGGTTGAATAGGCAACAATGATTTTCAGGAGTCCTACTTCAGCAGGAGAATAGATACGCGGAAAGAGAATGGCCGTGGTAATAAAACCCAACAGAACACCCAGATAGACGTAAATTGTCCCTTTAACGGATTGTTTGACAATGATTCCCAACAGGATATAATTTTCAAATAACGACAAAAGTAGGAAAAACCATTGTATAAAAAAATGTACTTTTACGACCGAATATCAACACAGTAGCCATGGATAACCCAATCTTCAAAAAAGCGCTTCCGCATTTAACAGCAGTTTTACTGTTTCTTATTCTTCCGGCAATTTACTTCTCTCCACAGCTGGAAGGCAAAAAACTGAACCAGCACGATACCAATACCGCTACCGGTATGGCCAAAGAGATTACTGATTACAACAAGACCCATTCCGACCTGGCGCTGTGGACCAATTCAATGTTCGGGGGAATGCCTGCTTACCTGATTGGCCTGCCAACCTATTCAATGATCTCCCCCATCTATTCCGTCTGTACGCTTTTTGACCAGCGGCCTATCAGCTTTGTTTTCCTCTACATGATCGGATTTTACATCGCACTGCTTTTGTTCGGACTGAATCCATGGATCAGCCTTATTGGCGCCATTGCTTTCGGTTTCTCATCGTATAATTTTATCATCATTGCTGCAGGGCACAATACCAAGGCAGTGGCAATAGGTTACATGGCACCGATGATCGGGGCTTTGTACCATGCCTGGAAAAAAAACCGCTGGATAGGCAGTTCCTTTTTTGCACTTTTCCTGGCGCTGCAGATCTACGCCAACCACCTTCAGATTACCTATTATTCGATGCTCACCATCCTGATATTCGGGATAGCTGAGTTCTATTTTGCTTTCAAAGAGAAACAGCTGAACGATTTTCTGAGAAGGTGCGGGATAATAATGCTGTTCGCAATTCTTGCCATTGCGGCTAATACGGAAAGGCTATGGACAACCTGGGAATACGGAAAATACTCACTGCGCGGCCCGTCCGAACTGACGCAGGATAAGGGAATCAAGACATCCGGGCTTGACAAAGATTACGCCACAGGTTGGAGCTACGGCGTGGATGAGACCCTGACGCTGCTTATTCCCAACTTCAAAGGCGGGGCATCCATGATCGATTTTGGCGAAAACTCAACCACCGGCAAGCTTCTGCAAACCAACAATGTGCCCAACGCTAACTCCATTGTGAAACAGCTTCCAGGTTACTGGGGTACCCAGCCGGGGACTTCCGGCCCGGTTTATGTCGGTGCCATTGTACTTTTTCTCTTTGTACTCTCGCTGTTTCTGACCAAAGGACCGGTTCGGGTCTGGATCATCTCAGCAACCGTATTCTCCATCCTGTTGTCCTGGGGCCGGAATTTCATGCCGCTGACCAGTTTTTTCCTGGATTATTTCCCTGGATACAACAAATTCAGAACCGTTTCCATGATCCTGGTAATTGCAAGCTTTACGATCCCTTTGCTTGCCTCCATTGGTCTGCATAAAATATTCTCCGAAGAGATCAGCAAAGAGCAGTGGAAGAAAGCGCTCACCTGGAGCGTAGGACTTACTGCCGGAATTTCCTTTCTGTTTGTGCTGCTGCCGGGCTTGTCAGGAAATTTCGTTTCTGCCAGTGATTCCCAGATGCCTGACTGGATTCAAGGCGGACTTACTTCAGACCGCAAAGATTTTCTGAGGGCAGACGCGCTCCGTTCGTTGGCCTTCATTCTGGCAACCGCATTAATTTTGTGGGCCTACGTGGCTAAAAAATTAGAATCAAATTATGCCCTGTTCCTGATCGGCTTCCTGATATTGGTCGATATGTGGGGTGTCAACAAGCGGTACCTCAACAACGACAATTTCGTCCAGGAGCAGAAAGCCAGAAATCCCTATCCTGCCACCAAAGCAGACAAGGAAATATTAAAAGATAAAAGTGAGTACAGGGTGCTTAACCTATCGGTTGATCCTTTCAATGAAGCAAGTACCTCTTATTACCACCAATCCATTGGCGGATACCACGGTGCAAAAATGAGAAGATACCAGGACCTGATAGATTATCACATTGGCAATGAAATCCGGCAGATTGCGACAAAATTAAAAGCCATTAAATCGGAAAGCGGGGTTGACTCTGTCTTTACCGGTCTTAACGCGCTTAACATGCTGAATACCAAATACATGATATACAATCCTGAAGCAGCGCCATTGGTCAACAACATGGCGATGGGAAGCACATGGATTGTAAACGCTTACAGGTTGGCCGACAATGCGGACCAGGAACTTGCGGCGCTTGGCAAAGCAGATCTAAGCAAGGAAATAATAGTCGACAAGAAATTTCAATCCCTGCTGGGAAGCGTAAAACCATCTTCCGGAGCTCCGTCGAAGATCTCACTTAAAAGCTACTCCACCAATCAATTGGTATACAACTATATAGGAACCGGAAATGAGATTGCTGTATTTTCTGAAGTCTACTATCCCAAAGGGTGGAATGCTTATATCGGAAATAAATTGGTGCCTCATTTCCAGGCTGATTACCTGCTGAGAGCGATGGTACTTCCGGAAGGCACCTATGACATTACGTTTAAATTTGAACCGGTTTCTTACAGGCTTGGGAAACAGATTTCAATGATTTCTTCCCTGCTGCTGCTATTGTTAATTGGTTTTGTTCTTTATAAAAACGTACCTTTGAAAAAAGCTCAAAACAAGATTTAAATCAGCTGGCTGACAGCACAATCAACCGTATATCTTCGTTAATAATTAAGATAAGCTCCAAACCTTTTCCCGCATGGCAAAAGATAAATTAAAATTGAGAAAATCACTTTTCAGCTCCTATTTCAGTACCACACTGAGCATCTCTCTGGTACTGTTCCTTTTCGGTTTGCTGGGACTTCTGCTGATTAACACGAACCGGCTGAAGAACTATGTCATGGAAAATGTAGGGGTAACATTGATCCTGAAGGAGAAGACACGTGAAGTAGATATTCTCAAACTCCAAAAAAATCTTGAAGCTACCTCGTATATCAAATCTACCCGATTCGTTGACAAACAGACGGCAGCCGAAGAATTAAAAAAAGAACTCGGAGAAGATTTTGTTGATTTTTTAGGCTACAATCCGTTGCTTTCCTCCATGGACGTGAAAGTACATGCAGAATATGCCAATCCTGACAGTTTAACACTTCTGGAGGCTGCTTTCCTGAAATTTCCTGAAGTACAGGAGGTCTATTACCAGAGAAACCTGGTCAAACAATTGAATTCAAACGTTCAGAAACTTAGTTTAATCATCCTGGTTTTAAGTATCCTGATGTTTACAATTTTCACCGCACTGATCAATAATACCATCCGGCTTTCCATTTATTCGAAAAGATACCTCATCAATTCGATGCAACTGGTGGGTGCTACCAGATCCTTCATCAGATTTCCGTTTATTGTCAAGAGTATTTTACACGGCATTTACGGAGCCATTATCGCCTGTTTTATCCTCCTGATGATCTTCTTTTCATATCAATCTGAGTTGACTGAATTCATTGATTTTCAAGATACTGTGTCCCTGGCGCTATTGGTTGGCGGAATATTTTTATTTGGAATTGTAATGACAGCTTTGTCCACCTATTTTGCTGTCAATAAATTTTTGCGAATGAAGTTTGATCAGCTCTATTATTGAACTATCTTTGCAGGTTAATAACTAATTCATTGTTAAATGGTCAAGAATAGCGGACAAACGAGCCCGGCAGGGTTTGCCCTCGGAAAAGAGAATCTGAAACTGATGCTGATTGGGTTAGTCATCATCATGATGGGATTTGCCTTGATGACCGGCGGCAAAAGTACAGATCCCAATGTTTTCAACAAAGAGGTGATATTCAGTTTCCGCAGAATCACACTTGCACCACTCGTGGTGATGTTTGGGTTCCTGTTTGAGATTTATGCTATCATGAAAAAACCAAAGGCATAATTTCACAAATTCATCTCAAAAGACCCGGAAGATTTCTCCGGATAATAATTTTCCGCATGATCCCTCCATTTAGTTTTCTTAGTTATCCGTTCATTTAATGAGAGATAAGGAGTCAAAAGATTTTGATTTCATTCGGGGCGAAATCCTGGTTCTTAACAAACCTCTTGATTGGACCTCTTTTGATCTGGTGAACAAAGTACGTAATATGCTTTGCCGGTTGATGAATATTAAAAAATTAAAGATCGGCCACGCCGGAACTTTAGATCCGAAGGCCACCGGAGTAATGGTTCTTTGTTCAGGTAAACTCACCAAAAAAATCGACGAAATACAAGCCGACGAAAAGGAGTACATAGCCCTGGTTAAAGTTGGTGCTACTACCCCTTCCTATGATCTGGAAACAGAAGAGAACGAACAGTTTCCCACTGGGCATATCACCCGTGACATGGTCGAAAATGTTCTTAAAATGTTTGTAGGAGCTATTGAACAGATACCTCCTGCTTACTCTGCGATAAAAGTGGACGGGAAGCGGGCCTATAAGTTTGCCAGAAAAGGGCAAGCCGTTGAACTCAAACCTAAGTTGCTTGTTATCAAAGATATTGAACTACTTAGGGTTGAAATGCCTGTAATTGAATTAAGAATCGTATGTAGCAAAGGAACCTACATTCGTGCCCTGGCAAGGGATATTGGCAAGGCACTCAACAGCGGAGCTTATCTTACAGGCTTGCAGCGTACAAGAATCGGGGATTATACAATCGATCAATGTTTAGACCTGGCAGAGTTGGCGGATATGCTTTCTGCTCATTTTCAAGAAAAAATAATTTTAACAATTTAAAACGCATAAATGTCATCAACGATGAAGCTTTCGAAATTTAAGTACAATTTACCTGATGAATTGATCTCATTACATCCCTCAAAGAATCGGGACGAATCCAGGTTACTTGTTCTAAACCGTCAGACTGGCGACATTGATCATAAAATCTTTAAAGATGTTATTGATTATTTCACTGACAAGGATGTCATGGTTTTCAATAACACAAAGGTATTCCCTGCCAGATTGTATGGGAACAAGGAAAAAACCGGCGCCCAAATTGAAGTTTTCCTGTTGCGTGAGCTAAATCGCGAACTGCGGCTTTGGGATGTATTGGTCGATCCTGCCAGGAAAATCAGAATCGGCAACAAGCTCTACTTTGGAGACGATGATCTGCTGGTAGCTGAAGTAATTGACAATACTACATCCAGAGGCAGAACGCTGCGTTTCTTGTTCGACGGTACTTACGACGAATTCAAAGAAACCTTGTTCAAATTGGGTGAAACACCCCTGCCAAAGATCATTAACCGTCCGGTAGAAGAAGATGATGCTTTACGTTATCAGACAGTTTTTGCAAAGCACGAAGGTGCAGTCGCAGCACCGACAGCAGGCCTGCATTTTAGCCGGGAGCTCCTGAAACGTCTGGAAATTAAAGGAGTAGATTTTGCCGAGATAACACTGCATGTCGGACTTGGCAATTTCCGGAGTGTGGATGTCGAAGATCTGACCAAACATAAGATGGATTCTGAACAGATCTGGATTAAAGAGGATGCAGTGAACATAGTGAATAATGCCAAGGAAGAGAAACATCGCGTTTGTGCAGTAGGAACTACCGTTATGAGGACACTGGAGACCTCTGTTTCTACCAACGGCATGCTTAAACCTTATGAGGGATGGACGAACAAATTCATCTTCCCTCCATATGAATTCAGTGTGGCCGACAGCATGATATCCAATTTCCATCTGCCGCTCTCTACCCTGTTAATGATGGTAAGCGCTTTTGCCGGCTACGATCACCTGATGAATGCTTACAAGGAAGCCATCAAAGAAAATTACCATTTCGGTACATACGGAGATGCAATGTTGATCATCTGACATTCATCATCACATATTATAAAAAAGAGAGCCGGCTGAATATCAGCCGGCTCTCTTTTTTTATCATGGAAAACTATTTTTTTACACGCTCAGAATAGGAACGGTCACGTGTATCAACTTTGATAACATCTCCCTGATTGATGAACAGCGGAACCATGATCGTAGCTCCGGACTCTACCGTAACTGCTTTTAATGCAGTTGAAGAGGCGGTATTGCCGCGTTCGCTGGGTTCGGCATAAGTAATCAGCAACTCAATAAACGGAGGCAGGTCAACTGTCAACGGAGTTTCCGTTTCTGCATGGTAGGTAATCTCAACGGTCATACCTTCCTTCATCAGATCAGCGTTTTCCACCATAGCAGCATCGATATTTACCTGTTCAAATGATTCTGCATTCATGAAGTTGTACCCGGTCTCATCCTGGTAGAGATATTGATATGGTCTTCTCTCAACACGAACAGTTGTAATTTTTGTTCCGCCTGAAAAAGTGTTATCTATAACTTTCCCTGTTTTCATGTTTTTTAGTTTTGTACGCACAAATGCAGGGCCTTTGCCTGGTTTGACATGCTGAAAACTAACAATCTGAAAAATTTGATCATTGAATTCGATACACAATCCATTACGAAAATCTGCTAAACTTGCCATTATCCTCTTGTTTTGAACGTTAAAAAACGTTACTGTTCAGGTGTAAAATTATATAACAGGGAAATTTCTGACTATAGTTCATTTATCCTTGATTGAATAAGATAGGATTCCCATCGATGGCCATTTGTAAAGCTTCGAGTGTATTATAGCCCTGTTTTCTGATTGTTG
>JBBQHB010000015.1:0-75782 GCA_038323575.1 Bacteroidales bacterium | reverse complement strand
AATGAAGATACACCGGTAAGCTACAATGTTACCACGAACGATACGGATGTTGACGGTACGGTAGATGTTGCCACAGTAGATTTGGATCCGGCCACTGCCGGTCGTCAGACGACCTTTACCGTAGCAGGGGAAGGTACCTATACGGTTGATAATGCAGGCGTGGTTACCTTTACACCGGTACTTAACTACAACGGCATTTCCACAGTTAGCTACACAGTCAAAGACAACAGCGGCGCCACGTCCAATACAGCCACCCTGACTGTTACAGTCACTCCGGTTAACGATGCACCGGTAGTTAGTGACATCGCCAAAACAGTGAATGAAAATACCCAATTAACCTTTGCTGTAGCCGACTTTACCAGTAAGTTTTCGGATGTTGACGGCAACAGCATGACCAAGATTAAGGTCACGAGCCTACCTGCCAACGGGGTACTGAAACTCTCAGGAGTGGCAGTAAGTGCAGGCGATGAAATACTGACAGCCAACCTGGCTAACCTTACCTTTGATCCTAGCCTGAACTGGACCGGCTCTACAAGTTTTGGCTGGAATGGTTACGATGGTAATCTTTATGCCGTAGTTAATGCTTCTGTTACAATCACAGTTGTCCCGGTTATTCCTCCGTCTGGTGGTGGTGGAGGTGGTGGTTCTCCGTCTGTCAACATTCCGCCGGTAGCTGTGAACGATGCCTTTACCACCAATGAAAATATTCCTGTAAGCTACAATGTTACCACGAACGATAAGGATGCAGACGGTACGATTGATGTAGCCACAGTAGATTTGGATCCGGGCACAGAAGGCCGTCAGACAACCTTTACGGTAGCAGGAGAGGGAACCTATACAGTCAATAATTTGGGTGTGGTTACCTTTACACCGGTACTTAATTACAACGGAGTTTCCACAGTCAGCTACACTGTGAAGGACAACAGCGGCGCCACTTCCAATAGCGCCACATTAACGGTCACCGTTAATCCGGTCAACAATCCTCCATCCTTTGTAAAAGGCGGAAATCTGTCGGTATGCGAAAATTCAGGTGTTCAACTTATTCCTAATTGGGCTACTTCCATAAGTGCCGGCGCGGCCAATGAATCTGATCAGTTGCTCACATTTATCGTTACAAACAACAATAGTGCAATTTTCGGTGTACAGCCATCCATTAATTCGGAAGGGGATCTGTACTTTACCCCGGGATTAAATCACAATGGTACAGCCACTGTTGCTGTTCAGTTAACAGACAATGGCGGAAGTTTAAATAATGGAACGGATGCATCAGCTATACAGTCGTTTACAATCACGATCAATCCTGCTCCTGCAGTTCCGGATGCCGTTATGATTCAGAATTTCTGCGGCAGCGCAGTTGTCAATAATCTGGTTGCCAAGGTACCTGACGGATCAACATCAAGATGGTATACCACATTGAATGGTGGTACTGCAATGTCTGGTTCAGCTTCCCTGACACATGGATCAATTTATTATGTTGGATCGGTAAGTACTTCAACTGGTTGTATCAGTCTGACGAGAAAGGCTGTACTGGTCAATATCAACGAACTGCCGGCAGCGCCTTTGGCAAATGCTTCACAGCGTTTCTGTGGTAATGCTGTAGTAAATGACCTGCGTGCCTCGGTCACTACAGATTTGGTTCTTAAGTGGTATTCCACATCAACGGGTGGATCTGCTTTGCCTGGTTCTGCATCTTTGATGACAGGCACAACCTATTACGCAGAATCTTACGACAAAATTACCGGTTGCAGCAGTTCTTCCCGAACCCAGGTTGCAGTAACAATAAATGAATTGCCGTCAGCGCCGTTAGCTAATGCTACGCAGGCTCTCTGCGGTAGCGCTGTATTTAATGACCTTGCTGCAACTGCTCCTTCCGGATCGACAGTCAGATGGTACAACGCACAAACAGGTAGTACTGCTTTAACTGGCACTGCACCTATGACTTCGGGCGCAAAATATTATGCGGAGTCAATCAGCAATCTGACAGGTTGTGTCAGTGCATTAAGAACGTCTGTTGTTGTTACAATCAATGCATTGCCGTCTGCTCCTGTGACAAGTGCAACACAGAATTTCTGCGGCATTGCTGCAATTGCCGATCTAAAGGCCACTGTACCTGCAGGATCAGCTTTAAAATGGTATAATTCACCACAAGGTGGAACTGCTTTACCAGGAACTGATGCTTTGACTACGGGATTAACCTACTATGCAGTATCGGTTAATGACCTGACCGGTTGCAACAGTTCTCCGCGGATGGCAGTAAATGTTACACTCAATACATTACCTTCAGCTCCGGCAGCAAATGCAGCACAAGGCTTCTGCGGTACTGCAACGGTAAGCGACCTTGCTGTTTCTGTTCCTGCAGGTATTGGTGTGAGTTGGTACAACAAGGCTTCAGGCGGTGAGGTATTGCCAGGTTCCACTTCCATACTGACCGGAACAACTTACTATGCGGAAGCATATAACAAGGTCACAGGTTGTGTGAATACTTCAAGGACAACAGTTGTAGTTACGCTCAATGACCTGCCGTCTGTTCCTGAGACAAGTTTAACACAGGATTTCTGCGGTAGACCAACAGTTGCTGACCTGATTGCCAAAGCCCCATCGGGTTCAACTGTGAAATGGTATTCCGAATTGACAGGAGGTTCTGCATTGACAGATATTTATCCGTTAAATTCCGGTAGAAACTATTTTGCAGAATCTGTCAGTACCCTTGGCGGATGCAGTTCAGTCAGGTCGTCAGTATTTGTTACCATCATTCCGATCACTAATCCGCCCACCGGTCAGGAGTCTCAGTCATTCTGTAGTAACATCAATCCAAAAACATCCGATATTTTTGTGGTCGGGTTAAATGTTAAGTGGTACGATGCTGCCTCAGGAGGTAATGAACTTCCGCAGAATGCGGCATTAATCAATGGCAAAACTTATTTTGCCAGCCAATCAGTAAATGGTTGCGAATCAATTGCAAGACGTGCAATAACAGTTTCGCTGCAAGATTGTAATTCAGGCAATCATGCTCCTGTTGTTAGTGATTTTGGCAGGACAACGCGACAAAATCAGACTTTGGTATTTGCGGCTGCAGATTTTATTTCACAATTCACCGGTGCTGATAAGGATAACCTGGTAAAAATCAGAATTGTTTCATTACCTGCAAATGGTACATTGCTTCTTGGAGGTATTACCGTTTCAATTAACCAGGAAATTCTTCAGACTGATTTGGGTAAGCTCGTTTTTGTACCCGATAAAGATTTTACCGGAGAATCTTCATTCAGATGGAATGGATCGAATGGAAAGGATTATGCCGTTTCTGCCGCATTTGCATACCTTACTTTTACTCCTGGTTCAATATTCATTCCTGAGGGCTTCTCACCAAACGGGGACGGAATAAATGATTATTTCGTAATCGGTGGTACAGAGAATTTCGTCGTCACATTAAAAGTATTCAACAGATGGGGTAATAAGGTGTATGAGAGCGATCATTATAAAAATGATTGGGGTGGCGCATCCAACATTGCCGTATGGGTAACCTCCGTATTACCCGGAGGAACATATTACTATACATTAAATCTGAACAATGGGGAGAAAGAGATAATCGGTTACCTAACGCTAATAAGATAATTTATCTGCCTTTTCCTGTGTTTAAACTTTCAGTAAATACGAAAACCGCACAGTTGTTCGTTTTTTGTTCAGGAGAAATCAGAAAATATCCCGAACTGATGTCTTTTTTGCTTGGTTTTAAGATTTCCTTCCCTTCTATATGTCTGATATGCAGTCTTGTGTGAAAATAATTATATGCTGCTCTTACAAATCCAAAAGCTGCACTTTCGATTTTTGTAATAAAAACTAGAAAATTCATAAGTTAAAATAGTATAAATCAACTAGTTATAATGATTTATATTGAAATGTTCGTTCGAAAACAAATCATAAAAAATTATTTTTTTATGATTTCGTAATATGCAATAAATCAGGTTGATGAATCTGTATCTTTTATTCCAGGTAAACAATAATATATTTTTAAAAAAAACTTTGGCATAAAAATTGATGATAGTAAAGAAGATGTTAAAGAACATGTTTTTTAACTGCACCGGATGCGGGCCGGAATAATAAATTATCTTTTAATAAAAACATTGAAAAAAAGGGCGTTGTTGATTTTTAGTTTGGTTTTGTTTTGTTTAGTATCTTACATTCAGGTAAGTGGTTTAACGGAGCGCCCGTTGGTTGTTAAAGACTCCGCAGAAAGGTTGGTGAACCAGTTTTCCAACAACAATAATCCTTCTACCTTTCCTTTAGACTTAATCAATTTTGCTTTTGCTCCTTATTTTAAACCAAACAATACCCCTGTTATTTCTTCGGTTACGAAGTCTGCCCTCCGGAATCAACCATTAGCTTTTACGCAAAAGGATTTTACATCAGGATATGTCGATGCTGACAATCAAAGCCTTTCAGCCATCAGAATTGAATCTTTGCCACTACATGGCCGAATTGTATTAGCGGGGATTGATGTAAAACAGGGACAAGTAATTTTGTTGGAGGATCTTAATAAGCTGGAATTCACTCCCAACAGAGATTTTTCCGGAAACACCTTCTTCAGGTGGGTGGCTTCCAACGGGAAAGAGTATTCTACTTCCTCAGGCCTGTTTTTGATTGTGGTGACTTTTCAGGAAGTCTTTATTCCTGAAGGATTTTCTCCGAACGGTGATGGTATAAACGATTTTTTCGTGATCAAAGGGGCAGACAGATACAATGTTACACTCAAAATTTTTGACAGATGGGGAAGAAAGGTGTTTGAAAGTACCAATTATATAAACAACTGGGACGGTACGGCTAATGTTGGTTATTTGGCCGCCAGTAAATTGCCCGAAGGGACTTACTTCTATGCAGTAAGTTTCAACAATGGAGAGAAGGAACAGGTTGGATATTTAACCTTAATCAGATAATGCTATGAAAAAAAGATTATCTGTATTACTTCTATTTTTGAGTCTTGCTGCACGAGTTTTTTCCCAGCAGGATCCGATGTATTCTCAATATGTATTTAACGGATTGCTCATCAATCCTGCCTATGCCGGAACACGCGAAGTCTTCAATGCAACTGCACTGTACCGCAACCAGTGGGTCAATATTCCCGGAGCACCTGTTACCGGTGTGTTGACGCTGGATTACCCCGTTGAAACCAAAAATGTAGGTCTCGGTTTAAAATTAATGACCGACAAGATCGGTGTTACCAGTCATACCGGAATATCTGGTGTATACGCTTACAAATTGTACTTTCCTGAGAGTGTCCTTTCTTTTGGACTTGAAGCCGGAGTTAACTTCTTCAATTCAAGGTACAATGAGGTCAAATATTCTGACAATCAGCAGACTGATCCGGCCTTCCAGCAGAACTATCACAATATTTTACCCAATTTTAACTTTGGAGCATATTATCATACCGACAGGTTTTATGCGGGGTTCTCTGTGATGGATATCCTGGGGCGCACTATTCAGAATCGGTTAAATCCAAATATGGTTACCGATGTAGGTATTCATGTTGTGAGTCACTTTTTTCTTACGTCAGGATATTTAATTGATCTGACACCGGACATCAAGCTTCAACCCTCATTCCTGTTGAAATATGTTGCCGGAGCCCCCCTGGAGGCAGATGTAAATGCTGTTGTTCTGTTGTATGATCTGCTTGCATTTGGTGTTTCATACAGGAGTAGTGCTTCAGTAAATGTATTGACAGAGATAAAGATCAACGATCGGCTCAGGTTAGGCTATTCCTATGAGTATTCAACCAATGAGTTGAGTAAATTCACAAGCGGATCGCATGAGATTGTACTGAGATACCAGTTGCCGGAGGGAAAGCGCAAATTTGTATCTCCGAGGTATTTTTGAGCGTTGATCTTGCTTGAAATGCAGGAAAGGGATAGAATTAGGCCCTGACATACTATGGGCCTAATTCTATCCCTTTCCCTTTATTTGCTTCTAGGCCTGTTAATATCCAATCTACCAGAACATCTTGTAATTCATTTCAAACAAAGAAGTTATCAACAATAGTGATTTTTTTAATGTTGATAACTAATGCCTTGAATCCTTTTCAGGCATTGCAGAACAGAATATGAATGGTGAACTTTGTTCGGAATGGTGAAACCCGTCCACATGCTGTTAAAGGGGCATCGTTTAACTCGGTCGGCGGATAAAACAGTAAGATATTGACCCTTTCAGTTTTATTAATGGCAAACAAACATTTTAAGTTCTTTCCCGGAAACAGCATTGGAAATTATACAATTCTTGGGAATATAAAATACAGCAATAAGCTACCTTCCCCCGACGTCAATACTCTACAGTAAATCATAACAACTTGAGAATTGACCCGGGGAAGAAACAAGGTGTGCAAATCAGAGATATATGATGGCAGGGAAACGATATTTTTTCTTTATATTATTGTTTTTAAATTTGATATCACTTACTGTGTTCGCTCAGGAAAGGAACAATCAAATTTTTAACCCTTCAACCATAAAGTCAGGCGAGGTGAAGACCAATACAATCCGCAGTGATTTTGGTCCTTCAGTCGTTGGAGATACCTTGTATTTCACCTCGTATAGTGATAAAGTTCTGGGAAAACCGGACAAAAAGCTGAGAGAAAGCGCTTTCTACGATTTGTTCAGGGCAAAGATTGATAAAGATGGCAATACCATCAGCGAACGTGAACCAGTTGCCGAATTCTTGACAAAATATCACGATGGTCCGGTGTCTTACTGTGAAAATACGGGAGAATTGTTTGTGACCCAGTCCGATAATGCAGCTGCAGCCAAATCTCCTAAATCAAATAAAAAGGATACCATAAGATTGCGAATTGTGATTGCAAAAAAAATTAATGGGAAATGGACCTCACTCACCTATTTCCCTTACAATAATCCTGCATATTCTGTTGGGCATCCTGCAATTTCAAGCACCGGAGACACATTGGTTTTTTCGAGCGACCAACACGGAGGTTTTGGTCAAACCGATCTTTACTATTCTATCAGAAAAGGTGGGAAATGGAGTTTACCTGTCAACATGGGAGCCAGTATCAATACTTCCGGCAAAGAGGAGTTTTCTTTTATTACCCATAATCATACCGGAGGCTCCTTCCTGGTATTCGCTTCAACAAGAAGTGGCGGATTCGGCGGACTGGATATGTATTATACCAGATTTCCCTTCAACAACGATAAGATTGAACATTTCGCTGCACCCATCAACACACCCGATGACGATTTTGGCATGGTGATTATCCCGGATGCTGAATTTGGCTATTTTTCGTCAAACCGCCCCGGGACCGGTTTCGATGATATCTATAAATTCACCTTTAAAAAATTTGCGGAACCGGTTGCTGTTAAACCCCTTCCTTTACCTATGTTACCGGTAGAAGAATTGTATGTATTCAATACAAGAACGCGGAAGCCAATTATGGATACCAAAATCATTACCTGTGACAGCGCTTTAATTTTGACAGGTCCGGGAGGGAAAGCTGCATTGCCAGACAACAAACAGAATGAATGTGAAGTATCGGCCACAAAATTCGGTTTCAATCCTGTCAAAAAATTGTTGATAGCAAAATTAGTTACCAAAGGAGAACTTAACCGGGATACTATTTGGATGGATCCAATCATAGGCAGGGTTACCTTACTTAACATTTACTATGACTATGATAAGTCGGATGTTTTACCTGAATCGGCTGTAGAACTGGATCGGCTGATAGCTTTCATGAATGAGAATCCCGACTTAAAAGTCCAGTTAAGTTCACACACCGACAGCCGTGGCAACGACGCTTACAACATGAGATTGTCAGAGCAGCGTGCGCAATCAGCGGTTAAATACATTGTTTCTAATGGGATAAAGGCGGATAGGATTACAGGCAAAGGTTATGGAGAGACACAGCTGGTGAACAAATGTGCAAATGGTGTAGATTGTACCCCGCAGGAACATCGCCAGAACCGTCGGACTGAAATATTTGTCCCGGAAATAGGAAAATCAAATGAAGTAAAACAGACAGAAGGTGATTATTCAGGTGTTCCTGATAAAAAGCAGAATACCACTATAGGTATCAAAAAAGAGGAAAAATCCGCTTTAGAAAGTATCAGCAAGGTTGTGTCCGATAAAAAGGCAAAAAAACCGACATCCGGAAAAATCAGCAAGGCTGTACATTTTACAGAAACAAATGTAAAATCGGATGGTTTCACATTAAGCAGTGTCGCCAAAATTGATAACGAACAAGTATCCAGGACCTATTTCTTGGTTGTCGGTTCATTCCGGCAGAAAGCAAATGCTGATAGATTCCTGACAAAAACGCTGCAAAAAGGCTTTCCTGCTCAGATAGTTATGGCGAAGCCTTATTTCAGAATAGGCATTGCACATAAATCCTTCAAAGAGGCCAAAGAGACATTGGGAAAAATAACGGGGGAATATGCTGGTTGTTGGATATTGTAACCAGGACCAATTTCTGCTGTACCTGCATATGAATTTCTGTACTACTTACACTATATTGATAGCAAAAACATTCCATATCCACCAATCTCTTTTTTTTTATCTTTGCTGATAGAACCATTATTTTAACCTGGTTCGGTAAATCTCATGTTCTGAAACTCAGTCGTTATTATTCTGTGTCCTTCTTGTGCGAGATAGTAATTAGCTTCAATTAATCTGTACTTTATGAATCAACTGTTTAGAAGAAAATCGGTGACCATTCTTTTGGCTGAGGCAAAAACGGATGAACACAAATTTAACCGTGCCCTCACAGCCAGGAATTTGGTTGCACTGGGAATAGGGGCGATTATCGGCACCGGGATATTCGTACTTACAGGAACTGCTGCTGCGAATTACGCTGGTCCTTCCATTGTTTTTTCATTTCTTTTTTCTGCCCTTGGATGTTTATTTGCCGGATTGGCTTATGCCGAATTCGCTTCTATGATCCCGGTTGCCGGTAGTGCTTACACTTATGCCTATGCCACATTGGGGGAATTTTTTGCATGGATTATCGGATGGGACCTGATTCTTGAATATCTGTTCGCTTCATCTACGGTATCAGTTGGCTGGTCGGGTTATTTCGTCAGTTTAATGAAAGACTTTAATATTATCATCCCCCACGAGCTCTGTTCTGCCCCTTTCAACCATGTGATCGGTCAGGGTTGGGAAAGAACCGGAAGTATCCTGAATTTCCCTGCCGTTGCATTGGTGGTTTTAATTACAGCGCTGCTCGTTATCGGGATCAAAGAGTCAAGCAAATTCAACAACGTTATTGTACTGATAAAAGTAACGGTTATCCTTCTTTTTATCGGTTTTGGAATTTCATCGATTAATTTAGATAACTGGACCCCTTTTATCCCTGAAAACACAGGCGTATTTGGCGCCTTTGGAATAAGCGGAATTTTCGCCGGAGCAGGTGTCATCTTTTTTGCCTACATCGGATTTGATGCCCTCTCTACGGCTGCCCAGGAGACGAAGAATCCCGCCAGGGATATGCCCATTGGTATTTTATGGTCATTGGTCATTTGTACTGTTTTATATGTGGCTGTGGCCTTGGTTATGACCGGTATTGTCAACTACAGGGAGTTGAATGTGCCGGCACCGATTGCACTGGCAATAGACCGCGCAGGCGATATACAGGTCTGGTTAAGGCCATACATAAGAATGAGTGGAATAGTCATTAAAATTGGCGCTTTAGCCGGATTAAGCTCCGTCGTCCTGGTGATGTTAATGGCACAACCAAGGATTTTTTATACCATGGCCAAAGATGGCCTGTTGCCTTCTGCTTTCACGATAGTGCATAAAAAATACAAAACCCCGTATATCACGACCATAGTAACAGGAGCTTTTGCCGCCGTGATAGCAGGCATTTTCCCCATAGGGGTTCTTGGAGAATTGGTTTCAATCGGAACTTTGCTTGCATTCGTTATTGTGTGTGCCGGAATAATAATTCTTCGCAAAACAGATCCGGACGCTATCAGGCCTTTTAAATCGCCGTTTGTGCCGCTGTTCCCGCTTCTGGGTATGGTTATCTGCCTGGTGCAAATGGCAGCGCTGCCGTTCGATACCTGGATGAGACTGCTTATCTGGATGGCTATCGGGATGGTGATCTATTTTCTATATGGAAAAAGTAGAAGCAAACTATTAATAAATAAAAACAAACGACAGGAAAATGAATAAAACATTAAAATGGATAATTCCGGTAATTCTCATCCTGATCGGTGTTTCCTGTAAAAAGAGCAATACCACCGAACCTCCGGCGCCTAAACCTGATACTACCGTTCCGACTATCAATGTGGTAGATCCTACTCCCGGTAAGACCTTTGTATTGGGAACCCCGCTGCATCTTCAGCTAGACCTGAGCGATAACGTTGAACTGAAATCATACCAGGTCGTTATCACCAAAAGTCTGAAAGGTGTACAAACCTCAGATTGGGCTTATAACTTTACCTGGACCATTCCGGCCGGTAAAAAAACACAGGTCGTGAACCACAGCGAAATCACTGTTCCGTTGACTGTTACTGCGAATCAAACCACGACCGGCAATTACGATATGACGGTTACATGCCTGGATGCTGCGGGTAATAAAACAAACGCTTCTTTAATGATAGTGCTCAGCAAATAGAAAGGATAAAGGATAATTAAAAAGGGAAAAGGATAAAGGATAATTTTAAAGGGGAAAGGATAAAGGATAAAGGATAAAGGATAAAGTAAGAACGCTGCGATCATGATCCCAACGTTAGTGCAGCGTTCTTTCTTTATATCAAATTCCTGATGGGAAATGGACCAATTTTTATCTCTGCACAAATCCCACTTTATCCTTTATCCCATCTCCTTTATCCCATCTCCTTTATCCTTTATCCTTTATCCTTTATCCTTTTACCGGGATTAAGCCCAGTTCTTTCCCTTTTGCCAACATGTACCCGTAAGCTTCCTCGTAGTTGTTATGAATTTCTCCCTCCAAAATCGCCTCTTTAATGGCCGATTTGATCAGTCCGATTTCCTTGCAAGGTGAAAGTCCAAATGTTTCCATTATCAGTTCGCCGGTAACCGGAGGCTGGAAATTCCGAATGGCGTCTTTCTCTTCGATCTCTTTCAGCTTGTCACGTACCAGCTGGAAATTTGCCAGGAAGCGGGTCACTTTCTCCTCGTTTTTGGAGGTAATGTCGGCTTCGCACAGGGTCATCAGATCGTCAATGTCATCGCCGGCATCAAACAGCAATCGTCTTACTGCCGAGTCAGTAACTTCCTCTTCGGACAGAACGATCGGCCGCATGTGCAGCAGGACCATTTTCTGCACAAATTTCATTTTTTCGTTGAGCGGCAGTTTAAGGCGGTCGAACAGTTTGGGAACCATCTTTTCACCAATAAAATTGTGGGCATGAAAAGTCCAGCCAAGGGCAGGGGAGAACCTTTTGGTGACAGGTTTGGCCACATCGTGAAGGAGTGCTGACCACCGCAGCCAGAGATTATCAGTATTTATGCAGATCCGGTCGAGGACTTCCAGTGTATGGTAGAAATTATCTTTGTGGTAGATGCCATTGATACTTTCCCTCCCCTTCAGGTTTTGAATTTCCGGTAGGATGATTTTTAACAATCCACATGTTTCCAGTAGTTTAAAACCAATAGATGGTTTGTCAGAAAGTATTATTTTATTGAGTTCCTCTGTGATACGCTCTTTCGATACGATGTTGATCCGTTCAGACTGTCTGGTAATGGATGAAAAAGTCTCATCTTCAATCCTGAAGCCTAGTTGTGAAGCAAAGCGAATCGCCCGCATCATGCGCAGCGGATCATCAGAGAAGGTGATTTCCGGATCAAGCGGTGTTCGGATTAGTTTGCTTTCCAGGTCACCCATCCCGCCGAATGGATCCGTAACATCACCGTAATGTGCTTTGTTCAGGCAGATTGCCAGGGTATTGATGGTGAAATCACGCCTGTTCTGATCGTCAACAAGTGTTCCGTCCTCCACAATCGGTTTGCGGCTATCCAGCCTGTAAGACTCTTTCCGGGTGCCGACAAACTCAAAATCGACATCTTTTTCGCGAAACATGGCAGTTCCGAAATTTTTGAAAACCGTTACTTTCAATTTGGGGTTGATGGACATGGCAACTTTCTTTGCCAGGCCTATTCCGCTGCCTACCGTAACAATGTCAATGTCGTAATGCTCTTTTTTCCGATACATCAGCAAATCCCGGACAAAACCTCCGATCACATAGGTTTCAAGGCCTTCTGCATCAGATATGGAGCCGATCAATGCAAAAGTCGGGTGTTTGAGATGATCCTTTAGATTTAGAATTTCCGGCATTCTTATTTAATAATGCGATATTGTTTTTTCTTGAGAACACAAAGTAACACAAAGCATACTATTTTACCACTACTTCTCTTACTTCAAATAACATCAGTTTGTTACAATAATTATTACGGAATGCGATTACAGATACCGGACAACAGTTTCAAGTTTCATCCCCCTTGATCCTTTGATCAGCATCATAAAACCTGATAGCTGAACATTTCGCAAATGATCCGAGAGTTCTGCGGCATCAGTATAATGGAGAAAATTCCCGGGCAGCCTGCAGGCTGAATAATTTGGACCCACCAAAAAGAGCGCTTCAGTTGGTATAGTTTGCAAAAAATCGACAATTTTCTGATGTTCATCGGGCGCCACGGATCCAAGTTCCAGCATATCTCCCAATATCACCCCTTTCTTAGGCGCCTCGATTTGGGCAAAATTTTCCAATGCTGCACGGGTACTGGTCGGATTGGCATTATAGGCATCCATCAACAGGCTGTTGTGCCCGGTTTCGACCATCTGGGAACGGTTGTTATCGGGTTGGTAGCTTTCGATCGCACCTGCAATTTCAGTAGGATCAATACCGAAATATAGGCCAATTGCAGCAGCAGCCAGCGCATTTTCGAGGTTGTAATTTCCGACGAGCCTGGTTTTGATATACAGCCAGCCTTTTGGGAAGAGCGCTTTGAAGACAAGGAAAGGTTTAGCACTGACGACTTCACCCTCCAGCCCTTCGGTTGATGGTTCTGTGGTGTAACCTACTTTCCTGACTTCTCCTGCATTTCCGGCAAGAAATGGGTTGGCCAGATTGATGAAAATTGTGCCTTGTCTTTGTTCCAGGAAACGGTAAAGCTCCGTTTTCGTTTGAATGACCCCTTCGAACGATCCAAAACCTTCCAGGTGCGCCTTTCCAACATTGGTGATCAGTCCGAAATCAGGCAGTGCTATTTTGCAGAGTTGATCAATTTCCCCGGGATGATTGGCGCCCATTTCGATAATACCTATTTCTGTTTCGGGTTTAAGTGTCAGTAAAGTCAGCGGCACCCCAATATGATTGTTCAGGTTTCCTTTGGTGAAAATAATCTTGAATTTTTTGGAAAGTACTGAAGCGACAAGCTCTTTGGTTGTTGTCTTTCCGTTTGACCCGGTGATGGCAAGAATGGGAATACCGATTTTTTGCCGGTGAAGCCTTGCCAGGTCCTGAAGTGTTTGAAGTACGTTGTCTACCAGCAGGATCTTTTCATGGACGGCATAAACTTCCTCGTCAGCGACAGCATAGGCCGCTCCTTTTTCAAGAGCGGTCAGGACGAAGGTGTTGCCGTTGAAATTATCCCCTTTCAAAGCAAAAAAGATTGATCCTTCCTCAATTTGCCTGCTATCGGTGGCAACTAGCGGATGCTTAAGAAAAATCTGATAGAGTGTTTCTAACTTCATGAATTAATAAGAAAAAACCCCATCTGATGACGGGGTTTAAAGATTATTATTGTTCAGCATCACCCAGCTTTGTCATGGCACACCTGAAGCCTAAGTCGTTGGTTGCTTTCCTTTCGTCAAGGTATCTTCTGGTACCCGGACCGAGCCAATAGGGTCGGTCTTTCCAGCTTCCGCCTTTGTAAACCCTGGTATGATCAGAAATTCGTGATTTATAATTGTCTTTAAGGTTAGAATACATAATTTCCGTACTAATAGTACTTTTTATTGAGTCGTCCTTGGTTTTCCAAATCGATTCATCAAGATTAGACTGGAAATCACCGTCTTTGAAGTTGGTGAAATTAGCAACTGTGTCCCTGATCATTTCACCAAATTCATTGCGCATAAAATTACCAGTGTCATCCTTTTTAAAATTGGTATATACACTTCCGCGAAGCGGCTGAAATTCATTGAAATCCTGGAATGAAGCAGGTCTGTATACATCCTGAACCCATTCGTTCACATTTCCTGCCATGCAGTAAAGGCCGAGATCATTGGGTGTGAAAGATCTAACCGGGGCAGTGATTTCAAACCCGTCGTTCAGCGCTCCGGCCAAACCCATATAGTCACCCCGTCCCCTGACACTGTTGGCCATGAAAACCCCACGGGTATTTTTTTCTGTCGAACGGATGTGAGAACCGTTCCAGGGATAAATACGACGACTCGTAACTACTTCCTCATCGGTGTTGCCAATCAGCGCAACGGCAGCATACTCCCATTCCGCTTCAGAAGGAAGACGGTAACGGGGCAAAACAATTCCATCAGACATACTCGTCCTTCTGGTTGTACCATTTTTCCCCAAATTCTTCAAAGGATTTTTACCGTCTGTACCGTTGTAAAGTCCGTTCAGGTAACTATCGGATGTGAATACATTTTGTCCGCTTTGTTTGGTGTCTTCAGCAAGTATACGGTCTTTGATTAAAATCCTTTCATTGACCCTGTCCGTTCTCCATTTGCAGTAATCGTTTGCCTGAATCCAGCTAACACCAACAACCGGGTATTCAGAGTAGGCTGCGTGACGAAGATAATTCTCGAGAAAAGGCTCATTATAGGCCATTTCGTTTCTCCAAACAAGCGTATCGGGAAGAGCAGACCGGTATACTTCAGGATTTTGCGGGTAGGCTCTTTGTAACCAGAAAATATATTCCCGCCAGTCAACGTTACGCACTTCTGTTTCATCCATAAAAAAGGAGTTGATCGTTACCCGGCGAATCGCATTGTTGTTTTCAAAAATAACATCCTGCTCAACTCTGCCCATCGGGAAAGTGCCGCCCTGAATAAAAACCAGGCCAGGTCCGGTTGTTTGGGTATAATTGGCATTATACTCAAACCCTCCGTTTGTGGGATCGTTGTAAGACCATCCAGTCGTAGATGAACCGCTCTTCTTTTTGGGTAAGAGTTTGCAGGAAACAGTCAATAGACTGAGGATTAGTAGTATAACTGTATATAATTTCATAAAGTTTCAAAAGTTTAATCCATGAAATAATTTTAATTCAGGCAGCGATAGGTCCTCATCAGGAGAAATAATTTGAATTTGCACAAAGTTAACGCTATTGCTACAAATATATTGCAAAAAAATGAAAAGAATACTCATTTTTCTCCAATCAACTTCACTATAAACATCGATTTTTCTAATTTTGTTCAACCTAAAGGGGAAAAAAAATCATTTACACCGATTTTTTAACATTTAACCCCGAATCCGGTTGCGTTCATCTGCTAATAATCTGTTGTCTCTAATGTTTAATCGCCTCTGTTATACACTAATATTTATTTTTTTTCTTTTTCTGCAGGCAAATGGCAACAGTACCATGCCGGAAACGGAAAATTCGCTGTTTGCAGGTGGTAAATGGGTGAAAATTGAAACTTCCGCTACGGGTATCCATAAAATCAATTTTTCATGGCTTAAAAGTATCGGATTTTTGCATCCCGAATCCGTAAGACTCTTTGGAAGCAGAAATGATGCATTGTCCGGATCAAATGCCGGATCCGAACAAAATGGACCAATGCAGCTGCCTGTTATGCGGTTCCGGGAGGTTGACGGCACCGAATCACTGCTATTCTTTGTTAAGGGACCTGTCAGCTGGAAGTCAGATACCGTTTCCGGGCAATACATGCACAAGTTGAATCAGTCGGCCCGTGGCAAATCCTGGTTCTTTCTGACGGAAGATGCCGGACTTGACCTCAAGTTGGCAATATTGGGCCAACCTGAAGGAAATCCTGATTTAAAAGTGACCGGTTATGATGAAGTCGGAGTGTGGGAAGAGGAGAAAATAAACCTGTTGGAATCCGGAAACAGGTGGTTTTCATCCTTATTGCAGGGTGGAAATGTGCTGAAAAAGAGCTTTATCTTTCCGGATCGTATCGAAAATGAGCAAATTACCGTCAATGTGACTGCGGTGGCCAGGAGTACGTCCCTTACAGTGATGGAGGTTTCAGTCAACGGAAGTGTGTTGGGGAATCTTTCCATGGCTCCTGTCCAAATGGGATATGACAACGATTTTGCTTCGGCAGGAACTTTCAAAACGACCCGTGTTTTACCCGGGACAGATATCAGCCTTACGCTCAAATACAATGGTGTCCCTTCCGATCAGTGCTGGTTCGATTATGCCACAGTGCAGCTGCGCAGAAGCCTGCAATACAGGGGTATACCTCTGAATTTCAGGGACAGCAGAAGTGTGGGAAAGGGTAAAATTGTCGAATTTCAGATTGGCAGTGCAACATCCGGCTTGCAGTTGTGGGAGGTTACCAATTCGCTTTCACCGGCTCAAATACCTTTCCAGCTGAGTAACGGACAAATCTCATTCCGCGCAAAGAGCGACAGCCTGCGTAATTATATCCTTTTTGATCCTGCAGGCCAGTACGCAGGATTGACCAAAACGGAAGATGTACAAAATTCCGGTCTCCAAATCCAGGAGGTTCCTCAATTCCTGATCGTTGCGCCTTTACGGTTTCTGACACAGGCAAACCAACTGGCAGAATACCACAGAAATAAGGATGGCATGGCCGTCACAGTTGTCACCGTGGAATCTGTTTTCAATGAATTATCCGGCGGATACCCTGATGTCGCTGCCCTTCGCAATTTTGTCAGGAACCTGTATTTCCGGAAATTCGGATCTGATGGTTCCGCTTTAAAATACCTGCTACTTTTTGGTAAAGGGACCTGTGATCCGGTTCATGATCCCAACGAAAACAACCCCGATTGGATCCCTTCTTTTCAGTCGGAGAACTCGCTAAGTGCAATCAATTCCTATGTTACTGACGATTTTTTTGGTCTGTTGGATCCCGACGACGGGGTGCAAGGCGGAAATGTAGATATTGGCATTGGGCGGATACCCGCAGTTTCAGCTGAAGAAGCAACAATTGCTGTGGACAAAATAATCCATTACCATGAAGCCCAAACCTTGGGCGAGTGGCGCAACAAGGTCTCCTTCATCGGAGATGATGAAGACAACAATATTCATGTTAATGATTCAGAAACGCTTGCGTCATTGATGAACAAAAGAAATCCTGAATACCTTGCTTCAAAAATCTATCTGGATGCTTACCCTCAGGTATTGACACCCGAAGAGCGATATCCTGATGTCAATGATGCTATCCGACGGTCTGTGCAGACAGGTGATTTAATCGTCAACTACATCGGACACGCAAGCGAAGACGGGCTGGCACATGAAAAAATACTGACAATTCAGGATATTGACAAATGGACCAACAAGGACAGGCTGCCTCTGTTTGTAACAGCCACCTGTGAATTCAGCCGGTGGGACATGATCATGAAAAGATCTGCCGGCGAACACCTCCTTTTCCATCCTGCAGGTGGTGCAATTGCTTTACTATCGGCCACCAGGCTTGTTTATTCGGCTTCCAATTTCAATATCAACAAGAGTTTTTTCAACCACGTATTTGAAAAAGACAGCAAGGGAGCGGCAATGCGGCTGGGAGACTTGATACGCCAGGTAAAAAATGAAAACAGTGGATCTGTGAATACGCTTAAATTCTGCCTGCTCGGAGACCCCGCCTTGCGCCTGAATTATCCGGAGTATGTTTGCAGGAATCTTGAAATCAACAACCAGCAGGTTAGCCAGTTTGGCGGGACAGTCTCCCCTTTAAGTCTGGTGACCATAAGCGGTGTGATAGAGGATTCAAAAGGGAAGAAAATGGAGCAGTTTTCAGGCATCTTGTCGGTTAAGGTTTTTGACCAGCCGACAAGTAAAACAACACTGGGTAATGGTGGTTTGCCTCCTTTTTCTTATGCTGTGCAGGACAACCTGCTGTTCAATGGTGAAGTGAAGGTAATGAACGGTATCTTTACTTACTCGTTTGTGGTACCCAAAGATGTCAGTTTTAACGCGAATCCGGGATTGGTTCGATACTATTTCAGCAATGGTACTTTCGACGGCAACGGTTCGTTTGCCGATATCCATTTTAACGGGAAGGGTGAACAGCCTGTTGCGGATAATAACGGACCGGATATCCACCTATACCTCGAAAATGAAAAATTTCAGGATGGGAGCACTGTTTCAACCAATCCTTTGCTGATGGTTTACCTGTCGGATGAGAGCGGAATCAATACCTCCACCGGCGGTATCGGCCACGACATTGTTTTGGAGTTGGATGGGCAGACAGCGAATCCTGTGATTCTTAACGACTTTTACAGGACCGACCAGGGGAGCTGGAAATCCGGAACGATCTATTACCCGCTTTCGACACTTGCTTCAGGAAAGCATTCCCTGAAACTGAAGGCATGGGACAATGCCAACAACTCTTCTGCAGTAACTGTTCGTTTTGTTGTCGGTAATACGTTGATTATAAATAACTTATTCAACTATCCCAATCCTTTTTCTGCCCTGACAAGATTTGTCATAACGCACAACAGGTATGACGAACTGTTTGACGGAAATCTGGAGATCATGGATTTGACGGGTCGGATCATCTTCTCAGGGCATAAACTGGTTGCTTCGCAGGGTTATGAAATTCGGGATTTGTACTGGGACCCCCGGATATTAAATCCTGTTCCGGTTTTTGGTGTATATCTTTACCGGATAACGCTTACCGACACCAAGGGAAACCGGGCGCACAAATCGGGAAGGTTAATCTGGCAAAAATGAGTGACTAAAGTGAGCTAAAGTGCCTAAAGTACTTGTAACTTCAGAACGTTAATCTAACTTTACAGTAACTTTAGTCACTTTAGCTCACTTTAGTCACTTAATATAAAATGAATATTAGAATAGGACAGGGTTACGACGTGCATCAGCTTTCCGTTGGCGAAGAGCTTTGGCTTGGCGGGATACTGATTCCCCACGATAAAGGTACTGTGGCGCATTCCGACGGGGATGTGCTGCTGCATGCCATTTGTGATGCATTGCTTGGAGCCGCCGGATTGCGGGACATCGGTTACCACTTTCCGGATACGGAAACAGCATATAAGAATATTGACAGCAAGAAATTGCTGGCTGAAGTTTACAGGCTTGTCAGCGAGAAAGGTTATGTCCTGGTAAACCTGGATGCAACGATTTCAGCTCAGCGGCCTAAATTGCAAGACTGGATACCTCAAATGGAGGCTGTTGTCGCAGAGATACTTAAAAGCACAAAGGAGCAGATCAACATCAAAGCCACTACCACCGAAAAACTGGGATTTGAGGGAAGGGAAGAGGGTATATCTGTCCAGGCCGTTGTACTGATTGAAAAGCAAGGTTAAATAATTAATAACAAGCGTCGCAAACCTTTCAATTAAGCATCATCCCCAATAATTTCCGAAATTCTTCTGTAACTTCACAGCCTCTTTTGACACTTATTAGTCAACGAAAGTCAAATATTTTTAAATTAAAAAAGTATGAGCAAAACAGCATGGATTGTAATCGGAGTAGTTTTACTGTCTATTTTCATTTCTATAAATTGGTTTGTAAAAACGGGCAACAACATGGTTACCATGGAGGAGGGTGTTTCCGCTTCCTGGTCGCAGGTCGAAAATGTCTACCAGCGCCGTGCTGATTTGATTCCGAACCTGGTTAGTACCGTCAAAGGATATGCGGCCCATGAAAGCGAAACTTTAATAGCAGTTGTTGAGGCCAGGGCCAAGGCTACCTCGGTAACAGTAGATCCGTCAAAACTGAGCGCTGAATCTATTCAGCAGTTTCAACAAGCGCAGGGTGGATTATCCTCAGCATTAGGAAGGTTAATGGTCGTAGTTGAAAAATATCCCGATCTGAAAGCCAACGAGAATTTCCTGAATCTTCAGGCACAACTCGAAGGTACTGAAAACAGGATTACTGTTGAACGTCAGAAATTCAACCAGTCGGCCCAGGCATTCAATACCTATATCCGTCTCTTCCCTCAGAGTATTATCGCTTCTATTCGGAATTTTGAGAAAAAAGCCTATTTCGAGGCTGAAAAAGGTGCCGACAAAGCGCCGAAAGTTGATTTTTCAAAACCAAATTGATTTAAATCCCGGAAGACGGAATGAGTACAAATAAATTTCTCTCCAAAGAGGAAGAGCTACAGGTCGTTCAGGCCATTAAATCTGCCGAGTACCAGACAGGCGGAGAGATTCGTGTTCATATTGAGTCCGTCTGCAAAGGCGATGTGCTGGATAGGGCGGCCTGGTTGTTCAAGTCATTGAAAATGCACGAAACAGCCCTCCGGAACGGGGTGTTGATTTACCTCTCAACCGGCGACCGGAAATTTGCCATAATCGGGGACGCCGGTATCAATGCTGTCGTGCCAGCGGGTTTTTGGGATGATGCTAAGCGTCAGATGGTCAGCAATTTCTCAAAGGGAGAAATGGTGCAGGGATTTGTTTCGGGCATCGCAAAAGTAGGGGAGAAGCTGAAAGAATTTTTCCCTTACCAGGAAGGTGATGTCAACGAACTTCCCGACGAAATATCTTACGGAAAATAAAAAAATGAAGAATATACGCTACCGGCTTACCGGTATTCACTTGTTGCTGTTTTTTGCACTTTTTCTAACAGGTTTCAGCCTGCTTGCTGCTGATGAATTTCCTGCCCGTCCCGAGCCGCCGAGGCTGGTTAACGATTTTGCCGGGATTCTTTCCACCCCTCAGGTTGCAGCATTAGAGAACAAGCTGGATGCCTTCAGCCGCAAAACCTCCACCCAGATTACGATAGTGACCGTTAAGGATATCTTCGGTTACGAAAAAGGAGATTATACATTCAAGCTTGCCGAGCAGTGGGGGATTGGTCAGAAAGGGAAAAATAACGGCATCCTGATTCTGGTTAAACCCAAATCAGACAACGGCGAAACCGGCAAGGTGTTTATTGCGGTAGGTTACGGACTGGAGGGTGCGGTGCCTGATATTACTGCCCGTAAGACCATCATCAATGCAGAAATGATGCCCAGTTTCAAAACCAACGATTACTTTACCGGTCTCGACAGGGCTACCAATGTATTGATGTCGCTGACAGCAGGGGAGTTTACAGCTGATCAGTACGACAAACAAAAATCCAAACCTTCAGCATTCCCTGGTTTCGTTGTGTTGCTGATCGTTTTTGTGGTTATCATGATGTTTAACCGAAACCGTTACCGTACAGTTGGTGCAGATGGAAGTACCGGAAGTCTATTAGGTTCTCTGTGGCTGCTTAGCATGTTAGGAGGCAGGGGTGGCGGCGGATCATGGAACGATTTCTCTGGTGGCGGTGGCGGTTCCGGAGGTTTCGGAGGTTTTGGCGGCGGCAGTTTCGGCGGTGGCGGCGCAGGGGGGGAATGGTAAACTGAAAAAGCACGATATATTAATGAATGCCCCGACCCGAGGCATTTTTTTTTGCCTTTTTAAACCGGGTTGTTGTAATAAATATCTTTCGTCTTTCAATCGGAAGATCGCCAACTCTTTTTTGTGATTTTTTTGCCGTAAATTTATATATACGGGAGTCCAAACCCGTGGGATAAATTTGGGTTCAAAAAAAACAATACTATGCAGCCTCAGGTAATTCAAAAGAAAATCTATGAAGCAAGGGGTCAAAAAGTTATATTGGATTTTGATCTGGCCGAGCTTTACGAGGTCGAAACCAAGGTCCTAAAGCAAGCTGTAAAACGGAATATTGACCGTTTCCCCGAAGATTTTATGTATGAATTATCGAGAGAGGAATACCAGTTTCTAAGGTCACAAAATGTGACCTTAGAAACTGGTAGAGGAAAACACAGCAAGTATTTATCATTTGCTTTTACTGAACAAGGTGTTGCAATGTTGTCAAGCGTATTGAGAAGCCCCAAAGCAGTGCAGATTAATATTGCGATTATGAGGGCATTCGTACTTATGAGGCAATATGCATTAAGCCATAAGGAACTGACAGTTAAGTTGCAGGAACTCGAAAACAAATACAACCAGCAGTTTAAGGATGTGTATGATGCAATCAACTTTCTGCTGCAAAAGGATATGCAAAAAACGTTGCAAAATCAAAGAAGACAAATAGGTTACAAAACTGAAAACACAAGTAACCCAATTTGATATTATTATTCGTGGCAACATGCAGTTACAGGTAATTCAAAAGAAAATATATGAGATTAGAGGGCAAAAGGTCATGCTTGATTTTGATCTGGCAGAGCTCTACGAGGTGGAGACCCGGGTATTAAACCAAGCCGTTAAGCGGAATAATGATATTTTCCCGGGAGACTTCATGTTCCTACTTTCTTTAACTGAATGGGAATATATGTCATCACAATTTGTGATGACATACCCTGTTAAACGTCCAAAAACGGCTTTGCCACTTGCATTTACCGAACACGGTGTTACCATGCTGGCCAACGTTTTGAAAAGTAAAAAAGCAAGGCAAACAAGTATTGCAATCGTAAGAGCTTTTATTGCCTTAAAGCAATTTGCATTGAGTTACAAAGAAATTTCAGAACAATTAAAGGAACTTGAAATCAAGTACAACAAACAATTTAAGGATGTATATGATGCAATTAATTTTCTGCTGCAAAAGGACAACCAAAGAACGGTTCAAAATCAAAGAAAACGAATAGGTTTTTAATGCGAACGAGGCATAAAAAAAGCCGCAAACTGCGGCTTTTTTCTATCTGTTATGTTACTTAATTCTCTTCTTCCTGTGGGGTGGCAATGTCTTTGTCAACCAGGATTCTTCCGCAATACTCACAAACGATGATCTTTTTGCGGGAAGCGATGTCCAGCTGTCGTTGTGGCGGGATCTTGTTAAAGCAGCCGCCGCATGCATCACGTTGTACGGTTACAACAGACAAGCCGTTGCGTGCATTTTTCCTGATCTTGTTGAAAGCAGTCACCAATCGCTCTTCAATCATGGTGGCAATCTTCGCTGTTTTGGCTTTGAGCAAATCCTCTTCTACCGCAGTTTCTGCAGTGATCTCCTCCAACTCTTTCTTCTTGCGTACCAGGTCTTCCTCTCGCTCTTTCAGCAGCAGATTGGAAGCGTCAAGCAATTCCTGTTTGCTTTTGACTTCAATTGAAAATTCTTTGATCCGCTTTTCAGCCAGCTCAATTTCCAGGGTCTGGAACTCCATCTCTTTCGAAATAGAATCAAATTCACGGTTGTTGCGTACATTCTCCTGCTGCTCTTTGTACTTGTCGATTTTGGCTTTGGAATCCTTGATCTCAGTTTTCTTGTTGGTTACTGCTGTGTTGAGGTTTTTGATCTCATCCTGCAGGTTGGAAAGACGGGTTTTTAATCCGACGATCTCGTCTTCAAGATCCTGAACCTCCAGCGGTAACTCCCCGCGCAGGGTGTTGATTTTATCGATTTCTGAAACAACAGTTTGTAGTTCATAGAGCATTTTCAGTTTTTCCTGAACTGAAACCTCTTTGCCATCGGTTGTTTTGTTAATTTCTAACGACATATCCGGAATATTATAATTATACTTTAACGTTTACAGGTAAGAAACCGGGTTGGTTTTTACATCCGACAAACGGAGTGCAAATGTAGGGAATTTTTTTAAAACTATCTCTTTTAAAACCTCTTTCGTGAATTGTTCACTCTCATAATGGCCGATGTCAGCCAGAACAATCTTTTTATCGGCTTCAAAAAATTCGTGGTACTTAAAATCTGCGGAGATAAACAGGTCGGCTCCTTCGGCAATTGCCCTGGAAACCAGGAAACTGCCCGAACCGCCGCACAGGGCAATCTTACTGATTTTCCTGTTAAGGAGCGCTGTATGTCGGATCATTTTGCAGCCGAAAATATCTTTGACTGAATGAAGAAAACTTATTTCATCACAAGGATCTGTCAATTCACCGATCATGCCAGCCCCGACAGTCGCAAAATCATTCTCCAGCAGTACCAGGTCATAAGCAACCTCCTCGTACGGGTGAGATCCTGAAAGGGCAGCGACTACTTTTGCCGCCAGGTGACGCGGGAGGATGGTTTCCAGCCTGAACTCCTTCTCCGAATGCAGTTCGCCTTTGGAACCAACAAATGGATTACTGTCTTCATCTCCCCTGAAAGTACCTTCACCCTGTGCGCTGTAACTGCAGCTGTCATAGTTTCCGATTACCCCGGCACCGGCAGCAAAGAGCGCAGTCCGCACACTTTCCAGATGATCTTCAGGTACATAGGTGATAAGTTTCAATAATTGATTTTTTGCCGGAGAGAGTATGCGGCAGTTTTTCAATCCCAGTTTCTCGCAAATCTTCGAATTGACACCGCCGGTGATGCTGTCGAGGTTGGTATGGGCAGCATAAATGGCAATATTGTTTTGAATGGCTTTGATCAGGCACCTTTCGACTTCGTTGCTCCCTGTAATGCGTTTGATGCCTTTGAAAATCAGCGGATGGTGACAGATGATCAGTCCGCATCCGTTTGAAATTGCTTCCTCAATGACTGCTTCAGTTATGTCGAGCGTGATGAGGGCAGAGGAAACAGCAGCGTTCTTATCTCCGACAATCAAACCTGCATTGTCGTAGGATTCCTGGTAATGAACAGGCACAACGGTTTCGAGATGCTGAATAAGATGGTGAAGGAGCATGCTGTCTGTATTTCAATTGATTTCCGGATGGAGGGCGCCGGCCTATAACGTCTCTTTGATCTCGACCAGATACTGCCTGATCTCCTGGAGCTTCTGCACAATTTCATGGTTGTGCTCCACTTCGTCTTTGTTCTCTTTTATTTTTGCCTTGGCGCCTTTCAGGGTCAATCCGCGTTCTTTGACAAGATGGTTGATCAGGGCAATGTGGTTGATATCTTCCTGGGTATAGAAACGATTGCCCTTTTTGTTTTTAAATGGCTTGATCGTATCAAACTCTTTTTCCCAAAAGCGCAGTGCAGAGGGTGCAAGGTTGAATTTTTCGGCTACTTCACTGATCGAGAAATAGAGTTTTTCTGATTTTGGTGCTTTGAATCCCACGGTTTTACTTTTTTAGGATTAGTCGAAACTTTGACCCATGTTAGTTGAGATAGATATCATCTTCTCATATTCTGCCGGATTAAGATCCTGGAAGTAATAGTTCTGCGGATTAACCTTCTGTCCGTTTTTCATTACTTCATAATGAAGGTGAGGACCAACAGATGCACCTGAACTGCCAATAAAGCCAATCACATCTCCGCGGTTGATCTGTTGCCCTACCTTGACATTTGATTTTAGCAGGTGGCCGTAAAGGGTTTCATATCCATAGCCGTGGTCGATCAAAACGATATTCCCATACCCGCCGTCCCGGCCGACCTCTTTCACAATCCCGTTCCCGGTTGCAACGACATCAGTCCCGGTAGGGGCTGTAAAATCCATCCCATAGTGAAACCTCGGAATCCTGTAAATCGGGTGCATACGCATTCCCCAACCGGAGGCAGTGCGCTTCAGGTCTTTATTGGAAACGGGCATGATTGCTGGAATACTTGCCAGCATCTTCTCTTTCCCCAGTGCCATCCTTACCACATCATCATAAGATTTAGACTGCACATAAACCTGTTTGGAAAGTACATCCAGTTTTTTTGCTACCGAAACAATCAATTCCGAATTATCCATGCTTTCCAGCTTGGTGTAACGGTTGGCGCCGCCGAAGCCGGCCATCCGGACAGTGGAAGGAATCGGATTGGCTTCAAATATGACGCGGTAGATATTGTCATCGCGCATCTGTATATCTTCCAGCGCTTTGGATATCTTCTCAATATCCTTGTTCATCAGGTTATATTGTGACAACAGCTGCAGGTTTTCTCTTTTTAATCTTTTGGTGACTGGTGTCTCGAAAAACTGAAGGAAAACAAAAAAGAAGATGATCCCTGATACAATCCCGGTAGATAAATAGCCCAAAACCTTTTTGAGCAGTGAACGGACATTGCGTTCGATCTTGTCAAAACTTAAAGTATCAGGATTGAATCTGTAATTGGTTATATCCATTCTAAATGATTTATTTTGAACTGAGGTAGGCCAAAATTAATGAAATAATCTAATTTTGCAACGATTTTCGCCCACTCTGTTGCATCTCAGCAGGGCAAAATTAGTTTATTTAAAGGTAATTGGGGACTTTCGCATGGAAGAACATTGCCATTTAAAGGTTTTTAACATTATTCAATTATGGATTCGAAACTGATACGCGAAGCTTTTTTGGAATTTTTTGCCTCCAAAACACACCAGATTGTGCCGTCGGCACCCATGGTGGTCAAAAATGATCCGACCCTGATGTTTACCAATGCAGGGATGAACCAGTTCAAAGATATTTTCCTTGGTAATGCACCGGTGAAAAGCCCGCGGATTGCCGACACCCAAAAATGCCTGCGCGTATCGGGCAAACACAACGACCTGGAAGAGGTTGGTCACGATACCTACCACCATACCATGTTTGAGATGTTGGGTAACTGGTCGTTTGGCGATTATTTCAAAAAGGAAGCCATCGACTGGGCATGGGAATTGTTGGTCGGCCGTTTTGACATCCCTGTCGACCGGCTTTATGCCACAGTTTTTGAAGGTGACGAAAAAGACGGCGTGCCGATGGATGCTGAGGCACTTGCCCTGTGGAAGAAGTACCTTCCTGAAGACCAGATCCTTTTCGGGAACAAAAAAGATAATTTCTGGGAGATGGGCGACAGCGGCCCTTGCGGCCCGTGTTCCGAAATCCATGTAGATATCCGTAACGATGATGAGCGTGCAAAAATCTCCGGACGGGAGATGGTGAACCAAAGTCATCCGCAGGTGATTGAGATATGGAACCTGGTATTTATCCAGTTTAACCGCAAGGCCAGCGGCCAGTTGGAGGAACTTCCGGCCAAACACATAGATACCGGGATGGGATTCGAAAGGCTTTGCATGGTACTCCAAAAGAAGCAATCCAACTACGATACAGATGTATTCCAGCCGGTAATTACGGAAATCGGTTACCTGGCAGGGAAAAAATACGGCGAAAATGAGAAGTCAGATATTGCCATGCGGGTAATTGCTGACCACATTCGTGCCATCGCTTTTGCCATTACCGACGGACAACTGCCGTCCAACAACAAAGCCGGCTATGTAATCCGCCGCATTCTGCGGCGGGCTGTTCGTTACGGTTATACCTTCCTGGGTTTCCGGAAACCATTTATGCATCAGCTGATCAATGTACTTGCTGATCAGATGGGAGCTGCCTTCCCTGAACTGAACAAACAAAGAGACCTGGTTATCAAAGTGATCCGTGAAGAGGAAGATTCTTTCCTGCGTACACTGGAAACCGGAATACGTATGCTTGAAAACATCATGGAAAGCGCCAGGAAAAAGAAGAACAGTGAAATCAGCGGCAATGTAGCTTTCGAATTATATGATACTTACGGATTTCCGCTCGATTTAACCGAACTGATCCTAAGGGAAGAGTCTTTTTCCGTCAACCGCGAAGAGTTTGAAAAGGCCATGGAGGAGCAGAAAAACCGGTCCCGGAATGCTACGCAACTCGAAACCGGTGATTGGATCGAAATTCGTCCTTTAATCGAAAGTGAATTTGTTGGTTACGATACCAAGGTAGCCGAATTGAAAATCTGCCGTTACCGGAAAGTCAAGGACAAAAAGGGTGAATATTTTCAATTAGTATTTGATGCGACACCATTTTATGCCGAATCAGGCGGCCAGATCGGAGATACCGGATGGATTGAAGCAGGCGAAGCAAAAATCGAAATTTTTGATACCGTCAAAGAGAACGGATTGACGGTTCATCTCACAAAAGCTCTTCCGGCCGACCCTTCCGCTGCTTTTACCGGGAAAGTTAATACCACCAAACAACGGGCAACAGCCAACAATCATACTGCAACCCATTTGCTCGATCATGCACTGCGTGAGATTCTTGGAACCCACATTGAACAAAAGGGATCTCTGGTTACCCCTGATTCCCTGAGATTTGACTTTTCGCATTACCAGAAAGTATCGGAAGAGGAGATCGAAAAGATCGAAAAAAGGGTAAATGAATTGATCCGCCTCAATGCAGCAAAGGATGAACGCCGTGAAATGCCGATGGCTGAAGCCGAAGAACTGGGAGCCATAGCGCTTTTCGGGGAAAAATACGGTGACAAGGTCAGGGTCATCAAATTTGGAGATTCGATCGAACTTTGCGGAGGAATCCATGTCAGGGCAACAGGCGAAATAGGGCAGTTTGTCATCATCTCAGAGGGTTCTATCTCTGCCGGTGTCCGGAGAATTGAAGCCATCACGGCGGAAAATGCGGAAGAATACCTTCGTTCCAAAATGAAGTCAGCCAAGGAGATAAATTCGCTGCTCAACAATCCTGCTGACCTTAAAACAGCCGTTGAGCAGTTGCTTCAAAAAGTAAACGCACTTACCAACCAGATAGAAGCCTACAAAAAAGAGGCGGCCTCCGGATTGAAAAAAGAGCTGTTGGTACAGGTTACAAATATCAACGGGGTCAACTTCCTGGCAAGCAAACTTCCGGTCGATGATGCGGGAATTATCAAAGATCTTGCGTTCCAGCTGAAAGGCGAGGTAGATAACCTGTTCCTGGTTTTTGCCGCAGAGATAGACGGTAAAGCATCCGTCCATGTGATGATTTCTGACCAGCTTGTTAAAGAAAAAGGTTTCCATGCAGGGAACATCGTCCGCGACCTGGCCAAACTGGTAGACGGCGGCGGCGGCGGTCAGCCGTTTTATGCCAGTGCCGGCGGTAAGAACCCCAAAGGTATTCCGGAGTTGCTGGCGAAAGCAAGAGAGCTTATTTCATAACTACAATTAGCAAACGGAAACTGTCGATCGATCAATTCTGCGGATTCGCCATATTTTCGATGATCATGGTTGACCTTCATGGTAATGTTTTGCCGTCATCTGCCCCTCTCTGGCAGGCATTGTCGGGATTTGTTGTCATCTATTTACGCTGTTACCTGGTTGCGCATTACCTGTGGCGGAATAAGATGATCATTAAATTGTAGGATCACATATTGCACGGAATAAATTCCGAGGCTGCAAAATCGGCCATTCCTGACGGCATTGGCAAGTTGGATAATCAGTTATCCAAAATATAATCATTCAACAACCATATTCGTTGGATTTTCTGTTCTCCCATCTCCGTTCTCCTTCCCCCCTGCACCCTGCCCAAATAGAAAAATCCACCTGATGATTCAAAAGGTAAACAACATTTATTTGCCAAACCTGTAGTTTTTACCTTTAGAACCTCCCAAAGGGAGCGAAAGTCATTTGGCAATTATCATTATTGTATACTTTTATGGGAAAAAATTCAGACATGGAGGTAAAACGTACATTCGATCTTCTTGAGCACTGTCTCAAAAATCTTTCGCGCGAAGATGCAGTCGCCGGGAAACAGGGAACCCAGTGGGTAAAATACAGTACTGAACAGTTTGCCAGGAATGCCGAACTTTTGGCATATGGCTTATTGGCGCTGGGGATCCAGAAAGGAGACAGGGTATCAACGGTAAGCGGAAACAGACCTGAATGGAGTTTTGTCGATTTTGCCCTTGCCATGACAGGCGCTGTGCATGTGCCGGTATATCCGACCATCAGCGAAGAGGAATACAGCTATATTTTCAAACATGCGGAGATACGATTTTTGTTTATTTCTGATGAAAAATTATACGCCAAGTTAGCACCGGTTGTGGTTGAGGTGGTAAGCCTGGAAAAGGTATTTACTTTCAACGATGTAAACGGTGCCGACAATTTGTCTGTGCTTCTTAAACTGGGCGAAGAGCACGAAGAGCGTCTCCGTTCCAAACTGACGGAGATTAAAAACAGTATCCGGGAAGAGGAGATGGTAACCATGATTTATACCAGCGGAACAACCGGAATTCCCAAAGGGGTGATGCTTTCACACCGGAACCTTGTTACAAATTTCGAAACCTGCTCCCACCATTTTGCCCTTGGCTTGGGGCACCGTTCCATCTCTTTCTTACCGCTTTGCCATATTTTTGAACGCACTGTTAACTACGTTTTTATGTACAGGGGAATCGGCATCTATTATGTGGAAAGCCTTCCTCAGATTGTCCAGTCTATAAAAGAGGTGAAGCCACATATTTTCACCGCTGTCCCACGCCTTTTGGAGAGTGTTTACGACGGGATCATGGCAAAAGGTAAATTACTGACAGGGTGGAAGTTTAAACTGTTCTTCTGGGCTGTTGAACAGGGTAAGGATTTTGACTTTAACAAGAAATTCGGGATTATCAAGAAGATCAAAATGATGATTGCAGACAAATTGATTTACTCCAAATGGCGTGCCGGTCTGGGAGGCAATATTCAGCTGATAGTTTCGGGCGGGGCACTCCTGCAGTCGCGCATCGCCAGGGTTTTCAGTGCCGCCAAACTGACTGTGCTGGAAGGATACGGTCTAACTGAAACATCCCCGGTAATTGCGGTGAGCAATGCCGTAACATGGGAGATAAAAGTCGGAACCAATGGCCCTGTAATCAAGGGAGTTGAGGTTAAAATTGCCGAAGATGGAGAGATCCTTGTCAGGGGTCCGAACCTGATGATGGGATACTACAAAGAACCCGGACTGACACATGAAGTAATTGATGCCGATGGTTGGTTCCATACCGGTGATGTTGGCATGCTGGATGAGGGTAAATACCTCAAAATAACTGACCGCAAAAAAGAGATATTCAAGCTTTCAGGAGGCAAATACATCGCTCCGCAATTGATAGAAAACAAACTGAAAGAGTCGGTATTAATTGAACAGGCCTGCGTGATTGGCAGCCACGAAAAATTTGCAAGTGCCCTTATCGCTCCCAGTTTTGTCTATTTACATGAATGCTGCAACGAAAATGAGATTCAGTTTACCGACAATGCGGACCTTATTTCCCAACCGGCTGTCCTGGCTATGTTCATGGCAGAAGTGAAAGAAATCAATAAAACGCTGGGCCAGCACGAGGAAATTAAGCGGTTCCGGCTTGTTGCCGACATCTGGACTGCACAGTCAGGAGAACTTTCTCAAACCCTGAAGCTAAAGCGAAAAGTGATCGAACAAAAATACAGCGACCTGATAGAAGAAATATTTGCCTCATCCCGGGAAGATTGATTTTAAAAACTATATTTTTGACCCGTTAATAGCTGAGATTTTACTTTTCGAATTTAATCGTTGATCCTTCTATGGATAAAATTTTGATAACGGGTGCAACCGGGAATGTCGGACTCGCTACAGTCAGGTTTTTGCTGAACCAGAAGGAACAGGATTATCAGGTGGTAGCAGCAGTCAGAGGTATTGAAAGAGCCGAAAAATTGGAAGGTATAAGCGGGGCTCAGTTGGTTAATTTTGAATTTGATGAGCCGGCTACTTATGCTGCCGCATTAAAGGGGGTAAATAAATTGTTGCTTGTCAGGCCGAATCAGGTGTCTGATGTATCCAAACATATATTCCCGTTCTTGGAACAGGTTGAGAAATCTGATGTGAAGCATCTGGTATTTGTATCCATCGTAGGTGCGCAGCGTAACCGTATATTTGCCAACCACCGCATTGAGACGCATCTGAAAAAGATGAGTACGCCTCATACCATTGTCCGTCCTTCCCTGTATATGCAGAATCTCATTACATTACACGGCAAGGAGATAAGGCAAAAGGACTATATTTATATTCCTGCCGGAGCCGGGATGGTCAATTACATAGATGCCCGTGATGTGGCAAGGGTGGTGGCTGAGTTGTTGACAAAGCCGGGACATGAGGGCAAAGAGTATGAAATTACCGGACCTGAACCAATGGATTTTTACCATATTGCCACCCTGTTCTCAAAAGAGATGGGTAGGGAGATCAGGTATGCACGACCGTTGACCATTAAATTCATCCGGCAGAAAATGCTGGAGAAAAAGGAAATGCCTTTTATTGTCACGCTCTCTTTGCTTTACGAAGCTGCAAGAAACGGTAAAATGGGGCATGTATCCGACGTTTTCATGGAACTAACCGGACGCGAGCCAAGTAAATTGGCCGACTTCATTCATGAGAACAGAAAATTTTGGGAGAAGTAGCCCATTTTTGCAGCAAAATGGATTTGGAAATTTGGCTGGAAAGATTTTATGATTATCTTTGCACCGCATTTAAATAAGGTGCCATAGCTCAGTTGGTAGAGCAACGGACTGAAAATCCGTGTGTCCCTAGTTCGATTCTTGGTGGCACCACGAAAGGGTAAAGAGCAATCTTTACCCTTTCTCCTTTTTAGCTATCTTTGCCGACCTGAATATTTAGTATGGAATATACCACCTTGACATTACCCAACGGGATAAGACTGATCCATGCATCGGTCGATTCACCTGTAGCCCACTGCGGCGTAGTCATCAATACAGGTTCGCGTGATGAAAATCCTGCTGAGCAAGGGATGGCTCACTTCATTGAGCATACCATTTTCAAGGGAACTGTCAAAAGAAAAGCCTATCATATTATCAGCAGGCTGGAAGATGTCGGAGGAGAGATGAATGCTTATACCTCTAAGGAGGAGACAGCCATCCATGCCTCCTTCCTTTGTGAATATTACGAGCGGACCATTGAGTTATTTAGTGATATCCTGATTGACAGCACTTTTCCTGATAAGGAGTTGAAAAAAGAGCAGGAGGTAATCGTGGATGAAATTAACTCGTACAACGATACCCCTTCCGAATTGATTTTCGATGAATTTGAAGAGTTGATTTATGAAGGTCATCCAATGGGCCGCAGTATCCTGGGTACCCCTGAACTCGTTCGGAGTTTTCAATCTTCCGATATTCGCCGCTTCATGGCAGATAACTACCACACTGATCAGATGGTGGTCTGCTCCGTGGGCAACATCCCGGCCAAAAAATTCTTCCACCTGGCACAACGCTATTTTGAGCGGTTAAAGGCAAATCTCCGTCCGGACAAACGGGTGAGATTTGCCTCGTATGTACCGAAAGTGAAAAACGTGGAGAAGGGCACTTTTCAGGCACATTGTATTCTGGGGGGCGAGGCATTCGATGTATATCATCCCGAGCGGCTGCGGCTGGTTTTGCTCAACAGTATTCTGGGCGGCCAGTCTGGCAATTCACGGCTTAACCTGAGTCTCCGCGAAAGAAATGGCATAGCCTACAATCTGGATTCTTCCTATACTGCTTATACCGATACCGGTACCCTGACCATCTATTTTGGCACGGATCCGGAGAATCTGGAGCGTGCATTAAAACTGATCAACCGCGAAATCAGCCTGCTTCAGAACAAAGTGCTTGGCGACCTTCAGCTTAGCAAAGCAAGAAAACAGTTAATCGGTCAACTGGCAATGTCTCAGGAAAATCACGAAGACCTCATGCTTGCAATAGGGAAGAGTATGCTGATTTTTAATAAAGTGGAGAGTCTTGAAGATATTTACAAACAGATCAGCGATATAACTGCTTCTCAGTTAATGGAAACTGCGAACCGCATATTGGAACCCGGAAATTTGTCGACTTTGATTTACTTGTAATGAAAATCGAACAACTTCTCGAAAATTACATTCTTGCACATACTTTAGAAGAGGATCCCATTCTTAAAAGATTGTACCGCGAGACGCACCTGAGGTTGGTCAACGGAAGGATGTGTTCGGGTCACCTTCAGGGTTCACTATTGACACTTTTCAGCCGGTTGATTTCACCCCGCTGCATACTTGAAATAGGCACCTATACGGGCTATTCGGCAATCTGTCTGGCAAAAGGACTCGCTGCCGGAGGGCTCTTGCACACCATTGAAATCAATGACGAACTGGTGGGGTTCGCGGCGGATTATTTTGCCGAAACAGGACTGACTGACCGTATTGTTCAGCACGTCGGAGATGCAGCGGATATTTTGCCGCAACTGAATGAAACGTTTGAACTGGCTTTCCTGGATGCCGACAAGCGACAGTACCTATCTCATTACCAGATGATTTTGCCAAAAATAACCATGGGTGGCTTGATCATTGCCGACAATACCCTGTGGGGCGGCAAGGTGGTGGGCAAGATATCAGGTAATGACGGCCAAACCATAGCGATCATGGAATTTAATGACTTTGTGAAAAATGATCCCCGTGTGGAGGCTACCATCCTTCCGATTCGCGACGGCATGACGCTGCTGCGGAAAATTTCCGAATAATTTTTTTACATTTCCATCAATTTCCTCTTTTTTCTCCGCGGAATGCCGTAACTTATAGAAACTGATAAGACGGCGTTTATGAAGGAAGAATTTCTCCATTTTCTTTGGAAGAACCGCTTGTTTGAACCTGAAAACCCTGCTACCGGCGATGGAGATTGTATTGAAATAATCAACCCGGGCAGGCACAATATTCATGCGGGTCCCGATTTTTTTGATGCCCGCATCCGCATCGGGAAAACGCTTTGGGCCGGAAACGTAGAAATCCATCTGAAATCTTCCGACTGGAACAGACACGGTCACCAGACAGATCCGCTCTACGGCAATACAATTTTGCATGTGGTGGCCGAAAATGATGTTTCGGTAAGAAACCATGCCGGTTCTGTCATCCCAACCATTGAAATCGGCTGGCCGTTGTGGATCGAATACAACTTCAACACCCTGATGAATCAGCACGACTGGGTCAACTGTGCTTCCCGGCTCAACAAAGTTGATCCATTCCGGATCAGGTTTTTTCTCAACGGACTGGCTATTGAACGCTTGCAGCAAAAAATCGGGATAATTGAAACATTGCTTGAAAGTTCCAGGGGCGACTGGAGCGAAACGTTTTACCGGCTTTTGGCCAGAAGTTTCGGATTCCGGCAAAATGGCGATCCGTTTGAGATGCTGGCCCGGTCGATGCCCTTATCCGTGCTGCAACGGCACCATCAATCTCTTTTTCAGCTTGAAGCACTTTTGTTTGGCCAGGCCGGATTGTTGCAGGAAACTTTTCATCATGAAGATTATCCGTTGTCGCTTTCCAAAGAATATGAATTCCTGGCCATGAAATACGGACTCAGGCCAATGCCGGGCCATCTGTGGAAATTCATGCGGATGCATCCGCTTAACTTCCCGACTATCCGGCTTGCCCAGTTAGCCGGAATACTGCATCACTCAGATTCCCTTTTTTCGGCGATCCTCGAACCGCATGGTATGGAGCAGTACCGTACCCTTTTTAAATCCGGAACAACAACTTTTTGGAATAGCCACTATACTTTTCTCAAATCTTCGAAAGACCTGAAAAAAGTGATGGGAGAAGATTCATTTCAACTGATTCTGGTCAACGTTTTGGTCCCTTTTCTTTTCCTCTACGGCGAACGCAACAACAAGCAGGAGCTCAAAGAGCGCGCGCTGAAAATCATGGAAGAACTCCCCGCTGAAAACAACACCATTCTCCGCCACTGGGCTGCTGCAGGCATCGAGGCTTTCAATGCCCTGGAATCACAGTCACTGATCCACCTGCACCATGAATATTGTGAGCCGAAAAGATGTTTGGAGTGCAGTATCGGGCAGAAGATAATCATGCACAAGTGAACTAAAGTGAACTAGAGTGAACTAAAGTGACTAAAGTTAACGCATATGGACAATAAGGAGTTCAGTAAGCAGTTGGAATTAAGAACGAGAAAATTTGCCGCTGCAATTATTCGTTTGTCATCTTTATTGCCAGGAACGCCAGAAAGTAAAGTGGTCAGATATCAGCTAACAAAGTCAGGGTCAAGTATCGGAGCCAACTATCGTGAAGCCAACAGGTCAAGAGGTAAAGCCGATTTTTCAAACAAAATCCGAATTTGTGAATTTGAAGCAAGTGAAACACAATATTGGCTGGAGATTATATCTGACCTTGAATGGATTGAAACAGAGAAGTTAGCTTCTCCATTATCCGAAGCTACTGAACTATTGGCCATTTTCACATCAATTAGCAAATCCCTCAAAAGCTAGCCTTCAGAATTACTTTAGTCACTTTAGCTCACTTTAGCTCACTTTAGCTCACTTTCTAATAGAAATACTCTCCTGAAATCCGTATTTCTAAAAACAAAAAACTAATTTTGATTTTATTTTTTTAAAAACCATTACCGAATTGAATGCATCCCGGAACTCTTTCTGTTAAATTCCTTTGGCTGCTGCTGCTGGCACTTAGTTTGTCTTGTCACTCTGCAGTATCTCCCGACATGCCCGAACCTCCGGTTACCACAGGTATTGTCAACACTGAGAAACTATATGCCCAATTTTCCTACGACTTTGGAGTGAAAGGGATAGCTCCGGTTGATATGACCAATTCCGAACTGACCGGTGGTACCCTGACAGTGGAAAACGATCCCACTGATCCCAATAACCAGTGCCTGCAGCTCAATAAAACATCGACGACGGCCGCAGATCAGCTTACTTCATACAAGGACTTTACGCCTCTTGTGCAGGGGACCGTCTCGGTAGAGGCAAAAATTCGGGTTACGGATGCATCACACTGGAAGCAATTTACCCTCCTGGCAAATTCAAATACAGAAATTGCAGGAGTCATTCTCGGGGATGCAGGGAAGATGACTGCCATTGACAATACAGGAACAAATTACACATTGGTCCCGCAAATGAAAGTAAATCAGTGGTATACTGTTAAAATGGCGTTTGATCTTTCTGCCAAAACTTATGATGTATATGTTGACGGGAAAAAATTGACGGTTAAGTCACTCGCGTGGAAGAATCAGGCAAGTGCCCCTGCCCAATTTTCCGGAATATTGTTCAGAAATTGCGGCAGCACTACTGCTGACATTTTCTATGTTGATCAGGTAACTGTTTCAGCCAGCGATATTCCCGGATTGGCCTTCAACAGCGGAACAGATGTAACCAACAATACTTCAGGACGGTTAACCGGCAGAACATGTCCGACTCTATATTATATTTCCCTGCCTATAGGCTGGACTCCGACCAAGAAATGGCCAATATTCATGTACAATATCCGCGACGGATGGGATGGAGCCGCGCCAAATAACGGTCCCCAGATTTTTGCCCAAAAGCGCGGGAATATGCCATTTATTATTGTATCTGTGAAAACGATCAACATAACGGGAGCTGCAAATAGTTATCCGCAGAATGTAAAGGACTATTGCAATGCTACTTCAGATCAATTGTTCGATGAGATAGCTGTAATAGAGCTATTCCAGCAAATAAAGGCAGATTACAACGGGGAAGATAAATTCTACTGGGATGGCTTCTCTGCAGGCGGACATTCTTTTTGGCCTTTGGTGATGTGGCGGCCTGAATTTATTGCTGCGGCCTGCTGTTCAGCTTGCAACTACCTTGGAACCGGCGGTCCCGATCCCGCAGATTTGGGGCGTGGAATGACAAGCAAAGGGGTTTCCAATGCTCCTGAACGAATCAACCTTCCTGTAAAGCAATATACCGGCGCTAATGATGCAGTGGCAGAAATTGGGGTAACTACGGGCAAAGGAATGTGGCAACAGTTTATGAATGCGAAATCCACCTGCGAATTGCATGGATACAAAAATGTTAGTCTCGATATCTTGCCAGGTGTGGGCCATCAGATTCACTTTGATACTGAGTTGGCTTTTTTTTATGCACATTATCTATCTACTCATCCTTGAATTAAGCGTGAGCTAAAGTGAACTAAAGTGACTAAAGTGCCTTGAGTTAACGCAAAACAATTTAGACCTTCTGAAGCAATAAGTACTTTAGTCACTTTAGTTCACTTTAGTTCACTTTCTATAAAGCAAATAAAAGATTAAAAGCCACTTGCAATTTCACAGTTAATTCTTTAACTTTGCACCCAATTAATGCCGATCTGTTGCGATCGAACACGAATCCTGCGGAGCGGCCATTGTATCATAAGATTAAATAATTTATCATGTATTTGAATCCTGAAGTTAAAAAGACATTTTTCGAAAAATTCGGCAAGAGCGCTACCGACACCGGTACCTCAGAAGGCCAGATTGCCCTATTTTCATTTCGTATCACCCACCTGACAGAGCACCTGAAATCCAACAAAAAAGATTTCAGTACCCAGCGTGCATTGATCCAGATGGTTGGTAAACGTCGTTCGTTACTGGATTACCTGAAACGCAAAGACATTGAGCGTTATCGCACCATCATCAAAGAACTAAATCTTCGTAAATAAGCGAACACCCTCAAAAGGCAATTTTCGGATTGCCTTTTTTGCCTCTCTTAATCCCGTTCCCCTTCTAATCTTTTCAGATAACAATTTAATTACATACAATATATGTACAAAGCTATAAATAAGACGATTGATCTGGGCGATGGACGCACAATCCAGATTGAAACCGGTAAACTGGCCAAACAGGCCGACGGTGCAGTAGTAGTAAAAATGGGTGATACCATGTTGCTGGCGACTGTTGTTTCAGCCAATGAGGCAGCTGCAAACGTTGATTTCATGCCCCTCTCGGTTGATTACCGCGAGAAATTCTCGGCAGTTGGCCGTTTCCCCGGTGGTTTCATGAAAAGGGAAGCTCGTCCTTCTGACGATGAGATCCTGATCGCCCGTTTGGTGGACCGCGCATTGCGTCCGCTTTTTCCGGATGATTACCACGCAGAAACTGCTGTGATGATCACTTTGATCTCTTCGGGCAAGAATGAAATGCCGGATTCCCTGGCAGGTTTGGCTGCTTCGGCTGCCATTGCCGTTTCAAATGTTCCGTTTAACGGCCCGATCTCAGAAGTTCGGGTTGCGCGCATCAAAGGTGTATTTGTACTCAATCCTTCAGCCGAGCAGTTGGCTGAAGCCGATATCGACATCATGGTTGGCGCGTCTTACGACAACATCATGATGGTGGAAGGCGAAATGGATGAGGTTTCTGAAGAAGAGATGCTTGAGGCCATTAAAATTGCCCATGACAATATCAAGATTCACTGCAAAATCCAGGAAGAACTGGCTGCGGAAGTCGGCGTTGTGAAACGTACCTATTGCCACGAAGAAAACGATGAAGCCCTGAAGGAACTCGTCTGGAAAGAAACTTACGACAAAGTATATGCCATTGCACGTTCTTTAATCAACGACAAACACCTGCGTTATGACTCTTTTGCCAAGGTAAAGGAAGATTTTACCGCAGCGTACAGCGAAGGCAAAGAGGCCGGAGAAGTCGACAAGACTTTGATCGGCAAATATTACCATGATGTGGAGAAAGAGGCCATGCGCCGCATGATCCTCGACGAAGGCATCCGTCTCGACGGACGTTCAACCACAGATATCCGCACCATTTGGGGCGAGGTTAATTACCTGCCTGGATCGCACGGTTCCTCGATCTTTACACGCGGCGAAACACAATCCCTCAGCAGTGTTACCCTCGGTACCAAGATGGATGAGAAAATCATCGACAACGTTACTTTCAAAGGCAAAGAGCGCTTTCTGCTCCATTATAACTTCCCGCCGTTCAGCACCGGCGAGTCCAAAACACCAAGGGGTCTTTCCCGCCGCGAAATCGGTCACGGTAACCTGGCCCACCGTGCACTGAAACGGATGATTCCTGAAGGATTTCCCTATATTATCCGGATTGTATCCGACATCCTGGAGTCCAACGGATCCTCTTCCATGGCAACAGTTTGCGCTGGAACCATGGCCATGCTGGATGCCGGCATCAACATGAAACGTCCTGTTTCAGGAATTGCAATGGGGCTGATTACCGATAAAAAATCCGATAAGTTTGCAGTTCTTTCTGACATCCTGGGAGATGAAGATCACCTGGGCGACATGGACTTCAAAGTTACCGGAACAGAAAAAGGGATCACAGCTACCCAGATGGACATCAAATTAGACGGTTTGTCTTATGAAGTGCTTTCCAAAGCATTGCTTCAGGCCAAACAGGGCCGCGAACACATATTGGGCAAAATCCTTGAAGTGATCAGCGTACCGCGCGATGATTACAAACCAAATGTACCGCGCATCGTCAAGATGACCATCCCGAAAGACATGATCGGACCGGTTATTGGTCCGGGCGGAAAAATTATTCAGCAGATCCAGGCCGATACGAAAGCTACGATTGCCATCGAAGAGATCGACGACATGGGTTATGTAGAGATAAGTGCTCCCGATAAATCATCGATTGATGCTGCCGTTGCGCGCATCCGTGCCATCGTGGCTGTACCGGAACCCGGAGAAATTTACGAAGGAAAGGTGAAATCGATTGTTCAGTTCGGTGCGTTTATTGAAATCATGCCGGGCAAAGAAGGATTGCTGCACGTTTCGGAATTCGACTGGAAACGGATCGATAAACCGGAAGATGTTCTGAGCGTAGGCGACATCGTGAAAGTTAAATTACTCGAAGTTGAACAACGAACAGGTAAATTGAAACTTTCGATGAAAGCACTGATGCCAAAACCGGAAGGTTTTGTCGAAAGAGAGCAGGGACGCGGTGACAGGGATCACGGACGCGGCGACAGGGATCATGGACACGGCGACAGGGATTACGGACGCGGTGACAGACAGGCCCCGCGTGACGAGGAAAGAAAAGCTCCTTCCCACAGCCACTCGCTCAAAAAACCAAATCAGGAATAGTAAATATTCTTACAGATATTAGATGCCCGCCTGCAGCGGGCATTTTTTTATTTCTACATTTAAGGATTAAATCTTAATTTTTTTCGGAGGATGATGAACCTTGATTTTCTGGTCATTGAGGGAAATATTGGCGCCGGCAAAACAACTTTTGCGCAAATGCTGAGTGAAGAATACGATGCCAAACTGATTCTGGAAAGGTTTGCCGAAAATCCCTTTTTACCCAAATTTTACGATGATCCGGATAAATACTCATTCCCGCTGGAGCTCTCTTTCCTGGCTGAAAGGTACGGCCAGCTTAAGAAGGAGCTGACAAACAGGGATTTATTTCACCAACAGACCATAGCCGATTACTATTTCATGAAATCCCTCATCTTTGCCCAGAATACATTGGCACAGGATGAATACAACCTATACCGCAACTTCTTCGACATCATTTATGAAAGGCTTCCGAAACCTGACCTGTTTGTCTACCTGCATCTGCCTGAGGATCAGTTAATTAACAATATCAGGAAGAGGGGAAGAGATTACGAGCAGTCCATCACGACCGATTATCTGAAAAATATCAGGGAGGGTTATTTCACCTTTTTTTCCCAGCAGGCCGATTTTCCGGTACTGATCATTGATACCTCCCGGATAGATTTTGTTGCAAACAGGGAGCATTACGTTATGCTTAGGAATTTGGTTACTACACCCGTTGACTGGACCGGAATTCGCAGAGAGATTTTACATCCGGATTCTTAATAATTAACATATATTCACTTTTTCCTTTTGCGAAAAATCTTAATTTTGTAGGAGTAAAGCGCAATATTTCAATAATTACTATTAATCTTTTAAGGTCTATTATGAAGAAAATCAGTTTAATCGTACCCGTCCTTTTCGTCATGAGTTCATTCGTAATTTCCGGGTGTTCTTCCTTGAAATCGATGAAGAAAAATGCCGATAAGGTAAATTATACCGTAGTTCCCGAGGTCCTCGAAACACACGCAGGGAATGTTGATGCAGCCATCCAGAGCCAGTTTCCTGCTAAATATTTCGGTAAGAAAGTAACCATGACCGTTACTCCCGTATTGAAATATGCCGGAGGTGAAACTGCCTATGCACCCTATGTATTGCAGGGAGACAAAGTAAAAGACAACAACAAGGTAATAGCCAATGAAGCAGGAGGAAGCAACAGTTACAAAGGTACCATCGCTTTCAGCAAAGAGCAGCAGCGTTCTGATCTTGAACTGCGTATCAAAGTTGCCGAGGGTTCAAAATCACTCGATTTTCTGCCGAAAACCATCGCCAAAGGAATGATTGCCACTTCCACACTGGTCGACAACAGTCCGCTGGCCATCTTAGGTATTCAAAAGAGTGCCAATACTACAGGTGTTTACGATCCGACATTGGATAAATACCAGCGGATCGTGCCGGATGCTTATATCGCTGACCTGATCTACCTGATCAACAGTTCCGAAGTCAGGACCAAGGAATTGTCAAAAGCGGAGATTGCCCATCTGAATAAATACATTGTTGAGGCATACAATGCTGACAGAAAAGAGTTGAAAGGCGTTGAGGTTTCGGCCTACGCTTCACCCGACGGCACGCTGGACCTGAACTCCAAACTAGCCGGAAAACGCGAAGGTTCTGCCTCAAACGTGGTCGAAAGCGATTTGAAGAAGAGCAAGATCAGAGCCGATGTTACCTCCAAAAATACTCCGGAAGACTGGGAAGGTTTCAAAGCCTTGATGGAGAAATCCACCATCCAGGATAAAGACCTGATTCTTCGCGTATTGGCAATGTATGCTGATCCTGAAGTCCGCGAACGCGAAATCAAAAATCTCTCTTCTGCTTTTACTAAAGTTGCTGACGAGATCCTTCCGCAACTGCGTCGTGCCAAAATCACCGCCAGTGTTAACCTGATCGGCAAAACTGATGCCGAAATTTCAGCACTTGCCGCGTCGGATCCATCCAAATTGAATCAGGCCGAACTGTTTTATGCAGCTACACTTACCAGCGATGAAGCAACGCAAAAATCAATTTACACCAGCTTTACAAAAATTTATGCTGACGACTGGAGGGGTTTCAACAATCTCGGTCTAATCCAGATGAACGAAGGTGATTTTAAATCTGCTGCCGGCAATTTCCAGAAAGCAGACCAGTTGGATCCCAAAAATCCGATCGTGCAAAACAACCTTGGTTGTGTTGCATTGAAAAACAACGAATGGTCCAAAGCGGAAGTATTCTTCGGAGCTGCCACAGGCGCCGGTAGAGAGGTCAAAGAAAACCTGGGTATCCTGAAAATCAAACAGGGAGACTACGACACTGCCGTGAAGTACCTGGACGAAACTTCCGTAAGCTATGCCAACCGTGGTCTTGCCCAGTTGCTGAACAACGACAACAACGGCGCCTTGAAGACTTTGAATGCCGCACCGCTCGAGTCAGGCCGTATCGCCTACCTGAAAGCAATAGCGTATGCCCGTACCGGTAAAACCAGCCAGATGTACGAAGCCCTCGTGAATGCCTTTAAGAAAGATGTCGCCTATAAGACAATCGCCCAAAACGACCTTGAATTTGCCAAATACGCCGACGACCAGAACTTCAAACTTCTGTTCAACTAGGCGGTTTCAAAACAAATGAATAAGAAAAGGCATCCTGTGGGGTGCCTTTTTTAATTCATTAATTCCCCAACTGGTACATCAGCCTTTTCAGCTCAATCTCAGAAATCTTTGCGGCAAATTTCAGGTTCACAAGTTGGTAGCCGGTTTGTTCGTAACTGTTCTGAGCTGCCTTGATTTCCAGGATGGTTGCCTGGTTGACCTGGAAGCGCAGCATCACCACATTGATCAGTTTGCGGGAAGATTCGATATTTGTTTTCTGGAATTCAAGCTGTTGCAAGGTGGTGCTGTATGACTGGAAAGTCTTTGTGGCATCGGCGGTTAAAAAGTTGAGCAAACTCTCCTGCTGCAGTTTAGCATTCTGCAGGTTGTATTTCGCCACTTCCTTCTGGACCTTGTAGGCATTCCCGCTGTAAATCGGTATTTGTATGGTCACACCGGCATAGGGACCCGAATTCATGTTGAAAAGGAACTGGCCTGCGTCACTCTGGGTCCGGTTCAGGTTATAACCTGTATTCATCCGCAGGGATGGGTACAGCAATGCCGTAACTTCCTTCACGACCTGCTCGCTGATTTTAACCTGTTGTTCAGAGGATAAATACTGGGGATTCTGCTGCAAGAACGAGATAATTGAATTTAGCTGAATAGAGGTATCTACCGTGATGCTGTCATTGACCTCATAAGTATAATACTTTTTCTTGCTCATCAATTGCAGCAGATCCATCTTGGTCTGTTCAACAACCAATTGCTGGGACCGGAGCACCTGCTGTGCGGTATTCACATCGATCAGTGCCTGCAGGTAATCGGCATCGTTGGCCATCCCGACGCTTTTCCGCTCGTTGATGATATCCAGTTTTTTCTGGGAAACATCGAGCGAACTAAAGATGATTTTGTAATACTCCTGCTGGCGGATGATGTCGTAGTATTTTGCCATTACGGCGGCAATACTGTTTTGGACCTGTAGGTTAAACTGTAGTTCGCTCTGGTTCTGCAGCCGGCTCAGCCTCTCTTTGGTGGCAATAACTCTTCGCCCGTTGTACAGCAGCATTCCGGCAGTAATATTGGAGGTAAGTGAGTTGCCGTTCACACTGGTCTTCGCAATTTCAGTCCCGCTGTTCAGTTTCTGGTTGACTTTTGAGATGGACTGGTTGTCTGTCGCGCTTGCGCTGACAGTTGGTAATCCCCCGGCAACACCAAAAGAATTGTTTGCTTTACTGATTTCAACGTTGTTCCCGGCAATCCGGATGTCAAAACTGTTGATAAGCGTAGTGTCAATTGCATTTTTCAGCGAAATCAAAGGCTGACCGGCACTTAACAGCGGAACAAACAATATCATCAGGAAATATAAATGTTTCATTGATAGGTTATTTAAACTGATTGTCAACTTCTTCCCTGGTTTTGTGCTTTCCGGATACGTAGGTGTAAACCGCCGGAATAACGAACAAAGTGAGAACCAGTGAGAATATAATACCTCCAACAATGACAATACCCAGTGGTACGCGGCTGGAGGCAGCATCGCCCAGGCTGAGGGCAATTGGCAGGGCTCCGAGTGAAGTAGCAAGGCTGGTCATAAGAATGGGGCGCAAACGCTGCGTGGAGGCCTCGATTACCGCCTGGAATTTATTCATCCCGATTTCCCTTTTCTTGTTGGCAAATTCCACGATCAGGATACCGTTTTTGGTCACAAGTCCGATAAGGGTTATCATACCAATCTGAGAGAAGATATTGAGCGTCTGGTTAAAAATCCAGAGAAATAGTACTGCGCCGGCAATCGCCAGAGGTACGGTAATCATGATAATAAACGGATCCTTGAAACTTTCAAACTGGGCGGCAAGTATCAGGTAAATAAGAAGCAGCGCAAGGACAAAAGCGAATGCCGTATTGGAAGAGCTTTCTGAAAAGTCACGGGAAGGTCCGCTCAAAGAGGTCTGGAAGCTTTCATCCAACAACTTGTCACCGATTTTCTGCATGGCAACAACACCGTCACCGATGGTCTTCCCTTCGGCAAGTGAAGCAGAGATCGTCGCTGATTTGTACCGGTTAAAATGGTACAAAGAAGGAGGATTGGCATTGGTGGATATTTTCAGTACTTCTGACAACGCAATGTTATTGCCCAGATTATTCCGGACATATAATTTTGAAATGTCTGTCGGCTGTTGCCTGTCCTGCAGTCCGACCTGACTGATAACCTGGTATTGGCGTCCGTTCATGATAAAATAGGCGAGTCTCCGCCCGCTGAAAGCGCTCTGCATAACTCCGGCAATATCTGCCACAGTCAGTCCGAGCTCGCGTGCTTTGATGCGGTCTATTTCAATATTCACTTCGGGTTTATTGAACTTAAGATTGACATCCACATTTTGGAATGTTTTGTCGTTTCTGGCAGCATCCAGGAACCTGGGAATCACATCTTTTAATTTGTCAAAATCAAGGTTCTGCACCACAAATTGAACCGGTAAAGCGCCTCTCGATCCCAACCCGACGGATATGGTTTGCTCTTCAACAGGAAAAATCCGGAGGTTGTTGTAATGCATCAGTTTTTTTGAAATGTCCTTCGCAATATCACTTTGCGATCTGGACCGTTCCGAAGGAGGAACAAGTCCGATTCTTCCGAAACCCGCATTAACACCCGTGCCGCCAAATCCGGGCACGGCAAGGAAGGAATAACTGCCTTCGGGGATTGAATCAATCAGGAAGTTGCCAAATTCTTCACCCGCTTTGGTCATGTAACCATAACTGGAGCCTTCGGGTCCGGAGATCTGAAAACGGATGCTGCTTTTATCTTCAAGGGGAGCCAATTCACTTTGCAGGGTTCTTCCGATGAAATAGGTGATTAAGAGACACGACACCACGATTACCCAGGCCATCCACCTTAATTGGATAAATTTTTGAAGGAACTTTTTGTATCCTGACTCCATGCCGTTGAAAAAGGGCTCTGTAGCCAGGTAAAACCTGCCCTGACGAGCTTTTTTCCTGTTAAGGTAGACGTTTAATACCGGTGTTATTGTCAGGGAGACAAAAGCCGAGATCAGAACGGCTGTCGCCACAACTACCGCAAACTCGCGGAACAGACTGCCTACAAAACCTTGCAGGAACAATACCGGAAGGAACACGATGGCAAGCGTTATGGAGGTGGAAATAACGGCAAAGAAGATCTCTTTGCTGCCTTCCAGGGCAGCCCTGCGAATGTGCATACCACCCTCAAATTTCCGGAAGATATTCTCCGTTACCACGATCCCGTCATCCACCACCAGTCCGGTAGCCAGGATGATTCCCAACAAGGAAAGAATATTGATGGAAAATCCGGCCAGATACATAACAAAAAAAGTGGCAATCAATGAAATAGGGATGTCTACCAATGGGCGTAAAGCTATCATCCAGTTCCTGAAGAACAGGAAAATGACCATAATGACCAACAGGAAGGATATGAACAAAGTCTCTTTCACTTCGGTCAAAGATTTCCGGACATTTTTTGTGTTGTCAATCAGGGTAGTAAAAATGATGTCGTTTTTCTGGGATTTTTTGATCTCCTCCAGCCGCTTGTTGAATTCGTTCGAGATATTGATGTAATTGGCCCCGGGTTGTGGGATAATCGCCAAACCTACACCGCTTACGCCGTTCAGCCGCCAGATCTGTTCATATTGTTCCGGACCGATTTCAACTTTTGCCAGGTCACTCAGCCTGACAATGCCATCTGCATTTTCTCTGATAATCAAGTCCCTGAAGTCTTTTTCAGTAGTCAGCCGGCCCAATGAGCGAATGGTAAGTTCTGTATTTCCTCCGTAAATTTTACCTGAAGGGGCTTCAATGTTTTCTTTGTTTAATACGGTGGTTATATCATTGAATGTGATACCGTAGGCATTCAACTTGTCGGGATCAATCCACAGCCGCATGGCAGGGCGCTTTTGTCCAACGATCATAACAGAACTCACCTCCGGGATGGTCTGGAATTTATTCTGCAGCACATTCTCAGTATAGTCGCTCAGTTCCATTAAACCTTTGCTTGCACTTTGTACCGCCATCAGGATAATAAAGTCGCTGTTGGCATCTGCTTTTGTCACAACCGGCGCGGCGTCAACATCCTGGGGCAGGTTTCGGACAGCCTGGCTAACCTTGTCACGCACATCATTGGCAGCAGCTTCGAGATTGGTCGACAGATTGAATTCAACAGAAATATTGCTGTTACCAACAGAGCTTTGTGAGGTAATGGTCCGTATTCCCGGTATACCGTTGATTGATTTTTCGAGTGGCTCTGTAATCTGGCTTTCAATAATATCGGCATTTGCCCCTGCATAAGAGGTACTCACCGTAACCAGCGGAGGATCGATGGCCGGATATTCACGGATACCTAAGAAGTTGAAGCCGATTACTCCGAAGAGAATCAGTGTCAAACTCATTACCGTTGCCAGTACGGGTCTTTTGAGCGAAAGTTCGGATATGTTCATGTTACTTTTCGTTCAGGCTTCTCACCCTTGTTACTTTTACGACAGCTTTAGGCCTGACAAACAGCATCCCGCTCACGATAATGGTATCGCCGGGACTTACGCCACTTGTAAGTTCAACAAGATTGGCATTTCGCAGTCCCGTTTCCACATTGACAAAAACTGCTTTTTGATGCCTGACGATTACTATCTGGTTAGAGAGTGCATCCGGAATAATGGCATTGGAAGGAACCATGATTCCTTTTCTGTTTTGTTCCAAAAATACTTTGACAAATGCCCCCGGAGAAATAATTCCCTTTACCAGCACGGCTCGTGCCTTGATATTCCGTGATACTGTATTGATCTGGGGCTCAATGGCCGTTATGATGGCATCCATGGTTCCGTCAAAACTATCTGTCTGGATTTTTACATGATTCCCTTTGACGACGAGCCGGGCAAAAGTTTCAGGTACAGTAAAATCAATTTTTACTTTGTCCGTCTGATGGATACTGCCAATTAATGTCTGAGGAGTAACATAGGCACCCGGACTTACCGTTCGGATTCCGAGTTCACCCGAAAACGGAGCCCTGATTACCGTCTTGTCAATCTGGGCATTGATCACTTTCATGTTTGCCTGAATGGTATTTACCTGACTTAAAGCAGCATCATAATCTGCCTGGTTGACGCCATTGACTTTCAGCAAATCGCTGAGTCTTTGCAGCGTCTTTGTGGCAAGTTCAAGTTGCGTTTTTTGTTGTTCGAGTTGTGCCTGCAAATCGGCGTCATTCACCCTGGCAAGTAAAGTGCCTTCTTTGACATTTGCGCCATCCGGCAGATTCAGGTAGGTAAGCCTTCCGCTTACTTCTGTGTGGAGTTCAGCCATTTCATTGGACAGAACACTTCCATTCACCTCCAGGTTACTTGAAACGTCCTCTGAGCCAGCAACGATTACTTCTACCTGCACAGGAGGTTTCTCCGCGACAGGCTGATCCTTGTTTTTTGCTTTACAGGCAATAAGGAAGGAAAACAAAATCAGAATGCCAAATATTCCTTTGTTCATCATAAATCAATGGTAAATTGCTTGTCTTAATACTTTAACTGTTTTTACCTGATCGAAAAGAAATAAGTTACAACCAGGTTCGCTTTTTTCGTCCGGTAACCGGACAATTATTTCAGGCTGCGAAGTTATATGAAAATAGAATAATCTGCAATCTGCTGTGATCATCGTAAAAATTGAGCGGCTTGTTCCACTCCAGATCGTTTCCGTCAATTACTATTCCCGGGGATATCCGCCTCGCTTTTGAAACATCCGCTTGTGCAGACAGATTCAACGAAAAAACAGTCAAAAGGATGCTGGTCAGAACTAAATCTTTCATAGGATGAGTTTAAACTAAATTCTACAAATAGGTTAACAGACAATTGATGAGAATAGATAAGTTATTAATATTCAACAGATCAAACAGATTTAGATACTGAGTGATGTACTGAATGCTTTGAAGAAATAAAATCATTTATTTGCCTACAATCCTTGATATTTTGCGTTCCGAACAGGCATTGAAATATCCGAGGGCACCGTTGCTGATATTCGAAACCGGATTGGAAGGAGAAGCCGACTGTCCGCCCTCGGTGACTGAAGTACGGTAATATTCGTATACATTTTCGTCGATCGATTCGAGCCAAACATCCACCTTAACACCGTTATTCAGATGGATGTCATTTCCCCTTGACATCAGCGAGTACCTGATTGTTGCACCCTGAAAAAATTCATCGCTGAGTACATAAATTGCTTTTATCTGTACGTTGTTGACGATATATACAAAGCGGTAGTAATTTTTTGCAAAGGGAGGGTCACTAAACCTGATAGTTGTCACTTTATCACCGCTGAACGGACTAACTGAAAAATAAATACTATCCGGCTCTACCGCATAAGGCATGATAACGGAGGATTGAAAGGTCTCTTCACCTGCTCTGACTGTGAGTTTGTATGTACGTCCGGGAATTCCCCTGAATTCTGAAGTAATATAGGTGCCTGAGACCGTTTCCGACAATACTTCAGTCTGACCGGTATTATCTGAGATCTCGACTTTTGCCCCGGTTACCGGAGGATAAACACTCGACTGGTCAAAATTGACGGATTTTGAAATCCTCACATAATAGGGCCCGGGATGATCGTAAATATCGGCCTGAATGACTACCCTTGGCGAGGTATTGTTTAAATCGAGTTGAATCACCTTCTCGCAGGAGGCCAGGCCCAGGAATGCAGTAATCACAGAAATTAATATCAATCCGCTTTTTCCCCGTGAATAGCACGTTTTATTTCGGCCTTCCCGGCAGGTAGTTGCTATTTTGGAGTTTTTACTTTTCATCAAGATCAGAATTTAAAGTTGTATGTAACGGATGGAATCATCTTGAAAAGGGTTGTTTGTACTGCCTCTGTTTTGGAGCGATCGGATTTGCTGTCGCGGAAAGTGATGATGTAGGCATTGTCGCGTCCATAGGCATTGTAAACGGAAAAATTCCAGCTTGATTCGAATTTTTTGCTCTTGTGGCTTATCCAGGTAGCGCCAAGGTCGAGCCGGTGATAAGCCGGCATACGGTTGGCATTTCGGTCGGAATAGAGGAACATGGTTCGGTGTTCGATTTCATATTTCCCGGTAGGATAGGTGACCGCATTGCCGGTGTAATAGACCCAGGTTGCAGATAAGGTCCAGTTTTTGTTTAATTCGAACATACCGACAAGGGATAAATCGTGGATGCGGTCCTGCTTGGCAGGGAAGTAGTTCCCTTTGTTGATTGCATCAAATTTGCGTTCTGTCCTGGAAAGCGTATAGCTGATCCAGCCGTTGAACCGGCCCTGTTTTTTCTTCATGAACAGCTCAAGACCATAAGCACGGCCTTCGCCGAAAAGGATCTGGGACTCGACATTCTCATTGAAAACCAGTTCTGCACCATTCTTGTAATCAATCTGGTTTTGCAGTTTTTTGTAATACGTTTCAACCGAAAATTCATATTTGTTGTCTTTGAAATTTCGGTAATAGCCAATTGAAGCCTGGTCTGAAAGTTCCGGTTTTACATTGTTGCTGCTTGGAATCCACAAATCTGTTGGGTTACCTGAGGTCGAATTCGAAAGCAGGTGAAGGTTCTGCACATTGCGGCTCAGGGAGGCCTTGACCGAGCTTTGCGGATTAACCAGATAGTCCATTGTCAGGCGGGGCTCCAGATTTTTGTGGGTTGCGACAAACTCCCCTGATTTGTAAGTTTTTACATCGGTGATGTTGCCATCCGCGTTATAGGTGTAAAAATTACCGGGGCCCAGTGCGCTGAACAGCGTCAATCGTGCTCCATATTCAATTCTGAATTTTTCGGTGAAACGGTATTGATGAGAGAGGTAAAAGGCGTTTTCCAAGTCAAATTTGTTGGTGAGGTTTTTCAGGTCGACGTTATTTTCTGCCGTAATAACGCCCGGGATTATTTTATGGACAATGGAATTAAAACCGAACTTAAGTGTTGAATTGGTCTGGATATAAAATTGCAGGTCCTCTTTCAGTCCGTAATCCTGGATGCGGGAAATGATATTCAGTTTGTTGCCGTTGTTGATAAATATTTTGTAGTCATAATTACTGAAAATCAGCGATGTATTTGAAAACATCCTGTCGGAAAATAGATGATTCCACCGCAATGTGCCTGATACATTGCCCCAATTGATACCAAAGGTATTTTTGAGTGCAATCTTGTCTTTTCCGAAGTATCCCGAAAGATAAATCCGGTTGTTGCTGTTAAGCCGGTAACTGGCTTTGGCATTTAAATCGTAAAAATAGAGTCGCGTTTTGTTCTTCGTGGTGTCGGATGAGAGTTTAAGGAAAAGGTCAGCGTAGGTACGCCTTGCAGTTACCATAAAAGATCCTTTGTCCTTTACAATCGGTCCCTCCACACTGATGCGTGAGGAAATCAGTCCGATGCCGCCTGAAACCACCGTTTTCTGGTTGTTGCCGTCGTTCATTTTAATATCAAGAACCGAAGACAGCCTTCCGCCGTATTCCGACGGTTCATTGCCTTTATATACAGTGATGTCTTTGATGGCATCAGAATTGAAAACCGAGAAAAAACCCATCAGGTGGGATGCATTAAAGACGGTGGCTTCATCCAGCAGAATCAGGTTCTGGTCGGAGGAGCCTCCACGCACATTAAAGCCGCTGCTTCCTTCACCGGCGGGTTTGATGCCGGGCAGTAACTGGATGGTTTTTAAAACATCGTTTTCGCCGAACAGAACCGGAATGCTCTTGATTTCACTGGTATTGAGCTTCTGCATGCCCATGGAGGACCTGGTTATGTTCTCATCCTGCCTTTTACCGGATACGACTATTTCGTCCAGGGTGCTCACCTGTTCATTCAGCGAGAAATTTTGCCTGACAGGTTGATTCAGTTTGATAGGCTGAATTTCGGGACTATATCCGATAAATTGGGCAGTAACCTGGTACTGTCCGGCCGGCAGGGTGATGGAATAGAATCCGTAAGCGTTGGTTACTGTTCCTTTCCCGCTTAGCTCATCGACTGCAACCGTGGCGCCGATCAGGTTTTCACCGGTTTTGGCATCTTTGATAAAACCGCTGATGGTATATTTTTGCTGGGCAAAACCGGGGAGTGCCAGCAACAGTAAAAAGCATATCAGTTTATATCTTCGGTTTTTCATTCAATATCTTCATTCAAAGTCCGTCCAAGGTTTTATGTGACGGAAATCGGCCGCAAAAATCAGGTTGCAGCTTTTTTTATACTTTCGGGACGACAATGTTAATCAATCCTGATTATTTTTCAGTTGGTATTCAGCCGGAATTCAGTTATATTTGAGTAAATATAATGCTTTATATTATGTCCCATCCAACTTCAGAAATCTCTTTAAGCCCTGCTGAACGTGAATTTGAGGATTTGATGCAGCGCGGCGATGATTTTCTTAAAATTGAACTGCTGAGACCGGCCAAAAGCTGGTACCAAAAAGCACTGAAACTCAATATCGAAACGGAGAAAGTAAAGCGGAAAATTGCAGTGTGTAACGAGATGCTGGTCTTTGAGATAAAAGTGATCAGGATACTTGTTGCAATTGCCGCAGGCGTGATTCTGGCGATTCTTTTCTTAAATAATCCGAATGGCCCCTTTGGCTAAGCTATTTGTCCAGTGCTATGCTGGTACCTATCCGCATGCCGAAATGTTTTTCCATCACCAGCTCTTCAGGCAGGTAACCTGCTGTCTTGTAGATAAATCCAAGATCAAGGGAGACTGCCCTGTTTTGATTTCTTTTGTTTGTTACAAAGAAATATTTCCCGACCCATTCCACCGCACCGCCGAATTTCCCGCTGGTATCGTTAAACCTGAAATTTTCAGGCTGGTTCCAGAGATGGATGTTGACTGAGGAAATGAGTTGATTGGTAAGGGGATAATTCTTGATCCCGACACCTCCGGCAAGAAACCATCTGGTACTGTTTTGATACTCCCTGAGGTAGGTTTCAACCAGAAGTTTCTTCCGGTATTTTATCCAGATATTTTCATCAATAAAGTCACCGAAAGGGCACATAATATGACCCAATCCGAAATTGATGCTTGTGTTGCCCGACAGGCGGATATTGGGAATGCCGATGATGTTCAGGTTAACCAGGTTCAGCAAAGACCGGTATCCCACTTTGCGGAGGTAACTGATCTCGGTCGGCGACAAATCGGCATATCCGGTATAGCGTTGAAAAGTCATTTCCGGTCTGTACAGATGCCTGATGTTGCCGTAAACATCATTGCCGACCATATCGCGCAGCAGTTCATTGGTTTCTTCGGATCCGTCAACATCAAATTTGGCAAAGCCCATCAGGTAATACTGCAGGATCATTGCCTTCCGCAAAAGGTATTCTACCGCAAGGTTAGAGAATTTCTCCTGGTTGAATGCCAGCTGTGTCTCTTCCCGCCGTGTAAGCATATAGTCCGATTCAAGTCCGGCACCGTACAGGCGGGAGTAATTAGGGAAATCTGTATCCCTGAGGTTTTTTAAAGCCTGATCGGTCACACCGTCAACATACCCTCCTCTCTCGGAGAAATAGAACGGGCGGGAGGCTGAACCGATGTTTTGTGCACTTAAAACCGACCTGTGAGCCTCTTCATGGGTCATGGGAATAAAGAACAGGAAGCCGGTAACTGCCTGAATGGTGTAGTTTACAACAGGACTGAAGCTATCCTCCAGTAATCTTGCGTACAGCCGGTAACCGCTCAGGTAATCCTCGTCAATCTGCCTTATGGTAAAAAGCTGGGCAGGAGAATCCCGGATGATCAACGGATAGATTGATTTTTGAACTACAGAAAAATGCTGAACGGAATCTTTTTCCTCTGCTTTCAGGTCAACCACTGAAAAGAGAAAGAATCCGATCATCAATGCCAAAATGCCTTTCATTTCCTTTCTTCAGTTATTATGATTCAAGGGCTGAAAGTAACTGATTTTTCTCAAACCAGACAAGCAGAAGTTCTTCAGAAAAAAATCGGAATTATTTTAAATACTTTCGTATTTTAGTGGCTCAAAGCAAAGATGGATCCAGTAACCAGCTACAATTATCAAGTAAAGAGAAATATAATTACCGAAAATGATTTCAGAAGCAAAACTCCGCAAACTTCCCGACTGGATCAAAAGAACAATGAAGTTTCTCGGCAAAATGAAAGTCCCGGGGAAGATAGTCTACATCTTCATTTCAGTTCTTGCTACGGTTTGGTTCCTGGTCCGTGTCATCCCGAAACCGTCTCGCGCAACCTATCCCTGCATGCAGGTAGCCTGGCCGCTGATGTCTGGAATGGTCATATGGATCCTGACTTTTACCGGATCTGTAGTTGCATTTAAAACGGCCAGGCTTAAGTTCGTAGAAGCCAGATATATGGCAGCAGTTTTATTCCTGGCCGTCGGAATTGGTGGGGCCATGATCTTTACTGCCCAATCCTCCATTGAAACAAAAGCCGATAACCTGGCCATCTGGTACAAGCCAAATATTCCGCTCGGAGAAGCCAGGGGAAATTTTCCCGGCAGGGTAGCCTGGGGCCATAATCCCAAAATTGCTTCGTGGGACGGCAAAACAGGATTCTGGTGGGACGACAAGTACAACAACCAGGAAGAAACCAACAAGCTCTTTACCCAGACGCTTTGCACCCTGACAAAGAAGAAAAATGAAAAACAGGCATGGGATCAACTGTTCAGGTTTTTCAACAAAACCAAACACAACCAGGACAAAGGGTACCAATCAGGAGAGAAAATTACTGTTAAAATCAACGAGAACAACACCTCTGCTCATGAAAACACGAACGAAATCAATGCCAATCCGCAGGTAATCCTTTCATTGCTGAACAGTTTGATCAAGGAAGGCGGAGTGCCGGAGGAGAAGATCACGGTAGCCGATCCGAGCCGGTTCATTACCAACAACATTTTCGATAAGTGCCATGCAGTTTACCCCAAAGTGCATTTTGTTGACCACGACGGCGGTGACGGACGCGTGAAGGCAGACTTTGTTGAAAACGGTTTTCAATACTCGGCAGATTTCGGGAAAATGACCAAAAATCTTGCCTCCTGCATGGTCGAGGCCAGCTACGTTATCAATCTGGCATTGATGAAAGGGCATGTCAGCCAGGGTGTCACGCTTTGTGCAAAGAACTTTTTCGGATGCACCAACATCGAAACCGACTGGCGTAAAAACGCGCACGGCAGCGGTTTCAGCCAAAACAGGGAAGGGAAGCGCACCTATTCGGTCTATCCCGATTTCATGGGTCACAAGGACCTTGGGGAAAAAACCATGCTGTTCCTGATCGACGGCGTCTATGGCAACAAATTTGTGAACCAGGTTCCGGCTTACAAATGGGCGCTGGCACCTTTTAACAATGAGTGGCCGTGTAGCCTCTTTGCTTCGCAGGATGGCGTTGCCGTTGATTCGGTAGTCCTGGATTTTGCCCTCACAGAATGGCCCGATGCCCCGGACATGAAATACAGTGACTATTACCTGGAAGAGATGGCGCAGGCCAACAATCCGCCTTCAGGCTCGGTTTATGATCCGGAACGTGACGGCACAAAACTGACCAGCCTGGGTGTTACCGAACACTGGAACAATGCCCGCGACAAGCAATACTCACGAAACCTGAAAACAGGCAACGGAATTGAATTGGTGTACCAAAAAGTACATTGAAATGCCAACAAAACCAAATACATAAACTGAAAATGAAAACACAAAATTCGCGCCGGAATTTTCTCCGGAACCTGACCGTTTCTGCAGCAGTTGCCCCGTTTATTTTCCCAACAGAAGCATGGTCTGATCCATCTGAACCAAACAGTAAACTGAAAATGGGTTTTATCGGTATGGGCAAGCAGGCACAGGGCCTGCTGAGAAATTTCATCGTACGGGCGGACACCCATGTTGCCGCGGTTTGCGATGTGGATACAACACGTAGGAACGATGCCAAAAAGCGGGTGGATGATTATTATAAAAACAGCGAATGCGCTGCTTATTCAGATTTCCGCGAAATCATCAAGCGCAAAGACATTGATGCAGTGTGTATTGCCACGCCCGATCATTGGCATGCATTTACCACACTGGCCGCACTTCGTGCCGGAAAGGATGTCTATTGCGAGAAACCGCTGACGCACAACATCCACGAGGCAGTGGAGGTGATGAAGGCTGTTGGCAAGCACAAACGCGTCCTTCAGACAGGCTCAATGCAGCGCTCAAGCAAGGAATTCCGGATTGCATGTGAATTGGTGCAAAATGGTGTTATCGGTAAAATCAGCCATGTGGAGTGTAGTTTTGGCGGACCTGGTATTCCTTACGATCTCCAGGAGGAAACGATGGAACCGGGTTTGGATTGGGATATGTGGTGCGGTCCGGCCCCAAAACTGGCTTATAATTCAGTTCTCAGCCCCCGGGGCGTACATACCCATTTCCCAAATTGGCGGACGTACAAAGAGTACGGTGGCGGAATGGTCTGTGACTGGGGAGCACACCACCTTGATATCGCGCAGTGGGGTCTTGGCATGGATCACAGCGGTCCGGTAGAAGTAATACCACCTGCAAATGAGAAGGCTAAAAGCGGCTGCAGGCTGATTTATGCCAACGGCATTTATGTAGAACACAAAGAAGGTTTCGGCGTCCATTTCTATGGTTCGAAGGGGGAGGTCAAGGTTAACCGGGGCAAGATCGTCGTGATAGTGGACGGCAAGACTATTGCCGAATATGCGCCTGATAACAAGGCAGCTAAAGATGCAACAGCCGCCGCACCGACCACCACGCTTGCAAAGGAGCTTCAGAAAGCGGAGGATGCCTTTCTCCGGGATGCGAAGATCAAACTTTACAACAGCACCAACCATTTCCAGGATTTCATGGAGTGTGTCAAAAGCCGGAAGAAGCCTATCACCAGCGAGGTGGTTGGGGGACACAGTGCAATCTGCTGTCATCTAATGAACCAAAGTTATTACAACCATGCAAATATCAAGTGGGATCCGGCAAAGTACAAGTTTACTGGCGGTACAGGCGACCCGAAATGGCTTACACGCAGCTATAGAAGTCCATGGGAGGTGTAATCAAAATTAAGATTAGTTTAAATATCATACAACCAAAATAATATGGATAACTCAGATCACTCCCGCAGAAGATTTATCAAAGGGACAATCGGCACAGGGTTGCTGGTAGCCGGATCGGGCATTTTGCCAATTTTTGCCATCTCCCCGGTATCCAAAAGGGAATTTACCTACGATGCGAAAGACTTGCCAACCACTATCCTGGGTAAAACCGGTGAAAGGATTCCTCGCATGGCCTTTGGTCTGGGCAGCCGGTTTTGCAACATAGAGACAGCAGAAGAGGCTCACCGCATCCTTTCCTACGCGCTCGATAACGGATTGTATTACTGGGATACGGCTTGGTCATATGTGAACCAGAAAACCGGCGTCATCAGTGAAGAACGGTTAGGAGAGGTGGTCGGTGTCAGACGCAAGGAAATTTTCCTCTCCACCAAAGTGACCAGCCGCGATCCGGATGAAGCGATGCGCCAGATCGAAATGAGTCTGAAACGGTTAAAGACCGATCATCTTGATATGCTCAAAATACATAACGTCCTGTCAGAGGAGGATGTGGCCAAAATCAGTGAAAAAGGCAATTTGCTGGATATCCTTACCAGGATGAAGGAGCAAAAGGTTACCCGTTTTATCGGATTTTCGGGTCATGCCAATGCCGCGGCGCTAAAGATGATGGTCGGCAAAGGAATCTTCGACAGCATGCTGATGGCCATGAACCATTACAACCAGTCCACCGACCCGCAGCTGCGCCAGGAAGAGGTGATTCCCGCCGCCAAAGCAAAAGGCATGGGCGTAATGCTGATTAAGGCTGTCCGTCCGAAAGAAACTGTCAAAGGTCTTGACCCCGGCGACCTGGTAAGATATGCCTTGTCGCTGAAAGGACCCGATGGTGTGGTGATCGGAATGGACAGCATGGAGGTGGTGAAAAAAAACCTGGAGATCCTCCGTAATTTTAAACCCATGGAGGAAACCCGGATGAAGGAGCTGGCACTGCAGCTCACCCCATTCTATAACCACGAAAACTTGCCCTGGATGGAGAAGGGGTATCGCGACGGGAATTGGGCGTGAAATAAACAGGAGGGAGGGATTGTAAATAGCAACCCATTAGATAGAGTCAAATCTGCACCTGAATGAGGAACCCACTATAGTTTTTGCGAAAATAAAGACCAACCCTTCTTCCATTTATTCCCCCAATTTGGAAACTTGAGTATGGTATTGGAGTATATATAAGTAAGCAAACAATTAAAATGTCAGGGTCGACAAAAAATGAGCAGACATGATTTTAAAAATACTCATAGGACTGGGGGCAGCTTTTGCACTTTACTGGACAATCAAGACAAAAAAGACATTCCCGACTATTATTACACTGGGAATGATTGTGGGCATATTACTGGCACTATTCCCATCCAAGACCATTCAGACACCCGGGTTTTATATTTATATGGGTTTTGTTGCGCTTGCCTTCATTTATGGACTGACAGCCAAAGAAAAGAAAGCTGGGACACGTATAACAATTTGCCTGATGTCTGTATTAATTTTCGCTTACTGGCTATGGGTTTTAAACCATTGGCACGGCAACGCAGTTTTGGCTCCATTCCTTGCACTTCTTGTCGTATTAGTAAGCATAATTAGCAAGGTGAAACTGAAAATAGAATTGGGCTTTCTGACCATACTGACAGTTGACGCAGTTGCAATTATTATTGAGAACTGGTTGAAAGCAAGCTGACAACTTATTTCAACAAGAAGGTCATCCAAGATACCAAGACAACATTGAAATGACAAAAAAAAGAAAAAAGATCGTCTGGCAACAAGGCATAAAGGTCGTGGCGCTGACCGTCTCTCCGAGATACTCAGCCCCATATCCGGAATTGGGTTTCGTGTAACGGTTTAGTCGCCGAAACAGCCATTCATGCTTTATGCAGAGCCACTTTCATCAATTAAAATTATAAGATATATGAAAATAAAAATGAAGATAATCGATTTGAAGACTGTAAATGAATTGGATTTTTATTGGCAAAATAAGGATTATATAAATCTTCTATCGGAATTTGATTTTCCTGATGCGGAACAAATTAAATCAAGCGAGCTTTTGGAGTATTTGTTTATGGCTATTTCAGATTTTGAACCTACTGAAGCTGCAGAAATTGTATTAAAATACAAACTGAGTGACAAATTAAATGAAGGGCAAATCCAAAATTTATCCAATGAAATGTTAAAAGATAGAGTGGCTGAAGAATACCCGGACCCTGCTCTTCATTTTGACATCTTTAATATCAATCAATTGTTACGTAAAGCATATAACGGGAGATTTCCTAATACTGAAGCAACTATAATAACGGCAAGTTTTCAGGCAGAGGAGTTGGAATTTGAAATAACCAAAGAGATACTGATTAAAGCCTTAAGCGGTGGATTAACAAAAAATTGTTTAGTGGTACGGCTTTATGCTGATCAAATAGAAGGAACGGTACCTTTTGATGATGCAGGAAAAGTTATTTGGCATTACAGAAAACTAAGTGAAAATACCCTAGAAATCATTACATCAAAATATTGGATTGATAAAGAGGATTTCGAAAAGATAGCGTTTGAGACAGCGTTAAATTTTTTTAATCAAGAATAAGAGGTTAAACAAATGCAATGTCTTGTCAATCTTCCACCATTATTAAGCAATATAACATGAAGCGTAATAAGATGTTTATTGCATTGGGTGTCTTAATGATTATCATCACCAATGTTGAGGCACATGAGTGGCCCCAGTATCTTGGATCCTATAGGAACAGTACCTCGGACCAGAAAGGTATTATACGCACCTGGCCTGCGAATGGGCCGGACGTTCTGTGGACTGTTGAGGTGTGCTTAGGATATGGCGGTCCCGTTGTCAAAGATGGGAAAGTCTATTTATTGGACAGGGATGATAAGGTTGGCGACAACCTGAGGTGTTTTGACTTGTCCAACGGAAATGAAAGCTGGAATTTTGGATATAATGCTCCCGGATCTGTCAGGTATCCAGGGTCTTGAAGTGTCCCGGTTGTGGATGGCATCTGTGTTTATTCGTGCGGCCCTTGCGGCGATTTGTATTGCATAGATACCAACACCCGGAAGCCGGTCTGGAATAAAAATGTCTGGAAGGATTTCGGAGGTGAAAAAATTCCAACCTGGGCAATTGCCCAGTGTCCTTTGGTTTACGGGGATTTACTTATTGTAGGTGGATACGAACTCGGAGCAACAATGATAAAAGTCGAAAAAACGGCGGATGGCACCTATGGAGCAACAGAACTTTTTACAACTGTTGAATTTGGCGATCAAACAAAGCCCCCAATCTTATACAACGGTTATTTCTATGCCCAGTACGGAACCAATAACCGGCGCGACGGCCTGGTTTGTATGAAAATGGATGGTCAGATCATGTGGAAAACCAAGCGTGCACCTGATTTTAACAAAGGCAGTATGATTTTGGCCGACTGACTGATACTGGCTACCGACGGACAAAAGACTTTGTACCTGATTGAGCCAAGTCCAGCTGAATTCATAGGGATATAAGTATAAAGCCTCTTCCGGTTGATTTTTGAAAGATCCTCGATTTGCCCTGAGTATTGATTGAAGGTAATATCTGAAATCTCGCCTTCTAGGTGATTTAGAGAGGTCGAAATGTCGAAAAATGTGATATCTATTTGTTCCTATTCACTCACTCAATAAAAGCGAAAACCCAATGGCAACTTTAAATCCTTGCATTTTAAAGTAAACTATTGGTATTTGGAATAAATTAAGCTGATTCAGAAACCTTTAAGTCAGAATTCCGTTAAGGTATTGAGTTTTGTAATATTATTTTATTGCCAAATATTGTTCTGAAATATCAAATTAGCAATGAATCTTTTTACCATTCATTAATTTTGATCAAATTAAAAATTTAGAAAATGGCCAATTCAAAAACCTTTGGTGTCGGAATCGATTCCAACAAAGACACAGTTAACAACAAGAAATTAATTCAATATATCAACCTTAAATTGGCAGCTTTGGGTTATCCCTATTTTCAGGATGAACGTACTGCACATTTTTTGGAAATTGTAACTCCGCTATTAAATAACTTTAAAGAAAAGGCCAGGCTTTTATCAACACATCTATCGCCGGTAGGAGCCAGGATCCAGGATTTTATTGATGATTACCTGAGCGATGTTCCAGGGGAGAAAAGTGTTGAGTTACCGCAGAACACACTGGTACTTGATTATCATGGTATGGCCCGAATGATGTCGATGCCTCCCAATGCCGATATTTATGAAACCGACATAGTTCGAACGTACCGCGCGGCACAGGGAATATTGCACAATCCGAAAGAAGATAAACGAACCACCAAGGGAGTGTTCCACATATGCGAAGGAGGGCTTCCAATTCCCGACGATAAAAAGGCCGTTCCCAAGGCCACTTTTGCCAAATTACTCGAAGCTGCTTTTAATCCGCCAAGCGAACTGAAAATTTTACCTTTTACCGCTAATCAGGAAGAAAAAGCAGAATTATTTGTCAGCTTATTGTTGCGGCCGATTGTCATTCCTGAAGTTCCTGGTGTAATTCCTGAAAAAACGATGGAAGTGCGCTTCTTTGCTCCCGGCAACCTGATCAGTAACCTCGATTTTGTAGAATCTATTTTCGGAAATGCCGGTGATCCGCACCTGCCTGAAAACGATGCAGCCCTTGATCCGGAAACATGGACCGGTCACACCGGATGTGTAATTATGGCCACCCACCTTATTCATCTTAAGAAAAAAGATTTGGGGCTTCCTCATTACGACGATGCGACCGAAAGACAAGTCCGCGATGGCATGTTTTGGAGAGATCCTGAAGAAAAATACAACGATGGCAAGGCATTCAAAATTACTGCACGTGACGGGCGTGGAGTGGTGATTACCATCATTGCCGACAACTATTTTGGTTATTGCAAGAAAGAAGTTAAAACACAAATTAGCTATTCTGCCAACTTATTTGGATTGGCAGAAGAAGAACATGCCGGCGGTGCTATTGCTTTCCCAAGCTATGATTTGGGCGAAAATTTTGCCAACGACAGTATGTCTTTGTCACCGGATGCCACCTTTAAAGAAATCTTACAACTGTATTCCTACATCATGGATTTGCAGCCCGAAGGTTATGCTATTGATAAAAGTTACAAAAACATCATTTATGTGCCGGAGAATGTCCGGTTCAATTTATTCGAACAATCGGTAACCTGGGAAAAAAACAAGGATCAGTATTCGATTAAACTACTGCCTCAAAATGTATACATTTTACCTTCGGGCTACAAAATTCAGATGCGCAAACGCCTTAACGGCAGCATGTGGCACTTGACCGGGGCCGTTGGCGAAGGAACTTTCTGCCATAAACCTTGCACAGTTTCAGGCGGTGGAAAATCTGAAATTTCCAAATCGATTTTAGATGCCATGATTCAAGGTTCTGTTATCGTAGCTGATATGCAAAAAGACCTTGATGAAGTTGAAAAACTGATCGGCAAAGATTATTCTAAACGCTTTAAAATTCCTGCCGATTACAGAAAAATTGCATCAAGACAAATTTTGGACTCAAGCAGATCGCTCGGCTCTGTAATAAAACTACTTACACCCGACACTGAATATACCGATGAATACAACCAATGGCTCGATACCATTCCGCAAGGAATTAAAGACATGCTTTACATTGTAAAACGCAGGTATCACGCCAGAATGGGACAACATTGGCGCGAATATTTCTCTGTCGACAAAGTGAATGGAAGACAAGGCAATGAACTTAAATTTAATGGACGGAAGTTAATTTCGAATTACCTGCGGATTGGGCACGACCTTGATAATTCCTGGAGGATTTTTCAGGTAAGGCAGGATTTTTATGCGGCTCAAAAAGTACAAATGGAAGATGACATCACCGCTTCTATCACCCTGCCAGCCGACAAACTGGAATACTTAAATCCACTTTATAAAAACCGGAGTGTAAAATTGGTAACGAACTGCGAGTCGAGACTTTTCCAGCGTCCTGACGATTGTGTGCACAAAGGATACGATAAACAAGGAGAAAAAGAACTTTCGGGTCCAAATACTTTTTTCTCAAACTACGAGCCGCTTACCCGCGATAAGGTGAAAGAAATACAAGACGACACCATCGGATTTGATTTGTATACACAACCCGTGAAGGATTTAATCAACAACTTCCTTGCGTCTGAAAGCCCGAAATATTTGGTTGTTCCATCAGAACCTCGTTTGGTAAACGGTGTACCATCTGCAAATCCACGATATTTGCAGATTCGTCCCGATTTGGTTTCTCCTATCGAGAAATACATTGCCGAAACCAGTACCCGCATCAAACGTAAAATTCCTTTAAACAAACCACTTTATTTACCTGTAAACGCAATACTCCCGGGAAGAAGAAACAACCCGGCGGAAGTGAAAAATAACGTGCCGCCATTGGCTGTTTATAATCCGATTCATTACCAGGAACTGCCTGAGTTATTTATAGATTTTATCTGTAGCATCACCGGGAAATCGCCATCAACAACAGGTTTTGGTTCTGAAGGAGCATTGACAAAAGGTCCGTTTAACAACCTGCTGCCATCGGCTGACCTCAACAATGCATTATTGTCATACATCATAACAGGATACGAAGCTTTTTCATCAGCGGCAGGTTATGTTGGCCCAAAATACAAGATCGATCATGACATCAGTTTACTAATGCCTGAGCTGGTTTCAAGGATGGGAGTTGAAGAACAAGATCCAAAATTCCTGATCAAAAACGGATACTTAGAAAAAATTGAAAATTTCACCCATAAAGGAGAAGTTATTAACGCTAGTTTGCTTGGATATAGAATTACAAATAAATTTGTTCGTCACTTCCTGGGTCGTATTTTCAGTAATCCTGACGCTGTTTTCTCTGACGATATGCTTCGTCCTGAATTGCAGGATCAGGAAATGTTTGTTGAATCACTTAAAAATCTTGCCGGTACACAAAAACGTGTTGCTGAGGGTTTTATGAGAGATGGAACTTATGAAGCTTTATGTCCTCCCTTACAAGCACTGGTGTCAATTATGATCAACGGGTCGTATGAAGGAAAAGATCGTAACCATCCTGAATTCCGCAAAATGTTTACCCGCGAATATGTAATGAACAGCGACTGGTATCAGAAACGTCTTGCACTGAAACAAAAAAAGGACATTGAATTCTGGATAAAAAACATTGCCTATATCGAAAATGTAATTGGCATGAAAAATCATAAAGAAGCAGTAGAACGGCTAAATTTGAACCAAAAACTTGAAGAAGCTAAGGCTCACTTAGAAAGAGTAAAATCAAAAGAATACCTGAAAGAGTTGGTCGGAACCTTGGGTGCCGATCCGTTAAAATGACCGGAGTGACCGGGTGCCGGAAACCAATCTCCCGGCAGGATCATTCATTTGAGTCACCCGGTCACTTAGCGAACTTCCGTACTTTTGACGGTTGAATGGGCTGCCGGAAGCGTAAGAAAGAACCTGCTGCCTTTGCCCTCTGTGCTTTCCACCCCGATAGTGCCGCCGTGTTTTTCGACAAATTCTTTGCAAAGGATTAGTCCCAATCCGGTTCCCTTTTCATTTTTTGTGCCGTTTGTAGAATAGGTTTCGTCGAGGCGGAATAGTTTCCCAAGGTTTTCTTTGCTTATTCCAATCCCGTTGTCGGTTACAGCGATAGCCAAATCATTCCCTGTTATTTTTACCGAGATTAGGATAACGCCGTCCTGGTTGGTGAATTTTATGGCATTCGATACCAGGTTTCGCAGGATGGTGCTGACCATCGCCTTATCCGCGAAGACCGAAGTATTCAGCGGTACTTCTTTCGCAACGGTGATCGATTTTTGAAAGGCAGCATCATTTGTTAACTCAGTAACCTGATTGATCAATGCATCGATTTCAACCGGTTCGGGATGAAAGTTCATGCGTCCGGTTTGTGAACGCGACCAATCCATTAAGTTCATCAGCAGATCCATGGCCCGCTCTGAGGAATTTTTGATAATACCGGCATAGCGCTCAATGCCTTCATAGTCTTTAGCCCTGATATTTTCAATTAACAGATTACTGAATCCGATTACCGAGTTGAAAGGGGTCTTCAGGTCGTGGGCAATAATAGAGAAGAACCTGTCTTTGGTGGCATTGAGTTCCTTTAATTTGAGTTCACTTTCTATAAGATTGAGTTCGCTTTCTTTATTGGCTGAAATATCCCTGATATTTGCGACTACCGCATGTATTGCCGGATGTTCAAAATAATTTTGGGTAACAGCTTCAAACCATACGTATCCTTTTTCTTTGTGTTTATGCCTGTATTGAAGGCGGAACTGCTCATTTTTATTGGTCAGAATGTCCTGCCATTGTTGACTTAAAACAGCAATATCTTCGGGATGAACGACCGCTGAAATCGGTCCCTTTAATTCTTCGGCAGTGTATCCTGTAATTCTTTCAACCGCATCACTGATAAAGAACTGCTCTCCATTTTCATTAATTTGGACGAGAATATCATTTGAATTTTGAATGAGCAGGCGAAATTTCTCTTTGCTTTCATTTAACGCTTGTTCAGCCTCTTTTCGTGAAGTAATGTCACTTGCATGGCCCTCAATAATTAACTCATCCCCATTCTGTTTTCTGAAGATAAAATGGTCATGCAGCCATATCCATTTTCCCGATCGGGTTTTTATGCGGTATTCAATGTCGTATTTTTCGCCTTTGTCAAAGTCTTCGATTGCTTTATATACGTTTGGTTTGTCGTCGGGATGTATCGATTCTAACCATAGGAAAGGATTATCCTTTATTTCTTCCGGACTGAATCCCAAAATATCCTTTACATTTTCCGACCAGAACAGTCCGCCTCTTTTGTCGGATGTTTTGTAAATAATATCCGGTATATGGTTGACAAAGTCTCTGTATTTCTCTTCACTTTCCGTCAGTTCTGAAGTCAATTGTGCTGCAATATGATTGGCCCTGTAAAGCGTGTTAAATACTGTAAGAAACAACGAAAACAACAAGAAACTGATGATACAGCCTCCGATCAGTACAATGAGCACTTTGCCCTGAAGCATACTGGCTTCTTCTGCGGAATTTGAAAAATAAAAAACCCAATTCTTTCCGAGAAAGTGTACCGGGAAAGTTAATGTCAGCGCCGGATCATTGGCGCTGATGATGTGCTCGGTTTTTTTACTATCGTACAGCAGGGATGTTGCTGAAATGCTGTCGTCGTAGACCTGCAGATGGATTTTATCGGATATATCCGAACCCTGGCTGCCCAAAATCCCTACCATAAGATCGTTCATGCGGCAGGGACTGTAAACCCAACCTTTGATGGTGCTGCGGCGTTGTCCGACTGTGTTTGCAGGCAATCCATTCCTGTAAACAGGCATATACATCAAAGAGCCGGCTTGGATATCCATGCCGGATTCCTGGATCAAAATAACTTTGCCTGAAAGGGCAACCATTCCGGAGTCGCGGGCCAGCTCCATTGCTTTCCTGCGAACTGGTTCCGAGAACATGTCATAACCATAGGCGCGTAAATTCCGGCTGTTAAATGGTTCAAGAAAGACAATTGAAGTATAAGGATCCCTTTCCCCTGCAGGTTTTACGGTATAATCCGGAAAGCCTTCCTTTCTTATGCTTTGGATATGTTGTTGCAGTTGGTTTTTCGGAATGAGCATTGCATATCCCACCCCCTGAATACCGGGTAAATCGATGGAAATGCCTGTCTTCTCGTTAAATTTTCTCCATATCTGTCGTGTAACAGTATCAGATGTTTCAAAAAATGCCGAACCAGTTCTTAAAAGTTGGGCATGTGCCCGAAGTCTTTCCGATATTTTCTCCTTAATTTCGATACAAACTTTCACGTACTCTGTTTTTGCCTCTTTCTCAACATCATTCTTTAGGTGGATTGTTAGAGTAAAAGTCAAAATAAGTCCTGCAACAAAGATCACAGTAGCTTTCCATGCATTTGCCGTGGTCGTTTCGGGAAATAGGTTCCGAAATTTATAACTGGATGTTTTCATCAGGGAGTCAGTATTTAGGTTTCCTTTATAACGCTTAAATTTGGAGGTAAGCAATTTGCCCGATTGAATAACCGGATGTTTAATGATCGAAAAAATATTGATCAAGCGTATAGGCTTTAAGAAGTCATAAGCTGGTAGGGGCAGCTTATTTAATTCGGAACAGTTCCTGAAAGTTCAGGTAATTAATTTTAGTGAATAATATGTAAAGGTAGTGATTTCAGACAGTTAAAGGTATATATTTTAAAGCAGAATCAGTATTTCTGGTGTAATGATAAGCGAAGTTATGATTTGTTGAAGTCTCCGAATGGAACGGAATGACCCATAGCTGTTTGCTTTTAGCTGTTAGCAGTTTTAGAAGGTTTGTAAGATTTTAGTTTTGGGATCCAGCGTGGCACCTTTTTTTTGTAATCAAGATAATCATTCCCGAATCTCTTTTCAAGGCTGGGTTCTTCGTAAAGAAGGAAATAGAGGTTGTTAATCAGGAAAAAAAGGAACATCCAGATCAGGATTTTAAAAGATAAAAATGCAATTGATTCTCCGGCTAAAACTACCAGAACACCTATGATCATGGGATTTCTGATATAGGAATGCAATCCTGAGATTACCAGCTTCCCGGTCGGGAACCAGGGAGCCAGGGTTCCTTTCCCAATGGTAATAAAGCTATATATCGTGACAGACAGGATGGCTATTCCCAATAACACAACCAGAATACCCACCGCAAAAATCGGGATATTTTTGATGGAAATATCCTTTTCTATCCACGCCGGGACGAGGATCAGCACGGTGATTGGAAGGATCAGGGAGGTGAGTTGTTTGAGAAAATATTTCATACAGATAGCTTTTAGCTCTTACCTTTTAGCTGTTAGCAAAAACCGAGGGGGTAGTTTTATCTTCGGGGAATGGACTGCCTTTTGCTACCGGCCATCTCTACCGCGAATCCATCATAACCCCTTATCTTTATTTGTTCGATGCAGGCTGCCCTGTCTGAGTTGAAAACGAATCCAAATGCTTTGGCGATAAATGAATTGTATTTTTTGCATGTTTTCAAATTCGTGATGGTACAGTCGGCACAACGCTGAAAGTTGTTCTCCATGTTACAGCTCCTGACTTTGCACCAGGTTGCCTTTGCATTTTCCTTGCAGCCGGGGCATTTGCCGGATAAATAGGAACGACAGGCGCCGCAGTAGAGGCCGCAAAAGGCTACCAGACTTTTGTCTGCAATAATTTCTTTGGTCAGGTTTGATTCCATTGGTTTGAAATGTTTGGTTTCTATTTGATTAGACTTTGGATGGCCTCAAATTTTTCTTTTATCTTTTTAAGTTCTTTGTAAAAAAAGGCCTTCTAATTTGAGCGTTTTTTCGCCTTCCGACAATTGCAGTTTAATCTCAAACAGATTTATTTTAACACCTTTAATATCAGGAATTCGGACTGTGTTAATTCCCTGGGTTCAGGGAAAAGCGTAAACTATCTCTTCTTCATCCCATTTGATGAAATATTTATCTGCTTTGAGTGCAAAATATCTCGTCGAAAACATCATCAAGCCATACATTGAAAAGATGAGATAATGCAATGGCGAATAAGCATCTTTGTGATTAAAAAATAATGCAGCTAATAGCTCAATAATGCAAATAATCAGGATGATAAGGCTTAAATACAGCTCAAGTTTGGTCCATTTCCTGTTGATTGTGTGAATCTGAATAGTTTCCATAGCAGATTAAATTTGATTGGTAAAATATAGGTTGTTTCATTTCAACTTGTACGCATTCAATGTTTTAAATTCCTTCCCGAATAGCATCTTCGTTTCAATAAAGTCAAGCACCAGTTTTTTCCCGGTGATCATGATGGTATCCTGGTCAACCGTAATGCTTACCTGACCTCTGTTAAAGTGCATGAACCTTTTCCATTTTGTGCTGTAATCGAGGTAAAGAGACTGATCATCCCTTCCGGTTTCTATGTAATTATAATACTTGAGCAATTCTGCCAACTTTGTTTGAATCATTTCCGGATCCGGCAATCCATGCAATGTCAGCAATCCGGCCCGGTTGGTCAATGGCTGGATGACCCCGGTCAGCAGCGGGGTGAAGATGAGGATAATCCAAGCTTTGCTGAATACTTCGGCATATGATTTCATTAACAACAAAGGGAACAGCAGTAAGACAATACCGTTAAGAAGTACCAGCAAGGCGACTGACAACTGTACCATTTCTGTGGCGGAAGGTTTAAACAATCTCTTTTCCATTGTGACCATGGCATCGGTTTTCATGTTTTTTGCAGGATCAGGACGTTTTTTCATTAGGTTTATGTTATAGATAATCAATTTTTTGCGTTCAGTTATTTGAAATAAGAAAAAAATTCATCTGCTGAGGTTTAAACCTTCAGGCTACTGAGGAATTTTGGTGGTGTGCGTTTTTTTGAGATTTGCTCATAAGCGTATCCGATCGCAATGATTTCCGGTTCCCGGAAAGCGCGGGCAAAAAATGAAAGGCCCAGCGGCAGTTCGCTAACAAATCCCATTGGCACCGTGATGGACGGATATCCGGTGATTGCAGCCGGGGTATAAGCACCGTAACCTGTCCAGAAATCTCCGTTGATGGGGTCGTTGCACCAGGAGGTCCCGGTAGCAGGACCGCATAACGCATCCAAGTTTTGCGCAATGAACAGCTGATCAATGAATTCTTTCAGTTTTCCAAGTTGCTGAACGGCCGCAATATATTCTTTTGAGTTTAAATCACCCTTTAATTCTGAGCCCTCCATGATTTCCTGTTGGAACCAGGGCATCACTGAAGACTCGTTCCGGTTGTTGAACTCGATAATATCCTTCAATGACTTCATTTTACTGTTTGCAGTTGAGAGATACCTGTTGAGGCCGTCTTTGAATTCAAACTCCATCATTTCGAATTCAGCTTTCCCGAATTCTCCGGTTTTGTTCATAAAGTCAACCTCCACAATGGTCGCGCCGGCCTGTTCTATTTTGGACAAAGCCAGTTTCAGGATTTTGTCGATTCCTTCGTGGTGTTTGAGAAAAGTTTTCTCAACACCGATTCTTTTACCTTTCAGACCGTTTGTATCCAGGAAGCGGCTGTAATCAGCGATCGGATTTTTGTTGGCAGTCGTTGATTCATCTCCGGGATCTGCGCCGGTCATGGCGTTCAGCAGAAGAACTGCATCCGTAACGGTTCGCGCCAAAGGACCGGCCGTATCCTGTGATTTGGAGATGGGGATGATTCCCGACCTGCTGATAAGTCCTATCGTCGGTTTTATACCTACCAGTCCGTTCATGGAAGCAGGACAGGCGATGGAACCATCTGTTTCAGTCCCCACAGCCACAGCACAGAGGTTGGCCGAGACTGCCACTGCGGAACCGGAACTAGATCCGCAGGGCGAGCGGTCGAGAATGTAAGGGTTGTGGGTCTGGCCACCGCGGCTGCTCCAACCGCTTGCGGAGCGGGTCGACCTGAAATTGGCCCACTCGCTGAGGTTGGTTTTTCCCAGGAGGACAACCCCGGCTTCCCTGAGTTTTTTCATTACAAAGGCATCTTCTGAAGCTATATTTCCTGCCAGCGCAAGTGACCCGGCAGTGGTCTGCATCTTGTCACCGCTGTTGATGTTGTCTTTGATCAATACTGGAATACCATGCAAGGGACCTCTCAGCTTGCCTGCTATGCGTTCCTCGTCCATCTTTTCTGCCATGGCCAGTGCCTCCGGATTGATTTCAATTACCGAATTCAGAGTGGGACCGGCTTTGTCCAAATCACTAATCCGTTTCAGATAGATTTGGGCCATTGCAACGTAGGTGAGCCGACCATTTTTGACTTTTTCCTGCAGTTGAAGGATTGTTAATTCATCGAGGTTGACCTCTGCCGGAGTGTTCTCATCCTTTTTCACGGTAGAAGTATTAAACTGACAGGCAGCCAGAGAGAGCGAGGCCAATGAAGTGCCTGCCAGCATGCTGTTTTTAACAAATGTTCTTCGGTGCATCTTTAAGAGTATTGGGTTAATTGGATTGAATCAAGTGTTTTTCAAATCAGTATGGTTAGAAATTCATAGAAAAGCTTCATGTTTTAAAGTTGTATTAAATGTAAGAAAATCTTAAAACATTGAATTATTTTCTTCTAATGCAATACTTCGAAGAAATAATGCCGGGAAAGTATATAAATTGCTGCAAAGATTTCCAAACAAAATTGTTTAAATTTGATTGTTGATTATTCCGAATTTTCTTTATTATTGTAAGTATCCGCTGTTATGCAATGTGTTGAGTACACTTCAAATATTCATAGTCCTGATTGCCCATCGGTAAAATATCACTAAATTTAATGCCTTGAGACATCAAAAGGTTCAACTTTAGCATGAAATGGAATCAGAGAAACAACTAACTTTCAAAATTGCAGGTGAACCGGATGAGTTTAATCAGATTCACCAGCTCAATTATGCAACTTTTGTGGAAGAAATTCCGCAACATCCGAAGAATCCGGATCAATTCTTAGTTGACAAATTTCATGAGGAGAATATCTATTTCATCTGTTTAAATAATTTGCAGGAGGTAGTAGGTATGATTTGTCTAAAAGAAAAAAGGCCATTTTCACTGGACAAAAAAATCATCAATCTGGATGATTATCTGCCAATAAAGGAACATTTGTGTGAAATAAGGTTGCTCTCAGTAAAGGAGGGGTACAGGAACAGCAAGGTTTTCTATGGGTTAATACAAATACTCGCAAGCTATTGTATGGAGCATGGATTTGAAATCGCCTTGATTTCCGGTACCATCAGGCAATTAAAATTGTACGGGCATCTCGGTTTTAAACAATTCGCGGATCCGGTTGGGACATCTGAAGCCCTTTATTATCCAATGTATCTGACCGTTGAGAATGCTTTGCCGGTTTTTATTCATCCTGATTAGTTAAGTATGACGACAGTTTCAAATGATATTATTCACCTATTACCAGGTCCGGTTGAATTGGATAAGCGGGTGATGGATGCCTTCTTTAAGTTGCCGGTATCACACAGAAGTGAAGAATTTATTTCAGATTTTGACCAGCTGCGGAAAGCGCTTTGTCATTTAGTGAATTCAAAACATGCAGAAATACTGGCCGGATCAGGAACCTTGGCAAATGATGCCATTGCTGCACAATTGTCACTGAACGACGAACATGGACTGATTCTGACAAACGGTGAATTTGGCGATCGTTTGATCTCGCAAGCCAAAAGGTTCAAACTGAAATTCCTGACATTCTCCGCTATTTGGGGCGAACCGTTTTCTTACAGGGAGTTCAGTGATTTTATCGACCAAAACAGTCAGATCAAATGGATTTGGGCCGTTCATTGTGAGACTTCAACAGGTGTTATGAACGATATAGATCTGCTTCAGGAGATTTGTAATCAACAGAAAATCAAATTGTGTCTGGACTGTATAAGTTCTGTCGGAACTATCCGGGTTAACCTTAAAAATATTTACCTGGTCTCTTGCTCAAGCGGAAAAGCACTTTGCTCTTACCCGGGGCTTTCCATGGTATTTTCGAACCATGAAATATTGTTATCCGGTGCGATCCCAAAGTACCTGGACATTGGATATTACAGGAGTAAAAATGGCATTCCGTTCACAATATCTACCAACCTGGTTTATGCCTTGTTTGGTGCTGTTAAAACGCTGAATGAGCGAACATACCTATACGATGACCTGTTAAAGAAATCGAAAATCCTCAGAGACGGGATCAGGCAGGCAAATTTTAAAATTATTAATGGTGAGTCAACTTCCTCACCTGCAGTAATCACCATTGAATTACCTGCAGATTTAAACAGTGTCGCATTTGGGAATTACCTTGCAGAGATGAATTGTATTATCAGTTTCAACAGTAACTATTTGATTAAACGAAATTGGATCCAAACATTTATTACCAGGAATACAACCATGAACCAAATTGACCGTTTTATCACATTGTTGCACGGTATGTTCGATAAGTGGTGATTATCCTGTTACTACCCTGTATTTTTTCAGGTAATCCGGATCAACCTCCACTCCCGAGCCCGGTCCGGTCGGGACTTTGATGACCCCCTCATCGATCAGGATAGAAGACGTCCTGCATTCGATGGGAATTTCCTTGCTGTTCCCTTTGAATTCGTGAAAAGGCCCTGCGTTGGAAATGGCCGATACGAAATGCATCATGTACAGGTATCCCATGCCTCCTGAAATGTGGGGAGTGCAAACTTTTCCAAATGCTTCTCCCATCCTTGCAACCCTCATCGAGCGGATCATTCCTCCAAAATAATAGACATCCGGCTGTACGATTTGAAGTGCATCATGGGCGATAAGCCACCTGAAGTTGTGCATACTGGATTCCTGTTCGCCCCCGGCGATCGGAATGGTCAGCGCGTCAGCAACCTGTTTGGTTTCTTCGTACCAGTCGAAGGGAACGGGCTCTTCGTAATGTTCGTATTTGTATTCCTGCAGCAATTTTCCAATTTTTATGGCTTCTTCGGTGTTGTAAGAACCGTTGGAATCGGCAAACAGGTGCATCTCGTCGCCAAATATCTTGCGTACCATCGGTATTAGTTTCACTGATCTGTCGGCCGGAAACTCAGGATGGCTCATCCGTCCGCCGACTTTAAATTTTAGGGCCTTGGTTTTGGATTTGGCCAATTCCTGCTGCAGGTGTTTCAGTACCTCTTCGCCTGAAATATCACGTTCGCTGTTAGCCTGGTAGAATGAAACCTCTTTCAGATGGATATCCCCAATCAGCTGGCCGATCGGTTTCCCTGCAATTCTTCCCAACATATCCAAAATCGCGAATTCGATGGTGGCAACAGGAACCCAGAGTGCCAGGCTTTGGAATTTGTAGTTGCTTTGGTAGACATAGACCTCTTCGAGCAGTGCTTCAAGATCCCTGGCATCTTTCCCGATAAAATAGGGTTGCAGCCTGTTTGTAAATACCGGGTAAAATGTTTTCATCGGACCATCGTTCGCGAATGACCAACCTTCAGCTCCATCCTTTGACCGGACCCGGCACAAAAAGCTGTCTTTAAAGCGAAGCAATTCAAGCGTTTCAATGATGACGGGTGCAGAGAACAGCCTTTTTTTCAGTACCTCCTTTTTTAATATTTCGTCGAGTTTTGCATAGGACTGTTCAATATTTTCTGCAGGTTTTGCTGCATGGGCAGAACCCGGTAAAGCAGCTGCCAGGCCTCCTGCCAGGGAGGTGGTGATAAATTTGCGTCGGTTGGAGTGCATTTTGGTTTATTATTTTGGTGCTGGAAATCATTTGGATTGATTTATTAAAATTAATTGAAATTTCAATAGGCCCGATAATCGGGAATTAAATTTGTGTCTTGAAAAATCGGCCATGCCTACGGCATTTTTGTCTATATGCGCGATCATTTTCCACGGAATAAATTCCGAGGCTACAACATGTATGGTGCCGATGGCACCCGGCATGGGTCGTGCCTATGGCACTCCCGAATTAATATTGAAATGCGTGATATTTTCCACGGAATAAATTCCGAGGCTACAATATGAATTGTGCCTATGGCACGCGGGATGGGTCGTGCCAACGGCACTGGACTGAAATTAGAAGATCGTAAATATCAATGCCGTTAGGAATGGCCGATGTTGTAGCCTCGGAATTTATTCCGTGGATGGGATATTCAATTTCTGAAAATCCTGCATATCAATCCCGCATTTGCGGGATGGCCGATATTGTAGCCTCGGAATTTATTCCGTGGAGAGAGCGATGAGAGATTTGCCAAAATGCCTTAGGCATGGCAGATTTTGATGCATCGGGATTTATTACATTGATGCTTGGATTTGGTAATGTGCTGTATTCAAATCATATCATGAAAGATATAATTCTCATCAAAATTTATATTGAATCTCGTGAGTAATTCTATGTATTCCTCGCGGAAAGATTGATGTTGGTGATGCCTCTCCTGATTCAAAATATATTTGTAAAGCAGATCAATTTGTGAATGGCTGTAAGAAAATGCGCCAAAACCGGATTGCCATTCATAATGATGTTGCAGCAAATTGCTTTCATTTAGCCATTTGGATGATTTGGATTTGGCTATTTTCATTACGTCTGAAATACTAACAGATGGTTTCAGTCCGAACAAACAATGGGCATGATCTTCTACGCCATTAACAATGATATTGGTCGAACCGGTTTCATTGATCAGGTTTCCTACTACTGCCATCAGCTTTGGTTTCCACTCCGGTTGTATCCTCGCATTTCTGTTTTTTACAGCAAATACGCCGTGAATATATATTTGATGATAGGTATTTGGCATTTTTTAAGGAATTAAGATTCAATTAAATATACCGATATTTTTTGATTTTTCAAAATTTTTGAGGGTTTATTTTAACGGGTTGTGAAATCGGTCATGCCTACGGCATTTTTTGCCATAGCGCTCATTTTTCCACGGAATAAATTCCGAGGCTACAACATGTATGGTGCCGTTGGCACCCGGTATGGATCGTGCCTACGGCACTCCCGAATTAATATTGAAATGCGTGATATTTTCCACGGAATAAATTCCGAGGCTACAACATGTATGGTGCCGATGGCACCCGGCATGGATCGTGCTTACAGCACTCCCGAATTAATATTGAAATGCGTGATATTTTCCAAGGAATAAATTCCGAGGCTACAACATGTATGGTGCCGATGGCACCCGGCATGGGTCGTGCCTAC
>JBBQHB010000014.1:0-75808 GCA_038323575.1 Bacteroidales bacterium | reverse complement strand
AACTTCACAAATACCGGTAAAAGATTGGTACGATTGTATTGGCGAACCTACCATTGCCGATGCCATTATGGACAGGCTGGTTAATGGTTCTTATCGAATCGAAATACAAGGAGAATCAATGAGAAAATATCTAAAAAATGATGACTGATTTTTTATAGTTTTATGAACTAATTTACCACAAGAAAAGTGTCCGGCTTGCTCCGGAATGAGTGTCCGCCTTCACCGGAATATGCATAATAACTCGCAAAATATGATGGATCTTCGGATTCCACCATCAAACAGACTGGAAAAGATGAGCGGAAAATGGAGTGATTTTTACAGTATCCGGATTAACGATCAGTGGAGAATCATTTTCAAATGGAATGAAGGGCAATCGGAAGAAGTAAGAATATTGGATTATCACTAATAAATGTGAGATGATGAAAACACTGGCAAATGTACATCCCGGGGAAATTTTGATGGAAGAGTTTTTAAAACCATTTAATATTACTGCCTATAAACTTTCAAAAGATATTGGAATTCCCCAAACCAGAACATCTGAGATATTGAAAAAGAACAGAAGTATCACGGCTGACACGGCTTTGCGTTTAAGCATTTATTTTGGCACTTCAGCGAAATTTTGGTTAGGGTTACAGGATGACTATGATTTAGAGGAGGCGCAAATTCACAAGAAAAAGGATCTGGATAAAATAAAGAAAATCGAAATACCCGCCGCTTAATAAAGGCTATAAGAAATAGCGGTCGAAGTACCGGCTGCAGCGGCGTATCACATCGGTTCACCCCGGCTGGTGCGGATTTTCCCCTCTACTCCTCAGGGACCGGACGCGCCCCGCAGACTGCGGAAATCCGGACGCAATTAAAACCCCCTGTTTTGGCATTGTCAGTTTCATTGCCGTTGGCTTTAGCCAACGGATCAGGAATGAATGGATAAGAAGGGCTTTAGCCAAAATCCTCACCATCTACCGCACCAGTCAGGGAACTGATTGTTTGGTTTGGCTAAAGCCCACTCTTTCGCTTAGTTTTTAAGCCGTCAGCAAAGCAGACGACAATGAAAAAAGCACTTCCTGCTGGTGCGAATATTTTATCTATGCCCCACTGATGCGGATTTACCCCCCGCCCCCGCCCGGAGACCGGCATCCGAAACGAGAAACGGAACGTGTCGACTGGACGAACGACTGATGGAAGTCCCGAAACCCGGAACCCGAAAGAGGCTATTTGTCCTTAGCCTATAAATGCCTAAATTTGCCCCACAAAAAAATCATATCGAATGAACATCTCTTACAAGTGGCTGAAAGATTACCTGGATACATCCCTGAACCCTCAGGAAATTGCTGCACTGCTGACACAATTGGGTCTGGAGACCGGAAACGTGGAGGAAGTTGAATCCGTCAAAGGAGGATTGAAAGGACTGGTAGTCGGTGAAGTGCTTACCTGCGAAAAACACCCCGGGTCGGATCACCTCAGCATCACCACAGTCGACCTGGGCAACGGAGAAGTTGCACCCATCGTTTGCGGCGCTCCGAATGTAGCCGCGGGTCAGAAAGTTATCGTTGCGACTGTCGGCACCACTTTGTACAAGGGAGATGAATCCTTTACCATACAGAAATCAAAAATACGAGGGGAGGTCTCCGCGGGAATGATCTGCGCAGAGGATGAAATCGGCCTCGGCAACGACCACAACGGCATCATGGTCCTGGATCCTGCCGCCCTGCCGGGAACGCCTGCTTCGGCTTATTTCGACGTAGAAAGCGACTTTTGCCTGGAGGTCGACCTGACGCCCAACCGCATCGACAGCGCCTCCCACATCGGCGTAGCCCGCGACCTGGCCGCTTTTTTGAGCCAGTCACAGGAGATCAGCTACACCAAACCTTCGGTGGATGCTTTCAAAGTCGGAAAACGCACCCATCCTGTGGCGGTTACTGTCGAAAATCCGGAAGCATGTGCCAGGTACGCCGGCGTCTCCATCTCCGGGATCACTGTCAAAGAATCACCCGAGTGGCTGAAAAACCGGCTCCGGGTCATCGGCCTCAAACCGATCAACAACGTGGTCGACATCACCAATTACATCCTGTTTGAAACAGGCCAGCCGCTGCACGCTTTTGACTTATCGGCAATCAAAGGAAACAAGGTGGTGGTGAAAACGATGCCTGCCGGCACCAAATTCCGTACCCTGGATGAAGTGGAGCGTTCGCTCGACGAAAAAGACCTGATGATCTGCAATGCATCAGAAGGGATGTGTATCGGCGGCGTATTCGGCGGGATTGACTCTGGCATCAAAAACGAGACGACAGCTATGTTTCTTGAAAGCGCCTTGTTTAACCCTGTATATATCCGTAAAACCGCCCGGCGCCATGGACTGAACACAGATGCCTCTTTCCGCTTTGAACGCGGCATTGATCCCAACGGGACCATCTATGCCCTCAAACGGGCTGCCCTGCTGATCTGCGAACTCGCAGGCGGCGAAATTGCCTCCGATATCGTTGATATCGTGGCAGATCCTGCCGCGCTGGAAGCCTTCCCGGTTACGGTAAGTTACCGGAACATCGCACGGCTGATCGGTAAAGAGATCCCGAAAGGACAGATCAAAAATATCATCGCTTCGCTGGAGATTAAAATTACTGCCGAAGATGAATCAACGCTTGAACTTTCTGTACCTCCTTACCGTGTGGATGTGCGCAGGGAAGCCGATGTGATTGAAGAAATTCTGAGAATCTACGGTTACAACAATGTAGAGGCCGGAACAGCCATAAAATCTACGCTTCAGCATGCCGGTCATCCCGACAAGCAGAAACTGCAGAATCTTGTTTCAGAGATGCTGACTGCAAATGGTTTCAACGAAATCATGTGCAATTCGCTCACGAAATCTACCTGGTACGAACAGCCAGGCACGTTCAGGGAGGAGAACAGCGTTAAGTTGTTCAACCCGCTCAGTTCCGACCTGAACGTGATGCGTCAGACTCTGCTTTTCGGCGGACTTGAAACTATATTGAGGAACACCAACTTCAGAAACTCCGACCTGAAACTGTACGAATTCGGCAATGTTTATTTCTTTGACGGATCCAAAACCTATTCCAACCCGGTAAAAAACTACAAGGAAGAGGAACATATCGGCCTTTGGCTGACAGGCAGCAAAGAAAACGGGAATTGGATCGCCAAAGCCCAGCCAACCAGTTTCTATACGCTTAAAAGTTACCTTGAAAAGATATTGTCAAGACTTGGTATCCGGGCTGAAAGCTGCCAGATTGAGCACTTCACTTCAGATTTATATGCCGAAGGAATCGCTTATTCCTGCAACAACCAGAAGATTGCCCAGGTGGGTATTCTCAGTAGAAATATCCTGAAGCAAAGCGGACTTCAGACGGAGGTGTATTATGCCGACATTCACTGGACATTGCTGCTCAATGCCATCAAAAAGCACAAGGTTGCCTATACTCCTCTTCCGAAATTTCCTGAGGTAAAGAGGGATCTCGCATTGCTGGTCGACCGTGAAGTGACCTTCAGTACCATTAAAATGTGGGCACTGCGCACCGAAAAAGAACTGTTGAAATCAGTCTCTATTTTCGATGTTTACGAAGGAGAGCACCTGCCGGAAGGGAAGAAATCATATGCTGTAAGTTTCCTGCTAAGGGATGACTCCAAAACCCTTAACGACAAGCAAATAGAAAAAACAATGGAAAAACTCATCAATGCTTTCAAAAGAGAGTTAGGCGCTCAAATCAGATAAAAATGAACGTTCAAATCAATCCTGTATTAAATGAAACAGAGATCAGCCAGGTTGTTGGTCTCGCAAAAGTCATCTGGTTCGATCATTATGCTCCGATCATCGGGGAGGATCAGGTGAGTTACATGCTGGGGAAGTACCAGACCCAGAAGGCCATCACCTCACAAATCAATACCGAAGGATACGAATATTTTCTGATCATCTCCGAAGGGCTGCCGGTAGGATATATCGGGATCATTCAAAAGCACAACGAATTGTTTCTAAGTAAATTATATCTCCTTTGCACCGAGCGGGGGAAAGGAATAGGCCATGCCGGAATGGATTTTCTCATTGCCAGGTGCAAAGCCAACGGAACCGATTTCATTACCCTGACTGTCAACAAAAACAACCTGGGTTCCATCGCTGCCTATGAAAAGATGGGATTTGAGAAGTACGGCGAGGTGGTCAGTGATATCGGAAGCGGGTATGTGATGGACGATTACCTGATGCGGCTACGGATTAGCCCAAGGTAGAGGAAGCAGTTCCGGGTTCCGGGTTCCGGGTTCCGGGTTCCGGGTTCCGGGACTTCCATCATTCGTTCGTTCTTTGGTCTAATCGTTCAAGACTGACCCGTCTACCCGTCGTCCAATCGTCCAGTCAACCCGTCGTCCCGTCGTCCAATCGTCCAATCGTCCAGTCATCCAGTCATCCCGTCGTCCCGTCGTCCTCCGTCCTCCGCGCCTACTCGTACAACTGCCTCAGGTTGCCAAAATAATCCACATCCCAACCTTCTACCATGTTTTCGTAGGCATTGTCCGGAATATTGGTTTGATGCAACTCAACCTGGGTTCCCTTTTTGTCGGCATGCAGCTTGATGGTGACGACAGAGTCTTCATCTTCCCCAAAGAACCATTTCTGAACAATCAACTTATCCTGGATAAATTCAAGGTTCTCGCCCGTGATGGCTCCATCCCAGATTTCAAACTCACTGCCGGGTTCCGTACTCATCGCAACCGGTTCGCCGGTCCATATCTCAATCATCAGCGGATTGGTCATCGCATTGTAAACATCCTGCGGGGTGGCGTTTAAGGTGTAGCGTTTTTTGAATTCTTTCATGGAGAAGTGAACTAAAGTGACTAAAGTGACTAAAGTGACTAAAGTGACTAAAGTTACGATAAGTACTTAAATTGAAGAAATATTAAGGTCGAAATATCAAAATTCCACTAAATTTGATGTTTCAATAACTTTAGTCACTTTAGTTCACTTTAGTCACTTTAGTCACTTTTTTATGAATAAAATATTGCTTTACGCCCGTCTCGTTAAATTCGAACATACGATCTTTGCCATGCCTTTTGCCCTGATCGGTTTTTTCATGGCCATTATGGTAACTGACCAGGTTCATTTCTGGAAATTACTGGTAGAAATCGTCCTGTCGATGGTATTTGCCAGGAATGCTGCAATGGGCTTCAACCGTTACCTCGACCGCAGGTTTGATGCAGCCAATCCGCGTACTGCCAGGCGGGAGATCCCTGCAGGATTGGTATCTGCCCCGAAAGCGCTGGCATTTGTCGTTATCAATGCCCTGCTTTTCGGAATGGTAACCTGGCTGATCAACCCCCTCTGTTTTGCCCTTTCACCCGTTGCCTTGTTCGTTATTTTGGGTTATAGTTTTACCAAACGAATTACCCCTTTGTGTCATTTTGTGCTGAGTCTTGGCCTTTCCCTGGCTCCTATCGGTGCCTGGCTGGCTGTAGCCGGATCTTTTGCCGTTGCGCCGTTGTTGTTTTCAGGAATTGTGTTTTTCTGGGTGAGCGGCTTCGATATCATTTATGCCTGCCAGGATGTTGAATTCGACCGGCAATACCGGCTGCAAAGTATTCCTGTACTGGTCGGCGTGAAAAATGGTCTTCGCATTTCGGTCTTTTTGCACGTGATAACCGTCATTTTTGTGGTCATGGCCGGATTAACACTTGAGGCAGACTGGATTTTCTGGCTCGGTGCCGCCCTCTTTAGCGGCCTGATGGTTTACCAGCATCTCATCGTGAAAGCCGACGACCTGAGCCGGGTCAACCTGGCATTTGGAACCACGAACGGGATTGCAGGAGTTATTTTTGCATCTTTCGTAATTCTTTCGTTGTATTACTAGAATTTATAGTTGAACCCCATCGTAAACAGCTCCTTAAACTGCCATTTTGCTTTTTGATCGATGGTCTTGCCTGTCTCGTCCTTGATGGGGAACTTGACATTGTAATCGTAAATCACCTGGGTGTTTATACGGGTATTGATGTGCCGGGTTATCTGCATCACGAGTGTCTGCTCCCAGTTAACATTGAATTTTTGGAACGGATACCTGTAGTTATTGAAGATTTCAGCCCGTGTATCATAAAGAATGTCATCCTTGATAATGTAATGCCAGTTCAATTTCACGATTGCACCGGGTTCCCACAAACGTGCTCTGCCTGCATCCAGCCCGAAATGGGTAGGATCGATCAGTGCGGTATCCATGACAATGGTCGTTTTCGAAGTGAGAGGGGAAAGGAACAGTGAGAAATTTTTGTTTGGCTTGTAATCCATCCCTATGGAGAAAGTAAGATATGCAGGTGACATAAAAGCAGAGATCGGGTTCACCTTATCAGGAAATTTATAGCCTTTCGCCATCTGCGTCCTGAAATTGGACTCGAATGAGTAGTACCACTTCTTAGATGCTGAGAATCCGACCCGCGACTGAAACTCAAGCTTATCATCGTTCTTCTCAATTCCCCTGGATTTGGATGAAAAGGTTCCAAGCCGCATTTCAGCCATGTTTTCCCACTTGATATTCTTCTTGCTGTAGTTGGCAGTATACCGGCCGATAAACAACATCGCAAATGAGCTTTCTCCCCCTTTTGCCCAGTTCGAAAGAGCCGTTTGGGTAAATCCTATTGTTCCGGTACCCAAAAACTTCCATGGTATGGGATCAACCTTACGCAGGTTAACCTTGTGCAAACTGCCATCCGGCTTTTTCGCATTGAAAGTTATCTCCTTTTTCTGGGTTTCGGAAAAACGTATGAATTTCACCCCGTCATCTATCACCATCCGCAATCCGCCTTTCCCGTTGTTGTAAAGTATCACACTGAGCGAATCGTTTTGTTCATTCTTCAGGAATATCCGCATTGGCGTCATCGGGTGATTTGCCGTCCAGATTTTTGACTGGGTCCCTTTCACATTGGTAACGGTCAGCAGGGTTGAATCAGCAGCCGCCATATCTGTCAGATAACGCAGGGCCATCCGGATTGAGTCGTTCACCTTTCTTACTTCTGCATCATTGAAAATGTTAAGGTACTCCCTGTTTTTAGCCGCCAGGTAGTGTTTTTTGTTTGATGCAGCATCCGCTGAAAGCTGGACAATGAAATCTTCACGGTATTGATGCATCAAAGAATCCCGCTTGCAAAACAGAATTGAATCATTGTAGGTTTGCCTGGTCCAGCGATACAACCTAACCCTGAGCGTATCAATCTCGGCTCCTGTTACATCGGCCGGTAATCGGATGTTTTCCCAGCCCTTGTTGAATTTATTTTTGAACGCGGCAGGCAAGATCTGGTCCATTCTGACCAGCATTTGCTGCGGGTCTCCTCCAGAAATAAGCGGGGCCTTTGACAATCCCTCGGACAGATAGTAATCCGGTACCTGGATAAGGGTCTTCCGTACACTGTCGGCGACTGTTTTCCTGCGGGTTTCAACCAACTGCTCTATATCATCAGCAGAGAGATAACCGGGGACGGCTCTTTTATAGTGAATGTTTTCCGCCTTGCGGTTAAAGATAAGGGGGATGGAATCCGCAGCAAGCAGTTGGTTCATGTTGACCACAATCGTATCAACAGGATCATTTTCAGCATAATCAATGATACCTTTGATCGATTTCTGAAAGGACTGGTTGGTCATAAACCAATCTCCGGAACCGTTGAATACCTTTTTCATGAAAGAGACACTCCAGGAGAGGGTGTCCTGAATGGAGGCCGGATTTTTGGATTTACGTTCCACTGCAGCGGGGAAAACGGCAGCAAATACCGGTAACTGCAAAAGAATCAATACACTGATTGCCAGTGTATAATAATATTTTTTGACTGTCATAAAATTGTTAATAGTTGACCCGATTCGATGGACGAAAGATACAAAAATATCTAAATTATACAGTTTTACGGTATCTCCATACGGCCAAAGAGAACATAATCATACCATAAACGGACAGATTAATCAGTTCCCTGGTCATGTCCAAAAGTCCGGAACCCTTCAAAACAACATTGCGGATAATCCGGATCAGGTAGTAAAGCGGATTGATAAGATCCAGGTACTGTGCCCATAACGGCATGCTTTCGACCGGTGTAAAAAGACCACTCATGATGATAAAGACGATCATAAAGAAAAAAACTACAAATAACACCTGTTGCTGGGTGTCCGAAATAGCCGAAACAAAAAGGCCCATGCTCATAATCAGGAAAAGATAGATAGAGGTAAAAACATACAAAGTGAGGATATTTCCCCTGAAAGGCAGGTTGAATACCAGTTTTGCCACCAACAGTCCGAAGGTAAGATCCAAAAGGGCAATGATCAGAAACGGCATCATCTTCCCAATGATGAAATGATATTTTTTGATGGGTGTCACATTCAGCTGTTCAATCGTTCCCATCTCCTTTTCCCTCACCAGGTTAAGGGAAGAGAGAAATAGTCCGATAATGGTAACCAGAATCACCAATACCCCGGGAGCCATGTAAAACTTGAAATTCAGTTCAGGGTTATACCAGTACGATGGGATTACCGATACCTGCTGCGGGGGAGTGAATTTAGGCACTCCCATCATCTCGGCCCTGACTTTCATGTTGTAGGAACCAATGACTGTCTGCAGGTAAGCATTTGACAGCTCTGCCGCTGACCCGTTGATGGCATCCACCAGGATCTGAACGGAAGCCTGGTCATTTCTTTTGAGATCTGTTTCAAATCCTTTCGGGAAGGTTACAACCACATCGCTGGTACCTTTCAGCAAAATTTTATCCGTTTCGGAAGGTGAAAGCTGGGCGCGTGTTACATGAAAAAAATTACTGGCTTCGATTTTGGAAGTCAGACGGGTTGACGTTTCACTCAGATCAAGATCCACTACCGTGATGTCCACCATTTTCAGTTCCATGGTGGCAGCAAAAACCAGTACCAGCATCTGAACAAGCGGCATGATGAAGATGATCGGCAACATCGCTTTGTTGCGGAAAACCTGTATAAACTCTTTCTGGAGTAGGTATAATATTGTTCTCATAATGCAGTTATTCTAATCTCAATTTAAATTTCCTGACACTTAAACCCAGGAAGAAAGCAGTCATCGCACACAATATCAAAATATTCGGCCAAATATAATCTAACCCGTTTCCTTTGAGCATCACCTGCTTGATGGCATCAATAAACCAACGCGGCGGCATTAAATTGCTGAGAATCTGCAAGGGCACAGGCATATTTTCGATTGGATAAATAAAGCCCGATAACAGGATCGTAGGCAACATCAGGGCAAAACCGGATATAAACAAGGCTACCTGCTGACTGTTGGCAACAGTGGAAATCAGTATACCCAAAGAAAGAGACATTGAGATATACAATAAAACCAATGCCGCCAACAAGACGATACTGCCCCTTATCGGTACCCCGAAAACAACATTTCCAAGAAAAACAACCACGAAAGCATCTATGATAGAAAGCAGCAAATAGGGAGCTACTTTCCCAAGAATGATATGTGGCACTTTTAAAGGTGATACCAGCAATATCTCCATGGTTCCCATCTCCTTTTCCCGGGCGATGGTGATGGAGGTCATCATGGCTGAGATCAGCATCAGAATCAATGCCATCGTGCCCGGAACATACATAAATGCGCCCACCATGTTTTCGTTGTAAAGCATCCTCACCTCACTTTTGATCTGGACAGGAATGGTAAATCCCGCAAATTTCTTTTTGGTGTAGTCCTGAACGATGCCATTGGTGTAGTTGTAGAGCATTTGGGCTGTATTTGGATCTGAGGCATCGGCAATCACCTGGATATCAGCTTTCCCCTCGCGCTCCAGTTTCTGGGCAAAATTATGTTCGAAGACAACTACCTGTTTGACATCTCCCTTCTTAAATATCGGATCGATCTCATTCTCCTGCTGGAGGTTCGCTTCCAACCTGAAGTAACCGGATGAAAGAAGTTTGTTTTTGATCTCCCTGGTAACATTGTCGTTCGAATGGTCGAGGAAGGCAATCCGGGCATCTTTGATTTCCGTTGTGATAACATAGCCGAACAGCATCAGCTGAATGATGGGAATTCCAAACAGGATCACCATGGTCCTGGTATCCCTGAAAATATGGGTGAACTCTTTTTTGACAAAACCGAGAAGCTGATTCATTTTTTCTATTGAGTTATATTTTATTTAGTCACTTCTTCATTCTTTATTCCGGGCTATTTTAAGAAACACCCCGTCCATGCTCCCGGCCTGGTATTCTGCCTTGAGCGCCGACGGTGTGTCGAGTGCAACTATTTTTCCTTCCGACATGATGGCAACCCTGTCGCAATATTCGGCTTCATCCATGTAATGGGTCGTGACAAATATGGTTATGCCCTGATGGGCCACTTCATAGATCAGATCCCAGAATGTGCGCCTTGTGAGCGGGTCAACTCCTCCGGAAGGTTCATCAAGGAAGACAATTTTCGGACTGTGGAATACTGCCAGCGAGAAAGCCAGTTTCTGTTTCCAGCCCAAAGGCAGACCTCCCACCAGTTTGTTGCGGCTCTCTTCCAGATTCAGTTTCTTCAGGAGTTCATCGGTTTTTTCCAATCTGACTTTCCGGCTGATGCCGTAAATTCCGGCATACAGACGTATATTTTCGTAAATGGTAAGATCCTCGTACAGTGAAAACTTCTGCGACATATAACCGATGTTTCGTTTGATCTTCTCCCGTTCGTGGTAACCGTCATAGCCAGCAACCTTCAACTCTCCGGATGTCGGTTCAAGCAACCCGCATATCATGCGGATAGCAGTTGTCTTGCCGGCCCCGTTAGCACCCAGGAAACCAAAGATTTCGCCCGGATAAACGTCAAAAGTCAGGTGATCGTTGGCAACAAATTTCCCGAATTTCTTTACCAGATTCTTCACCTGAATGATTGGCTTTCTGTTCTGAATTATTTCTTCCATTCCAAGTATTTCAATTTTCCGTTTTCTGCATCAGTTCCATGAAAACATCCTCAATGCTTGCCGGTATCTGTTTGACTGATACTTCCGTTTGCCCGTGACCGTGAAGGTATTCCTGCAAAATTTTTTCATTTAAACCTGTATCTGTGCAGGTGACGTGAATCGAGTCGCCGAACGAAAAGACCGAATCGACCCCTTTGAGTTGCTTTAAAAGTCCAACGCTCTCAAACCTTTGTGTTGTACTTCCGACTTTTACACTTAGCAGCTTCCTGGTAAAGCTTTCGGTTATCTTCTTCGGCGTATCGATGGATAAAATAGCTCCGTTCTGAAACAAGGCTACCCGGTCGCAAAGATTGGCTTCATCCATGTAAGGTGTGGAAACCAAAATGGTTATCCCCTTTTTGCGCAGGTTGTTGAGCATTTCCCAAAACTCTTTCCGGGAAACAGCATCCACCCCGGTTGTTGGTTCATCCAGAATCAGCACCTTGGGTGCATGGATGAGCGCGCAGGAGAGTGCCAGTTTCTGTTTCATACCTCCCGAAAGCTTCCCGGCCGGCCGGTCCTTGAAGGGTTCGATCTGGCCGTAAATATCCTTGATCAGGTAATAGTTCTCCTCAACAGTTCCTCCAAAAACAGTGGCAAAAAACTGCAGGTTCTCTTCCACTGTCAGATCCTGGTACAAAGAGAAGCGGCCCGGCATGTAACCCACCATCCGGCGGATCTTGCGAAAATCGGCTACAACATCCAGCCCGTCGAGTGTGGCAAACCCCTTGTCCGGTTTCAACAAAGTAACCAGAATGCGCATCAGCGTGGTTTTGCCGGCACCATCGGGACCGATCAGTCCGAAAAGCTCTCCATTTTCCACTTCGAGGGAGATCCCCTTCAGGGCTTTGAGATCGCCGTAGCTTTTTTCAATGTTGGCAATTTTTATCATGGCAGTCTCAATCAATGAACTTTATCTCGCCCGGCATCCCGATTTTAAGGGATCCGTCGTTCGAAACCTTCACCTTCACTGCATATACCAGTTTCACCCTTTCTACTTTGGTCTGGATAATCTTGGGGGTAAATTCTGCCTCTGAGGATATCCAGGAAACTGTTCCTTCGATGGTTCTGTTTTTAGTGGCTGTATCATCGATGACGACTTTCACTTTTTGCCCGATTTTGAGATGGGGCAACTGATCTCCGCTAACATAAACGCGGAGATTGAGCGCTGAGACATCAGCTATGCGGCACAATGACTGCCCCTGCCCGACCAGTTCTCCGGCTTTTTTATATCTTTCCAAAACCAGACCGTTGATTGGTGAAAGGATGCGGCACCTGCTGATTTTATCTCGCAGTTGTGCCAGCTGGGTTTCAATTACTTCTGCCTGACTCGAAAGCACCCGGTCCTGGGAAAGCGTATTGGAAATCTGCTTGTCAAAAACCTCCGAATTTCCCGTAACATCATCCAGCTGCTTCTGGGTAGCCGCACCGTCTCTCAGCATGTTGCTGATGCGGGTTTTGTCTTTTTCAAGGTTCTTCTTTTGCTGCGCTATTACCGCAACCTGAGATTTGACACTTTGTTTTTGTGCCTGAATGGTTACCATTTGTGATTCCATCTGTGTGACCTGCAAAACAAGCGGTACAGTATCAACAACAGCAATTTCTGCTCCTTTTGACAAGATCATACCTTCTTCAAAATTGCAGCTGAGCAGTTTCCCTGCTATTTCGGAGGAAACCAGCTGGTCGTCGGCTTCAAAATTCCCGAATGCATCTGATGCATCCTTTTGGCTGTTGCAGGAGAAAAACGCCAGACTGACTACCAGTCCGATCATCAAGCATAGTTTTGTTGTTCTCATAATTGTTTGTTATCAATTCTATTATCTTAAATCATTAATATCAATATTTTATCTTTAATTTCCTATCGACATGTTCTCCTTCCGTCCGAAAAGATCAAATACCAATTTCCAATCTGTAATCCTTTTAAATCCAACCATTTGGCAATCTTAGGGATCTACAACATTTCAAACTTTTTTAAACATTCTAAACACTTCAAACCTATTCGTGGCAACATTCCAAAATCAAAATTGACCGGATATGCTCTTTACTTTATCCTTTATCCTTTATCCTTTATCCTTTATCCTTTATCCTTTATCCTTTATCCTTTATCCTTTCGTTACGGTTTCCCCGCAAGGGTATTGTAATTGGTTATTGCATAATATAATTGCACCTGATGGCTCTTCTGGCTGACGGAGGCTTGTGTGGCAGCATTCAGATCGGCGACGTAATCTGCTGAAGTGATGACCCCGTTTTCAAGCTGTACTGCTGAACTTTTAGCGATTTTTGTGCGTAAGGCCACCAGTTCTTCATCGATTTTCAAGAGTTGGTCGGCTTTTTTGATCGCCTCATCCGCTTTGAAAAGTAAAATGGAAAGGTTTTGGTCGAAGGATGCTTTCTGGCTGCCCACCATCTCCTTCTGTACCTCAAGTATTTTTCTGCTTCTGGATGTTTGTTTCCAGTCAAGCACATTCCACGACAATCCCAATCCAACCAGGTAGTATGGATCAAATGTGTTTTTAAGCATGTTCAGTCCGGGCCTTCCGTATCCTGCTTGTCCGAAGCCAAATATCTTCGGATTTCTTGTCTTTAGCAGCAATTCGGAATTCTGGTCAATCTTGTTTTCGAGCAAATCGAAGTATTTTAACTCAGGCCGGGCAATTTCGTTGCTTTTTGCTGTTTTGAAAGGTTCAGCCAATAAGGTATAATCGTTCAGTACCTGATTGGTCAGTATCCCCAAAGCGCCCAGGCCGGAAATCCTTTCCCCGTGAATATCACTGATCTGCTGCTCTGTCAGCAACCTTTCCGCTTTCAGGATATCCATGTCCCTGGCGGTGACCACTCCGTTTTTGAAACCTGATTCCAGAACCTTTATTCGCTCGTCGAGGACAGATCTTTTAAGTTTCAGCACCTCTTCATTTTCCTTCATCAGCAAAATTGTAAAGTAGAGTTGATTGACCCTTTCGTGCAAAGAATAAATCTCAACTTCGAAATTCTGCAAGTCGGCGGCCAGGCCCGATTTTTCCAACGATCGGTTTGCCTCTGTTGCTCCACCATCGTAAATTGTCTGTTTTACATCGAGGTAGGCTTTGTACTGATCCTTCGAGGGCGAAGGAATAGTAATCCCCGGAATGGGAACATTCACTTTTGTTACTTCACTCTGGTAAGTTGCCTGTCCATTCAGGTTAAGCTGCGGGTTCCAGGCATTCCCTATGTTTTGAATTTTGAGATCGCTGATCTCTTTCTGCCGTTGCGTATCCGTCAACTTAGGATAATTTTCGCGGGCAAGCCGGTAACAATCCTCCAGGTTGATGGAACTTACCTGTCCATAAGTCAAACCGGCAGTAAGTAGTAAAAGTAAAATCAATGTTTGTCTCATTTTGCTGTTATTATTTAAGCTGTCAATAATGTTTTAATTCATGGTCAAAATAAAAAGTCAGGCGGTTAATGCCTGTCTGACAAATGATGCTATAACCTTTTTCCGTTCCTGCAGGAACTGATCATATTTTACGGTATCATTTCTGAAAAGTTTTCTTTGAAACAAAGGTCTGGCCAAGTAAGGTATGACAATCATGCCAATCAGATTGGCGAAAAGATGCGGAAAGGTGACAGGCCGGATATTGCCTGCATTTATCTCCTGATTGATCATTCTTTCTACCAGCTCAAAATCCAGCCCCTGATCTGACATGAAACCGGAGAGCTGATCCGGATCCCTGTTGATCTCCCTGATAACAAACTGCGGCAAATACGGATTCCTAAACATGAAGGAGTCATATTCACTCACGATTGCCTCAATCTTGTCCATAAAAGAGTTGTCACTTTTGAAAATCTCAATTACACCAGGAATTAACCGGCTAAGTATCCCGTAAAAAACTTCATTGAAAAGCTGTTGTTTCGAATGAAAGTAGTAGTGAAGCAGGGCTTTGTTGATCCCTGCCTCGTCGGCAATCTCCTGCATCCTTGCACCATCCATCCCTTTGCGGATAAACACATCGTGCGCCGCCTGTACAATCTTCTCTTTGGTCGCGTCTGAACTCATCTTAAAAAAATATTCGAAACAAAGTTAACCATTTGGTTAAACTATTTGGTTAATTCTCTGAAATTACTTTTTAGTGTATATTTGGCGCATAATCACAATTAGGATGGAATCTAAAAAACTACTGACCGGGCTGTCAAATGCTGAAATTGCGGAGAGCAGAAAAATTCACGGATCCAACCTACTTACGCCACCCCAAAAAGCATCAGTCTGGAAACTTTTCATCGAAAAATTTGAAGACCCTATTATCCGTATCCTGCTGGTCGCAGCCTTTCTGTCGTTAGGCATCTCTTTCGTTCACCGGGAATTTGCAGAGACCATCGGCATCTTCTTCGCTATCTTTCTGGCAACAGGTATAGCCTTCTGGTTTGAATTGGATGCCACCAAGAAATTTGAAATCCTCAATAAAGTTAATGATGAAACACTTGTTAAGGTAATCAGGAACAGCAATATCTGCGAAGTCCCAAAGGCTGACATTGTGGTGGGAGATCTTGTGCTGCTCTCAACCGGGGATGAGGTTCCGGCAGACGGATTGTTACTGGAGGCTGTTTCAATGCAGATCAATGAATCCTCCCTGACCGGAGAACCTGTCATCAACAAAACAATCCACGAAAAAGATTTTGAAAAAGAGGCTACCTATCCGTCGAATTGTGTCTACAGGGGAACAACGGTTGTGGACGGACACGGTACTGCAGAGATTTTCCAGGTAGGTAACCGGACTGAATATGGCCAGGTTGCGCGCGAATCAGCCAGGATGAGCGGGGAAGAGACCCCTTTGAACAAACAGCTCGACGTGTTGGCCAGACTGATCGGGGTGGTCGGGTTTTTACTTGCTGCTCTGACTTTCATCGTACTGTTTGTCAAGGACCTTCATTCCGGAGCAAACGTAATGACTTTTGTACAAAAGTTTTCCACCACCCTGGTCATCTTCTCCATGATGGTTGCCCTGGTTAAGGTGTGGGTACCTATCGTCTTTGACGGATTGGGCATGATCAATCAAAAATTCAAAACACCCAAAAGCATTAAAAACGGTAGTTGGATCAAATGGATCCTGATCGGCTTGACCACATTTGCAGTATTTGGCGGCATCGCATATCTATTAAATCTGAACCTCGCGCTAAATGAATCGTGGATTTCCCTGGACATTGCCGGCAAAATTTTATCCTATTTTATGGTATCCGTGACCTTGATTGTAGTAGCAGTGCCCGAAGGATTGCCGATGAGCGTCACATTGAGCCTTGCCCTGAGTATGCGCCGGATGTTGCAGTCCAACAACCTGGTCAGGAAGATGCACGCCTGTGAAACCATGGGCGCAACTACTGTAATATGCACAGACAAAACCGGAACGCTTACCCAAAACAAAATGCAGGTTTACAGGACCAATTTCTTTGGCCTTGAACATCAGACCTTAACCAACAATCCGTTAAGTGAACTTGTCAGAATGGCCATTGCAGTCAATTCTACAGCCTATCTTGACTTTACTGATCCGGCACATGTCCGTTCGATCGGGAATCCGACAGAAGCGGCGCTTCTGTTCTGGCTCCATGACCAGGGGACCAACTATCTTGAATCCCGTTACGAACTTGAAGTAGTTGCGCAACTTACTTTTTCTACCGAACGAAAATACATGGCCACGATTGTCAGAACCCCGGCAGGGAAAAAAATCCTTTTCGTCAAAGGCGCCCCTGAAATTGTTCTGGAACTTTGCCATACGGTTCAACTCACAGATAAGATATTGCCTGCCGCAGCATACAAATCCGAAGTAGATTCTTTGTTGCTGGAATACCAGAACCAGGCAATGCGCACACTCGGATTTGCCTGGGAAGAAATTGAGGAAGAACAGAAAGTGATTATCAGTGGAACTGTCAAAAGTTCCAACCTCCGGTTTATGGGCATTGTTGCCATCTCTGATCCGGTAAGGGAAGATGTTCCGGAAGCAGTGTCAGATTGTCTGCGCGCAGGAATCGACATTAAAATGGTCACGGGAGATACTCCGGGTACCGCGAGAGAGATTGGCCGGCAGATAGGTATCTGGTTAGATGGGGACGGAGAAAGCCAGTTGATCACCGGGGTTGAATTTGGCGCACTAACTGACGAGGAGGCATCCGACCGTATCCGGAAATTAAAAATTATGTGCCGCGCCCGTCCTGCCGACAAACAGCGGCTGGTTCAATTGTTGCAGCGCGCAGGATCTATTGTGGCTGTTACCGGTGACGGCACCAATGATGCCCCTGCACTCAATTTCGCCCATGTCGGGCTATCCATGGGTTCAGGAACCTCTGTAGCCAAAGAGGCAAGCGACATTACCCTTCTTGACGATTCGTTCAGAAGCATCGCCACTGCCGTGATGTGGGGAAGATCGTTGTACCAGAACATCCAGCGCTTTATTCTTTTTCAGTTAACCATCAATGTAACTGCACTTGTCATTGTTTTGTTGGGATCCATTTTGGGCCGTCAAATGCCTTTAACAGTCACCCAGATGCTATGGGTAAACCTGATCATGGATACCTTTGCGGCAGCAGCGCTGGCATCCCTGCCCCCAAACAAAAAGGTGATGCATCACAAGCCCCGAAAAAACGATGATTTCATTATCACTCCGCAGATGCGAACTTTTATCCTAGCTGTAGGATTAATTTTCGTGACTTTCCTTTTGGGGTTGCTGTGGTACCTCACCGGTCCGGACGGAGAGATCTCGCGCCTTAATCTGTCCCGTTTTTTTACAATTTTTGTCATGCTCCAATTCTGGAACCTGTTCAATGCCAAAGCCTTTTCCTCCGGAAATTCAGCCTTTTACAACCTTCATAAAAGTGCCGGATTTGTCATCACAGTTGTGCTGATTTTAGTTGGCCAGATATTGATTGTCACATTTGGGAAGGATGTTTTCCGCACTTTCCCATTGCCGGCAGAAGACTGGATTTTAATCATAGGCTCCACTTCTGTGGTGCTTTGGGTGGGCGAACTGGGCAGACTGGTCTCCAAAATCAAAAACCGAAAACCGAAAATTCGCCGATCTTGACGAAATGCCTATATTTGCGCCATGAATTTTAGTTTCAAACTTCTTTTTGTATCAATGCTTTTGCTGGATGGACTGGTTTTAAATGCCCAGGTACCGGGTATGGACAGGGGTTCAGGTCAATCGGGTTCCGGGTCAGGCGGCAGTCGGCAAAAGGCAAAGGGAGTGAAAACCAAAAATGACTCAATTGTTTTCAGGCTGCGTGAATATCAGATGACCGAAGATCTCTCACGTGTCAAAGAGGTAAAGGTTGACACATCGCTGATCGATTTTCACATTTACAATCCTACCTATAAGAATTCTGTATCCGTTCAGACATTGGGTAACATTGGAAATTCTTATCAGTCGGGTGATTTTTTCCAGCGAAAAGAGGTTGATGGAAATTTTCTTTTTCAAAAGAACTATTTCGACTACGGTCTATGGCCTGGGGGAGTAAAATTTTATGATGCAACCAAACCCTATACTTATCTCATTTATGGACAGTGGTTCCAAAATAAGCCGAAGGGTGAGACAATCATGAAAGTTTTCCATACCCAGAATATCAACAAACATATCAATTTCGGTTTCTATTTCAATTCAATCGGATCTTCCGGCAAATACCTCAATCAACAGGCCAAAGACCGCAGCATCGGGCTATTCTCCAAAGGGAATTTCGATCGGTACGATTATTGGGTTTCGATCGGTAAAAACAAATTCGAAAACCAGGAAAACGGCGGTCTGCCCAATCCAAAAGACATTGAAAATCCTGATATTAAGCCCGAAAACATCACCGTCTGGCTTAACGATGTAAATACGCTTAACGACAATATTTTCGCTGCCCTGACGCATCAGTTCAAGCTGGGGGTTTGGAAAGAGATGGAGGATAAAAAGGAAATTTTTCAGCAATTTATCCCAAGAGTTGCCCTGATGCATGTAATGGATCTTCAAAAGTCATCCAGGGTCTTCGTTGAAGCGGATCCTAATCCCAAATATATTTATACTGACGACAGAGGTACGGTTAATTTCTACGGCAAAGATCATGTTCCGTATATCAACAGCACTTTGGGAACTGCTGATGATCCAGCCACAAAAGACAAATCCGGGAAATCGGTAATAACAAACCGTTTTATCCTTAAATTCCTTGAAGCCCCCGACCGGAAATACACCTTCGGGAAACAGGTTTTCATTTCCAACGACCTCGTGAATGTTTATTTCCCTCAGCAGGAACTTACTATTGACTCTGTAGGGGTAACCCATCCGCCCTTGGGATTGACGCAGGGACACAAATACGCTAATACCTATATCGGTGGCTCAGCATACAGGAGCGACGGCCGTTTCCTTAACTGGAATGTAACAGGAAAGTATTGGATTCAGGGACGCAGTGCACTGGATTATGATCTTTCAGGCGAGCTGGAGAAACCATTCAGGGCAAAAAAAGACACCTCATTTTTACGGATTCTGGGCGGAATGTCAAACCGTACGCCTGACTATTTTTACGATAACTATTATTCGAATCATTACAAGTGGGAGAATTCTTTTGACAGAACTTACACATTAAGGCTAGGTGCGGTCCTGGATAAACCGGGATGGCGATTTAAAGCCTCAGTCAATTACGCCATCATCAATAAGTACGTATTTTTCAACGAAAAGGCATTGCCGGAACAGGCCATTACTGAATTTTCAGTTTTACAGGGAATGTTAAACAAGGATTTTAAATTTGGCGGGCTAAATATTCGCAACTGGGTTGTATTTCAACATACCACTACCGGTTTGTACCTTATCCTGCCAAAAGTAAGCGTCAGAAATTCTACTTATTACGAAGGAATATATGCCAAGGTTCTTCATTTCCAGTTTGGAGTGGATACGCGCTATGAGACAGCATATTATGCAGATCAATACGCTCCGGCTACCGGCATGTTTTACCGTCAGAATACTGAAACGATTGGTGATTTTGCCTGGGTGGATGCTTTTATCAACCTAAGACTTAAGCGGACAATGTTTTACCTAAAGTACACGAATCTTGCTACCCAGTTTGTTAAAGGAGGCTTTTACACTTCTCCTGTTTATCCTGCCCCGGTTTCCACTTTTCTGTTCGGTGTCGCATGGTCGTTTTACAACTGATCTCCTGCGTAAATATCCACCAGTTCGGCCAATATCATTGCAGTTGCTCCCCATATAAAACATCCGTTGATTTCGTACCCGGGTACGCTGATTTTTCCTGACATGGTCTCCATTTCCCTGTTGCACCTGTTGACCTCACTGGCAATATCTTCCAATGAAATAATAATTACTTCATCCACTTCAGAGGGATCAATCATTAGCTCAGGCTTTTCTGACAGCCATCCTACCACAGGATAAATCACAAAATCACTGACCTGCACGTAGACAGCGGTCAATTCGCCAAACACCATGATAGCTTCCCGATCAATGCCTATTTCTTCCTGTGCCTCACGCAAGGCAGTCTGGACAAGGTCTGAATCGTGATTCTCCCGTCTCCCTCCCGGGAATGCTATCTGGCCGCCATGGTTTTTCATGGTGGAGGGTCTGCGGATCAAACAGATCTCAATCTCCCGCCCAAAAGGAAAGAGAAGGACAAGCACCGCGCTATCCTTGAAATTGTCATGACCTGAAGGCACATGCAGCAATCTTCCGGGCGGAAGCATCTTAACATGCGAATTACTCCCCGGCAACCTGTTTTTCAGTTGCATTTTCAACTTTTGAAATTGGGAGTCCTGCGAGGTATCCAAAGTAGTGTGAAATTATTTATTCAGGTTTAAAAATATTTCCGCGGAATGAAGCATCTCCGGATCCGCATTTTAATAATCCATCCGGGACCGGATATCCCGAACGTTTAGCTGCAGATACGTTTTATCGCGATACTGGTTCTCAGTCACAGAATAACAGATATCAAAAGGGAGAGACATCTTAATCATATCAAAATGGTTGGCCAGTGAGAATCCAATGCCTGAAAAACGGGAGGAGGAACGGTTGGCCTCCATTAGATCCAGTTTTACGTGGTCGTTGTTTTTTCCCACCAGTTTACTTGTTCCATAATCCATCACATCTTCCGTAAGAAAAACAGGAGTCATGTTGTGCGGACCAAATGGTTCAAATTGTTTCAGCAACCTGATAAACTTGGGAGAAAGGTCGGACAGTGAGATTTTGGCATCCAGGTCAATGGTCTGCTGCATTTGGTCATAAGTGATGGAATCCCTGACAACCTGTTCAAAACGCCGGGAAAATTCGGCAACATTTTCCAGTTTCATGGAAAGACCTGCAGCATACATGTGTCCGCCGTATGACTCCAGCAGATCTGCACACTGGCCGATTGCCTCGTACAAATCGAACTCTCCTACCGATCGTGCAGACCCGGTTGCTATTCCGTTAGATTCTGTAAGCACAACTGTTGGACGGTAATAATGTTCTGTCAGCCTGGAGGCTACGATCCCTACCACACCTTTGTGCCAGTCGCGGTTATAGATTACAGTAGATTTGCGTCCTTCATAAAACTGACTCTGGGAGATCATCTCCAGTGCCTCCTGCGTAATATCCCGGTCAAGTGTCTTTCTGATCTCATTGTACGAGTTGATCTCGATGCCAAGTTCCTCCAGTTCGGCGCTGTCTTCTGCCAGCAAAATTTTTACCGATTTTTTACCGTGTTCAATTCTTCCGGAAGCATTCAGCCTTGGACCAATCTTGAAGACAATATCCTGTACCCTTATTTCGCCTACGATACCGGAATAATTGATCAGTGTTTTCAGTCCCGTCGAAGGATTGGCATTCAATTTCAGCAGGCCGAAATAGGCAAGTACCCGGTTTTCGTCTGTCAGCGGAACAATATCAGAGGCAATGCTTACAACCACCAAATCAAGCAAATCATAGGCTATCTCCTGGGGAAGATCATTTCTTTGACAATAGGCCTGTATCAGTTTGAAGCCGACACCGCAACCTGAAAGATCTTTATACGGATAGTTACACCCCGGTTGTTTGGGATCAAGAACTGCTACTGCTTTCGGAATTTCATCATCCGGATTGTGGTGATCGCAGATAATGAAATCTATTCCCAATTCGCTGGCATAAGCAATTTTTTCGACTGCTTTAATGCCGCAATCCAAGACTACAATCAGGGAGATTTTCTGTGAGGCAGCGTAATCGATGCCTATCCGTGAAATTCCATATCCTTCCATGTACCGGTCGGGCACGTAATACTCAATTTCAGCGATCCGTTTGGACAAAAAAGTATACATCAAAGCGACAGACGTGGTTCCATCTACATCATAATCGCCATAAACCATCACCCGCTCTTTGTTGTCGATTGCCTGCTGAAGGCGATCCACTGCTTTATCCATATCTTTCATCAGAAACGGATCGTGCAGGTCAGTCAGTTTCGGGCGGAAAAATGTCTTGGCTGCGGCAAAACTCTTTATCCCGCGCTGAACCAACAGATTGGCAATTGCCATATCTACGTTAAGCGCAGCCGAAAGCTGCTTGATATCATTGATATCAGCTTGTTCCTTCAGTTTCCAGAGTTTTTGCATTCTTTTCCTTTGCCCGGCGAATTCAGTGAATAATTTCTCAAATATACCTTTTTGACTCATAGCGACAAAGCCTAATAGATCGGAAGTCTCTAATCTTTAGAAAAAAGATATCTTTTCTTATCTTTGCACGTAATTTTTTTATATTAAACAGGACTATTAATTAACGATGAGTAATATAGAGTTAAGCGAACAAGAGCTGATACGACGAAATTCCTTGCAAAAACTCCGCGATTTGGGCATTAACCCATACCCAGCCAACGAATTCAAGATCAATACTTCCACCAAACAAATCCTTGATCAATACGACCCCGAAAAGAATAACTTCCAGGATGTAACCATTGCCGGAAGGCTGATGGGACAACGCATCATGGGGAAAGCCTCGTTTGCCGAAATTCAGGATGAAAGCGGAAGAATTCAGCTGTACATCAACCGGGATGAGATTTGCCCTGAGGAAGACAAAACCCTTTACAACGAAGTTTTCAAAAAGCTAATGGATATCGGCGATATCATTGGCGTTACAGGCTATGTTTTTATTACCCAGATGGGTGAAACTTCCGTGCATGTTAAAACCCTTACGCTACTCAGTAAATCAATCAAACCGCTGCCGGTTGTAAAGGAGAAAGAAGGAATGCTGTTCGATGCCTTTACGGATCCGGAACAGCGTTACCGGCAACGTTACCTCGATCTGATTGTCAATCCCCAGGTAAGGGAAGTTTTCGTAAAACGTACCCGGATCATCAACAATATTCGGGATTTCTTCAACCGGAAAGGTTATCTGGAAGTAGAAACGCCTATCCTCCAGCCTATCCCGGGAGGAGCAGCGGCGCGTCCGTTCATTACCCATCACAATGCATTGAACATGCCCCTGTACCTCCGGGTTGCCAATGAATTGTACCTGAAACGCCTTATTGTAGGCGGTTTCGAAGGAGTATATGAGTTCTCGAAAGATTTCAGGAATGAAGGGATGGATCGTACCCATAACCCGGAATTTACAGTTATGGAGATTTATGTAGCTTACAAAGACTACAATTGGATGATGGAGATGACCGAGGAGATGATCGAACGTGTCGCATTGGAACTGCACGGCACAACTGAGGTTCCTGTCGGAGATAAACTGATCAATTTCAAGCGCCCGTTCAAACGCATTACCATGACCGACTCCATCAAAGAGTTTACCGGAATCGACATTCTGGGAATGGATGAAAAAGCGCTCAGGAGTGCCTGCAAAGAAATTGGCGTTGAGGTGGACGAAACAATGGGCAAAGGAAAAATAATTGACGAAATATTTGGTGAAAAGTGCGAAGGTCACTACATTCAGCCCACTTTTGTATTGGATTACCCGGTCGAAATGTCTCCCTTATGCAAAAAACACCGCGATAATCCCGATCTGACTGAACGTTTTGAGTTGATGGTCAATGGCAAAGAACTTTGCAACGCTTACTCCGAATTGAATGATCCCATCGATCAGCTTGGCAGATTTCAGGAACAGTTGCGTTTATCCGAAAAAGGCGACAACGAAGCGATGTTTATTGACCTTGATTTTGTCAGGTCACTGGAATACGGAATGCCTCCGACATCCGGAATGGGAATTGGAATTGACCGTTTGGCTATGTTGATGACCAATTCGCCTTCCATTCAGGATGTTTTGCTCTTTCCGCAAATGAAACCTGAAAAAAGAGCAGAGGAAGACTCGGCAGAAATGTTTGAAGCATTGGGAATACCCGCTGAATGGGTGGAGGTACTTCGCAAAATGAACTTCAGAAAGATCGCTCAGCTGAAAGAGGTGAAAGCATCCAAATTGTTCAACGATCTTTGCGGGTTCAACAAGAAAAATCAGCTCGGACTTGCCAACCCGGGCATGGACGAGGTGACGAAGTGGTTAAACTAATATTTCACACCAATGACGGAAATCAGTGAGAAGAGCCGTGTTGCAATTATCGGCAGTGGAAGTTGGGCAACTGCGCTCGCGAAATTATTGATGTACAATGTTCCTGAAATAAACTGGTACATCCGCAATCAGGAGAACATCGATCTTTTCGGAAAATTCCGGCACAATCCCAACTACCTGCGCTCAGTAGAGTTTGATGTTACAAAAATCAATTTCTACAACGACATCAACAAAATTGTTGAAGATTCAGACATCCTGGTTTTTGTCACGCCTTCAGCTTTCCTGAAAGACACCCTGCGTCACATGACGACCGAAATCGGAGACAAGTTCATCGTCTCTGCCATCAAGGGGATTATCCCGGAAGGGAATCTTTTTGTAGGAGAGTTTTTTCATGAGTTTTATGACCTTCCCTTTGAACAGTTTTGTGTCATTGCCGGTCCGTGCCATGCGGAAGAGGTAGCCAGGGATCTCCTCTCCTATCTTACCATTGCAAGTCCGGATGTCAAAAGGGCGCGCCAGTTTGCCATGCTGCTCGAAAGCAACTCGCTGCGCACGCACATTTCGGATGATATCTGGGGAACAGAATATTCCGCCGTACTGAAAAACATCATGGCCATTGCAGCCGGTATCTCCCACAGCCTGCGCTACGGCGATAATTTTCAGGCAGTACTGATGTCGAATGCCATCCAGGAGATCAAAAGGTTCGTGGATACGGTACACCCTATCACGCGCGACATCAAATCATCGGCCTATCTGGGCGACCTGCTTGTGACCGGGTATTCCCATTTCTCAAGAAACAGGACTTTTGGCAGTATGATCGGCAAAGGATATACCGTTCGTTCAGCCATGCTCGAAATGGATATGATTGCGGAAGGTTATTATGCAACCAAGTGTATCAAAGAACTCAACGAATCGTACCGGATCAATATGCCGATCACGGATACCGTTTACAACATTATCTACGAAAACATTTCTCCTGCAATTGAGATGCGGCTGCTGACGGAGTACCTCCGGTAGGCGGCGAGAATGATGGACTGGGAGACTGGGGGACTGGGAGACTGGGAGACTGGGGGACTGGAGTCAGAATTAATAAAAAAAGTGTAAACAAATTTCAGGACGAGACACTTTATACATCACGCGACAATGTCCATTTTGACTAAACTAACAGATTTGTTGTACCGCAGGCAAAAAGCATTGGGAATGATCGTTGTATTTCTTTTCCTTTCCCTGGTTGCCTTCAAATTTAACAGCAATAACATTAAATTGATTTGGAGTGACTATCCATCAATTACAATTGCATTGGCGCTAATCACCGGTCTGATTGCCATCATTTGGTTGAAAATTGAAAAACAAAAGACGCAATTGCTGATCGAAAATCTCAAAAAAAGTGCTTCAGAGAAAGAACCTGAAATCCAAAACGAAATTATTGAGTTAAGTACGAGGCAATTGGAAGTTTTCAACTTAATTATCGTCGGAAAATCCAACAAGGAAATTATTTCAGAATTAAATATCGAACTGAGTACGCTTAAAACTCATATAAATCAGATATATAAAACACTTGGCATTAAAAGCCGGAAAGAAGCAAAATTATTCAAAATCAAATAATTACAAACCGGTCAACCTTATTTCAACCCTTGAATCAACCTTTTTTCAACCCCGTAAAAAATTCATTTAACATTATAGCAGAATACTTTTGTGTCGTTCAATTAATGTTTAACGAATTTTTTATAAAAATGAAAAAGAGAAATTTATGGATGAGTCTTACTCTAATGTGCGGATTATTCAGTATTGCATTTACCTTTGACAACAATGGAATTCATTGGCTTTGGAAAGAAACGGTACAGGTTGCTATTGTATTATCATTGGCTTCCGTTATTTTTGCCCTATTATGGTTTAAAGCAGCAAGAAAACTAATGACTAAAAGCTAATAGCTTAATTTAAATAAAGATGTAACAAAATACTTAAATATGAAGAACATCGCGCTAAACTTGAGCAACGTATATGGGTTTGTCCCAAAAGCAAAAATTGATGGATTCAAACAACAGACAGAAGCTGCTAACCTCACTTTGCGAAAGAAAACAGGCAAAGGCAGTGATTTTCTGGGCTGGGTCGATCTGCCGGGCGGAATTCCGGAAGTAGAACTGGCAGACCTCGAAAAAACAATTCAAAAATTACAGGTCAAGCACCTCGAAATATTCGTGGTCATCGGAATCGGGGGTTCCTATCTTGGATCCAAAGCTGTGATCGACGCACTATCCGACTCATTTGCAGCCATCAAAGGTTCCTTTGAAGCACCGTTGGTAGTTTTTGCAGGTCAGAATATCAGCGAGGACTATCTTTTCGAACTTCGTGACCTGCTGGATGCGAAAGATTGGGCCTGTGCTGTTATTTCCAAATCAGGCACGACAACAGAACCGGCCCTGGCTTTCCGTCTGCTGAAACAAGATCTCGAAGAAAAATACGGCGTTGACGAAGCCCGGAAAAGAATTGTCGCTATTACCGATGCCGAGCGGGGAGCCTTGAAGACATTGGCCAAAGAAGAGGGATACAAAACCTTCGTGATCCCTGATGATGTAGGCGGACGTTATTCCGTGCTGACACCGGTCGGCTTGCTTGCCATCGGCATGGCAGGCTTCAACATACGCGCGCTGGTGAACGGTGCAAAGGCCATGGAAAGTGCCTGCGGAACTGAAGTACCATATGAACAAAATCCTGCCTGTCAGTATGCCGCCGCAAGGAATGCCCTGTACCAATCAGGCAAGAAAATTGAAATTCTGGTTAACTACAATCCCAAACTCCACTTTTTTGCAGAGTGGTGGAAACAGCTCTACGGCGAAAGCGAAGGGAAAGAAGGCAAAGGGATCTATCCCAGCAGTGTTGATTTTTCGAGCGACCTTCATTCCATGGGACAGTATATCCAGGAGGGAGAAAGAACATTGTTCGAAACAGTCCTCTCTATTGAAGAGGTAAACAGCGAAGTGTTCGTTCCCGGGGATGAGGCAGACCTGGATGGTCTGAATTTCCTGGCCGGGAAACGTGTGGATGAAGTCAATAAAATGGCGGAGCTTGGCACCATGCTGGCACATGTCGACGGAGGAGTTCCCAATATCAGGATCTCCATTCCGAAACTGGATGAATACTACCTCGGACAGTTAATCTACTTTTTCGAGATTGCCTGCGGAATCAGCGGTTATATACTGGATATCAATCCGTTCGACCAGCCTGGTGTTGAAAGCTACAAGAAAAACATGTTTGCACTCCTGAACAAGCCGGGCTTTGAAAAAGAAACCAGGGCAATACAGGAAAGATTAAAATAAGCAGTGACGATGCCAAAAAAACATCCTTGCAACAGGAGAACATTTACCGGTTTATTTATGATACTGGCTGTTCTTCCGATTTTTCTGACTGCCTGTTTTTCAGGAACACAGGACAAACAGTCAGCAAATGAAAAAGCAGCGGCAGAGAAGGCCAACGGCATGGATACTTTCCGGCTATCACAGTTAACAGTGCCCCACAATGCGGCATATAGTTCAGTTCTGGAGGATCTCGACAAAAACGATCTTCAGAATATTGACCGCGCATTGATTATTTACTCCAATGCCAGGGCCGACTCACTGAGTCGGGACTCCATGTTAATCTCTTTCAATGGGTTCATGACCTCAGTTATGCAGGAGTATTATGACAGAAAATTATTAGGAAACCGTGAACTGATCGGCCATTTCAAAAATAAAGAGGATGCGGAAGCTCAGAAATTGAGTTCTTCGATGGCATCACACGGGATAAATCTCATTTTCCGGGATGGCGATTTCTATCTGGAGCCGGATATGTCATTTATCTCCTCTCATTTAGACAGGGTCCTTACTACCAGCAGCCGCGACTATCTTCAAACAAAGATCAGCATTGCAAAAGGATTCAGTACCAACGAAAATCAGCCGGTTTCCCAACCCGATTCACTGGCGCACCAGGTGATCGCATGGGAAGATTTCATGCTTAAAAATCCCGAGTACCTGTTGAATGATGAAATTCAGGCTCAGTATCTGGATGTACTGGTAGCTTATTTGTCAGGGATGGAGCAGGCACCCCTGTTCGATCCGAATACCAAAATGCTGGATCCGGAATACCAGTCCTCCTATCTTCGGTACATCGAAGAGCACCCAAACCGTGAAAGCACACAGATTGTAAAGAAATATTACGATCTCCTCGCGTCAAAAGGGTTTAAATACAGTGAAGAATTCGATTCTTTCCTGTCTGAAATCAATTTTAACCCTGCACAAAATTCGCAATGAGTACAAAACCACTCAACAAGCAAAAAGGCAAACTAACTCAGCTGACGGTAAAAAAACCGGAAGGACTGATGCAGTTTCTGATAGGTGAACTTAAAGGCAAGAGCCGGACAACCATCAAATCAATACTGGCCCACAGGCAGGTATCCGTCGGTGCTCATGCGATAACCCAGTTCGATTATCCGCTGGAACCGAACCAAATTGTTACGGTAAACTGGGGTGTTGTAGCCGAACAAACCCGCCTCCGTGGAATTAAGATTCTTTTTGAAGATCCCTATCTCATTGTCATCGACAAAGAGGCAGGAATGCTTTCCATCGCTACCGCGAAGGAAAAACTGCTGACCACCTACTCCATCCTGAGCTCCCATGTCAAAAAAGAGAATCCCAACAACCGCATCTTTGTCGTGCACAGGCTCGACCGCGACACCTCCGGGGTGATGATGTTTGCCAAAAGTGAACAGGTGCAGGAAATCATGCAGAAAAACTGGCAGGATGCCGTTATCAGGCGTTCCTACATCGCAGTAGTTGAAGGATTGGTGGAAAAAGATGAAGACACCATTCGTTCCTTCCTGAAAGAGAACAAGATGCTGATCATGTATTCAACCAAAGTGCCGGGAGAGGGCGACGAAGCCATCACCCACTACAAAGTTTTGAAACGTGAAGAGGAATTTTCCCTGTTGCAGGTTGAACTCGAGACTGGTCGCAAAAATCAGATACGCGTACACATGAAAGAACTTGGGCATCCGATAGCGGGCGACAAAAAATATGGTTCAAAAGTAAATCCGCTGAAACGCACCTGTCTTCATGCCAACCTGCTGGCTTTCAAACACCCGATCACCGGCGAAGAACTCAGCTTCGTGACACCGGCACCGAGTCGGTTTTTGCAGATGTTTCACTTGGGGGGAATGCCGAAGTTGGATTAGTGAAGTGACTAAAGTGAGCTAAAGTGACTAAAGTACTTTGCCAAAATCTTCATGTGTTCGGAATTCAAAAATCCATCTGAATTTAACTCTGAATAAGACTAAATACAAAAGTGACACGAAGGATTGCAGCGTTGATAGATGCACCAATTTTGATCATATAAAACCTTATTTTCTTAGGTTACCTTAGTAGAAATTGCGCATACTATTGAATATCAACTTTATTACCTTATTTTGGATTGATCGTTTTTTGGTAATTATACATAAAAAAGTGTGGGTTGTCAAGGACCATTATCAAATTTCCTTAAACAACCCGCACTGCAAAATTAAGCCTTTCTATTTTAACAACCACATCACATTGTTCACATCATCAACACCAGCCCATTGGCGGTCCAATGCATCTTTCATGTTTTGCAGATTGTAACTGTATTCGGCATCAGGATAATTATATCTCATAGGGATCCCGCCACCAATACCCGGATTTAGATTAGTTGTCGGATTGATAGGGAAATCGGGATATTTACACCGTCGGTATTCAAAGAATGCTGATTGAGGTTGCATAAAACCTATCAGATAGCGTTGCATCCAAATCTGTTTATATTGTTCATCTGTTGTTGCGGCAAAAGCTGCAGAACCGGTAAAATAACTGTCTATATAAGATTGAGTGATTGCCTTACCGTGTGCAGTAGCTGATGGAGTTGCCATATAAAATGCCAAAACTGATTTTACAGCACTTTCATAATAGTCTTTTGCGGTACCATTCGTTATCCATCCGCGGACACGAGCTTCTGCCAATATCAATTGCTGCTCGGCATATGAAAGAATTACCCGTGGCTCGCACTGACCGTTGTCGTAATACCTGCCATTAATGGAAGAATATTTCTTTTTCAAGGTGTTGGAAGCAAATTCAGCATAATCCATCGCTACATCACATCCAACATAAGCGCCCATTTCTCCTTCTTTTGATCCGGAGGCAATTTTTTCAGGTGAAGGATCGGCAAAATAGAAAAGACGGTTATCATTTAGGTTTTTCAAGGCATCAACAACCAAAGAACTCACCATGGCGCTGTTGTAATAAAGGTTCCTGTTGCCATAAATAGGGTGTAATTGCACCGTATTGTAAACCAGTCCAAGATAGCCTGTCGCCGGATCCAAAATATATCCTGCATTGACAATATCCTGAAAACGCTTTTTGATATCCACTGAAGCTACACTCTCTTTTTTGCTTGCCGACATTAAGATTTTTAATGCAAAGGCATTGGTAGCCCTGCGCCATTTGACCGCATTTCCTGCAAAAGGTGTCGGGTCACCATCAAAATTGATCCCTTTGGCAAAAAGAGTTTCTGCCTCCTTCAATTCGTTAAGGATACCAATAAGCACAGTTTCCTGCGTATCATATTTGGGTTTAAAATTTCCTATTGCTCCAAGATTAGCTTCGGTATAAGGAATATCCCCTAAATTTGAGATGCCGCCCCAGAAGGTAGTGGCTCTTGCAAATTTTGCAAGGGCTTTGTATGAATCTACCTGAGGGTTCCCATTAGCCATTTCAAGCATCTTATCGATGGTAGGGAAAGAAGTTAAACCAAACCAACCTCTGTTGATCTGATTGTATTGGTTTGGCACCTTTTGACTGCCCATACCAACGTATTTGACGAGGGCCTGATCTTCGAAATATGCCATACCATCACGGCCACTGAATTTTGTAATATTCAGGATCACCTGGGTCGCAAGCATAGATGGCGGAGCCTTTGTGACCGCATCCGGATTGGTGTTCAGTTCATCGAACTTATCCGTGCAGCCAATGAGTGACAGTGCACATACTATGGCTGTCATGGTACTGTATAGAGTTATCTTTTTCATGATCTACATCTAAATTAAATGGATTTAACTAAAAATCAAGCTTAAGATTGAAACCTACATAACGTTGCGAAGGGTCTGCAAGGTTTTCTGATCCGCCATCAGGGTCTGAATATTTAAAATCTTTGGCCCACATAAAAACATTCTGGGCAACTGCTGAAATTGAAGCGCCCTTCATTCTTACTTTGCTGGTTATTGATGTTGGAATATCATAGGTTAGCGAGATTTCACGCAACTTCATAAAGGTACCTGAGAATATGTCTCCCGGAGAAGCGTTCCCTCCCCAGGCAATACTTTTGTGCATCGTCTGGGTATACTGTTTGTATGTAACGGCGACATCATTTGGCGCAAAAGTGCGCGTGTCGTCAATAATATTTCCAATTGCATCGAATTTCACACTTCCGGAAGCGACCTTTACTCCGGTGCCAATGTAATTTTTACTGCCGCTAACTGTCGCATCAAGATAACGGGCCGGTTCTGTGATGCTCTCCGGATGCGATCCGGCGTTCCACAGATACATTGAGGTCCATGAAGAAAGTAGCCCGCCAACCCGTCCATCCATCGAGATTGCAAAGGTGAAATTCTTATAGGTAAGGTTCGAACCTATTCCGAACATCCAATCAGGACGTGAGTATCCGTACAAAGATTGGAAAGTTGAGTATTGAGGAATTCCGTTCAGGTGAATAATATTTCCACCCGGGTCTTTCAGATTTTGCTGGGTTGTGAACGAATCTGCACGTTTACCAACACCTATCCAGGGTTTATCTACATTGGTAGTATACAGCGGGTCAACCTTGGTATAATACTCAGCCTCCTTGGACCAGTTCAACAAGACGCTCCATTTGACATCTTTTGTTTTAACCGGAATCATATTGAGCATTAATTCTAACCCTTTACGCGTACGTTCCTCCTTGGTATTCATAAATATGCTTGCATATCCTGAAGTCGCGCTTACTGTGGCACTTTTTATATAATCATAACCCCTTTTCATGTAATAGGTCGCATCAAATGAAATTCGGTTTTGCAATACATTGATGACCGTGCCAAATTCTGTTGTAGCAGTGCTCTGAGGAATCAGGTCAACCGGTCGGATTGTTGTCGGGGCAGAAGCAGAAGCCAATGAACCCCAGGCAGGATTTGTAACAGACAATACTGTATTGATGGTATAAATATCTGCAGGAATTTTCACAGTCGTCCATGAAGCCCTTAACTTCCACAATGAGAGCCATTTGTAGTCCTTCAAGAATTCAGAGGCCAGGAAGCTTCCTGAAACGGACGGATAGAAATACGAACGGGTGGCTTCAGGCAAGGTGGATACCCAGTCATTTCTGAATGTGGCATCTGCAAATAAAAGATTACGCCAGGATACTCCTAATTTTCCGTATACACTGTTCGTTTGTTTTTGCCACAATTTACTCCCTGCAAATACCGGGCTTATAGATGACAGCAGGGAATAATATCCCGGGATGGACAAACCGCCTTTGGTGAACCCCCAGACTGTTTCATCACGTTTGAAATTGGAACTTACCCCTGCTAAAGCATCAACTACCAATTTGTCAAACGATTTGTTAAACATCATAATACATTCATTACTAATACTGTATCCGCGGTCTATGCCTACATTGTAGGATCCTTTGAGGGATTCTCCCCAAACCTCATTGCCTCCAATATTGCCATTTCCCCCTCCCTGAAAATTTCCCTTGGATAGTATCATTTCTGATCTTACACTGTAGGTGTCATAACCGCTGCGGAATAGTCCTTTCAACCAGGGAGTAAACTGGTAGTTCAATGTGATGTTGCCGTTGAAAATATCACGGTTAAACCCAAACGTCCGTTCATAACGATCGAAATATGGATTATTGACAGTGGCCGTATAGGAATTGTTTTGAACCTCATTTGGAATGAGCCAATAATCCTTGTATGCACGAACATCGTAATCGTTTGCCCCCTGAATTATCAATCCGTACATCGGGTCGTAACCCGTATATCCCCCAAATCCCTTGTTGGGTGTGACCTGTTTATTGTAAGAAACATTTGACGAAAGTGAGAATTTTTTGAATTTCATATCACCTCCCACTGAAAAAGTAATTTTATCAAACATCGAGTTGGGATACTGACCTTTGTTCTTAACCCAGGTGCCGGAAGTGCGGAAACTCCCTAACTCTCCCTGCTGGGTAACATTGATGTTGTTGTTGGCAATGAACCCTTGTTCCAGAAAATTTTTAAAATTGTCGCCGTAATTTAAATAAGGAGACTCGACCATCGTTTTTTGAACAGGATCCCATTGGTAAACCATTTGGCCTTCGATTGGTCTTCCCCAGGAACCTGAGAAATTTCGCAAAATTTCATATTTACCATCAGAACGGGTTGCAAAATCCCGTCCAAATTTCGATTGCAATTCAGGAACAGCGACAAATCCGGCATTAAACATCGTACCGCTGTTGACGTTAATTGACAGTCCGCTCTTTGCCATACCTCTTTTAGAGGTAATCATGATCGCGCCTGCCCCTCCCCGGGATCCATAGAGCGCCGATGCAGTTGCACCTTTCAAAACAGAAATGCTTTCGATATCGTCAGCCGGAATATCCCTTAGCTTCATGTTGGCATAAGGCACTCCGTCCAACACCAGCAACGGACTCTCACCCCGAAGTAAGATAGTTGATTCAGCAGTAAATTCCGTAGAGTTGTTAATCTGTAAACCAGCAACTTTCCCGGTAAGGGAAGTTGACATATCTATGCCTTTTACTGTTTGTAAAACATCACCTTTTACAGCCTGTACCGAATAACCAAGTGCCTTTTCATTGCGTTTGATGCCAAGGGCTGTAACAACTACTTCATCAACACCAATAGTTTCTTCAACCATCACAATGTTGATTGAGTTTTTTTCCCCAACTGCTACTTCTTGTGTTTTCATTCCGACAAACGAAAATTGTAAAATCCCGTTTCCCGGAATGTTCTGAAGTGAATAATTCCCTTCGTTATCAGTGATTACACCAGTTGTAGTCCCTTTTAGGATAACAGAAACACCGGGCAGGGTGGAACCTGAGGAGTCAGTGACTTTCCCTGAAATTTTTTTATTCTGCTGGGTGCCGGAAGTTATTTCATTTGAGAAATTTGAATCCGGGATTGTCAGTACAATTTGTCTGTCTTTTACCGTATAATTTACATCGGTGCCATCGAAAATCTTGTCCAGTACTTTATCAACTGTGCTTTGTTGTGCCAGGACTTCGATTTTTCTGTTAACATCAATTAATTTTTCGGAATACAAAAAGAAAAATTCGCTTTGGTTTTCAATTGCATCCAAGGCATCTCTGACAGTAGTATTTTTCAGATCCAATGACAGTTTGGTCTGTGCATAAGAGTCAGAAGCAATAGCCCCGAAAAATGAAAGCATGAGTACAAACAGGGTAAGTTTCATTTTCATTAAGATTTGTGCTGCACTGGGGAAATTACGCCCTGGTACATGAACGGATACTTTTTTTTTCATACATTTGTTTTGATTATGGTTTAAAATGATCAAAATTTATTTTGACGTTTTTGAATCTCAAGCAGAAAGATGGTAGCACATTTTTCTGCTTTTTGTTTGATCACAGGTACTGCTTCAATTCATAGGCATTCTTTCGTTATATTCATTATAAAGATTCAGTTGTCTTTTTTGAGCCCGATTAATACTTTTTGTTTGGTAAAACTACCATCCGGTAATTTTTTGATTTCGGTTAATTTATAGCTTACCGGAGTAGGCAAAGTCATCAGGTCAAGTACCTGAGCCAGCGTTTCATTGGTAAAGGTTGCAGTATAAGTAAATTCTTTGACCTTCTCATTGGTTATTTCAACATCAACATTGTACCATCTTGCCAGTTTTTTGGCAATTTCTTCCAAAGAATCGTTTCTGAAAACCAGACGTCCGCTTTTCCATGCAACATATTTCGCAGCATTCCCGGATTCAACCGTAAAATTATTTTTGACCAGGTCATATTTCAAACATTCATTGGGAGACAATACTTTTATTTCCCGGTTACTTTCGCTTTCAGATAAAACTACTCTTCCTTCAACCAGAGTTGTCAGAATAACATTATCACCAGGATAAGCGCTGACATTAAATACCGTTCCGGTAGCCTTTACATCAATACTTCTTGCGCTCACAATAAATGGGACCTTTTGGTTGTGGGCAACAACGAAATATGCTTCACCTGTTAAAGATACGCTTCGGCTTTTGCCATTGAACCGGTAGGGGTATTTCAGCCTGCTGCCATGGTTTAACCACACCTTTGTACCGTCGCTCAATTCAAAATTCACTTTGGACCCAGCCGGAGCTTCAATTACAATATCCTTTAAATCCCGGGCATATTGCTCTTTATTTGAAAGGGTAGAATAAATCAGAATGGATAAAACAGGCAATAAAAGTATTGCGGCAGCACGAGTCAATATCGTAAGTATCCGGTTTCTGGCAGGGGCTTCTGAAATTATAAAATGTCCTGATTTTTGGGAAATGTTGATTTGGTGATGGATACGGTCTAAGATCCGGTTGTATTTTATTCTTTCTGCCGGGCTAGCTTCGGGCTCAAATTCATTCCAGATATCATGAATCATTCCGTTTCCGGAAGTCGTAGATGCACCTTCTTTGATCCAGCCAAGTAGCTGTTCAAATTCCGCTTCTGTACATTTCCCTTGTAAATATTTTATGAAAAGTTCTTTTGTCATTGTGATGGTTGTGTAAATGTGAAACGATTAAGAGAGCCTATACCACCATCCCAAACGTAAAAAAAATGATTTTTTTTGAATCAAAGAAATAAACTCACAAACAACACGTTGATCAACAGGGAACTATCCAAATTTTGATGCAGGTATTTTAAGGCTTTTACCATGTGATTCTCAACTGTATTTTTTGATATACCCATATGTTCTGCAATTTCAGGATAAGTTAAACCTTTCTCCCTGTGCAAAAGGTAAACCTGCTTCTGTCTCACAGGAAGATTCAATATTAGTTTATCTACCTGTGCGCTCAGATCATTGAATTCAGCCTCGCTGATGGTAGCTGGGTTCGCTTGTAAAACAGAAGAATTCCTCAGGTGTTCAAGATATTTGCTATTATTGATCCGCTTACGGATAAGGTCAATAGAATTATTATAGGCAATGGTGAAAATATAGGAATTTAATAGTTTGTAATCCTCCAGCTTATCCCTTGACTCCCAAATCTTCACAAAAACTTCCTGCACAATATCCTCAGCTTCATCCTCATTCTTTAAAATCTTGAAAACAAATGAAAAGAGCTTATGACTGTAATGTTCATAAAGCAGATCAAAAGCCAACATGTTCCCATTTTTCAATCGGGTCAACAGATCCTGAGTAATTTTGCCTTTATCATGCATCAAAGTCAAGTATGTTTTATCAAATTTTGACGCAAAATTACGAAAATACTTTGATGATGACTAAGGAGAGGTGTTGCGGAAATTCAGGCACTCCTTTGGTATTTCATCCTGAGTTCCTAACTTTAGATCGTATGTCACTTTAGATCACTTTAGTCACTTAATTTGCAAGGCCATGTCTATACCAACAACCCGAACCGAAGAGTCTGCAACAGTCATCATCGACCTCCAAAAATGCAACGGGTGCAGAAAATGTGTTGCCGTATGCAAAGACTTCGAATTTGAAATTATTGACGGGAAAGCCGCCCTGGTGAAACAGCCACTTTTTGGTTGCATCGCCTGCGGCCATTGCATGGCCATCTGTCCGGAAGGTGCGATCAAGGTGAACGGCAGATGCCTTTCGCCTGACGATCTGTTCCCACTCAACGGAACTGCCGTCAAATCGGATTACAATTCCTTTTTTAAACTTCTTCAGACGCGCAGAAGCCTGCGTGAGTTCAAAGATATTCCTGTTCCCTTGGAAGTTATCAACCAAATCATTTCGGCTGCCCAAACGGCCCCTATGGGTATACCACCTTCGGATGTGAACCTGTTGGTATTGGACACGAAAGATAAAGTCAGGCAGTTTTCATCGGATTTTTGCAGCCTGCTCGATAAAAACAGATGGCTCATCTCTGGTTGGTTCCTGGCCCTGATGCGTCCGTTTTACGGAAAACACAATGATGAATTGTTCAGGAAATTTCTTCGTCCGGTTTTCGATATCTACACCGGAAACATGAAAAAGGGGATTGATGTAGTAACTTATGATGCGCCAGTGGCCATCTATTTTTACGGATCACCCTGCTGCGACCCGGCTGATCCGATCATTGCCGCCACCTACGCCATGCTGGCCGCCGAATCGTTAGGGCTTGGGACCTGCATGCTGGGGGCAATCCATCCTTTCATCCAGTCGGGGTTCGGCGTGAAAGAGTTTAAAAGCAAATACGGAATCCGCTACAAAAGCAGGGAGGGTTTGGTTTTGATTATGGGCTATCCCAAGGTAAAATACTCCCGGGGCATAAGGAGGACGTTTGCAAATGTTGATTTCTTTTAAAGAAAGTGCCTGGAGTACTTCTCAACAATCAAGAAATGTTTGGAGATTAAAACTTAGAGAAAATTGGACACTCCATGAAAAAACTTACCCACTTACTGCCTGCAGATTTGATTATTGGATTGATGGGTCAATTTTGATCATCTAAAACCTTATTTTCAGAAGGCAACCTTATTATGGGAATCAAATAAGGTTCATATAATCCACCATTAATTTCTAAATAATTTAACCGAAGCAAACGGGAAAATCAAAAAAAAGTGAACATCTGCATGCTCACTTTTTCCCTAAATATCGATGATCGTCTAACTTATATTAATAGCGCCGTTTTCTCTCAATGCGTTTAAAGTCGTTGCGGGCTTCCGGTCTGGCAAAACCGCCGCTTCTTCTGCCGCGGAACGAACGGTCATCACGAACTTCTTCGAAGACTTCAACATCGAAGAAAGTTCCCCTGAAGGACATTCCCCTTGAATTGCGGAGGAGCGCTTTACCGGCTGCATCTTCCACCTCAACAACAGAATAGCTGCCAAAAAGATCGATCCTGCCGATCTCAACATTTCTTCTTCCGGTAGCTTCCACCACGAAATTGATCACCTCTTTTGGCGATATTCCTTTTGCCAGTCCGACGTTTAGTCTGAATTTCGTCAGTCCTTCGGTTTCGACAACCCTGGGACTCCTGCGCTCTTCGTGACCATCCGGGATGTTCAGATCCGGTGTACTGCCATAATAATCCAGGAAGCGGTTAAACTCCAGGGAGACAATGTGTTTGATCAACTCTTCTTTCGACAGGTTTTCAAATTTTTCGTAAACAGCAGGAAGATAAGGTGCTATTTCCTCCTCGTTGACAGCCACTTCCTGCAACTTGTCGGTCAGGTAAAACAGTTGTTTTTCACAGATTTCTTTGCCGGATGGAACAGGCTTGCGCATGAATTTCTTTGCAATGCTCTTTTCAATCATCCGGATACGGCCTTGTTCTTTCAGGTGAATGATCGAAATCGACACCCCTGATTTTCCGACCCGGCCGGTACGACCGCTCCGGTGGATATAGTTTTCCGAGTCATCGGGAAGATTGTAGTTGACGACATGCGTCAGATTATCAACATCTAATCCGCGGGCGGCCACATCTGTTGCAACCAATATTTGTACACCGCGGTTACGGAATTTATCCATTACGAAATCACGCTGCTGCTGGCTCAAATCACCGTGAAGCGCTTCCGCACTGTAATTATCCTGGATTAACTGGTTGGCAATTTCACCGGTTTCCTGACGGGTACGGCAAAACACAATACCATAAACTTCCGGTACAAAGTCCAGTACCCGTTTAAGTGCCAGGTAACGGTCTTTGGCATGAACCATGTGGTAGATATGTTCTACATTATCAGCCCCGCTGTTCTTCTTTCCAACGGAAATTTCGAGGGGATTGGTCATGTATTTTTTCGCAATTGTAGCCACCTCTTTGGGCATCGTTGCTGAGAAAAGTAGTGTATGTTTCTCTTTGGGTGTCATGGCCAGAATGGCATCGACATCTTCCTGGAATCCCATGTTGAGCATTTCGTCTGCCTCATCCAGTACCATGATCGAAATTTGCGACAAATCCACTTTGTTTTTGCGGATCATGTCGTGCATTCTGCCCGGAGTCGCTGTAATGATGTGGGTACCTGCACGCAGTGCTCTCACCTGTGCCCCCATATCTGCACCTCCGTAAACGGGAGTTATTACTATTTCGGGTAAAAACTGGGAATACTCTTTGATTTCCCTGGCTATCTGAACGCATAGCTCACGGGTAGGACTCAGGATCAAAGCCTGAGGAACCCTGTTCATCGGGTTGATGGTCTGTAAAATCGGCAGTCCGAAGGCAGCAGTTTTACCTGTGCCTGTTTGCGCCAGACCTACGATGTCTTTGGGTTCTTTTAAAAAAACCGGAATAAACTGTTCCTGAATCGGTGAAGGTGTTTCGAAGCCCATTGCTTCAATCCCTCTCAGGATTCTGGGGTCAAGCCCCATTTCATTGAATTGCATTTGATTGTGTATTGTAAAAAATTTATTTCTGTCTGAAAAAAAGCTGAATTGGAACACCTGTAAAGTCGAAACTGGCCCTGATCTTGTTTTCAAGGTATCGCTTGTAAGGTTCTTTGATGTATTGCGGCAAATTGCAGAAGAATGCAAAACAGGGAGTCTGGTATCTTGGCAATTGCGTAACATATTTGATCTTGATGTACTTTCCTTTGTAGGCCGGAGGAGAAAATCCTTCAAGAGCTTCTTGTAAAAGTTCGTTTAATTTTGAAGTCGGAACATGTTTGGTTTTATTGTTGTAAACACGCATGGCCTCCTCCAGTATTTTCAGTACTCTCTGTTTGGTTACAGCGGAGGAAAAGACGATCGGAACATCTGTTACCGGTGCAAATTTCTCGAGAATCTGCGCCTCAAACTGCTTCATTGTCTTGTTGTCTTTCTCCACCAAATCCCATTTGTTCACCACTACCACCACTCCTTTTTTGTTGCGGTGAACCAGGTGAAAGATAGAAACATCCTGTGCCTCAACCCCTCTCGTGGCATCCAGCATCATGATGCAGACATCTGAATTTTCGATGGTACGTACAGAACGCATCACAGAATAAAATTCGACGTCTTCCTTTTCTTTTGCTTTCTTGCGAAGCCCGGCTGTATCTATCAGGATAAAATCAAAGCCAAATTTGGTGTAACGCTGGGCTACAGAATCGCGGGTAGTTCCTGCCACTTCTGTTACAATGTGACGCTCCTCCCCGATCAAAGTATTGATGGTCGACGATTTCCCCACATTTGGCCTGCCAACAATGGCAATTACCGGAATATGGGACTCCTCAACCTCTTCGACGGGCTCCGGAAAATGCTTTACAACTTCGTCAAGCAGGTCTCCGGTTCCAAGTCCGTTGATGGAAGAAACACAGAAAATCTCTTCCACACCGAGGGTGTAGAATTCATTGGCATCCAATGCACGCTTGTGGTTATCTACTTTGTTAACCACTGTCATGTATGGCTTTTTGCTTTTGCGCAGAAGGCTGTTAACTTCCATATCCAGATCGGTGACCCCCATTTCAACATCAACCAGGAATAGGATCAGATCGGCCTCACTGATGGCCAGGTTGACCTGGCGGCGGATCTCCCCTTCGAATACATCTTCTGAACCCGAAACATATCCGCCGGTATCAATTACCGAAAATTCTTTGCCGTTCCATAACGATTTTCCGTAATTACGGTCACGCGTAACGCCGGGTTCATCATCAACGATAGCCATTCTCGACTCGGTAAGCCGGTTAAAAAAGGTGGATTTGCCTACGTTTGGGCGTCCAACGATTGCTATAATGTTGCTCATGAATTGAATAGTGCCTTATTGTTGTTCGTATCCAAAATTACGAAGTTGGATCTCCTTGTCACGCCACTCTTTGGTTACTTTGACGAATATCTCCAGAAAAACTTTCTTGCTGAAAAATTCTTCCATATCAATTCGGGCAGTTGTGCCAACTCTTTTCAAAGCCTCCCCTCTGTGACCAATAATAATACCCTTTTGGGTTTCGCGTGACACATGGATGACCGCAGCAATTTTGATGATCTTTTCGTCTTCTTTAAAAGATTCTACTTCGATCTCCACCGAATAGGGTATCTCTTTATCATAGAAAAGAAGGATCTTTTCACGGATAATCTCCTGTGCGAAGAAACGTTCATTGCGATCGGTCAGTTCATCTTTTGGAAAATAAGGCAGCCCTTCCGGAAGATTGGCAAGAATACGGTTGAAAACGTACTCCAGGTTAAACTTCTCTTTGGCCGAGATTGGAATGATCTCCGAATTTGGCACCAGTGCTTTCCATTGTTCTACCAGTCTTATCAGTGCGGGCTGATCCGTCAGGTCGATCTTGTTGATCAGAATCATGACCGGAACCTCCGCCATTTTCAGTTTTTCAAGGTACTCGATGTTTTTGTCCATACTTTCAGCCACATCGGTGACGTAAAGCAAGACATCGGCATCACTCAATGCGGTATCTACCGTTTTGAGCATCGCCTCCTGTAACTTGTAAGCAGGTTTTAATATCCCGGGCGTATCAGAATAGACTATCTGGAAATCCTCACCGTTTACAATTCCTTTGATGCGGTGACGGGTGGTCTGCATTTTCGATGTGATGATCGAAAGCTTCTCCCCCACCATGGCGTTCATCAAAGTAGACTTGCCAACGTTTGGATTACCGATAATATTTACAAATCCTGATTTATGTCCCATATTCCCTGCTGATTGTCTGAAAATCTGCGCAAAGGTAACATTTTTTGACGAACTTGCGATGGTGGTAACTCACGGGGTGAAGGAAAACATGATTAGTTGATTTAATGTGCATTGGAGCTGATTCACCCCGTGAGTTAATCCCCGCCGCTCCCTCTCCTGCTCCTTATTTCCAGGCTCTCCACATACAAATCCTCCACTTTCTTCCTTGCCCATGGAGTTTTGCGCAAAAAAACAAGGCTCGATTTGACGGAAGGGTCATTTGCAAAGCAGTTGATCCGGATCAGATAAGCTAATTGTGGCCAGCCATAAAAGGCAACCAGTTCATTCAGGATCATCTTCAGGGTCTTGCCATGAAGGGGGTTGTTTTGTTGGGTGGGATCTTTCTTTACAATATTTGCCATAGCTACAACATTATACTGAGAAAAACAGAGAATCACTATAGAAAAAATAAATGCACAAGCTTCTTATTGTGTTAATGGTAAAATTCAGTCTGCTCTTTTTATACGTAATGACATTTCTCAATATCTTTAACCAACTGATAATAAGCATGTTTATGCATTTTTAGATAAAAAGAATATTATTAGGTTGATATTCGAATGGAAGAATTCTGACTTATTTAAAATATCTCGTCTTCAATATACTTCATTTTAGAATTATCCGGATTTATTTTAAGCATTACTCGCAAATATGAATCAATAGGAACATGACAATTAGGTTCAATTACTCTTACTAAATCGAACTTACACATAAAGTCTATCGATAAATGTACATTTTCATTAGAATTAATATCATAATTAATATTATTTCTTACAAAATCCGATGAATATTTTGTGAAATGATAGATGTATGTAACTGCTTCGAATTTAGTTACATATAATGGAATATTTATATGAGAAAAAACTTCATGTGGTTTTACATAATACCCTAATATATCAATGGTATCAGCTTCTGAAGCAAAGTCTAAAACTTTTTCAAACAGCGTTTTATCACTCAATCTTCGCCACTTTAGTTTCATATTATAGTCAGTATTTCAATTTGTATTCAATAAATACCTTTGGATAATCTCCTCCATTTAACAAGACTAATACACCGATTTTATTTCGGCTAATTGATGAGCTAAATACTTGGTGTATAAGCGCCTAAAGAATATTGCTAATAATTCCACAATACTGACACCTGGTAATTTTCAAATTGCCTGTCTTTGCTGACAATCTTCAAATTCTCATGAATAGCCTGTGCAATAATTATCCGGTCAAAAGGGTCATGGTGGTGAAGCGGCAAGCCTGCATTTACCAATATCTGATTGGTCGTTATGGGGAGTAGATCGAAACCTGTATTTTCAATTATATCAAAGATTCCTTCCAAATCAGAATCCAAATTTAACCTTCCAAGTGTATGTTTGATTGCGATCTCCCAATAGGTTGCAATACTGACAAAACAGTTATTTTCCGGATTTTCAATCATCCGTTTTGTTTTCAATGGGAGGTTGGGATCCTCAGTGATAAACCAAATTACAGCATGGGTATCTATCAACAGATCCATTACATATATTCTTTAAAGCCTTCTACAGGGTCATCAAAGTTTTCTTTCATTGAAATCATTCCTTTCGCTTTCCCTGCAATTCTTCTTTTTATCTTGAGTGAGTTCTTCTCTGATTTGAATTTCATAAAATCAATAAAATCAGCTACTTCACTCTTCAAATTAGCGGGCAAATTTGATAATTTTGTATATAACTGAATATCTGTCATCACGCAAGTCTTAGATTTTATCAATACCAAAGATACGAAAAATTATCTCAATAACTTGTTATTCCGAAGGAAGGGAGTATTGCAGTTATCTGTGCATGTGATTGTTTTACTCTGAGAAACACTGAGCTTCGCTGTGATCCCGCACGTGCGGGACTGTGTAACTAAAACATCACAGCTCAATCCTGCCGGGAAGGTTAATCCCCTGGATTTTAACCACCGGTTGATCGCCTGCCAGGTCTTTCAGGTGGTACCTGATCACTACCTTTTTAGTCTCCCCGGGCAAAAGTGATATATAGTTGTCGCTCAGGAACTGCGGTAATACCGGTTGCCCGGAAGCCTTCTTCTCCAGCACGGCCTCGGTAAAGAAAGAGATGGCCTTACCAGGATTTTTGAAGGTCAAAGTGATTACCCCCTCCTCCCCTTCTGTTGATTGTTCTTTGGTTACTTCAGGTTTTACGGGAGTCAAATCGTTCAGTTTTTTGAAATCAGCAAACTCTTTTTGCGGCGTATAAAACCAGACCGATTTCTTCCAGTCCATCAGGTCAGATTGTGTAGCCAGCCAGTAAAAATTGTCAGCTACTATTTCACCGGAAGGATTCCTTAGTTTCAAATCAAGGAAATATACTTCGTGATCTCCTTTTAATGCAGGCAAGTCACTTAGCATTTTGGTGAGATTTTCAGCCAAAGAAACTTTCACCGATTGCCCGAATATCTTCTCGGATTTGAGATTCCACAGCGAAATTTCTGCATCAAAATTCTCAATTGCTCCACGGGCATCGTTGCTGACATACACCTTTTTGTCGAAATAATTGTACATCAGGTTCAGCGGCTGACAGGCTTTTTTGGTTCCGTACAAGGCGCCGGTAGGCATCAGGGAATAATCGTACAACTGCCAGTAGAACTCCGGCCAGGGCGAATTAAGCATCCACTGAACTACCCCGGTGGTTACGGGTTTATTTACCACGAATGCCTCAAACATCGGGCGGATGGCTTCGTAATTCATCAATTGAGCCTTCAGCGCCAGTTCTTCCAGATTTTTTGGTTCACCGTAACGGTTATTCAGCGCTGTCAGGTAAACTTTCACGCTGCTGAAATCCTTTCTGCCTGAGTGCCAGTCCCAGTTATCATTTAGCGGAGGCCACAGTTTTTCAGCCGGCATCATCTGTTTGATACACCAGATCGGCGGAATCTGCGGACCGGGTCCGGTTTCTGAATTAAATCCGAAGGCTCCTCCCAGTTTTTTATCTTCGTACCAGTAAACCGGAGGCACATATTCATAAGGTCCGTTCATTTTCATCCCGGAAGGTCCTGATATAGCACTTTTGAAATTACCTGATGAAATAAGTAATGGCCGGGTAGTATCATACTTTTTCAGCACATCCATGTATTTTGCTTCCAATTCAGTTTTGGGATAGGCATCACTTCCGGTAGCCCAGGTCAGGATGGAGGGGTGATTCCGCAGCCAGGTAACCTGGCTCTTCAGGTATCCGGTTAGCAAATCCATCTCCTTCAAGGAAAGTTTAACACCGTTCATTTCCACTCCTTCAGCAATGGACAGATTGGCATCATCCGGATTTACTTTCATCTCCAGACCCAGGTAGTCGGGCCATTCCCACTGGCAGCTCCATCCCACCAGCATCAGGATCCCGTTTTCGTCGCAAAGGTCAAAAATGTGGTGGTTGTTACCCCATATCCCTTCGAAGCGGATAGAGTTCATGTTCATCTCTTTGACCAGGCGGATCTGTGCCGCATCTTTTTCGGGCATGTACCGAAGGAAAAGATCATCCACCCATCCGCCGCTCTTGATTAAAACTTCACGTCCGTTTACCTTGTATCCCCGAACTGTGTCTTTGGTGAGATAGGTCTCAATCTTGCGGATCCCGAAACGGGCCGACTGTTGGTCTGCCAGACGGTTGCCATCTTTCAGCTCCATTTTCAAATCGTACATTTCCGCTTTGCCAAGACCGCTGGGCCACCAAAGACGGGGATTTTCTACTTTGAGATCAAATTTCACAGGTTTTGTTTCGCCGGCATTAACCGGGAAGTCTGAGCTGAAAGAAATATTCTCTACCTCTCCGCTTACATTAACCTGTTTCGTCTCATCCCCATAGTTGGTTATTTCTGCACTTACGGTTAATGTTGCACTTTTAAGGGTAGCCAGATCCACGTCGGGAGCCACAAAAATCTTGTCCATCGAAACCTTGCCGGTTCTTTTGATATGGACTTCGCGGAATATTCCCATGTAATTATCGGGCGGTGTCGGCGCCCAGTCGACAAATCCCATGTAAAAATCACGTGGCTTCGGGGGGTAAATCTCAATAGCGAGCAGGTTGCCCTTTGCTTTGGCATATTTGGATATATTCAGATCAAACCGGTTGAATGCGCCGTATATTGAGTCTTTTGAGCCAACCTGCGACCCGTTCAGCCAGATATTGGCCCTGTAATTGATCCCGTCGAGCAGCAGGCGGGCTGCTTCCTTGCCGGGATTATAATTTGCCAGATCAAAAGTCGTTCTGAACCACCAGGGATCCTGGAATTGATCTTTGGGAATATTCTCCAGGTTCTTCCCGAAAAAGGGATTTTTAATTATTTCGGCCTCAACCAGGGCACCCATCACGGTAGTGGGAACCTTTGCTTTGACCCATTTCGACTGGTCAAAATCATTCGTGGTGGTCAATGCTATTCCTGTAAGAGGTACTTGGTTGGATGAAATGATGGACCAGTTGTCCGAAAGAAGTTTCTCCTCAACTTTTGGCGGCTTGCAGGAGACCATCGTGATTGTCATTGCAATGAGTGAGAACAAAGCAATTCGTTGCGAAAGCCTTGATGATATTTTATTCTTCATGGTAGTAATATTTTGTAGCATTGTATCCTGTTCAAAGGTAAGGATTATCGGAAAATAATTTTGAGAAAATTCACCACAATAGACACATAGAACACATTAGAAGCCCGATGATAATTGGGAAAATAATTCGTTTACCATTGTCTTTTGACCTTCTTTAAAAATATTTATGCAGTTGAAGTTGAACAATATTCCTTTGGGTTTTTCGAGCAATTTCATGTAAGTCAACAATTGGGCCTCATGTACAGGTAAGATTCCATCAATTGCTTTAACTTCAACAATTATCAGACTATCAACCAACAAGTCAAAGCGAAGTTCACAATCAAGATACAAACCCCTAAAGACCAGAGGGATTCTTTGTTGAGAAACAACATTAAGTCCTTTTTCTTTGAGCAGATGAGCCAGACATCTTTCATAGATACTTTCAAGTAATCCGGGCCCAAGTTCCTTATGAACCTCAATAGCTGCTCCTATAATGGCATAGGTTAATTCGTTGATGTATTTCTGAGTCATTTTGATAATCTCGTAAATCCTATGTGACCTATTGTGCCTAATGTGGTGAATAATAAATATAAAGAAAAAAAACTACAATCTAAAATTTCTTCATCTTCAGCAAACTCGAAAACAATCAAAAACAGAGGAATTCCATACCTTTGAATTTTTATTTAGAATTTTTCTATATAAAACGAATCCTATCCTGTCACAAAGAAAATGATTGAAAAAAATTACTTTTGAAATACAAATCACTTACTACTCCGGTCATTCGGAAAATTCTATAAATTCTGTCAATCAGGATAGTAACGATAACTATATATGGACGATAACTCCGAAAATTTTTACATCGGTCTCGATATAGGCGGGACCAAATGCGCCGTTGTAATCGGCAATGAGCATTTTACCATACTCCGAAAAATATTTTTTGAAACCCGGACAGAACGCGGCTGGGAGAAAATCCTGGAAGAATTTAAGACTCACATCGACAGCCTGTTGCTTGAATTTCCGAAAAGCAGCCTCAAAAGGATCGGTATCAGTTGCGGCGGTCCGCTGGATTCTGTCAAAGGCGAAATTTACTCACCCCCAAACCTTCCGGGCTGGGACAATGTGCCCATCGTCAAAATTTTCCAGGATGCCTACGGTGTTCCCGCTGCCATCCAGAATGATGCCAATGCCTGCGCTTTGGCAGAATGGCTGATGGGGGCAGGTAAAGGCACCCGCAACATGATCTTCCTGACTTTCGGCACAGGCATGGGATCCGGGCTCATCTTAAACGGCAATTTATATGCCGGCACCAACGATCTCGGCGGCGAAGTCGGCCACATGCGGCTGGCTGAAACCGGTCCTGTGGGGTTTGGGAAAGCAGGCTCCTTCGAGGGTTTCTGCTCAGGCGGCGGAATCGCTCAGTTGGCTAAAACCGTCGTGCTCAAAAGACTGGAGAACAACATCCCGGTAGGGTTCTGTCCTACCGCTGAATTGGCCGAAAATCTCGATGCCAAATCGGTTGCCGTTGCAGCGCAGAAAGGTGATGAAGCGGCGCTCGAAATTATCCGCATCTCGGGTGAATACCTGGGCCGTGGACTTGCCATACTCGTCGATGTACTCAATCCGCAGTGCATCGTAATCGGAAGTATTTACGCACGTAACGAAAATCTCTTCCGGCCGCACATCGACCGAATACTGGAACAGGAAGCCATTCCGCTTTCGATGAAGGTATGCAAAATCGTACCGGCTCTCCTTGGGGATACCATTGGCGATTATGCCGCACTTTGTGTAGCGATCTACGAAAATAAGTTTTAATATACCAGGATGGAACAATCAGCATTAATCGATCAGCTTTGCAAACGATTTCCTGTATTAACTACCGTGAAACCTGCCATAGAAGAGGCGTGCAATCAACTGATAGCCTGCTATGAAAACGGAGGAAAGGTGTTGGTTTGCGGTAATGGCGGAAGTTGCTCCGATTCGGAGCACATCGTCGGTGAACTGATGAAAAGCTTCGAATTAAAAAGACCTGTCAATACTGAATTACAGGAAAAACTGGCTGCAATCTCGCCCGAAAGGGGAAGCTACCTGGCCATGCACCTCCAGCAGGGACTGCCTGCCATTTCACTGACGGCCCATACCGCCCTGATCACAGCAGTTGCCAACGACATCGGCGGAGACATCGTATTTGCCCAGCAGGTGGTCGGTTATGGCAAACCCAACGATATCCTGATCGGAATCAGCAGTTCAGGTAATTCCCAAAATGTGCTGGATGCCTGCACGGTGGCCAAAGCCATGAATCTGAAGGTGATAGGTCTGACGGGCGAAACCGGCGGCAAAATGAAAGATTTTTGCGATACGTTGATCAACGTACCCGGAAGGCGCACTTTTATGGTTCAGGAACTTCACCTGCCGGTCTATCATTTGCTCTGCCTGGCAGTAGAGCACCATTTTTTCGGAAATAAGGGTTAACCAAATTTTTCATTTTCCATTTTTCATTTTTCATTAAATAATTAACAGCTAATTAACCAATAAATCTTAAAGTATGACTAGTTCAAAAATCGGTCTTTCAAAATTACTGCCGGTGTTCCTTTCCTTTGTGGTGATGGGTTTCATTGACATCATCGGTGTGGCAACGGGATATGTCAAGCAGGACTTTCAGTTAACTGACTTTATAGCCCAGTTCCTGCCAATGATGGTACTGCTTTGGTTCTTTGTCCTTTCAGTTCCGGTAGGAGTCCTTCAGGATAAATACGGCAAACGGAATATGCTGAATATCGGGATGGTGTTGCAGGCAATAGGTCTGGGCCTTCCATTTTTGCATTACTCTTTCCCCATGATGTTTGCCTCATTTATCCTGCTCGGAATAGGAAATACGGTGATCCAGGTCTCGGCAAATCCGTTGCTGCAGGACGTTTCTCCCGGCGATAAACTGGCATCTTACATGAGTACTTCCCAGTTCGTTAAGGCCATTATCTCCTTTTCGGGGCCGTTGATTGCCTCGTTCATGGCATCGCACTTCGGAAACTGGAAACTCGTATTCGCAGTTTATGGTATTACCTCTTTGCTGGCGGCTCTTTGGCTTTCCATGACGCCGATCACGGAATCAAAACCGGATCGCAAACCTGCCACTTTTTCCTCCTGCTTCAAATTACTCAACAACCGGTTTGTCGCTTTTATGGCGCTCTCCATCTTCCTGATCGTAGGATCTGAAGTTGCCATCAACACCAATATTGCCAACGTCTTAATCGCAAAATACGGGATATCGCTTGACAAAGCGGTTATCGGAATCAGCTGGTTCTTTGCCGGCGAAACCATCTCCCGTTTTCTTGGTGCCATTATCTTAAACTGGATCAAACCAAAGGTTTTCCTGCTTCTCACCACACTTTTGGCCCTTGTTGGCATCCTGGGCGTATTTTTTGCCCCGAGCCTCATCGTTGCTTTTGTTTCCGTCATGATTATCGGACTGGGAGCCGGAAACATGTTCCCGATTATTTTTTCACTGGCTTTGGCTAAAATGCCTGACCGTTCCAATGAGATTTCAGGATTGCTGATCATGGCAGTATCCGGAGGTGCTGTTATTCCGCTGGTAATGGGATTCGTTAGTACGACTTTCGGTCCGTTGGTAAGTATTTCGGTCGTTGGGGCATGTATGCTATACATACTTTGGGTAGCCTATTACGTCCGGAAAAGTTGATGCTTTTCATAAGCAGGGAAAGAAAACCTCATGGTTTATTAAGTTTGAAAAGTTTATAATGTTTGAAAAGTTTCGGACTCCCAACATTTCAAAAATTATAAACCCTTCAAACTTTTCAAACACTTTAAACACTTTAAACAATTCAAACACTTTTTAATATATGGAATTCAATCAACTACAAAAACTATTGACTGACATCAACGGAGTAAAGATCGCCGTAGTCGGCGATTTCTGCCTGGATGCCTACTGGTTTGTTGATGAGGCGATGAGTGAAATATCCGTCGAAACCAACCAGGCTACCCGGCCCGTCCGCACCCAGCGCTATTCGCTTGGAGGTGCCGGCAATGTCACCAACAACCTGGCAGCCATGGAGATCAAAGATATCCGTGCATTTGGCGTGATCGGAACTGACCCATTCGGCGCTGAGATGGTCCGCATCATGAAAGCGACAGGCATCAACGCCGATAATTTACTGATCCAGGAAGATGAATGGTATACCCATACTTACGCAAAACCATATATCGACGATTTTGAGCTGAACCGGGTCGATTTCGGCAATTACAATGTATTGTCCATTGCAACTGCCGACCGGCTGATCGCCAACCTGGTCAAAACTGTTCCTGAGGTGGATGTGGTGATTATCAACCAGCAGGTGCCGTCCGGCATTCATATCGACTACTTCAAGAAGAGACTGGTTGAGGTGGTGAAACAGTTCCCAAACAAGCTTTTCATCGTAGACAGCCGCAATTTCAACGACTTCTACGATGGTACGCTCAGGAAGATGAACGATACCGAAGCTGCCCGTTTGTGCGGCCTCAACAAGAAACCCGATGAAGTGGTGCGCTATTCCGAAGTGGTATCCTCAGCAAAAACACTTTTCGCCAAATTCGGAAAGCCACTCTTTATCACCCGCGGCAGCAAAGGTTCACTGACCATCGACCAGTCGGGCATTTCTGAAATCTCCGGTCTGATGATTATTTCCAAGGTTGACACCGTCGGTGCCGGCGACAGCTACCTGGCAGGTGCAGCTTCAGCGCTGGCAGCGGGGTATCCGATGAAAATTGCAGCAGAACTTGGTGCGTTGGTGGCAGGTGTGACTGTTCAAAAACTCTTCACTACCGGGACAGCCTCACCCGCAGAGATTTTACACCTTGGCAAGGAATCAGATTTCATCTACCACCATGAGTTAGCTGAAGAGATTCGGATGGCTAAATACATGGAAAACAGCGAGATTGAGATTGTTGACCAATCCATTCTTAGCAAAGATATTTACCCGAAACATGCCATTTTCGACCACGACGGTACCATCTCTACCTTGCGGGAAGGCTGGGAAGGGATCATGAACCCGATGATGATCAAGGCTATCCTGGGCAAGAACTACAAGGATGCTGATGAGGTTCTGTACCAAAAAGTGGCAGCGCGCGTTGCCGAGTATATTGATAAAACCACGGGTATTCAAACACTGGTGCAGATGCAGGGATTGATTGCATTGGTCAAAGAGTTTGGCTGTGTTCCGGAAGATGAAATCCTGGATATTTTCGGCTACAAGAAGATCTACAACGATGAGTTGCTGCTGATGGTCAACGAACGGGAGCAGAAACTGAAGCGGGGAGAACTTGCCCTGGAAGATTTCACCCTGAAAAATGCAGTTCCCTTTTTGATGCGGCTTTACCAGGCAGGGGTAAAACTATATCTTGCAAGTGGTACTGACGAAGTGGATGTGAAAAGTGAAGCACAAGCGCTCGGGTACGATTACCTCTTCGAAGGCAGGATCTACGGTGCTGTCGGCGATATCAACAAAGAGGCGAAAAAGATCGTGCTGGATAAAATCCTTGATTCGATCGGAACCACCGAATCCGGACAGATCGTCACCTTCGGCGACGGACCGGTAGAGATCCGCGAAACACGCAAGCGGAACGGCATCACTGTAGGAGTGGCCAGCAACGAACAGCGCCGCTACGGCCTCAACGCGCACAAACGCACCCGTTTGATCAAAGCCGGAGCAGATATCGTTGTTTCAGACTTTTCGCAGATGGAGCATTTGCTGGAGTTGCTGGGGATTCGCTAAAAAATTGACGGGGTGACTCAGAGTCACCCCGTCAACAAACACAGCCTTTTTAGGTTTGTCCTTTGTAAAATAAAATACGATCCGAAAGTCAAATTCAATGGAAAAGCTCTACAAATCTCTTAGTTTCCCGGACAATTTATGAGTCTTAAGTTTAGATTCGAAAGGATCTTTGATAAATAAATCCAACCTATCCCAGAACTCTTTCTCTGAGACAGCCGATTTTATTCTCTTTTTAAATGCATTTTTGAATGAATTGCTGAAAGACACTTCCATTACAGCATTTTTTTGAGCTCAATTACATTTGATGAAAATTCCAGACTACCTGATTTCTCTTCTTGTAAAGTTTTTTTATAATTCTTAGTAATTTCATTCCTCCGCGTCTCTGCAATATTGTTTTCGAGAAGATTTTTCAACTCTTCCCGATCTGAAAGTGGCAGATCATAAATGGTTGCAACCAGATCGTTGAATTTTATTGCTTGGGTTCTCATTTCTAAATATTTATTCAAATGTAAAGAAAAGTAATATATTTCGAAAATTATAATAGTGATATACATCGAGGAGTTAACAAAGTTAATATTTGTGCCCTTTGCGTTTTGACTTCGCGTCCTTTGCGGTTAAATATCCTTTACCTTCATAGTATCGGCAAAATACTCTCCCAATCCCTCCCCAATTCTTTTATGTTCTTCCTAACAAGTTCCGGAGAGGTGTTCGCATAGCAGTAAACGTAAAGGAGGCTGCAGGTGCTGTAGGAGCAGATATCCTTGTTGACCATGCAGCCGCAGGCCTTGCGCTGACTTTTGGCTTTGAGGTTCGGCTTTTTGAAATTTGGCTCTTCGTCTTCAAAATACCAAAAATAGCAGTAATATTACTTCACGTAAAAAGATCATCAAACATGAAGAATGCCATCATTCCTCTTTTCGTCCTTCTATGCCTAACCTTGTGTGCCCAGGACAAAAAAGACCCCAATTTTGCCGGAAACCCGGTTTTCCCGGGCTGGTATGCCGATCCGGAAGGAATCATTTTTGGCGATACCTACTGGATTTTCCCAACCTGGTCGGATGATGACGGTTCACATGACCTTACCAGTGAATTTACTGATTACCAGCTTCAAATCCGCAAAAACACGATCAATCCCCAATACCTGAAGCAGACATTCCTGGATGCATTCTCATCCAAAGACCTGGTCAAATGGGAAAAGCATCCGCATGTGCTGGATGTTAAAAATATTGCCTGGGCAGGATACGCCGTCTGGGCGCCATCCATTATCAAAAAAGATGACAAATATTACCTCTTTTTCGGTGCCAACGATATCCAGAACAACCAGCAGCCGGGAGGTATCGGTGTGGCAGTTGCCGATAAGCCTGAAGGTCCATATGCCGACCATCTCGGGAAGCCGCTGGTGGGTCAGTTTTATAACGGTGCACAACCGATCGACCAGTTTGCCTTCCGCGATACGGACGGGAAATATTACCTGATTTACGGCGGCTGGAGACATTGCAACATTGGTCAGCTGAACGATGAATTTACCGGATTTGTGCCGTTCAACGACGGGACAATTTTCAAATCAATCACCCCCGAGAAATATGTGGAAGGGCCTTTTATGATTGTGCGGAAAGGAAAATATTACCTGATGTGGTCGGAAGGAGGCTGGACGGGTCCTGATTACAGCGTGGCCTACGCGATGGGAGATTCCCCTTTTGGTCCCTTTACCAGGATTGGCAAAATCCTTCAGCAGGATCCTGAAATTGCCACCGGGGCTGGTCACCATTCTGTAATCAACATTCCGGGTACTGACGACTGGTACATCGTTTATCACCGCCGCCCATTGACCACCAAAGACGGCAACCACCGTGAGACCTGCATCGACAGGATGTATTTCGATCAGGACGGATTGATTCTGCCGGTAAAAATTACCACCCAAGGAGTGGAAAGAAGAGTTCTAAATTGATAATGCACGATTGACAATTGACAATTAATACAGCTTATTTCCGCTCAAAATAAATTTGTAGGGTTTTGTACCGGAAGTCGAATATTTGTTTCACTTTTTTGTGTACAAACAGTTTGCCGGCCATCCATCCGAAAACTGATTTGCCGATATCGTAGTGCAGGAGATCTGTCATCAGAACGCCGCCCTCAACGGCTTTGAAATGATGCTCATGGTGCCAGATATGGTAGGGACCCTTACGTTGGTCATCCACAAAGAATTCCTTCTCTTTGATGTGGGTGATCTCTGTACACCAGTTGACAGGTATATTCAGCATCGGTTTGATCCGATAGGTGATGATCAATCCTTCGTACATTTTATCGGGGAGTTCCGAAGTAATTTCAAACACCATACCATCCGGGGTTACTTCGTTCAGATTTTTAGGTGTGGCAAAAAAATCCCATGCCGCTTCCAGGCTGATGGGTAAGAATTGTTCCTGTTTTAATTTGTGCATATTAAAAATTTAGTTTCTACAGATTCGTCCTGTTCTTTTACGCAAAACAATGTATTTGGTAAAATCATTTTTCATTTTTCATTGATATAAAATTCCCCGGCTAAATTTTTATCTTTAGCTCAAACTTTACAACCAAACGCTTATGCCCCTGCTAATTGTCGGAATAGGATTCCTGATTCTTTTGGTTTTAATCGGCAAATTTAAATTCCACGCTTTTCTGGCACTGCTGATTACCTCATTTGCCGTAGGTCTGCTGAGCCATATGAACCTGATGGATATTCTCGATTCTATCATTAAGGGCGTTGGTGATACGGCAGGCAAAATATTGCTGATTCTGGCGTTTGGAGCGATGCTCGGCAAGATTCTGGAGGATAGTGGCGCAGCACACACCATTGCATTCAGGATGATAGACCTGATGGGATTGAAGAATATTCAGTATGCACTGCTGATCACCGGTTTTTTCGTTGGTTTGCCCATGATGTACAATGCCAGTTTCCTGGTTCTGATCCCGCTCATTTTCACTTTCGCCATTATTACCAGGTTACCGCTACTGTGGCTTGCTTTACCGCTTTTATCGGCTCTGTCCGTGGCACACTGTTTTTTACCTCCCCACCCTGCTCCAACCTATGTTTCATTTATTTACGAGGCCAATGTCAACAAGGTGCTGCTTTACGGACTTGTACCTATGGTTACCTGTTGCCTGGTTGGAGGATTATGGTTGTCGCGCTTCTATAAAAATATAAAATTGTCACCACCGCCCGAACTCTTCAAGGAGAGACATTTTGAGAAAAGCGAACTCCCGGGACTGGGGATCAGTATTTTATGCGCTATTACCCCGATCATCTTAATGTTGATTGGATCCATGATAGATTTATTAGCAGGTTCTCCACCTTTGAAAACAGAACTCACAAAACTCGGGTTTGACAATATCACCGGATTTTATTTCCACCTTTTTTCCCAAAAAGGGTTAAACAGTCATTTTGCCAATACCATGGCAATACTACTAACGATTTTCAAATTTTTGAGCGACGCCAATATTGCCCTCTTTGCAGCAGTGATTGTTGCCATTTTCACCCTTGGACTGAGAAAAGGCAAATCCATGAATTATGTGATGAATGCTGCTTCCGGATCAATCGGCGCAGTCTCAATGATCGTATTGATTATTGCTGCAGGAGGCGGATTCTCCCAAGTCCTGAAAGACAGCAATGTCATCGAATACATCAGCTCCGTCTCAGACACTTTCCATATGAACCCGCTCTTGATGGCTTTTATTGTTGCATCCATCTTCAGGCTCGCAATCGGATCTGCTACTGTTGCCACACTTACAACGGCGCCGATTATGTTTCCCATTGCCCATCAAACAGGCGCTTCCCCCGAATTAATGGTCCTGGCAACCGGAGCAGGCAGTGTGATGTGGTCGCATTTCAACGATTCCGGATTCTGGATGTTCAAAGAATATTTCGGGTTGAGCGTAAAACAAACTTTCCAAACCTGGACCGTGATGGAATCGACCATCGGGGTGGTGGGGATTCTTACTGTATTGATGATGAGTTGGTTTATTTAGCAGGAGGAATGGCGGAAGGAGACCGGAGGCCGGAGATATGGGAAGGGGAACCGGAGGCCGGAGATCGGAGAAGGGAAGAAACGGGGAAACGGGATGGGGAGACTGCAGAACGGAGACCGGAAACCGGGGACTGGAGACTGGAGACTGCGGACTGACGAGTGCTATTATTCTGGCATTCAAATACCTTTCCTTAAATTCTGTTAAAATTTTCATTTCAAAATAAACTTTCCGGGTCAATTGGTATCTAAGGAGTAATTAAGCAAAACTTCTTAATACGAATTTAAATAAAGTACAAATTATGAAAGCGAAAATTTTTATGTTGGTCATGTTGATGAGCCTTTCGGCTGTTTTGATCGCTCAGCCAACTGAGCTGGTTCCCAAAAAACAGGGTATGCAGCAAAAGGGACAGGAGATGCAGAAAAAGCAAGCATTTATGCAAAAAAGGATGGCAGCCATGCACCAAATGCAGGGTGCAGCTAACGGGTTGAACCTTACTGAAGCCCAAAAAGCAAGTTTTAAGGAAGGAATGATTGCTGTTCAAAAGCAACTTCAACCGTTGCGTAATCAACTTAGAGAAGCTGAAGTCCACCAAAAGACATTGGTCACAACAGAAAAATCTGATTTGGGAGCAATTAATAAGAATATCGAAAAAATCGGCGATTTACGTGTCCAGATGGCTAAGGTTCAGGCAAAACAACACATGGATATGCGCGCCCAGTTAACCGATGAGCAACGGCTGAAATTTGACCTCTTTCAAGGGCAAATGAAAAATGGCAAAGGGCCAAAAGGAATGAAGCACGGCAAAGGGTCAAAGAGAATGGGGCCCGGGATCAGGTAGTATGCCTCCAATCCATTATCTTACGGCTTAACTGCAAAAATTCCATCTGAATTGAATAGACTTTACTTTAGATGGAATTTTTATTGCCGGTCTGTTAACTGACGGGGTCACTCAGAGTGACCCCGTCAGTTTGTTGCAAAATGTTTGTACTTTTGATGACAGACCAAGGTATAAAAGTTATGAAAACACGCCTTTCAATTGCTATATTGTTTCTTTCAGCCTTTTTTTTCAGTTCTGAAATAGCCCGCGCCAAACCTCAAATCAGAATCCTTGTTGTGACCGGGGGGCATAGTTACGACAAACCCACTTTCAATGAGATGCTGGCCAGTCTGGGGAAGCATTTCACCAGTGAAGTGGTTGAGTTTCCGGCAGCTTTTGACCAGTTTCTGCCCGAAAACAGGAAGAACTACGATGTACTTGTTTTCTACCACATGTGGCAAAAAATTACACCCGAGCAGGAGAAGATATTTGCTGATTGCATCAACAAAGGCAAACCACTTGTGGTTCTTCACCACAGTATTTGTGCCTTTGATGAATGGCCTGAATACTGGCGCATTGTCGGAGGAAAATATTTTCACAAACCAACAGTTGTCGACGGGAATGAATATGCAGCCTGCACCTATATTCATGACCTGCATTTTATGGTAAATGTCACCGCTAAAAAACATCCGGTCACCAAGGGGGTAAAGGATTTTGAAATTTTTGATGAGACTTACAAAGGTTATTACACGGCTCCGGGAACAGAGTCACTGCTGACAACTACCGAAAAATCGAGTAACCCTGTGATAGGTTGGGCCTGGCATTACGGCAAAGCGAGGGTTGTGACACTGCAAAGCGGGCATGCTGCACCCACCTATCAGAATGCCAGTTTCCGGAAATTGCTGAAACAGGCCATTGAATGGACTTATGCGGGAGTTAAGGAAAACAAATAGCGTTCTGACAGGGTAAAGTTTCTAATAAAGTTGATATACCTGACTTCCGGCCAGCAAAAAGCACCCAAGCCCATAATCCTCAAAATCGGGTTTACTATCATAAGTGACAGGTTGTCCTTCCGATGGTTGTTTGCCGGTTCCCTGCACAAAACCCATGAATCCGTCCGGATGAACTGACTCTTTGGCCATTGCGTTCCACGCTTTTGCAATTACGGGTTTATATTTTTTTGCGCTCAACAGTCCGTTGTTAACCCCCCAGGCCATTCCGTAGGCAAACAAAGCTGTGCCGCTTAACTCTTTTCCGCCAAAATTGTCCGGATCGTGCAAACTTGCATTCCAAAACCCATCTGCACGCTGAATCGGCAGCAATGCTTTCATCATTTCGAGATAGGTTTTCTTGTATTCTTTGCGGTGCGGATCATCTTTCGGCAGGATCTCCAGTACCCTGACCAAAGCGGCAACAACCCAGCCATTCCCCCGTGACCAGTAACAATCCTCACCGTTTGGCTCTTTGTAAGGAGGTTTGAAATCTTTGTCGCGCCACCACAGTTTGTCTTTCGGATTGTAAAATCCCTGTTTCACCTTGGAATCCATGTACATCACGTACATCCGCTCGGCATACTTTTTGTCGCCGGTGATTTTACCCAGTTTGGCGTAAACCGGCATCGCCATCTGAAGCGCATCAATCCAGGTCCAGTCGTCTGTCCTCTCCGTGGCCAGCATCAAATCGACAGAAGCTTTGATATCCTTCATCCTTTCCGGGTTCGGGTCGATATTGTACAAGTCAAGATAGGTCTGACCGCAGCATTGATTGTCAGCATTCCGGGTTTTTATCCCGTCGCGCAATCCCCATTTGTGCGCTTCACCCCAGGAGACGGCATATTGATAATAAGCTTTATCCGGGTTAATAGCATACAAAGCCATCAATCCTTCGTAATAGACGGCCCGCGTCCAGATGTTGCTGGGGCGCTCTCGGTTGGTGATGATGCTTTTGCCGGTATCCGGCCATTTGTTCATGAAATAGGCGTTGGCAAGCACCATTTTGTCCATAATCTCCTTTTTGGAGGGAAGATTTTGTGCCTGGGACATTGCGGTTACCAAAATAACTGTTAGTAGAAGGATGAGAAATTTGAAATTTTTCATAGGTGATGAAAATTTGATTTAAAATATTTTTGACGTATTGAATTAATATTCACTTTTTTATATATAATGCTCTTCATTCATTATTTATTCTTCCGTCCGAAAAAATCCAACAACTTTCTACTATGTGCTACCGCGGACGGTGGATCCATTAATTCTCTTAACCCAGGGTGACGCTCCTTCGTCGCTTGCCCTGGGCTAGGTAATACTGCCACTTCGTGGCGAAAAACCGGAGTTGCACTCGTCCGGTTACAAAGTGTTTATCACCATTCCCTTTTACTTCTTTACTGAGATTCTGTAAAGTCGGGATGCATGGCATTTGACTACCGGGACAAATTCTCCGTTGAATTTTCCGACTTTCTTTCCTGTCCACAAATCCTTTACAAAGCAGTTTCCCTTTATTCCAATTTGTTTAAGGTCAACCGCAATTTCTGCAGCATCTTCTTTGGCCCCTTTTGAATCATTTGTATTAAAAAGCGCCAGGTATTTGTCGCCGGTTTTAGGATCGGAAGCTGTCCAGGCAATTTTACCTTCTTTGCTAAACAACTGCCGGTTACCGGTACTGTGCTGGTTAACTGCCAACACCTCTTTGTTTGTCAGAAGAGACAAAGTAAATTCATCATTATCAGGCATGTTGCCGCCAAACATCATTGGTGAGCGGAATATCGAAAAGAGGGATCACATTGACAATCCGCCACATATTGGCGTGATCGGCAATGTGATCCCTGTTTGCAACCGGCGTTTCACCCGGCGAGGTGCTCAACACAATTTTCCGGCCTGACTGGTCGATGGCTTTGCGGATCAGTTCAATTTCATCCTGATGGTAAAAAGGTGCGGAGAGGTCGTCGATTTTTACAAAATCCAGTTCCCACGAGGCATAAAGATTAAAGAGAGCGTTGTAATATTCCTGGGCACCTTCTTTTTGAGCATCAACGGTGTACATATCTTTCAGCCATTTGCAAAGTTGGTCTGTGTTGTAAATATCTGCAGCTTTTACCTTGCTTCCCAGGACAGGAGTATTCCTCATTACTGCCTCTTTCGGAATTCCGCGCATGATATGGATTCCGAATTTTAGTCCGTTGCTGTGGATATAATCTGCAATTGGTTTAAATCCCGCTCCGTTGGCAGCAGAGGGAAACCTGACCGGACTTGGCAGAAAACGTCCATATTCGTCCATCACAAAGGAGGGATCTTTTTCGTTGTACCCGTGTGCCTTGTCGTTATCGACATACCAACGGATGTCGATAACGATGTACTCCCATCCGAATTTCTTCAGGTGGGAAGCCATGTAGTCTGCATTGGCTTTGATTTCACTTTCCACGACCGTGGGACCATAACAATCCCAGCTGTTCCACCCCAATGGAGGAGAGGGCGTCCAGGAATGAAAGTCACTTTTCGTAACTGGCAAATCTTGGCCAAAAAAAGGCAAACTAAGGATAATCAGGAAGATGCAAATCAAACTACATTTTTTCATTTTGAAATTTATTGAAGTGTTTTTCTGGCAAATTGACGGGGTGACTCAGAGTCACCCCGTCAATTCAGCATCAGCTAATTACCTTCTGGTTTCAACAGTTTAACATTGGGAGTTTCAAACCAATGAAAAGCATCGAACGGATCGGGATGAGCGGGATCAAAATCCGGCAGACCATCGAGCAGATATTTGGAAAGCTCCATCTTGCTTTCGCGGATGGCTTTGACGATACATTTAGCCAATTCATAAGCCCCATAAGGATTGAAATGAGTATCATCTGCCAACGCCTTGTCCTGACCAGGAAAGGTGTTTGCCGGATAGTGAACGAATGCCTTTTTCGAATTTTCCGGTCCCATTGCTTCGTAAAACTGTTTGCTCATGGCGTTGAGGTCGATCAGCGGTACATTTTCTTCTCGGGCCGTCTGGCGCATCGCTTCGGGATAATCGTCCAGCGTGTTGATGATTTGGCCTTTCGCATCAAACTTACGGCGGTGCATCGAAGTCACCAGTACAGGTTTGCCTCCTTTATTCCGTGCTTCGACAATGTACTTTTTAAGTTCCTCCTTGTAGGTTGTGAAGGCATCAAGGTGATTACCACCGGGTTTTTGGTCGTTGTGGGTAAATTCAATGAACAAGTAATCACCCGCTTTCATTTGGCTCAACAATTTCTGCAGCCGCTTCTCCCGTTTGAAGGCGAGCAATGTTTCGCCCGATTCGGCATAATTGGCTACAACAATTTCAGGTTTCAGAAACCGCGGGAACATTTGTCCCCAGGAGGCCCAAGGTTCATTTTCCTGATCGGTGACTGTCGAATTACCGGCCAAAAAGATGGTAGGAAGGTCATCGGCTTTTTTTATTTCAATGCCGGCAACGCATGGATGCTCCCCAGTGAATTCGAGTGTTAATTTGTTGTCCCAGTTCAGGTAATTCAGTTCGCGGTCTTTCAGTCTAATCTGTTCCGTGTCACTGATTTTAGGTGTACGCACATCAACAACAATTGTTTTTTGTACCGTTTTCCCTTTCGCAGTATTGATATTTTCAAGCATCAAACGCCGTGATTCGGCCTTCACGGTAGTGGAAGAACCATCTTTTGGTCCGACCAAAGTCAGGGTAACCAGGTAGTGCCCTTCGGGAAGCGCCACGGCAAAATAGAAAGGTTTTTTACTACCGAGGAAATCGCCGGACAGCAGATCTTTGGAGCCGGTTTCGCCGGATTCCATTTCCCCGGAAGGAATTAAACCAAACCCTTTTTCAGAAGAATAAAGCGATTTTTCGGTGATCTGTTCATATCCTTCTTTCACAATACCGGACCCGAAATCAAAATTTCTCGCTTTGGTTGTAATGTCTTTATCATCATACAGTTGAACAGCGCTGTCGTTGATCTCAATTTTATGGTTCTTTACCAAAGCGATCATTTCGGCGCCAGCCAGCAATACCGGACCGTAACCGTGTGCAGCATAAACATTTATCGGACGGTAATAATAGAATGCCGGATCGAATCCCATACCGGTGCCCACGCAGGTTCCCTCTACCTGTCCTTTTTCATTCACTTTGGATGCTACGGCATTCCAGGCAAGGCAGACCATCGGACCATAAACTTTGCCGTCGACATATCCCCGATTGATGGCACGTGCAATCGAATAGGTGTAAATTGCTGTCGCAGAGGTTTCCAGGTAGGAGTCGTTGCGGTCGATCAACTGGTGCCAAAAACCTTTGGACGACTGGTAATTAGCCAGCCCGCGAATGTGTTTGCGGAGCAATTCCAACACCTGAGGGCGTCCCGGGTGATTTTCGGGCAGAACCTCCAAAAGCTCAACCATGGTCATGACAGCCCAGCCATTGGCCCTTGCCCAGTGAAACTGCGGATGTTCGTTCATCCCCAGAATCCAGCCATGTATAAAGAGTCCTTTCTCGTTGTTGAACATGCGGGATGAAAATTGTGCAGTCTGTTTGACTGCATCGTCATAATATTTCTGCTCACCTGTTAATTTACCCATTTGGGCAAGGGCAGGAACGCTCATAAAGAGATCGTCGAGCCAGAGTGAGTTGGGCTGGGGACGGTTGCGGGCAAGTGTACCGTCGGGAAAACGAAACTCTTTGGCTGTAATATAATCAATGAAAGTATTGATCATCGGATTCAGATCTCCTTCAAAACCCTGACGCCGGGTTTTGATCATCGCTGCACAGATGGCGCCGCAGTCATCAAGCGCCTGCGGGTGAAGCGTGCGGTACATGGCATGTCGCACACCGGGTTGTTTCTCTTCCAGTTTTAAAAACGAAGGACGGATTTCAGACAGAAATTTCAGCCTGTTTTTGGTATAGGCCGCATATTTCGGATCACCGGTGGCTTGCGATGCCAGTAACATTCCGGCATAAGTGACGCCCCATTCATAACTCAGCAGCCTAAAATCGCCCGGTTTGAAAATGGTATTCTCATCAATCATTGAATAATCTGTCATTTCGGCCTGCGTCACTTTGTTGACCATAACCATCGGGGTGGTCTGATTTAGATAGGAGTATATTCTATCCAGTACTGCCGTGATGCTTTTCACCTCAGGTTTCCCGTAAGGGGTATCATAGGCAGGCGCCATCAGGTGAAGAGGCGTATTGGAGTCATTTATTTTCTGTGCCTGCAAATTTGGTGAGAAGCTAAAAGCCATCAGTCCCGTCAGAAAAATTTTAGTAAGTTTACCTGAATACTTCCCCATATCGAAATTACTTAATTAATTTATTGGCTATTAATATATCACCCCTATTTTCCATACTTTAAATAATTTAAAATAACAGAGTTCAGTTAATTACTTTTTAGGTTGTGTTTCTGTAATTAAGAAGTTTCAACTTCCAAAACATCATATCCGATCATAAATAATGCTGCTTCAAAAGCCCTTAACTGAAAGCTGGGATTTAATCCTTTAAAACCCGAATCAGTTTTATCTATAATTTCCTTCAATAACCAATTAGCTCTTAGATTATTATCCGTATGCTTCCAATACACATTTCCAAGAACAGGAAATCTATACTTCTTATTACTCGGATTTCTTCTATTCTGAACCGTAGCGTCATATTTTCCACGTGCATTGCCATAAGCAAATAATAATTCTGCTGGTATATTTAATAATCCTTTTTCATCACAAAATTTTCTAACCAAAAGTCCTAATGCCGCCCCAACACGACCATCATATATTACAAAATTATCAATTAACAATGAATATATTTTGGTAAAACCAGCATTCATAATGATGTCTTCATTGTAATCTTCTGTATCGAATGTGTCTGGATTTAATCTATTACCTGTATTCCTTAAATACATTGAGATATTAGAACCTATATTTAAAACTTTATTCCTATTTTTTGGCAATACCCCGCCCCATTCTAAAACTGCAAAACAATACTTTTGGCATAACTCGATATTATCTTGATATATACTATCATGTAACCCTTCCGCTAGTTCATCAAGCAATGTCTTACTTTCCTCAAATGTGTTACCTTTTATTGGGGAATTGCTTAATGGATGCCTACATGTAAACGGCCAATTATAATTCTCAAATGCAGAGAAAATAGAATTGCAAATCCAGACTCTACCTTTAGGACGCCTCATTACATATTTATGCTCAAAAGAACCTGGTGCATCCAACTCCAAAGAAATCCATTCGACAAAATCTTGTATCGATGAACTATTGAGAAACTCCGTTTTATTCATTCAAATCTCTTTTCCTTTAAATTATCCTTATCTCCGATCATTCTATCTTTGGGGCTACTGTTGTGTTCATTCTAGCAATTTCCAGTGCACGGTGAAGTTTGTCGGCAAACCATTTTTTGCTAGGCAATTCGGTGAGGTAATGTGCTACCCGGATGTCAGTTTCGTCAAGCATCATCAGTTCAACATGCTCGGTATTGCCTTCGCTGCACAGCAATAGCCCGATGGGTTTTTCTTCCCCTTCCTGCATTTCGTACTTCTGCAGCCATCTTAAGTATAATTCCATTTGAGCTTTGTGTTTTGGTTTAAATTTACCGAGTTTTAGGTCAATGGCAACCAGTCGCTTGAGCTTTCGGTGATAAAATAACAAATCTAAATGATAGTCAACGGCATCAATTGAAATTCGTTTCTGCCGTTCTACAAACGCAAAACCAACACCCAGTTCTAAAATAAATGCTTCAATATTATCTAAAAGTGCGTCCTCTAATTCTTTTTCGGAATATTGATTAGGAAGTTGAAAAAAATCTAAAACATAGGTGTTTTTAAAAGCAAAATCGGGATTTATTTCTTTGTTGTTCGCAAGTTTGTTAAGTTCATTTTTAATTGTTTTCTCAGGTTTGGTTGCTATAGCAGTTCGCTCAAAAAGCATCGAATCTATTTTATCACGGAGTTCTCTTACACCCCATTTGTCAAATACACAAAGTTGAGTAAAAAACTCTCTTTTTAATTCATTCTCAATGCCGGATAATTCAATAAAATGACTCCAACTCAAATGTTGCGACAGTGTCGCAATAATTTCATCGTCATAAGCTTTAGCAACCTTAGATATTTCCCAATTTCATAATACAGTAATGTCGTTTCCGAATTTACATAAACCGCAACTTGTTTCCGGGCTGTTTCAATAATTTGTAAAATACCTGAAATGATTTGTTGACTATGTAGTTCTATGTTGCTCATTCATTTATGAAAAAAATATGAAACTATAATGCTTGATAAGCCTCATTTCACATCGGTTTATTAATTAAAAGGAATCAGTGTCACTGGTCCGAGCAAACCGGAGGTCATCGGTTTCCAGCCTGATGCATCAAACGGTTTGTAGTCGATGTTCACAAAATTTATTTCGTGGTAATTGCGCCACTGAACCTGCTGCTGATCCATTTGCCGGATACGGTTGGCCATCATGTTGGCGACTTCAATTTCAATGATATTTGTTCCGGGTTTGAGAAATCTCCTGATTTTGGCAGTAAAAGGAATACTCCAGAGGATTCCCGCATCCTGACCGTTAATCCAAACCCGGGCACTTTCGCACACTTTACCCAAATCGAGCAGATATTCCCCGGCCAAATTTCCTGGTAATTTAAAAGTTGCTGAATATTTTGCTGATCCGGAATAATTTTGGGCTGCAGGATCAGGCAATTCTGTCCACGAGACCAGCTGGCTTAGTTCAGCAGTCATTGGAACAGCAGCACCACCCTGCGTAAATTTCAACGTCCACGGACCTGCCATTTCAATCGGGGAAAGCGGTTTATCCAGGTATTTCCAATTTGCACCATTAACCTTACTTTCAGTTACCAACACGAATATCGCCTCTCCCGGACTTAACTGCAGGCGGACGTTTAACTTACCGTTTTCCTCCTTCGTCCGGGCAACCCCGGTCAAACCTGACTGAGGATCAAGCAGCACGCAGCTTTTGCCATTTTTATTCAGCGGCAGATAGCTGTCAAAAACTTCAGCAGAGTGGTTCACCAAATAGTAGTAGACCCCCTGTTCACTTTTCCGGCAGATATATTTGAGACCCAGGTCAGTAAGCGTTTCGCGACCTATCTTTTTCAATTCAAGCGCCGTCCGGATGTTTGGAGCCAGTACAATTTCGCCGGCACCGGTTTTGGCAGACTGAACATTTTCAGCGACCTGAGTAAGTTTAATGCTCCTGATTAACTCCTTCCTTTGCTGCCTGTTGGCCTCCAGATTTTTCAACCCGGGAACATCTTCCGGCATTTGCTGGAAAATAACTTCGGCTCCTAGCCGGGCAAGTTCAAGGATTCGCCTAAGCGTTGGAACCGGCATATACTGGCTGGCCGGTATTACCAGGCTGCGATAGGAACTGCCTGAATTTGTAGTGATTATTCCGTTTTTAACGGAAAGACCGTTGAGCAGCCTGTCCGAAACAAAATCAACTGAATAACCCTGCTTCATCAATTCTTTTACATCCTTGCAAAAAGGAGTCGGATACAACCACCTGTCGATGGAATGGATGGTGAGTTGAAGGTCGGAACCGGCAGGATTCATCCATATGTCATAAACAGGCCAGTAGACGAGCAGGTCGTTGTCGGGGACACCGCTTTGAAGCACCGACTGGCAGCGGGTAATGTAATCGTTCAGGCCGTTAATATGCGGCCAGAAGGTATTGGATGGTGAAAAATTAACTGATGCATAAAAAAGCCAGCCCGGCCAGCCTGCATCCGACGGTGAATAGGCGGTTCCGTGGTAATAGATATGGTTGACCCCCGACAGGAAAGCCTGTTCCAGTTCAGGCTTGCATTGTGAAAGAGAGACCCTGAAATGTTCGGCCAGCCAGGTAAATGTTTCGCATGAAGACAATTTTTTGCCCGAAACATTGGCAGCGGAAGAGGCAAATTTCATCATCACCGGGTCCGGATCGACATTGCGGATATCGGCGCTGTCGCGGCGAAGACCGGGGATATCAAATTTGCTGCTGCCAAATGTTTCGCATTCCGGAATATCAACTGTTGCATACAGATCGAGCAGGTTTCCGGGTGAGCCGTGTGCCTGGTTACGGGTTTTACTGCCTAAGTCATGTGCCCATTTTGTCCAGGACTGTGTGAAATTTTCACGCAGCATATCGGAAATAGTCTCGCGGTAATCACTTTGCACCCTTTGCGATATTTCGGATGTCGGTTTCTTTTCGGCCAATTCACGCAAATGAGGCTGAAGCGGGTAATCGCGTCTTTTCAGAAATTCACTCAAGATTGATGCAGACCAGTTGGTCCCGGAAAGTTCATAGCTGTCGTTAAAGAATGTCCCGACGCCGTGATTGGAATCCTGGAAGGCAGAATCAAATTTTGAGAGGTAAACATTAAGGGCCTCTTTTGAAAAATGATCAAATACCAATCCCTCGCCCCCTGGCGCTGCCCTTTTGACCTTCATAAGGGTCTTCCCGCAAAATGCGGCATATATATCCCAATCACCCTTCTCGGCCGTCCAGTTGAGTGTTCCGTTGGACTTGACCAACAGGGTCAGATCCTTTATTTTCCCGTTAGGTCCGTAAGCGGTTACAGCCTGCAGCCGGGCACCAGCCTCCAATTGTTTCGGATCGGTAGGGATTATCTTTTCGAAGAATTTTCCTCCTTCTTTGAGCGAATACTTCTGAAGAATCAGTTTTGAAGCAGCAATCTGCGGGGCGATTTGCGGACCTCCGAACGGCCATCCCGTTCCTGTATTTATGTCGATGCCCATCTCGTTTTTCCCGGCTTCACGGACAGACACGTCGAGCATTTTCATCCATTCAGGGGAAAGATAGGAGAGGTATTTTGTCTCATAACCCACTGCTCCATAAATCGGTGTGATTTCGAGTCCGCCGAAACCTGCTTTCCCATATTTAGAAATAAGGTCGGTGAGATTGGCTTCATCAACAGCGCTTCCCATCCACCACCAGCGGCTCCAGGGTTTGGTTTCTTTCGTTATTTTGGGCCATCCCGGCAGGGAACTGTTTCCAGCCGGTAGAAAACTCATCCATCCGAATGCTGCCAGACCTATTAGCAAAGTGAAAAAAAAGAGGCGCTTAAATCTTTTCATAACTGTTGGTTTTAATCATAGTCAATCAGAACGGGAGTCATTTTTTTCGGTTCTCACCTATCCTTTTTCCTGAATTATCTTTTCAACTAGGGGATTTTAAGGAAATAATAATATTTCTCAGCTCAACCAAACATACAAGAACAAAGTCACCAAAGCCAACAGACTCCAATGAAGGCGCCAGTCGGTAATACCTTCAAACGGAGCAACTCCATTGGCATAATTAATGGTCGTTTTCACCAGTTTCTCAGGTGCCGTTTTTTCCGTAAATGCAGAAACTGCGAACAATATACCGGTAATCAGGATCTCTGCCCAAAGGCCCCGAAAACCAAAATTAAGTGTTAACGGATGGTGTAAGACAGGGAAATATTGCTGCCCTGCTGCGGGCCCAATCAATTGATCAACCACAAATACGGTGGCCAGCACTATTCCCATAAATACGGAAACAATCGCCCCTTTCATGGTCACCTTTTTACTTACGATCCCAAAGAAAATGGCCGGGAAAACCGGGATTACCAGATAGGCCGAAATCGTCTGCAGGTATTTAAACAATCCTTCCTCGTTTTTGTAAACCAGGTAGGCCGCCGCTAACCCAAGCATGGTTACCAATACGATTACGTACCTGCCCAATGTCACCTGTTTCCGTTCAGAGACATTTGGTCTGAACTCCAGGATGAAATCCCGGACAACCAGGGTTGAAACTGAATTTAAAACGGCTATCAGGGAGGTCACCAGAGCAGCCATCAACGATGCAAGCATCAAACCTCTCAACCCGGTAGGCATAAGTTTATTTAGTAGAAGCACAAAAGTCTGTTTTGTCGCATCACCCTGTAATTCATTGGGATACAAAGCAAATGCTATAACTCCCGGAAGGGCAAAAATAAATATCGGAAACAATTTTAAGAATGTGGCAAACATTGCTCCCCAGCGTGCATTCTTTAAATCAGGAGCAGACAAAGTGCGTTGCACATTCACCTGATCAATCCCCCAATAAAAGATCCCTGCATAGAACGCTGTCGCAAAAATTCCCCAGAATGGATAAACCGGATCGGTAATCGGTTTCGAAATTTTCATCATCTCGGGTACTTTTTCCATCAAACCACTCCATCCGCCAACTTTCTCCAAACCTAAGAACAGCATAATGGAAGATCCAATCAAAATAATCACAACCTGTATTGAATCAGTATAGGCAACTGCTGTAAAACCTCCGATAATAGTGAAAACAGCAACGATTACCCCGATATAGAAAACCGTGGTCATTACATTCCAGCCTAATATACTGTTTAAAACCAGCGCACCTGCAAAAAGGGTAAAAGCAAGTTTTGTCATGATACTTATGACTAACATCAAGCCGGAAAAGAAAGTCCTGGCGCGCCGGTCATAGCGCATCTCCAAAAATTCCGGAATCGTAAAGATTTTGTTCTTCATGTAATAGGGGAACAAAATTGCGCAGGCAAAACCCAGGGTGATAGCGGTTGTTAATTCAACAGAACCGGCAGATAAACCGTATCTGTAAGAATCGCCCGACAAACCTACAAGGTGTTCTGCTCCGATATTGGTCGCAAATAGTGATGCACCAACAATAGGCCAGGCTATTTTTCTTCCCCCTAAAAAGAAATTGGCACTGTTGGCTCCTGCTTTCTTCCGGTAAGCCATCCAAAGACCAAAGGACATACTGCCAATCATCACAAAAGAGAAGACGAACCAGTCAAGGGTTGTTAATGAAAGACTCATGAAATGTTAGTTTAGTTAATAGACAAAGTGAACTAAAGTGAACTAAAGTGACTAAAGTAATTTAATTAGTTGCTGATAAAGATAGGGAATTGTTTGAATTTGGTTTCCTTCGATGTAGAATCCTTTGCCACCATATGCCTGGGGAATTCTGGCTACAATGCTCTTCTGGTCCCGGAAATAATATCCGACAGTCGTGTCGTTGGTAGAATTTTCAGGTTTGTATGGCCTCAGGTCAAAATTAGCTGTCAAAATATCGTTTGGGGTTTGGTTGACATTCCCAACCATGGAAGCTGCTTTTAAAAAGACTTCAGGACCGGTCACGGCGCTTCCGATATTCAGGATTACGCCTCCATTTATCAATTTGGATACTTCCCGGGTATAAATTAAAAAATCCCTTCCGGAACAACCGCCTTTGGCACAGCCGTCAAACCATGCGTGCTGGTCGACAACGTCGGTTCCGATTCCTACATGAACAGTAAATGGAATTTTCTCTTCGTAGCAGGTTGCAGCGATGCTCAACTCAGGATGTTTAAATTTTATTGCATCCCCGTTGATTCCAAGGTGTTTGGCAACCATTTCACGAAACGATTTTTTGCAGATCATCCTGCCTAAAGATTCACCGTAACCCAGTTTTTTCTTGTTACCAACGCTCAATGCAGCATTGATAAAGTTAAATTCCCAGGCCATTCCAAATTCTCCTTTTTCCAGTGCCTGAGGCACATACTCACTGGTTTCGCCCATCAATGCCAGTTCGAAATCGTGGATCGATGTTGCTCCGTTTCCGGAGATGATCGTGAAAACGCCTTTGCGGATTAAATCGACCAGCAAACGGTTCAATCCGTTTTTCACCAAATGGGCTCCCGTAAACAAGAGAACAGGCTGACCTTTTGCACGGCGTTCGACGATCTCGTGTGCCAAAGTCTCAATGTTTTTTTTAACCTCTTCAGGCAAATCAATTTTCGCACTTAATACTTCTTTGATCTCCCGGAGATCGCCGTATTTTACTTTGTTGTTTCTTCCCTTTACCGGATAAGTTTTGATTTGTGCCGGATCAAATACTTCATATCTGCCTTTGTACTGCATTTGTTCAGTGTTAATAATTTTTCAATAAAATATCCAACCGCCGGATGCTCTGAATGGCAGCCCTTACCGTGTGGTAGTTGATTTTCCAGGAGTGCCCCATGTGTGTCCAGATCGGATCGCCTTTCCTGGAAAGTAACGGGTACCACTCGCCAACTCCTTTGTTGACAACTTTGTCGTAAACAAAGCGATGCACGTTTTTATAGGCATCCCAGTATTTATCAGATTTGAAAAGAATTACCGCATCCAGCAAACCAATCAACACTTCAGCCTGCTGCCAGAACTCTTTTTCGCGGTCGTATACGCCGCCTGAGTGCGGACCTTCCACATAAACGCCTCCGAATTCGGTATCTATCCCGTTGTCGACGGTGTGATCGTAAATAATCCTGAATAAATCTTTGTATTCATCCGGATCTGCTTTCAATATTTCCAGGGAATGCAGGAGAAGCCAGGCAAATTCAGCATTGTGTCCAAAGCAGGTATTGTCGGTCGCATTTCCTTTTTGACCCTCTTCGGAGAAGCGGTCCCAGCCCCAGATGATGTCGAATTTAATCTGGGGAGCAACGGTCCAGTCTTTATAAAACTGCGGAATGCCCGTTTTGTATACCGGATGGATGATCTTGTCCAATAACAGGTCAATGTCTTCAAGTAATTTGCGGCGGTGCACCTCCATTCCGGTGCATTCATACAAAGTAGTAAATGCTTCCATGAGGTGCATGTGCACATCAAGGGTTTTGCGGTCGCCTCCCTGGCTGCCCGGTCCGCATAAGGTCCATTCGCGGTGGAACATCTCCCGGTAACCGCCGTAACGGGTATCGGCACAATATTTCTGCAAAAGGTCAAATACTTTTTCGGCATACTCACGGCCGCGTTGGTCACCGGTTGCCAGTGTATACTCGCTCAGGCAATAGATGGCAAAACTGTGCCCGTAGATAATCTTCTGATCAATTTTCACCTCTCCTTTGCGGTTCATCATCCAGTAAAATCCGCCGTATTGTTGGTCCCACATCTTATCAATCAGAAAATCGACACCATGTTTTGCCAAATCAGCCAGCTTCCCGTCGCCATATCCGGCCCGGTGGGCTGATGCAATGGTGTAGATACACCTGGTTTGGGCAATCAGCGATTTTTCATCTTCGCCTGAATCGTTTCCATTTTTGTCAAAATGGGTCAGGAATCCCCCGTTGACTTCATCCTTCATCCTGGAAGTCCAAAACGGGAGTAATTCGTGGAGCAGGTGGTTTTCTGCCTCCAATTTAAAACCTAAAATTTCTTTTTGGCTCATCGCATGTAATTGTTAATAGATTCACTGATAAAGATAGTTTTTCCTGATTTATTCCACCAAAAGATCAGCTAATTTATAGCAACACATGAATTACTATTTTACAAACCTGAAACCGGAAGGTTCTCAATCAGAAAATTACTTTATTTTTGATGAACATCAAACGACAAACCTTTTTCATGAAACCACTATGAACAAACCAGGCAGACTACTGATTCCTCTTTTATTTTTTGTTCCGTCAATTCTCTTCGCGCAATCTCCTGATGATGAATTGTACAAAGAAAGCTGCACCAGCATCACGGCAGGACGCAAAGCCACAGCAGACGGTTCAGTTATCACGGCACATACCTGTGATGCCTATTACCGAACATGGCTCGAATTTGTTCCTGCCCAAAAATTTGCCCGCGATACCACCCACAAAGTTTTCTGGGGTACCCTGCATACGCAAACTGCATGGAGCCAGGATAAGCTGGTGTTAAAAGGAGAGATACCGGAAGCAGGCAGTACTTTTGCCTACCTCAATACTGCGTATCCATGTATCAACGAAAAACAGCTGGCGATTGGTGAAACAACCATCAGTGGACGCAAGGAGCTGTTCAATAACAAGGGATTATTCCAGATAGAAGAACTGGAGCGTCTGGCCCTGCAGCGCTGCACCAGTGCACGGCAGGCCATCAGCCTCATTGGTGGCCTGATCAAAGAATACGGATACGGAGACGCCGGGGAGTGTATCACAATTGCCGATAAGCAGGAAGTCTGGCAGTTGGAGATATTTGGCGAAGGAGCATCGACAATCGGAGGAGTCTGGGCGGCACAACGCATACCCGACGACCATGTGGGTATTTCGGCCAACATTTCCCGCATAGGAACGCTGGACCTGAAAAATACCGATTACTTCCTGGCATCAGAAAACGTATTTGAAGTTGCGCAGAAAATGGGATTTTGGGATGGGAAAAAGCCCTTCAAATTCTGGGAGGCATATGGCGGCAACCTGAAGCCCTTTGCTATTCGCGAATATTTTGTTCTAAGCACATTAGCGCCCGGCTTGGGATTGAAGTTTGACAGCCCGGAACTGCCCTTCTCGGTTAAGCCGGAGAAGAAAGTTACCATCAGGCAGGTTTTGGAATTTTACCGCACCACCTACGATGGAACAGAATGGGAAATGATCCGAAACTTAAAGGTGGCTTCGAGGCACAAAGACAAAGACGGCAAGGAGATTACCGATACCATTCTTAGTCCGGCAGCGCACCCCTGGATGGCAATCGAAAAACGTGATCTGCTTAATTCGCTTAAAAAAGATTTAGTGGTGCACAACCGACCGATTTCGGTACAATATTGCGCCTATTCATGGGTCGCCCAGTTAAGGGCTGACTTGCCTGACGAAATCGGCGGAAGATTGTTCTTCAGTTTCGATGTTCCTCGTTTGAGCCCGAGGGTTCCCCTCTATTGCGGAAACCTTAAACTGCCCGAAAGTTTCAATTTTTGCGGACAAGATCATTTTGGCAGGGAGTCTGCACTTTGGGCATTTCGCAGAACCAACCGCCTTGCAATGGTAAACTGGCAAATCGGTAAAGAGACCCTTGATCCCGAGGTACTGCAGGCTGAAAACCGTGTGTTTGATGAAATAGATTGGATTGAAAAACATGCTGAAGCGTTGTTGGATCAGGATAAAAAGAACCTCAAACAGGGGAAAAAGACCCAACTCTGCCGGGAGTATCTTACTGATTATTCCAACAACCTGGCACGCTCGTATATGGATAAATGGTGGGATCTCGGCGATGCTTTGTGGGTGAAGATGAGGTGGAAATTCTAATATTAACTATCACGGGCGATTAAATATCAAGATGACAGTTTGATGATGGAATCCCTAAACAAATTATGAACCAAATGCATAAAAGCAAAGAAATATCCTTGACGTACCTGTTTTTCACTTTTTTGAAAATCGGATCAATTTCGTGGGGAGGTTTTATGGCGCTTATCGCTGTGATGCAGAAACAACTTGTCGACAAAGATAAAGTGATCAAGGAAGAGGTGGTTTTGGACGGGATATCCCTGGCTTCTGTCTTACCCGGTGCCGTGGCTGTCAATGTGGCAACATACATCGGCTACCAGCTAAGGGGCATCAAAGGAGCCATTATGTGCCTGACAGGCACTATCTTACCTGCTTTTCTACTGATTCTTGTACTGGGTACGGTCTATTCTGTTTACGGTGAAGTGCCTGTAATTAACAGATTCTTCTTTGGTATTCTACCGGCTATTGTTGCAGTCATCCTGAGTGTAGCAATCGGCATGGCCCAAAAACAGGTAAAAGATTACAAGCAAATTATCATGTGTATCATAGCCGGAATCTGCCTGCTGACCATTCACTCATTTTTCGCAACACTCTTGGTGATTATTTCCAGTGCAACGACAGGATATTTCATTTACAAAGGATCTGATTTAATAGAGGAGAATGAAGGCAGAGGAATCTCACTTTTCAATTACAAGAAATTGCTTTCGGCTGCGATCATCTCAATTTTAGCAATCGTGATAATCGCTGCATTTGTGCAATATTTTGAAATAGATAAACTAGAATGGTACAAAATTAACAGGACTATTTTTCTGACATTCTCAGGGATGAGTCTAACGCTCTTCGGCGGTGGTTATGTCATTGTACCAGCCATGCAGGCGGCAATTGTCGACGGATTTCACTGGTTAACCACCAAGGAATTCGCAGAAGCCATTGCCATGGGGCAGATCACGCCTGGTCCTGTCATCATTACCGCCACCTTTATCGGATACCGTGTAGCCGGATATTTGGGTGCACTGGTTGCTACACTTGCCATTTTTTTTCCTCCGGGATTTGTCATGATCATCTTTTCGGGCTTCTTAAAAAAGATCAAGGATTCCACAGCCATTACAGCCATTTTCAAAGGGATGCGGCCTGCCATCATCGGGATGATCTTCTCTGCCTCTGTCACTATCGGGAAAGGGGCTGAGCTTTCGTGGCCCTCCGCACTGATTTTCCTGACAGTTTTTGTTTTATTGGTTAAATTCAAAATGAATGTTGTCTGGATGATTCCGATTGCGGGGATTGCCGGGATATTGTTATTCTGACATAAGGATAAAGGATAAAGGATAAAGGATAAAGGATAAAGGATAAAGTCCTTCAGAATTTGATGACCTGGCCCCATGCAGAATAACGATAATTTTTGATTTTCCTGTTTAGTTAAGAGAGACGCATGGCCATGCGTCTCTACAGTTCGTTTTTCAGGATTTGAACAGGTATCACGATGGGCACCCCTGCGTTTTCCCGTCTCCGCTCTCCCTTCTCCATGCCCTCTGCCCCATGCTTATTTTTTTGCCTTCG
>JBBQHB010000013.1:0-76234 GCA_038323575.1 Bacteroidales bacterium | reverse complement strand
AGCGAAAGGAGGTAAGAAACAAAGACAAATTTTTGGGCAAAAGAATGTTGGTGCAAACCGCCAACCGGAATGGCATACCTCGAAATGAACGCAAAGCTTTAACCGTAGAAAAAAATACTATAAGCTGAATCGCTGTTTTTTATGCATCCGGTTTTCGTAGCCCGGAAAAATCGCTATATTTGCACCCTGAAAACGGTCGGTTGGCCGAGTGGCTAGGCAGCGGTCTGCAAAACCGTGAACGGCGGTTCGAATCCGCCATCGACCTCAACGTATTGTTTTTATTGAATCGTCTGGAATATCAATGCGTTGAATTTCAGACGATTTTCGTTTATGGACACCACCAAAACAAAACCTATGTTTAAAAGTTTAATGGCTGCCACCCCAAAAAACAATCCAAAGGAAATCGAACCTTCAGCCAAAGCCGAGTTTATCAACATTCCCATCCAGTTACTTTCCGGTTTTATGTCCGATACCCGGAAATCAGTCAGGGACATCTATTTTTATGCCTTGTATGCGCACTTTATAAAGCTAGACAAAGGATCTGTCAAGGAAAAATACAAAGCGACCTGCAACTGGCTGAATTTTCAGGAGGTAGAAAGGGATGAGAACCTGAGACGCGGGAAACTATTGTTCGAAAGATACCAGAATTCGCCGATGACCGGTATTGAGCGGAATCTCTTTTCTGAGTACAACAAACTGGATAAATCCGATTTCGACAAGGCTTGTTTTCTTGCCTACCACGCATTGAAATCAATTGTAGGCAACAAAACCTTCCAAAAGGTTAACAACAAACTGCTTTGGTCGAGGATGGACGGCAGAACCGATACCGTCGGCGATCTATCAGGACTTTCCGAGGAAATAGTGTTCTTCACGCAGGAATACCAAACGCTGAAAATTAAAAGGGAATTACAGGAAAACTGGGGATTGGTTTATTATGCCCAACAAACCAGGGGATTCTATGTCTCTTTTAAGATGCCTTTGAAAGCTTTAATTATGGAAGTAATGAAGCGAAAGAGGAAATCTGTCGACAAACAACGACTCGATAAGCTGCGAATTTTGGAGCAGGAAGTACTGGATAAACTAAACAAACCGGACAAAAACCCCAATTCCGAAAAGAGTGACTTCTGACGCTGTAAAACAGGTAAAATTAGGAAAATTCAAGCAGGTAAAATCACAACCTTATAATTGGTTTAACACAACCATACCAATGCTATATCACAGACTAAATAAATTATTCCGTAAAAAAATATTTAATTAGTTTTTTAAATAATTTTCCGGTTTCCCAGGGTCAAATACAATTTTGCCTTTTTCGCTGTTGTTTTTGGCAAATTTTCCGGAGGAAGACAATTGCTGCCAATTTCTGACCTTTTGCAGGGCGAAAACACCGTTTTTGAGATTTCGGAAAGCGTTCAACTGTTTGTCACTGGGAAAAAACAGAACTTTTTTAATTGTTTATGAACTGAGGTGCCGGAAAAATCTGATCAAATGTAGAAATAATTATCCGGAACATTGTTATTTTATCCCACCCAGAATCGGATAATGGACAAAAAAAATCGGCGGTTGTCCATAGAAGGGATTTTCAGGAAGGAAATCTTGATTGATTTTATGGTCAGTCAGGTTTAATTAATCGATTTTGTAATTATCATAACATGCATTATAACAGAATAATAATAGGTTTAGATTATATTATTTGTTTATATAACTACCTGTGCATTTTTCAGATTCAGTTTAGGGATATTTTTGAAGCAGATAAATTGAAATTGCCCGTTTTGTCAACATAAGCGCTTTCGAAATGCTATAATCAAGGTGAAAGCATATTGTTTAGCAGAAAATTTTCAAGATTCTGATCCTCTTCCTCTTCATTTCTATTAAGTTCATTATTCTATGGCAAGTCATAGGCAACGGCGGTAAGGGCCTGGCATGACAGCCTGGATGGCGGCCAAATTATCAGCCGGATTTTTTGGGAATTATGCCATTCGGTCCAAAAACTTTTTTATCTTTAAATAGAATAAGTCGGGGGAGCTTAGATTCATAAATTATAACTGCTTTTAGCTGCAATTTTCCCTTTTTTTGATTATGATATTTGCAACAACTATTTGTATACTAGTATTTCTAATATCCTCATTTAACTAACTACTTCGAGATGAGAACTCATTTGTTTTTTCTTGGAATTGTGCTTGTAATTCTTTTGTCAGGATGTGGTCAGCGTAAACCTTTTAGGTCGGATGTTACCACTGCAAGTAAACCATGGACCAATCTGGATTTCAACAACAATCCTGAAAATTTTCAATTTGCGATTGTTTCGGATCGGAATGGCGGTTGCCGGCCAGGTGTTTTTGAGGATGCCGTTAAAAAGCTTAACCTGATGCAGCCTGAATTCGTATTGAGTGTAGGAGACCTGATTTCGGGGTACACGACGGATACGGCTCAAATCACCAAACAATGGGCAGAGGTGAATCATACTATATCTGTTTTGAAAATGCCGTTTTTTTATCTTCCGGGCAACCACGACATCACCAATAAGGTCATGGAAAAAGAGTGGGAAAAGCGTTACGGAAGGAGATACTACAGTTTTACCTACAAGAAGACGTTGTTTGTAATTCTGGACAGTAACGATGATGATGATTATAACCTTACCAGGAAACAAACAGATTTTGTGCTAAATACCTTAAAGGAGAATTCCGGGGTACATTGGACATTTGTGCTGACGCACCATCCCATCTGGACTTATAAAACCGATGGGCGTTTTGAGGAGATTGAAGCAGCGCTGAAAGGCAGGAAATTTACGGTTATCGCCGGACACGAGCACCATTATCACCAGACAGAAAAGAACGGTTCAAATTATTATATTCTCTCAACAACCGGTGCAGGCAGCGCTTTGCGCGGAAACTATTTTGGTGAATTTGACCATATTTCATGGGTTACAATGGCCAATAGCGGTCCTGTGATTGCAAACCTCCGGCTGGATGGTATTCTGCCACATGATATCAGCAATGAAAAAACGGAAGCTTTGGCCAAACCATTGATTGTGAATGCAGCATTGAAAAATGTTTTGCTTTGCAATAGGGGAGAGAAGTTTACCAACGGAACACTTTACATCTCTGTCAAAAATCCGACAAAATCAAAACTGAAAATATCCATCAACTTTTTCCACCATCACCAGCTTCAGATTGCAAACCCAAACATACAACTTGAGGCAGCTCCTGAGAGTAGCCAATTCATTGAAATACCGCTTGTCACCGCCAGACCGCTGGATTATTCTGCCATCGACCTGTTACTTTTTGACTGGCAGTTTAAATATGACAATCCTGATTACAAAGAGTTTGCACTATCCGGAAGAAGCCAGATTGAAGTAAAACCCACACAGCCGGAATTTATTGACAAGGAGATCAGTTTATTTCTCGATACGATGACGGTTCCGTTCAATCATCCCTTTTCAAATCTTGACGCCAGGGTTATTGTTAACAATTCAATCGATCTGAAATATGACAATCCAATCGGCATCAGCCAGACAAGCAAACTTTCTTTTTACCTGAAAAACAGTAAAAATGAATTCTCGGCTACTGAGAGCCGCACTTTTGAAAAGACTGCCTATCTGGAACCCACTGCTGCAGCAAATCCTGAAAAAGGTCTGGAATACGCTTATTACGAAGGTGTATGGAAGGAAATGCCTGATTTCTCCAAACTGGAAGCTATATCCACAGGTGTTGCCACCAATTTTATCGTTACCGATCTTTCCAAACGCCACGACAACTGGGGTCTGGTATATACAGGTTACGTTTCAGTGCCGGATGATCAGTTCACCCTTTTCCGCATCAAAGCCGATTATGCCTGCCGGTTATACCTTGACAACAAATTGGTAATACTAGACAGGAATCCGTCGAAGGGCGGAGATCAGGGCAACATCGCACTGAAAAAAGGACTTCACCCGGTAAGAATCGAATATGTTACGAAAAATGGAGATCCGAAACTCAGGGTCTATTCAAAAAGGGCCGGAGAAGAGGATTGGAAACCGGCAGATTTTAAATCGTTCCTTCATTAATCGCCATTTTTGCCGGAAATATCCGGTAACGTAAAGAAGCTAATGAACCAAACTAGAAAAATATGGATGCAACGAACCGTAGAAAATTCATCGAAAGAACTGTATTTGCAGGGACAGCTTTAAGTATTGCCGGTGGAACGGTGAATGCATTGGGTCAGTCTGATGCAAATCAGGGTAAAAAAATTGGCATGATAGGCCTGGATACCTCTCACTGTGTTGCCTTTACCAAGGCTTTGAACAACCCGGGTGCCGGGGCAGAGTTTTCAGGATACAGGGTGGTTGCAGCCTATCCGAATGGCAGCCGCGATATCGCCAGCAGTGTGGAAAGAATTCCCGGATATACGGAAGAGGTTAAGAAACTCGGGGTAAAAATCGTGCAATCTGTTTCAGAACTGATTGCCGAAGCCGATGTAGTCATGCTCGAAACCAACGACGGAAGATTGCATCTTGAACAGGCAATACCGGTTATTAAGGCAGGAAAACCAATGTTTATCGATAAACCGATGACTGCTTCACTTGCAGATGCAATGGTAATTTTCGAAACGGCAAGAAAATACAAAGTCCCCCTCTTTTCTAGTTCATCCCTCCGGTACATTGCCGGCATGGATGAGGTTCGTTCGGGCAAATTCGGGAGGGTGCTTGGGGCAGAAACCTACAGCCCGGCAAAACTGGAAAAAACGCACCCCGATCTGTTCTGGTACGGCATACACGGGGTTGAAACCCTTTTTGCCGCCATGGGAACCGGATGCATAAGCGTGGTGAGGATATCCAACGAGGATACTGATCTGGTTATCGGTACCTGGAATGACGGCAGAATCGGGACTTTCCGCGGGATCAGGAAGGGTAAGGCAGAATACGGCGGGACAGTATTTGGCGAAAAGGACATTTCTGTTCTTGGCGGTTATTCAGGCTACAATCCGCTGCTTGTGCAGATCATTAATTTTTTCAGGACAGGAGATATTCCCGTCAGGGAAGAAGAAACGCTTGAAATTCTTGCCTTTATGGAAGCGGCAGACTGTAGCAAAGTTAGCGGCGGCGCAGCTGTTCTGATGGAATCTGTGATGCGAACTGCCGCTGAAGCCTCATCTAAAATCTAAATATAAAAATTAAGCATATGGATAATTCAAAAAGGGATTTCGTTAAGAAAACAGTTTTAGGAACTTCTGTATTATCGTTCGGCGGAATCCTTCCGGGATTCAGCGCCAAAAGTTATGCTCGGATCGTTGGGGCAAACAATAAAATTGTGGTCTCCATGATGGGTGTTAATTCCCGCGGGAAGGCCCTGGCTAAAAATTTCGCCTTCCAGGAGAACAGTGAAGTAGCCCATATCTGTGATGTGGACTCAAGGGCCATTACTTCATGTATAGAAGCAATTAAAGACAGGCAAACCATTGTTCCAAAGGGGTTTGTTGATTTTCGAAAATCTCTGGAAAGCAAGGATATTGATGCCCTTGTCATCGCGGCCCCCGATCACTGGCATGCTCCGGCGTCGTTGCTGGCACTTCAGGCAGGGAAGCATGTCTATGTCGAAAAACCATGCAGCCATAATCCCCGTGAAGGTGAAATGCTGGTGGAAGCTGCCGGCAGATATGGGAAAGTAATTCAAATGGGGAACCAGCGCCGGTCATGGCCGAATGTGGTAAAAGGAATTCAGGAGTTAAAGAACGGGGCCATCGGAAATGTTTATTTCGGTAAAGGCTGGTATACCAACAACAGGGGACCAATCGGAACCGGCAAAAAAATGGAAGTTCCTTCATGGCTCAATTGGGACCTTTGGCAGGGTCCGGCACCCAGGAAGGAATTCAAAGACAATTTTTTGCACTATAACTGGCATTGGTTCTGGCATTGGGGCACGGGAGAAGCGCTGAACAACGGCACGCACATGATTGACCTGCTGCGCTGGGGAATGGATGTCGATTTTCCCGTCAGGGTCAGCTCAAACGGTGGTCGGTTCAGGTACAAAGACGACTGGGAGACTCCGGATACACAGGTAATTAACCTTGATTTTGACAAAGGTGTATCCATGTCGTGGGAAGGGCGAAGCTGCAATGGTAAACCCATAGAAGGAAGTTCGGTTGGTGTCGTGTTTTATGGTGAAACAGGAAGTTTGCTTATACCAAGCGGAAACGGCTATACCATCTTCGACCTCCAGGGCAAAATCGTTAAGGAGGTAAAGGACCAACAGAAAATTGATCCGCGTGACCTTTCCAATCCGTCTGAACGGATCGATGCTATTCACATCCAGAACATGTTTGATGGAATTATCAACGGCGGCAAGCTTAATTCGGATCTTGAGTCGGGATTCAAAAGCACCCTGCTTGTGCAACTGGGAAATATTTCACAAAGGGTTGGCAGGTCCCTGAACACGGATCCAAAAAACGGGCATATTCTAAATGATCCGGAAGCCGTCGGATATTGGTCCCGGACCTATGAAAAAGGTTGGGAGATGAAGTTGTAGGTTAAAAAATGTTTTTAGCAATATTTAAATAATCCCGAGATGAATCCGAAGGTGCCCCCAGTAGTTTTTTTGACTGTTATATTTTTAAATTGCCACTTTCTTTTAGCAGGACAAAAAATATCAGGGATAAGGCTTCAACCTTATTTGCAGGAGATAAAAACAGAAGTACAACTCCCTGCTCAGGCAGGTAAAAATGTAGTGAAACTGTTCCGGAATGCAAACAGCCTTGTTGCAGTCACTTCAAACGGAGTTTTCAGACTAAGAGACGGCACATGGGAGGGCAAACCCTCAGGCACGGATTGGCGGACTGCAACCATTGGAATTAAAGGTGAGATCTGGCTGGCTTCAGTCCATTCCATACAAAAAGAGGGAGATACAAAGATAATCGAACTTCCTGATTTTGCGAGGCATGATACGATATTGTGCCTGAGGAGTGAAGATTCAAAATCGATTCAGGTAGGTACAACAAATGGATTGCTAACTTATGACGGAACCTGGAATTCCATACCTTTTACATCGGGCAAAAGAGTAAACGCCGTTGTAAAAGATCCCAGGAATGATCTTTGGGTTGCGACAACAGACGGGCTTTTGCGACTGACGGCCGGGAAATGGATCGACATGGACAAGAGCCTGATGGCTGCCGGATTGAAACGCACTTACTTTTCCTTACAAAGCAATAATAAAAAAGCGGAAGTAATTTTTGGAGGACTTGTTTCTGTCGGATCCATCGCTGAGAATGGAGAGAATTGGTTATTGAAGGGAAACGATGGTCTGCCATACGGTCCTGTTACAACTATCCGTGTCGTTGAAAATTGTTTATGGCTCGGCACCGGCAGAGGTGCAATAAAAAAAGATAGTCTCTGGCATTATTACAGTGGGAAGAGATGGTTGAATAACGACAAAGTGAATGATATTCTCCCTGTCGATTCACATACAACCTGGATTGCATCACCCGAAGGTATCAGTCAGATTCAGGAAATTAAAATGACATTGGCGCAAAAGGCAGACTATTTTGAGCAAAGGATACAAAAAAGACATGAACGATACGGTCTTGTTAGTCCTTCCCGCCTAATCATTCCGGGAGATCTGTCATCTAATCAAACCACAAACAACGATAACGACGGGCTTTGGACTTCAATTTACCTGGCTGCAGAATGTTACAGGTTTTCAGTAACAAAAGATCCGGAGGCGAAGATAAATGCATTAAGAACTTTTGAGGCGTTGGAGAGGTTGGAAACAGTTACGGGAATACCTGGTTTGCCAGCCAGGTCCTTTGCCCGTGCTAATGATACAATTGTTAAATCACGATCACCATACCCAAAAGAGTGGCATCTTTCTGGCGATGGAAAATGGAAATGGTTGGATGACGCCAGTTCTGACGAAATTGTTGGTCATATGTTTGCTATTCCACTCTTTTACAATCTGGTTGCTGAAGGAGAAATGAAGGAGAAGGTAAAAAAACTGATTGACAGGATTATGACCCACATTGTTGACAATAATTTTCAGCTCATTGATTTTGACGGCAAACCTACGCAATGGGCTATTTGGACGCCTGATTCATTGAATGTATCACCATTCAGATGGTACGAAAGAGGTCTTAATTCACTGCAAATCTTATCATTTCTGAAAACAGCATACAATATCACCAACAATCAAAAATTTGAAATTGCTTATCAAACATTAATTCAACAGCACCATTATCTGGAAAATATAGTTCAGGCAAAAATGTATGAGCCATTTGAGAATAGTCATTCTGATGACATCTTAACCTATCTTCCTTTCTACAATATTTTTCAATATACAAAAGACGAACAATTACTTTCTTTTTGCAGTAATAGTTTGAACCGGGCATGGAAAGTTGCACGACCGGACAGAATACCCCTTTGGAATATTATTGCCGGCACGGCTTTCAATAAAGAATGTGATTTGGAAATTTCACTCAATGAATTGCAGCAACTTCCAATGGATTTAATAAACTGGACCATGACCAACAGTCATAGGTGGGATCTGCCTGCAGATCAATTAACAGATCGTTCGGGAGCCAGACAATCAACCAAACCGATTCCCATTGCAGAAGGAGCTATCTCAAAATGGAATTCGAATACCCGCAGGTACGACAGCGGAAATAACGGATCAACTGAAGATGATGGCGCATATTTCCTGCTTCCTTACTGGATGGGAAGGTATCACGGTTTCTTTACTGAGAAGTAAGGTAACCGGCTTAAAAGTGTTATCTGGTTATGAAACTACTTAACCCGGTCAAAAAAACTGGTTGCAGCAATCTCTCCACCTGCTGTTATTAACTTAGAGTTGATAGACAATAGTTTATTGTCTGGTTCAACCTTCCATGTCTCTTGTGTCACCATGTTGACCGCTTCTCCGTTTCTGTAGAAGGTTGTAGTCGAATCGAGTATAATTGATCCGTCAGCCTTCGAAATGGTTGCTTTAGCAGTTCTCGGCATGTCATAAATAACGATTTTGTTTTCTTTGCCGCTTAAGCTGAGGTTTTCGTTGAAAGGGTATTCTTGCCCGTCAGTATTTTGGTATGTACGGGTTGTCAATAAGCTGTCTCCCTTAACCTGAACGGCTATTTTCAACAAGAATATCTGGTTATTGGCCATAACAGTTTTTTCTTTGTTTAATTTCCATTCACCTGTCATGGGGTTATTCTGTGCCTGTGCACAAAATGAAGAGACTAGCAATAAAAGTGTAAGATAAAAAGGAAAAGATTTTGTTTTCATTGTTGTAGATTTTAAAGAAAGTTTGTTTGAATTTGGACAAATATATAACAAAAAGTAAGAATTTAAGGGTCATTGAATTATTATTTTGCACTAAAATCATCGATGTAAAACCTTGCATTAACAACCGGTTTATCCGCTCCCGGAAGCGGGTCTGCCGGATCCTGGTTCGGGGTGCTGCGGTTGGGAAGATACCGGTAGGCTCCGGTCCTGAACGAAATCCTTTCTACCGATTTAACAGCTTCTGCAAGTTGAGCACCTTTCAACAACTGTTTCCCGTCGATCGAAATGTCATAACTTCCGAAGATTTTGGCGTCAACCGTTATTTTGAGTTTGTACCAGATATCCGTTTGGTAGGTGCATAAATCCACCTCCCTGCTTCCATTTGCAGCCTTTATTTGACCATCGGCGTCAAATCTGATGCGTATGGGCCTGTTGCCGTATTGATCTGTTACATCTATCTCCAACACTCCTTTATCGGCCTGTCCGGGACAAACACTTACCGTAATTTCAGCATTGTTTGACTCGCGGAAAACACGGATCGCCCTGGCATAATCGAACGGATCTTTATCCTGGAGCAAAAGCGATTTATTCTTATTGGATGGGAATTCAACCACTTCAGCCGGAGCCCACTTTGGCGCATAAATATTCCAGTCTGTGACCGCTCCGCCGGTTTCCATGTTGTCGAAATTGTCGATGATGTTGCCTTTTACACGGTAGCGAACAGGAAGAGGTATTCTGCTGATCCAGATATCCTCTTTGTTCATGCTGTATGTTAACCACATATCATTTCCGGGAGGATTTCCGTTTCCATCAACAATGCCGCGCATGTAACAGGGTCCGAAATCTTTCCAGCGTCCCATGAAACGGCGGGGCGGCACCTCTCCCTGTACCAAAAGCATGTTGTCGAAAATTATACCGTCATCGCTTGTGGTAACGACCAAAGGGTATCGGTATTCATCCAGGTCTATCGGGTTGTAGCACAAGGCAAAACGCCCGTCTTTTGTGGCCTGTCCCCACTGTTTACCTCCCGCCATCACGAATGTTGGAGATTTTACCGGTTTGCTGAAATGGACACCATCGTCCGACAGGGCGCTCAGGGAGCGCTTCCATAAACCAACTACTTTTCCATCCTTCCGGTGAAAATAATTAAATGCGGATCCGGCTTCAGTAATTGAATAGAAACCGTCGACACCGTGGTCTTCATCCCACCACTGCATGGTTTTCAGTTTGTCGGCAAGCAGGGCTTTGCAGGCTTCCACGAATCCTTTGTCGTCCGACCGAATAAAAAACGGATAGGGTGTATTGGTTTCATTCCAATTGGTATGACTGCTGTAACGGATGAAATAGATCGGCCCGAAAGTGCCGTCTTGGTAAGCTTCCCGCACAACGCGCCCGATCCCTCCTGCCAGGAAAGGATCCTCCGTATGACCGTAGAATCCCAGAATCAGTAACCGTCTGTCCGGGGCTACATAAAAGCCCATCCGTTGGTGCATCATGTAGCCACTGTATCCTTCGGGAATTTTAACCCCAGCCGGGGCTTTGTAGGGGGGAAAAACAACAACGGGTTTTTCCCAGTTCCGGCCATCGGCAGAGGTTAAAACCAGCGTCTGACCGGGAGCAATGTGCTCATCCACCGGGTTACTCAGGTATTGCTGGTAGAATTTACCTTTCCAGTAAGAAAGATTGGAGGCATGGTTGTAAGTCCAGCCATAGCCGTCCGACCATTCCGGATGTGTCCTGTTGGCCCGGACAGTCTGGCGGCTCTCAACCCCGATCGCATAACGCAGACGGCCTTCATGCACAGTTGGATCGATGGATTCCCCTCCGACATACCTTACAGGTTCATTGACACTCCCGGTTTGTGAAAATCCATTAATGGTCAGTGAAATGAAGAACATCCAAACAGTAAAACGGTTAAGTTGCATCGGTTGAAGGTGTTATGTTAATTTACTTTTTAGCCTTTCCTTCCTCTCTAATCAGTGGTAAAATGATTCCGGATAGGTACACTGAAGCACTTTATTTCCGCCTTTTTCGCGGATCCATGTATCAAACAGGCGCTTCCCCTGCTTAAGAATAATTACACGACCGCCGGCCAGGGGATCTTCCTTGTCTTTCATGATTTTGGAGACACGTCCGTAGGCCAGGGCAATGTTGTGATAAACAGCTATGTAATCGTTCAGGTGATCATGGCCGACGAAAGTCCCCATCACATCCCCGCCTTCCAACATGGCTGTAAACATGCCTGTATTAACCTCCGGACTGCATTCATCCTCCGTTCTGACACCGAAAATAACCGCCTTTTTCTGGTTGAAGGCCTGGGTGTATTCAGGGAGCGGAATGTGAAAGAATGCCAATGACGGCAGAGGTTGACCGTTGTTCTGACGGGAAAACTCCCCGCTCATTTTCCTATACCATTCTATTTGGGAAAAATCGAACCAGCCGTATCCTTCTACTATCGGTTTCAGGGTACTGTATGAATTGGAATCCATGCAATATAGCAATGCCCCGGCCTTCCGGCCCTCATCTAAAACCTGCAGGATGAAATTCGAATTACCGGCGATGCCTCCGACATCTGCATTCAAACATCCGGGATATTTTTCGACCAGATCTACCAGCTCTTTCCTGGTGAAACTCTTTTCCGATTCATGGTTGCCGAAAACAACTGCCCAGGGAATTGCGTTTGCCGCCAGTATTTCTGCGATCAGCCGGTAACCTTCAGCCGGATTTTCTTCCGTCACAATGTCCCCGGTGAAAACTACCAAATCAGGCTTTTCAATCGCTGTCACTGATTTGATTACATCCAGCGAGGCCAAATTGGATTTGTCGGAAATGTTGATATGGGTATCCGTAAACTGCAGAATTTTAAATTCACCGTTGGGATGAAATTTCAGGACTCCTTTGTTTCCCGAAAAGGCTGTCCCTGCAAATAAAAGCAGGAAAAGAAAGGTTGTATAAATAAATCTCATGGCCTATTTTGTCAATGTAAATTTATCAATCGGTTTGTTTTGGAAGTTGACCGATTCAAACGAGAGTTTGTTGCCGTCAATTTTCACATATTGGAAGAGTTGTCCGGCAGCGTTGGTCACTTCCGCAAAGGGTTCCTTGTCGAAGTTCTGGTCCTTGTTGGAGATTCCGACCGAAATGATGTAGGCAGTTCCATCCTGGTAAGAGGAAACCACTTTCCCGGCTTTCATTGGTTTTGACCGCATGTAATAATGGAGATGACCGCTGAAAACCATATCGACGTGGTATTTGTCGAACAGCGGAACCCATGCTTTCTGAATGTCAAAATAGGGTTCTTCGCGGTTATAGGGAGCAAAGTGGAACATGGCAATTTTCCATTTTGCCCTGGTTCCTGCAAGTTGTTCTTCAATCCATGGTGTCTGCGCGTCGATAGGAGAGGTGGCGTCTATCATCAGAAACAATGTATTCTTGTAAGTGAACGAATAGGTTTGCTCTTTGGGTACGCCAGCCGGGGCATTCATCGGATAGCTGAACAGATCGCAGTACAATTTTGCGCCCAGACCGGCACGGTTGTCGTGATTTCCTGGTACGGACATAAAAGGAATCCGGCTGGCTGTTTCTTTGGAATATTCAAAAAGCGCATCCCACTGATCACGGTTTAAACCGTCGCTGACCAAATCTCCGACAATTGAGAAGAAGGCAGCATCAGGATGGTCCGCACTTCCTTTTTTCAGGATTTCGCCGAATTGGGAGGAATAGTGGGTGTCGCCAAACCATAAGAATGAGAAGGCAGAATCTTTGGCAGCTGTTGTAAATGTCTCCGCGTCAGACCAGTCTTTTTGTGCATCAATCCGGTACTGGTAGGCAGCACCCGGTTTAAGATGAGTCAGTTTCGCGGTATAATGGTTCGAAAAGCGGTCGTTCATCAGCATCCGGTCTTCCATAACCATTTTTTCAGCAACGGCAGAAAATTCCTTTGTTGTCCCTTTTATCCTGTATTTGATGGTGGCAGCATTTGCAGAAGTATTTGTTCTCCATTGCACGTCCATGCTATTGGAAGTATCATCACTCCAGGTCAGGATAACCTGATCAGGATTCTCTGATGACGGATAAGGAGTCTTCCGGAAAGCGCCCACCAGGTGCGATTCTGCAGCCCTGCCCCTGGTGGTTGGAAGCAATTGCTCTCCTTTCATCACATCCGGAACATTCTGAAGAACCAGTTCATCCCAGTCCATGTAGGTCGAGGCGCCATCCTTCAAAACAGTGACCTGCTGATTTTCAGGGAAAAAATTGGTGAGTTTCAATGGATCATCCTTGTGCTGCGGAGTAACAGAGACGAAATAATGCAGCGCCAGCCCGTTTTCAAACCCGTTGACTCCCAGATAAACTCTTCCTGCGCCAAAAGGTTTTTGCCAGACATCATAGGTGGTCTGGTTGTTTTTCATGGTGAGGCCGGATTTTTTGAAGCCGCTTGCTGCCAACCAGAAAGGCACCGTTTTCTGTTCGCTGCTTTGCATCACGGAGACGACAACCGGAACATTTGCATCGAACATCCAGTGCCGGCTGGAGAGGATCTGCAGTTCATCTTTGGTAAATAATGACATTACCTTGCTAAGATCCAGTTTCATCAGGTCTGTCTGACCGGCATTTTTGAACAGGCCGGATATTACGCGGTCCATAACGCCCTTTACCGTGGTTTCGTTTTGGGCTCCGGACACATTACCGGCAATAACCAATACAACCAGCAATAGCCGGATGGCATTTAAATAGTTGAATTTGAACATTAAAAAAAGGCATTAATAAAAATAGTAGTAGTTCTTCTTTATTGGTCTCTCTACAAAGAGGTCTCCGCTCCGCGGCTAAACCTCCGGTCTCCCAGTCGCCAGTCTACAGTTCTCAGTCGCCAAGTCCTCCAGTCATCCAGTCGTGCAGTCGTCCAGTCGTCCAGTCTTTCCGTCACAACGCTTCACTTTGCTAACTGCTTCGCCTGCTCCCTGTGGCTCTCCCTCAGATCCTTCTCGTCGTCAATATCAGGTGATTCTTTCAAGGATTCCCATTTGAAATTCACATTGTATGGATTCAGGGCCTTTTGCGGATCAAAAATCCGGTTGTCGATCATCTGGGCAGTGTAAGGAGAGAAATCCGGTTTATCGGTGAAGAAATCCTGCAGGAGCGAGGCCGTGGCATCGAATTGATTCAAAGGCGGAAGATCATTGATTTGGTAAATTGTTTTCAGGATAGCACCAAAATTGGCGTGGGTATGGGAGACGTAGTTTCTTTTCACCCACGGACTGATCATCAATAATATTGAACGGTGTGCATCTACATGGTCGAGCCCGTCCTGGGCATCATCTTCCGTAACGATGACCAGCATCTCCGACCACCATTTTGTATGACTAAGCGTCTGAAGCAGGCGGCCGAGGGCCAGGTCGTTGTCGGCCATATAGGATTCTTTGAAAGGATAGCCATCGGCAGGCCGTTCTTTTGAACCATGGTCATTGGGCAGCATCAGGGTAATGACTGAAGGAAATTCTTCTTTCCCGGACAGCCATTTATCATTCAACTCCTCTTCAAACATATCGATCCGAAACTGATCGGGTACACTGGTGTTGAAAGTGGCATATTTGCGGGAAGTCCTGTCGAACAAAGGTTTTGGCATCGGAAACATTACCCCCAGTTTGATCCCGGAATATTTGTGCCACTGCTCTTCCGACGAGCCGGAAAATTCAAATCCGAGGCCAAAATTGAAAAAACCAACGCCATGCCTTGAGAGATGTTCCCACATCCCGCCGGCTTCGTTGTAGTCTTCGGGAAAGACAGCCCCGGAGGAACCTGCAACCATCTTGCGGCCGGGGGCTGAACTCAGCACGTTCTCCGAGATTTTCACCGAGCTGTTGATCTCCACCCACTCATTCGGATAGGTGCCTACCATCCACCTGTGACCGTGAACCGACGCATCAGAATCGGTGTAAAAGTTGTCGCTGACGGCAAAGCCTGTTGCGATCTTCTGGTGATTGGGCATGACATTAACATGTTCGGCCACCCTGGTTTTATCCTTGTTGACGACCCTTGCATCTTTCCCGTAACGAGCCAGGGAGGGGTCTCCTTTGGCATGTTTTAACTCACCGAAAACCTCATCGTAAGTCCGGTTTTCTTTGGTGACATAAATGATGTGCCTGATCGGGCTTTTACGGACACCGACAACCGGAGGCAATGGGTTCTTCCCGTCGTCCGATACTTTTACATCGGCAAAAGTGTTGTCTTTTACCTGTTGTGTCGTTTTTTGAAGCTCAATATTCTTCAGCCCGATCTTCTCGAACGTTCCGGCCATGATGTCCCCGACATAAGTGCCTGCCGCCGAGCTGTCAAAACCTTTGCCGGCATTCCGGCCGGAACCGAATCCTCGTGCGGTAACCACATACAGGGTATTGTCATCCGGCGAGACCTGCAGTTTGGTCGGAAACCAGCCTGTTGGGATATAACCCAGCACGGCATTGTCTTTTGTATCCACCACTGCGACACAGTTCAATCCGCTCAGGGCAACATATAATCTCGATTCGTCGTGGCTAAGTGCAATTCCGAAAGGAATTAGTCCCCTGAATGCATCAATCTTCGGATCAATATTCAGCTTAATCGTTGATGCAACCTTACCAGTCAGGGGATCCAGAACGGAGATATTGTCGTTGGTGGCGTTGGTGACGAATACTTTCTCTTTGCCTGCGGCGATTGAATTAGGACTGGAACCTCCAACAACTTCAATTCCGGCTACCATCTCACCCATGCGGTAACCTGTCTTTTCCCTTGCAATGACCTGTTTCTCCTGTAAATTAATGGTCCAGACCGAAACAGCCTCCGGAACCTGGGGACTACCGAGTCCGGGAATGTTTTTTCCGTCAATGGTCAATCCTTCTTCTGCCTCTTCGGAAGGGATGCCGTAAGGAGGGAAATCGAGTCCTGCCGTTTCAAGGTTATCTTTATTCAGTCCGGGAGCCAGGGGATAATCATAAATACCTGTATTGGCCACGTAGGCCAGCTTCCCGTCAGGTGAGACATCAATTCCCAGCGGGAAACGGCCTACCGTGATGCTGCCGGTGACTGCATTGGTTTCCAGGTCCAGGACAACCATCCTGAAATTAAACTGATCGAGGATGTAGAGTGTTTTTTCATCACCTGAAAGCCTGATGTCTCCCACAAAACTGTCTTTGAAAGATTCTTTGCCGTAAATACCGTTGATTGAAACACGCTGGCTGATCTCGTTTTTGACAAGGTCAAAGCGGATGATGTCGCCGTTGTCTCCGCCGCTGAGGTAGGCGATTTTATTCTCTCCGCCGATAGCCGCACCCATGTAGGAACCTTTTTTCTGGTAAGGCGAGACGACTTTGGTATCACTCAGGTTTTGCGTGTTGATCACACTGAGTGAATTGCTGTGAACGGCCAGTGCCAGCCTTCCGTCGGGCGATAATGTCATTCCGAAAGGATCCGGAGAAATTAGTACGAGTTCCCCTGTTGGTTTAATGATCCTGCCGTTAGGGATAACGCTTTCACCTTTTTTGATTTCGCAATACCTGTCGTATCCGGGTACCTGAAGTGTGGAAACAAACGGCTTCCTCCCGCATGAGAGCACAGAAAAAAGGAACAGGATGGTAAACATTCTGTACATTGGAATCTTTGTTTTTGTTAATAGTAGCGCTGATGATGAACATCAGACTTTAGTTTTTCCTGCCGAAAGAATTGATGTCAAAAATAAGCGTAAAACGAATGGTGTTAGCCAATGGATTATTTTGCTGGACAGGAATAAGATAAGAGAAATCAATGGAGCAGATATTCATCTTGACGCCCAGGCCGGCAGCGAAAAATTTCCGGTTTCCCTTGTACTGATTTTCGTAAAAATATCCTCCGCGAATAGCAAACTGATGATTGTACCAGTATTCCAGACCTGTTGAGATATTGATCTCCTGCAGCTCTTCTTTCGCTCCACCCGGCGCATCAGAAAGCGAACTGAAAATGGAGCTTATGACAGACTTGTCGGAACTGTTATCCTGAAGGACGATGCCGTTTGAGCCATTCCCTGATCCCGTGCTGATTTGAGGCGTAGGGACCAGCAATTTATTGAAATCCAATGAAAAAGACAAGGAGTTGAAATTATCAATTGCTTTGGTATACGAGGTGCCTAACCTGAGGTTGGCAGGAAGAAACTCCTTGTTCTGACCCTCGTCGTAGGATATTTTGGATCCTATATTAGAGATATTGATACCGGCGGATATGGATTGATCGGTTACGCTTTTTCCAAAATTATTGTTGTAGAAAAAAGAAACATCACTTGCAAAAGCCCATCCCGGTTTGTAGCTTTCTGCTCCGATCCCTCCTGAAAGATCCGACCGAATGTATCTGAGGGCAACGCCTCCGGAGAAATGGTCGGATAATTTTCTGGAATAACTGACATCAAATGCAAATTCATTCGGACTTACATTGGCCAGGCTGGTTCCGTTCTGGTCGGTCAGCAGAATTTCGCCCATGGAGAAATAGCGGAGAGATGCACCAATCGTCTGGAACCGATCCAACCTGTAAAACGCGGATAAGTAGGCAAGGTTGATATCATTGACCAATTGTCTCAACCAGGGAGTGTAAGATAAAGCGATACTGAAACTGTCCTTTGCAAAAGCCAGTTTTGACGGATTCCAGTACTGTGCGCTCGCGTCGGCTGAAGTAGCTGCGCCGACATCACCCATGGCACCATGCCTTGAGTCCGGCGTGATGGTCAAAAAGGGTACAGCAGTCGTTATCGGATTGTATTCAATTTCCTGACCGGTAGGTAAACTTTGTGCATGTGCATTCTTACAAAGTGAAATTGAGATGAAAACAAGCAATAGCGTTACATTGGAAATAGTTCTCATTAAATTCAGGTATATTGTGTTGTTCAAGATTAACATCAAAATAAAACAATTTTTTTCAAAAGCAGTGAAAAGCAGTTAACTATTTTAGAATTTCGTGTCTGAGATTTCTTGAAACTAGTTGGTGATCAGTGCCAATATCGAGTATCAAGTTACTGCCGGATACATCAATTAGCAGAGAATTCACCTTCTCCAATGACCTACCTGATTCATACTCAATACCAGCTATGACCTTAATTTTCAAATCATTGTTGTCAAGAGGAATTATCATCAGGCGTGATTGGTCAGAAATTTTAAAGGACATAATTTTAACAGGCTTTAAGTCTGTTGTCTGAATTTCAACTATCCCAAAATTGTTTTTCATCAGCTTTAATTTTTGAATTATTTCAGTCATGTAGCTGACAGAGTTGCTGCCGGTCAGTAATTTCTCCTGTCGGAAGGAGGCCAAATCGGATCCTGAGAACTGATTACCCGGAATTATCAACGAATTCAGCAGGGATACCAAGGTGGCAGTTGTAAGATCTGTTCCGAGTTGTCTCATCCGGTTCAGGTATTGACGGTATTGGATGACAGGTTTCATGGTGACCACTTCACCGGTTTTTTCCAATCCGATGGTTTGGAATCGTGATGCAATGTAACTAAGTCCTTGGTTGGTGCTTTGCCGGAATCCTGTCTTTCCGTTTCGCTCGTCTTCATTGGCCAACTGAACGGATTGAATATCGCCCGAGCGGGTAAATCTGACTACATAGAACAATTTGGTATCTTCTTCAAGTTCGTCCAGTCCACTTTTCGACATCCATCCCAATTCCCCTTTTTTGTTGAACTGGGCAAAGAACAGGTCGGGCCCGGATAATGCCGACCTGATTTTGGCCCCGTTGCATTCCAGTTCCCCGCTGAATGAACCGGCAAGATAAAATTCGTTGTTATCCAGTTGCAATAACTCAAGCCCGAACGCCTTCTCGTCTGAACGAAACTTCACCATCCAGATCAGGGTGTTATTTTCATTGAATTTTGCAACAAAAGGTGCCGGGACAGGGGAGGAACCTTTTGCTGATTTTTCTTTGAAATACCCTGTGATATAGGCATCTCCGGCTTCATCTTTCAGGAAATCCCTGCCGGTACCGCTTCGCTCAGCTCCGAAAGCCATGGCAAGTTTCCAGATCTTTTCTTGCTGGTTTTCCGCTTCAGCTGCATTAATCAAAGGAATAACCAAAGGTTTCAGGCTGTAAAATTCATTCATTAACAGTCCGATCGGAGCATTTTCAAAAGTCGGGTCGGCTATGGTATAAATCCTTCCGTCAACAAGGAAATTGTCGCCGACCATCGCTTGCCCCAGGGAAATGGCAACTGAACAGAATCCCGGAAATTCGACCAGTGCAGCTTGCCTGTTCAGCAGATTGGTTATCATCCAGGCATATAGCAATGCCTTCCCTTTGTCGTTACTTTCATCCTTAAAGAGAAGTTCTTCCGGAAACATATACCTGTCGTATCCAAACAAATCGTTGTAGGGACGGTAAGTAAATGACTTTTGAACAAACTGCCGGAGAAATGCGGCGCCCTCCTGACTCTTCATGCCTGCCAGGACGGGTCTGAATTGTCTCAAAAGGGACTCTTTGGCTAAAAAACTGAAAGGTGCATTTAAATATAGTTCGGGATCGGTTTGCGGATATTCCTCCAGGAAATTAATCACTTCAGGATTGTACTTCAGATTGAAATCGTACAACTTTTTATCCCAGTAAAACTGAATTTTTTTGACCGCAGTTTCTCCCTGAAAATTAAGCGATGAATTGAATTTCAGGTTGATAGTTCCGGTAGCTCCGGGATGCTTTTTCAGGTAGGTGTTAACCGGGAAAGATGAAATTGGCTTATCCACGCAATATTCAGATCCGTAAATCTTTACGGTCGGAATACCATAAATTTTCGAAGATGTGGTGTACAAGACGGTACTTCCCAGCTGATTGTATCCGATTTTCACATCAAAACCGGAGCGGAGCATCAGTGCCCAGCTCAAAAGGGTACTTCCGCTTTCGTCAGCAGGGTAAAGTGCACTTGAACAGCTTTTTACCAGTAAAAAATAGCCCCAGTCGTTTAATCCCAATCTGTCGCGGCAGTTCATCAGCTGGCCGACAAGATGATTGCTGTTGGCGACCATGAATTTTCTCCAGTATTCGAAGGTTACTTCTTTGCTGACAGGCTGGTTAACAGGCAATGTCAATAACCTGTCGTAGGTTACGGTCAGGTTGATTCCGTAGTATATAAAATTCAGTTTTGCCGGATTTGCGCTGGTGTATTCAGGTTTTCTAATCCTTGGAAGGTTTGCCGGCACCGATTTGAGCGCTTCATTCCTGTTATCAATGGTATAATAGGGCAAATTCTGCGGTATATGGAATGATGTCTCTTCAAAATTAAATTGCGGGGCCGGATCAAATTTTTTGGATTTGGGAACCGGCAATCCCGGGAAAACAGGAAATTTGTTCCAATCATTTTCGAGCGTTTCGGCTAAGGCATTGTCCTGCTCTCTGGAGAAATGATGAAACCCCGACTGAAGGTAAGGCAAAGGTTTTTGGTTGTTGAGCAGATACTCCCTGCTCTCATTTAGCCAAATCTCTTTAAACTCTTTAATGGTTTGGCCAAAAGTAAATGCTGACTGAAATATAAAAAGGAAGGACACAAAGCCAATTTTTGACGGAAAGAGACCTTTCAAAATTCGATTTGTAGTCCCAAATGATTGATGTTCTCCTGACAATTTGTACTTATTTTAATTTTTGATACAGAGATCTAAAATACTAAATTTTTTTCAATTTCTTGACGGTATTATGCCTAATTTTGAGACAGCAAAGTGAAATGGGAATTATTCTAAAATATATAAATGTCATGGTGATCGCCAGTGTCAAATTTTTTTGGGCGGCACCTTATGCGTATCTTTTTCGGCTCACTCAGGTTGAAACATTTGTCTTTATTGAACTGGGAGGAATTTTTGGATTTTTATTTTTTTATTCCCTCTTCTCGTTTCTTTTAAAAGAGCTTAAGCTGATTTGGCCGCTGATTTATTTCATCACGCCAAGAATTTTTAAAGTCCGGTTTGAGCGATGGCTGGATGGCAGGAGATACCGCAGGCTTACAGCCGACAAATTCACCCGAAGGAACAAGATGATTGTCCGCATTCGCAAGCAATCCGGGATGCTGGGGATTATAATTTTAACTCCGATAGTGCTCTCCATACCTGTCGGGGCTTTCCTGGGAACCAAGTATTTTCACCACAAGCGCAGGTTTATCCCCTTGATGCTGCTGTCAATTTTTTTGTGGGGTTTTGTTTCGGTACTCGTTTTTTCCACGTTTATGTCTCATTGATCTCTCAGCAACCGCAGTATTTTTCTCCCTTTAGTAATCATGCCGGGTGTGAGATCTTCTTCAAGCATGGATTCTGTCACGCTGATCAATTCGGCCTGCAGTCCGGGTTCTGTCAGGGAAATTTTGAGCAGTATTTCCAGTGCATTTGCACGTACCGCAACAGGTTCAGCAGGTGAAAGCAGTTTGTAAAGCACATCAACCAACATCCCCATTTGATTTTCAGGAATTTTGTGCCTGTTAATCATTCTGGTGAAGTGACGTTTCAGTGAGCCACTTTTCAGGTTCGGCAGGTGGTCAATCATTTCCGGTACAAAGGGTTCAAGTATTCCCGGATTGGCTTCCGACGCATGATCGGTCACCCAGGCGGCATGCCAGGCAATTCTTGGGTTGTCGCAGTGAATTAGCCTGTAGATTTGGTTGAAGAGGGCTTCGTCCCGGAGTACCATCTCTTTCCAGAGGTATATCTCCTTGATGCCGAAATGCACGAGTCGGTCTCTCAAAAGGATCTCAGCATCCCTATTTTTTCCTGACTGAGCGGAGGAAATCATAAAATGCCAATTGAGAAGTTAGTAAGGGATTTTTACCCTGCCGGTTGATCTTATTGGTCAGCTCATTGTCAAGAATCCGGGAAGAAGTATTGTCTTTCCATTGAAGGGCAAAAAACCCGACCAACTCTTTTTTGATGTCCGGATCGTAAATCGGGACAGAGACTTCAACCCTTCTGTCAAGATTCCTTGACATCAGGTCGGCAGAAGAAATGTATATATTTTCTTTGCCGCCGCAGAAGAAATAGTAAATCCGGGAATGTTCAAGATAACGGTCTATGATCCCGATTGACCGAATGTTATAGTTTTCTTCGGCCGAATAGCCTATCAAAGAAAACATACCCCTGATGTTGAGGCGAACATCAACACCTGTTTTGGCGGCATCGCACAAACGTCCGATAATTTCGGGATCTACCAGGTTGTTGCATTTGATGTAAATGGCTGCTTTCTGTCCGTTTTTTGCTGCCTGGATCTCCTGCCGGATCATCTGAATCATTTTGTACCTCATCGTAAACGGAGAAACCAGCAGATGCTGGTACCGTCCTATTTTGTAGTTTCTCAGGAAAAATTCAAACACTTTGGATACTTCCTTTGTAATAGCAGGATTTGCAGTCCAGAGCATTTGGTCTGAGAATACTTTCGATGTTAATTCGTTGAAATTACCGGTACCGATAACGGCATAATTTACCTGCTCTTTCTCCTCTTTTCTGGTAATCAGTAGCAGCTTTGAATGTACTTTCAAGCCAGGGACACCCAAAATTACTTTGACGCCCTCCCGGGTCAGTAAATTGCCCCAGTTGATATTTTCCTCTTCGTTGAAACGGGCCCTGAGTTCGAGGATTACCGTAACTTTCTTGCCGTTCCTGGCTGCATTGATAAGGGCATGAATAACGTTTGAATTTTTAGCCATGCGGTAGGCTGTCATCCTGATTTCTGTGACTTTGGGATCAATGGATGCCTCACGGAGGAGGTCGATAAAATTGTAAAAGGAATGATACGGAAAGTGAAGCAGGATGTCCCTTTTGGCAATTGCACCCAGATAAGGTTCTCCCTGGCGGATGTCGGGATGCGGCAGCGGGGTGATCGGAGGGTAATAAAGGTGTTTTTTGCCGATCGACGGGAAACCCATAAAATCCCTGAAGTTATGAATTCGTGACCCTCCGATGATAACATCATCGCGGTCGAATTTGAGCTTTTTGAGCAGCAGCGCAAGGAAATTCTCCGGAATTTCTTTGTCGTGCACGAAACGCACCAACTCACTGTTGCCCCTTTTCTCCAGACTTTTCGTTAATGTTTTCACATAACTCTCCGCCACATCATCATCAAGGTCGAGTTCAGCATCGCGGGTTACTTTGACGATATAGGAGCTGATCGTCTTAAATGAGAACATGTAAAAAATGTCCTTTAGTTCATAACGGATCACATCTTCCAGTAAAATAATGTGTCTTCTGTGGTCTTTGGAAGGCAAAATAACAAATCTCGGCAGAATATCCGTAGGCACCTCTATCAGGGCGTATTCCTCTTTTTTGGATTTGGTCATTACCACTGCCAGGTAAATGGCGTCGTCGTTCAGCGTCGGCAATGGCTGGTTCTTCTTGATGATAACCGGCATGATGCGCGGACGAACTTCATCCTTGAAATAAGCTGTTACGTATTCTCCCTGTTCGCGGGTAAGGTGGGTCTCATTGATAATGAATATATCCTCTTTGGCCAGATCTTTAAGTAACTTGGAATAGATTCGTTCGAACCACTGGCCTTGTGATACAACGGTTTGCTCTATCTGGTTGAGCACCTCGGCAGGCAGTTCGCCTTCCGACAGGACCAGATTGTCAATAGCCGCCAATCTGCGCAAAATAGCCACTCGGATGCGGAAAAATTCATCCAGGTTATTGGAATAGATACCCAGGAACTTGAGCCGTTCAATAAGCGGAACCTCCTTTTTGGATGCCTCCTGTAGTAATCGCTCGTTGAAAGACAACCAGCTTAGTTCTTTGTTGCGGATTTTTGTGTTCATCATGAAGTTAAGCGGTTTGGTCTTTCTCCAGTGAATACCTCAATTGGTCCAGCATGATGGGGACATCGTCCGGATCAACACCCTGCAGCAATAAGTGTTCAAGGTCCTCATGAAACGCATCCATGAATTCACCTTCCGACATTTCAGCATCGTTGATGCTTTGCTTGTAATAGTCAAGTGCGATCTTTCTTTTTCCGAGGCACCACTGTACGTGACCCATGTTCATCAGATCAAACTTATTGGGAGAATCCTCTACCAACTTACTGAAATATTGTTCCGACTGATGCTTCTTGCCCACAAGGAGCGAGCACCAGCCAATGGGTCTCCATATTTTTTTATTGCCGGGAGAGAGATATTCAACTTTGAAATAGGATTTAAGTGCCTCGTCGTACTGCTTCAGTTCCATCCTGCAATGTCCGATTGAAATGTGAATACCCAGATTGTCAGGTTCCAGAACAATTACCTGGAGGTAATATTCTAAAGCCAGATCCGGTTTTTTCAGGTGCCTGTAACAGAGGGCAATCTTTTTGAGGTTCCAGATGCGGTTCTGCTCATACAGATCAGCTTTCAGGTAATAGGTGAGCGCGAGATCATAATCATCGCGTTTCTGGCAGCAATAGGCCATTTTCTGAAGGAGTTCTGCTTCTTCAAAATCCTTGAGCAACAGGGCATAAATGTCTGCTGCATCCTGGTAGTAGTCTTTTGCAAAATAAAATTCCGCAATATTCCGGAGGAGTTGGTGGTCTTCACGGAGGAGGTCGTTAAATACGCTTTTATTGTGAAAATCGAATGACCAGGAAAAGATATTTTCAAATCCTTCACGTTGAGGATGAAGTTTATAAAAGCGATAAAGGTCGCGGATGTATTGTCCGGAAATTGCCTCTGCCTTTTTGTCCAGGGAGATCAGGTCATCTTCATTCTCAGATTCAATCAGCTGGTCAAACTCTGCAGTCAGCGAGTCAAACATCATTTTTTTGTATTCAGCCGGAATTGTCTGCATGCTGAAACTGAATGAATATTTGTCGGAGTTGCACAAAACGGGTGTTTTAAGCAGAAGGTCGAATAATTTCTTGTTATCCTGCAGGTCTTCCCGGGATGAACTTCTGATCAGCTGAGGATGACCGGGATAGAAGGGAACAAACCAGTTGGTCAGTTCACTGAAAAAAGGGAAGGTTTTCAGACTGGAAAAAGAGGTCATGAAAATATCTGCTCCTTTCATCTGCATCTCACTCAACTCCTCCATCTTATCCAGAAAGCCGGGTGAATCTTTGAACATATCCTGCCATTCCGGGTTTTTATCCTCATTCAGGACATCGCCCAACATCGCTTCAAGGCTTAGTTTGTTCCGCAGGTTTGGACTCAACTTCATCATCTCGGGCAGGATTTCGTCCTGGAGTTTTTTCTGAATTTTTTCTGTCTCTTTCGAACCGATCAACTGTAAAATTATCTTTTCGAGATGACGTTTAAATGCGCTTGTTTCGTTTAATAATGCAAGCCGGGCAGTAATAATGGGAAACAGGGAAATTCTACGGTCATAATAGTACAACGATAGGAGCAGCCCGACCAGCGCCCGCTGGTTCACCTCTTCCTGATCGGATTTGCAACCTTCAAAGAGCAGCATGATTTTATGCTCGTCAAAGAAGAGCAGCTGGCCCAGGGTGATCGCGGTTACCAGTAAGGACTTTTCGTGATTGGGTATGCGCGGATTTTTAAGAAAGGTAATAAATGAAGAAATCTCTTCAGCGGAGAGCTTGTTTTTAAACCAGTAATGGTAAAACAGGTTGATCAGTTTCTGATAATGTTTATCCTCTTCCTGTTCGTTCATTGGAGGGGAAGAGGGATCAGAAATGAGTGAGCGAAGTTCATTTTCCAGATGAAATGACTCAAGTTCGGAAAAATAATCCGGGATATTCTCAATGCTGATCCGTGCGAATGTGCGTTTCTTCTGGAATTCGAGTGAGGTTGAAAACTTCATCAGCAGACTGTCGGTGCAGAGATCTGCCAGTTCAAATGTCGAAAGCAGGATATGGTGATAAATTTTCTGTCTTTCGGGATCGTTAATCCCTTCGACGGTATATTTCAGCATGAACCGGTAGTTTTGCTCCAGATCGAGTTGCTGGTCGCTGAATTCCCCCAATCCATTGGCTTTGATCATCTGTTCAAGCAAGTCAAAAGCAGGTTTCAACTTCCTTTCTGAAAGCAGTCGGCAAATTGTAAGGTGTCTGTATTTAATTTCTGTTTCGTTCATTTAACCAGGTATTTTCTGACCTTATCTAAATTGCCAAATCATCAATTCTTCTTTTAGAAATACCTTGCAGTATATCTTTTGCTTCTTTTGGTGCTTTGGAATTCATAATTGATCGTGAATTCGTGGGTCCCGGAATTGACCATATTTTCGTGAAAAGTAGTCAAATCATAAGAATATCCAAAGCGAAGCTGAGTATTGACATTAAACTGGAAGGACAAGGCATACGAGTTTTTCAGGCGGTAAGTGACGCCGAACCATACCTTTTCATAAAGCAAAATATTTAATCCCATATCAATATAAGAGGGTGTCTGTTCACTCCAGCGGAAAAGGAAAGTGGGTTTAAGCTTGACATCATTTGTAACTGTAATCACATATCCTCCCATCCCGTAAAAATGAAGCACCTCGCGGTAAACTTTATTGTCAGAATCATCTACGATGTTGTTCTTAAACAATTTGGGCATGGATACACCAAGAAAGAAAATGTCACTGTGCCAAAGCGCCCCGAAACCGATATTGGGTAACAGCTTGAAATCCACGTTCTGTGCAAAAACCTGGTCGATCGGATCATTAAGTTCCAGATCTGTGAACCGGGCATGATAGGTGTTGAAACCCACCTGCATCCCCATTGCCAGATATTGCCTCTGTTTTAGGAGGATCCGGTAGGCATAATCTGCATAAATGCCGTTTTGTAAGATAGGACCCCATTTATCATTCACGATGGAAAGCCCCAACCCGACATTGAAGTTTTTCATTGGCAGGTGAACTGTGAACGTGTTGGAGTTAGGGGCTCCTTCCCATCCCACCCACTGGGCGCGGGATAAGGCTGATACTGTGAGTACCCCTGTGATACCCGCATAGGCAGGCTGAATCGACAACAGGTTGGTCAAATACTGGGTGTAAACAGGATCTTGCTGAGACTTAACCTGCTTTGGACTTCCGACCAATAAAATCAGGAGTGCCACCGGAAGTATAATCGGCAGATGTAAATGAGTCATTTTCATGTTTAAAAGGTTAAGGGAGTCCTTTTAATGGTAAAAATTGATAAAAAAAGTAATCCGAATTCCAATTGGGATTAATTAGTCCCAATTGGTTTCATTAGACATATAATATGTAAGCAGATGATATTTAATTGTTTAATTTTAAAATAAAATTACCCGCCAGGCCTTTACAACCGTTCTGCAACGTCTTTGTAAGGCTTAGCTATTTAAGGATGAATATACTTATTTCCATTGAGAAGAACGAACAGTACTTTCACGATCTGTATAAACTATTATCTTCGTAAAAATTTAAACATTAAAGCGATGTTTTCAGGAATCATTGAAGGAATGGGTACAGTTGTATCTGTAGTAAAAGATCAGGAGAATGTTCACCTGACACTGGATTGCGATTTTACACCGGAACTGAAAGTCGACCAGAGTTTGTCACACAACGGTGTATGTCTGACAGTCGTCAATAAAGAGGGGACCCGGTATACAGTCACTGCAATAAAAGAAACACTGCTTAAATCCAATCTCGGGCTGTTAAAAGCCGGAGATAAGGTTAACCTTGAGAGAAGCATGAGGCTCGACGGTAGGCTGGACGGGCACATTGTCCAGGGCCACGTGGACCAGACCGCCGTCTGTGGAGAAGTGGCCGAATCGGACGGCAGCTGGTATTATACTTTTAAATATGCTTTCGATTTGGTGAAAGCAAGAGAGGGTTACACGACCGTCGAAAAAGGTTCAGTTACCGTTAACGGAGTGAGCCTCACGGTTGTTAACTCCCTGAAAGACTCCTTTCAGGTTGCCATTATTCCTTATACTTTCGAACACACCAATTTCCACCAGATCAAAAAGGGCACGGTCGTCAACCTCGAATTTGATATTATCGGAAAGTATCTGAGCCGGTTGGCAGCGTACAAGTGAAGAGACTTCACGACTGGACGACTGGATGACTGGATGACTGGATGACTGGACGACTGGATGACTGGACGACTGCAGGACTGGATGACTGCAGGACTGGGGGACTTGGAGACTGTGGACTGCAGACTGGGAGGACCGGGGGTTTAGCTGCGTAGCGGAGACCTCTTTGTATACGGACCAAAGATTAATGACCACCGTCCGCGATAGTATTTCGGAAAAAGTAAAAATGATCGTTTCGGACGGACGGAACAAAAGATGAAAAAACACCATGGAGTTCCTCTGTGTTTGACCTTTTCCCTGCCTGTGCGGGATCGTGGAAAATAGAATACTAATGTTTTATATAGAATTCAATGAAAAAAAATGTTCACCGGAGGTCATCCCTCTTTTTATCTCTTCTTTTTTTATCCGGAATGGCGGGCGCCAAAGAAAGTGCTGAGGCCAAAGCGGCCAGGATTCACCAGTCGGTTTTGACCATCGATACACACTGTGATACTCCTTTGAACCTGACCCGCGACGGATTTGACGCAGGAAAAAGGAATGACCAGGCTGCAACCGGCACAAAATCTGATTTTCCAAGGATGAAAGAGGGTGGCCTGGATGCCCAGTTCTATGCAGTTTTTGTTTCACAGGGACCGAGAACCCCGGAAGGTGATGCCGGTGCAAAGCAAAAAGCGTTTGATATTTATGCCGCTATCCTGAAAAGTGTCAATGCAAATCCGGGACTTGCAGCTGTTGCATTGACCCCCGATGATGCTTACAACCTGAAGAAGGAAGGGAAAAGGGCCATCTTCATCGGATTGGAGAACGGATATGCATTGGCCAACGATATCACCATGGTGAAGAAATATTACGGTATGGGAGTCAGGTACATAACACTTTGCCATACGGCCAACAATGATATTTGTGATTCCTCTACCGACAAGAAAAAAGGGGCTGAACACCATGGTTTGTCTCGGTTCGGGAAAGAGGTGGTTGCCGAAATGAACCGTACCGGTATGATGATTGATGTTTCACACATTTCTGATGATTCATTTATGGATGTGCTCCGTCTGAGCAAAGTCCCGATCATCGCAAGCCATTCCTGTGCCCGTGCCGTATGCGACAACCCGCGCAACCTGACAGATGAAGACCTGAAAGCCCTGGCCAAAAACGGAGGTGTGATCCAGATGTGTTTTCTCTCCGATTACATTAAGAAACCTGATCCGAATCCGAAGCGGGATTCTGCCCTTGCTGTCATCCGGGCGAAATACAATGATTTTCAGGATCTGTCGGATGAAAAATCAAATCAAGCCTGGAAAGAGTACCGCGAAACAGGCAGGAAATATCCCAACAAATTGGCAACTGTTCAGGACATGGTGGATCACATCGACCACATCGTAAAACTGATCGGCGTGGATTATGTTGGTATCGGAACTGACTTTGACGGCGGAGGCGATTTGTCGGGCTGCAGGGATGTAAGCCAGATGGGTAATGTCACCCTCGAACTGGTGAAGCGGGGATACTCCGAAAATGATATCAGAAAGATCTGGGGAGGTAATTTTATGCGGGTTTTCAGGGAAGTTCAAAAATCAGCAGCGCTTTAATTACCGCTTGTCGGCCATCAGCCAGTAACCTGCATCAGGCTGGTCATTCAGCAATTTTTTCAACGTCTGCTCGGCCTCTTTCCTGGTTTGGTAACTCTCTACCGTTACCCGGTAAAAACTTTTGCCCATATTGGAAATCCTTGCAGGATACCCCTGCCTGACCAGTTCTTCAGCCAAATTGTCGGCATTTTCCCTTACTTTGAAACAGCCCCCTACTACATGAAACCTCCCTCTTGGCGGCTCATTAACAATAGTTTGGGCCACCCGGCTCTCTGGTTGCAAATCCCTTCGGGAAGCCAGTGCAGCTGACACCGGTACCTGTTCGGTGATGATCTTAGGATCGGAAATCAGGATATCCTCAGCGGACTCTTTCCCGGAAGCATTTTCTTCAGGTATGGGTTCAGAAGCACTCTCATTCTCTGCAAACGCTGCATCAGAATCAGTTTCAGGCTCCGCAGTTTCAGGTGCCTGGGCAATCTCCTGCTTGTTGATGAGCGGGGTATCTGAAATGGAAAGAGAAGCCGTATTCGGTGCCTGCTGATTGATCAGCTGATTGCGGTTGAGCAGTTTGCTGACAGGAAGAAAGTATAGCAAAACAAGTACAGGTATGGCGATGAGCAGATATTTAACAACAGAGCGATCGAATAAACGTCGGTTTACTTCGATTCTGCGGTTTCTTTGCGGTTCAGGTGCTTTGTCCCTGAAAACAGGTTTAACCGGCTGACTGAACTTATTGACAAGCTCGGGGAAATGAAAGGTGTCCAGACCAAAAGCATCCGTCCTGGGGCTTGTGTAAATTCCTGCTTCAAACAAAAGATGTTCATTCTGGTCAAAACGGATCGTGCCGATCTGTTCAAATTCAACCTTTTCGCCGTTCTCCAGTTTAAACAGATATTCAGCCACAAATTCAGAGACGATTTTTCTGGCTTCCATATAGCCGACGCCTTCGCGTTCAGAAACGAAATTGACCAGCAAGCCATCATTTTTTTTCAGTTTGCTGCTAAAAATAATTTCTTTGGTCGGCGGGGTAAACTGGTCGCTTTGCCCGTTGTAATGCGCAGGCTGATAGTTCGCAATAAACCCTCCGAGATCGGGGATGATCACGCAATCGTTGGTTTTCAACAATTCTGAAAGATAAACTGAAAGGTTCATGATTGATTAATTGGGTTTCAAATATAAGAATAAATCGCAGAATTAGTACATTTGATGTTACTATTTCATTTTGTAAAACAGCGCATATGAAGGGAAAAATATTGGTAACCGGTGGTACCGGATACATTGGGTCACATACGGTTGTCGAATTGCTGCATGCAGGGTTTGAGGTGGTCATCCTTGATGATCTCAGCAATTCAACTGAAGCCGTGGTAGGTCAGATTGAACAGATAACGGGGATACGACCCGAATTCCGCCTCCTGAACATGCAAAATGCTGAACTGCTCGATGCGTTTTTTGCGGAAACAGGAGGGATTGATGCAGTCATTCATTTTGCAGCGTACAAAGCGGTAGGTGAATCTGTTGAAAAACCTTTGGCCTATTACCGGAACAACCTTATTTCGCTGGTGAACCTGTTCGAATGCATGGAAAAATACAGCACGAATTACCTGGTATTTTCCTCATCCTGTACAGTTTATGGTCAGCCAGACCAACTTCCGGTTACTGAAAACACCCCCCGGAAAGAGGCCGAATCACCTTACGGCAACACAAAAATAGTGTGCGAGGATATTATCCGCGACTTTACGAAGGCCAACAAGCAGATTCAAACCATCGCCCTTCGCTATTTCAATCCGATCGGCGCCCATCCTTCTGCACTGATCGGAGAACTACCCAGCGGGATTCCCGGCAACCTGGTACCTTTTGTTACCCAGACCGCTGCAGGGATCCGCGAACAGCTCCGGGTTTTCGGGGATGATTACAACACCCCCGACGGCAGCTGTATCCGCGATTACATCAACGTGGTGGATCTGGCCAAGGCCCACGTGATTGCCATTGAACGGCTGCTGAACCAAAAAAACGAAGCACCTTTTGAGTTTTTCAACGTAGGAACCGGAAAAGGCGTATCGGTTCTTGAAGTGGTGCATGCTTTTGAAAAAGTCACAGGGCAAAAAGTGAATTATAAGATAGTCGGAAGAAGATCGGGAGACATTGAAAAAATCTTTGCGGATACCGCCAAAGCCAACAATATTTTGGGTTGGAAATCTGACGCAACGCTGGAGGAAACCCTTCTTTCCGCCTGGAATTGGGAGAAAAGGATCCGCGGGATCAAATGAGGCAGCGACTTGACGACTTGACGACTGGACGACTTGATGAGGGAATGACTTGACGACTTGACGAAACAACTTAAAAATATACCATGAAGACTATTTTGATCACCGGAGGTGCAGGATTTATCGGATCACATGTTGTGAGGAGGTTTGTAAAAGACTACCCTGATTACCAGATTATCAACCTGGATGTGCTCACCTACGCCGGGAATCTCGAAAACCTGAAGGACATCGATACGTTACCCAATTACACTTTTGTAAAGGGCGACATCACCGACAGTGATCTGGTGAACAAGCTTTTTGAAACTTATCCGATAGACGGAGTCATCCACCTGGCCGCAGAATCTCACGTCGACCGGTCCATCACCGATCCGGCGGCATTTATCCGCACCAATATCTTCGGGACATTTAACCTGGTTCATGCCGCCAAAGAGCACTGGAAAGGGAAATTGGAAGGGAAGCTGTTCTACCACATCTCAACCGATGAGGTGTACGGTTCGCTCGGGGAAACGGGACTGTTTACCGAATCAACCAGTTATGATCCCAAAAGTCCCTATTCGGCATCCAAAGCAAGTTCCGACCACCTGGTCAGGGCCTATTTCAATACCTTTCACGTTCCTGTTTTGATCTCCAACTGCTCCAACAACTACGGCCCCAACCAGTTTCCAGAGAAATTAATACCGTTATGCATCCAGAACCTGCTGCACATGAGGCCGATTCCGGTTTACGGGAAAGGTGAAAATATCCGCGACTGGCTCTATGTTGAAGACCATGCTTCGGCCATAGATGTGATTTTCCACAAAGGTGTAACAGGTGAGACCTACAACATCGGCGGTATCAACGAATGGACCAACATTGACCTGATCCGCACATTGTGTGATGTGATGGACGAAAAATTGGGAAGGGCACGAGGCACTTCCCAACAATTGATAACTTTCGTGAAGGACCGGGCCGGCCACGACATGCGTTACGCCATCGACTCATCCAAAATCCAAAAGGAGTTGGGTTGGAAACCCTCCCTCCAGTTTGAAGAGGGGCTCGCTAAAACAGTCGACTGGTACCTTCAAAATTCTGACTGGCTCGAAAACGTTTCGTCGGGTGCTTACGAAAAGTACTACGAAAAGCAATACCATCAGCGGTAACCTATTTCTTGACAGCTTTCACTGCAACCGGGCCATCAGGTGTTTCGGCTTTGCCTTCCAGGGCCTCACCGACCATTTTGAAGTTGACGTTGATAAGGGTTGATTCCAGGTAGATGCCGACAGAAACCACATCATCCTTGATGGTGACGCTGGAGAAATCCAATTTCTGGCCTTCAATCACCAGCGATCCCTTTACTTTATCCCCTACCAGCGTAAAAATGACCTGGCCGGAAGTGTAATTAGGCGGTGCGGTAGGGGCAGAGTATTCCCATTTACCGATTAATTTTTTCTGGTCGATCGGTGCAGCCTGAAGCTGAACAAACGCAGTAAACAACAACGTTAACGTTAAAAATAATCCTTTGATTTTCATGAGCAATTAATTTGAATTCGAATTTGTCAATAATAAAAACTATTGGGTGCAAAAATATGTTTTTAATGCATATTTAATTTATGCTTTATCGTTTTTCGTTCCTTCCGATCGAAATGATCTTTTCCTGTCTTTTCAAATTTCTGCCGCGGACGGCTGTTGTGCTGCTTTCATTTCCCACGGGTTAAAACCCGAGGCTTCAATATCGGTCACCGCTATGCGGTTTTAACCTGGAATTGTACACTACACCATCTCGTTTCACCGTTTCGGGTTTGCCCTTCGGGCGTTTCGGGTTTCGGATTATCATCAGCCGTTCGTCCTCGTCCAGTCTCCCCCTCGTCCAGTCGTCCCCTCGTCCAGTCGTCCAGTCTCCCCCTCGTCCAGTCGTCCAGTCCCGTTTCACTGTTTCGGGTTTCGGGATTATCATCAGCCGTTCGTCCCCTCGTCCGTTCGTCCCCTCGTCCAGTCTCCCCGTCGTCCAGTCGTCAGGTCTTCCCTTCATTAACGACTCCCATCAGCCGATCCACCGTATCATGCACCTGCAAGGCATCTTCGCAACCGATGGTCATGGCATGCACCTTCTGGCTTCCGATGACATATTTCAGGGATGCCATTCTTTCATCTTCTTTAATGAGTCCGCCTCCCCCGAAAATTTTCATGCCCAATACTCCTTTCCCTTTGGATCCGGCAATCTCCAAAAGTGACATGATTTTGTCCGGAGAGCCGTCCATTCTGACCTCTTTGTTGTTGATACGGGAAAGTACAATATCAGGCCAGTCGTGGTTAATTCCACTTTCCAAAGCGCCGTAATCATGCGCCGAGAATCCGACTTTTTTGATCAGCCCCTTCGATTTGGCTTCGCTCAGCCCGTCCATGAACCGCTTTTTGTCATCGGTCCAGCTGGCTTTGGTCATGCAGTGAAGCAGGACGATATCGAGGTAATCCGTGTCCAGTTCCTTCCGGATACGGTCCAGCATCTGATCTACCGGCTGGAGCGGATGCCAGTCGAGGTTTTCGGTCCAGATCTTGGTCATGACGGTCAGTTTCTCCCTTGGCATCATTTTGATTGCCTCTTTCACAAAAGGATGGGAGCCGTAAGTGTCGGCGGTATCCAGGAAGCGTATGCCCCTGTCGTATCCGGCCTGTATGATTGTTTTGAATTTTTCCAGCCCGATACGGGTCTGGTTAGAACCATGGTTCCAGCCGTTCGTTCCCGTTCCCATAGCCAGGCGGGTGACTTTCAATCCGGTTTTACCCAGATCTACCAGGTCAACATTTAGGGGAAGTTTTGGTGCGGCCATCAGGGCGGAGAGTCCGCCGGAAGCCACGATGGCACCTGTTATGCCGGTTCCGATGAAGTGACGTCTTGTAAATTCAGCCATTGGTAATTATTTAGTCCACTAAAAATAGCAATTAATTACTTTAATCCAACGTTGGAATAATCAACACTGATGTCAGCATACCTTTCCGCGATCAGATCCAGTATTTGGAGTACCTCTTCAATTTCGTCGGCACGCAAAAGTCTGACGCGCAACTCTTTGAAATCCGTCAGGTTGGGGAAGTACCTGGCGAAATGGCGCCGCATTTCGAGTACCGCTCTCCGGGTATTATCTTTCCAGGTTACTGACTGGCTAAGTTGGTCCTTCACATTTTCAACAACAAACGGAACCGTAGGCGGCGGCAACAGTTCGCCGGTATTGAGGTAATGGCGTATTTCGGAGAAGATCCAGGGCCGGCCGATCGATCCCCGTCCTACCATCAAACCATCTACGCCGGATTGTTCCAGAAAAGCTTTTGCCTTTTCCGGACCAGTGATATCGCCGTTGCCGATGATCGGAATTTTCATCCTGGGGTTCTTCTTAACCTCCGCGATCAGGCTCCAGTCGGCCTGGCCGGTATAGAGCTGGCTCCGGGTGCGGCCGTGGATGGCGAGTGCCTGGATGCCAACGTCCTGAAGTCTCTCTGCAACGTCAACGATCGGCATGTCGTCGAAGTCCCAGCCGAGCCGTGTCTTGGCCGTAACCGGAAGCTGGACCGCCTTCACCACCTCTGCGGCCATTTTTACCAGCTTGGGGATGTCGCGCAAAAGCCCGGCGCCGGCGCCTTTGGCAGCAATTTTCTTCATCGGGCACCCAAAATTGATATCGATGAAATCAGGATTGGAAAGCGCTGCAACTTTGGCTGCCGCTGCCATGGATTCGATGTTCGAACCATAGATCTGGATGGCCAGCGGACGGTCGAAATCAAAAATGGTCATCTTCCTTTTCGTCCTGGCAACATCCCTGATCAACGCTTCAGCGTTGACGAACTCGGTATACATCACATCCGCCCCGTATTTTTTGCACAGGTAGCGGAAGGATTTGTAGGTCACATCCTCCATGGGAGCCAGAAACAGCGGGAGATTTCCAAGGTCAAGATTTCCGATCTTCATTCAAATCAAATATTGTATATTCCCGGCAAAGATAACCATTCAGACCGAAAGCGCTGTTTGCAGACAATCAGGAAAATATATCTTTGCAGTACACATGTTGAGAAATGAGACATTTTTTCATTCTATTAACTTAGTTGCTTTGTGTCCCTTTTAAATCAAAACATTAGCACGATGAAATTTCTACGCGACGCAACACCGTTCACCCAGGTGGTTTTTACCCTGATCCTGATCCTGACAGGCGGAATTTTCGTTTCACTGATCGGGTTCCTGGCAATCTGGCTGGTAATGGGTGTCGGCCTGGCAGAGCTACCGGGCATGCTCGAAAACCTGAACGATCCCGGCAATGTGTCGCTGTTGAAATTCCTCCAGATCATGCAGACAATCGGCATGTTTATCCTTCCCCCGCTGGTGCTGGCCTGGTCGCTCGACGACAAACCTATCCGTTACCTGCAGCTCCACCGCAAACCTACCGGGATCATGCTGGGGGTCGTCTGTGCAGTTATCCTGGTAAGCGGCCCGGTGATTGAGTGGTTCTCGGTATTGAACCAGCAACTGGTTCTCCCTTCCTGGATGAGTTCCGTCGAAGAGTGGATGCGCAGTTCGGAAGACCAGGCCGCCGAAATAACCAAAGCGTTTCTTGACACCAAAACGGCCGGCGGATTGCTAGGCAACCTGTTTATCGTTGCAGTACTGCCGGCCATTGGCGAAGAACTGCTGTTCAGGGGAATCCTCCAGCAGCTGATCAAAAAAATGACAGGAAGCAGCCACCGGGCCATCTGGATCACCGCGGTTCTTTTCAGCGCGCTCCATCTCCAGTTTTTCGGTTTCCTGCCGCGCATGCTGCTCGGCGCCCTCTTTGGCTACCTGCTCGAATGGACCGGTACCCTCTGGCTCCCGATCATCGCCCATTTTATCAACAACGCCATGGGTGTGCTTATCTACTTTTTCACTGGCGAAGGATTGGAACCGGACCAGCCGGATGCCTCCCTTTTCAGTAGCAGCACCTTCTTTTACGCCCTTCTGAGTGGAATGGTTTTATGGTTTTTGCTGCATTACGTCAAAAAAAATAGCATGGAAATGCAGACACAGCCAGCATCTGACACGGAATATAAAATTTGAAACGATGAAGAAAAAAATTATTGACAACCTGGAAAATCCTGATAAGCTTGAACGATTGTACCGGGACAACAAAGATGATTTTACCCGATCATTCAAGGATGTTTCTGCTGAATATGATTCTGATCTGGTAAGATTTTGGAAAATCCGCCTGTCTCAGGAAAAGGAGGTTGAATCCAAAGTATTCTTAAAATCAGATTTACTGATAGTGGTTGTCCTTTCACTGGTTACAGGATTTTTGGTTAAAATACCTGCAATGTTTCCTCAGGTTAACAGTGAATTATTCTATTTCAGAAATTTGGCTGTAATTGTTTTTAACGGGCTTATTCTTTTTACTTTCTGGCAAAACAAGATATTTGATCAAAAGAAGATGCTGATTTATGGCTCCACCATCTTAATTTTGTTGCTGTTTGTCAATTTTTTACCTGATAAAAAGAGTGATTCAATAAATCTTGCGTTCATTCACATCCCCTTACTCCTATGGTGTCTGTTTGGACTGACCTATGTTTCATTCGATCATCATGATACAGAAAAAAGAATTGAATTTATAAGGTTTAACGGCGAATTCATCGTGATGACGGGTCTGATTTTAATTGCCGGAGTAATGCTGACTGCAGTAACAATTGGCTTATTTCATGTAATAAAAATGGATATTGAGAAGTTTTATCAGGAGTATGTGCTTGTTTTTTGCGGTGTTGCAGTACCGATCGTTGCATCCTGGTTGCTGCAGTTATATCCAAATATTACGAGCAAGATTGCTCCTGTCATAGCAAGGGTATTTACGCCGTTGGTTCTGATAACCCTCGTCGTCTATCTGGTCTTAATGATTTTCTCGCAAACCAGGATTTCAGAAGACAGGGAGGTATTGCTGCTGTTTAATGTTATGCTGGTTGCAGTGATGGCGATCATTGTTTTTTCAATTACCGAGCTTGATAAATACAAAGAGAAAGACAGCAATGTCCTGGTCTTATTCTTGCTGGCAATTGTAGCAATAGTGATCAATTCGATCGCTTTGGTTGCTATCGTTTCAAGACTTTCAGCGGGTTTTACACCCAACCGGACTGTGGTTTTGGTCTCAAACATTTTGGTATTTGTGAACCTGATATTGATTGCAAGAAGTTTATATCAATCCTATTTTAAAGCAAGTTCCCTTGATAGTGTAGGGAAAATGGTGGCTAAATATTTGACAGTCTATTTTGTCTGGACCCTTGTCGTGATCATTGTCCTCCCGTTTGTTTTCGGATTTAAATAAGAAGGCAGGCATTTGTTAACTTGCGGTCTTAACAATCAGCTAAACTATCCGTAAAAAGGAGTGCAGATTTTATAGAAACTTTAAACGACAGAATATGGATATAGCAGTATTGGGAACCGGCATGGTCGGGGAGACCATCGGTTCAAAATTAGTTGAACTGGGACACCACGTATTTATGGGCTCCCGGACAGCCAACAACGAAAAGGCGCTGGCCTGGGAGGCGAAACAATACGGCAAAGCCACTGCGGGAACCTTTGCCGATGCTGCGGCATCCGGCGAAATTATCTTTAACTGCACCTCAGGCGGCGCATCTGTCGAGGCTTTAAAACTTGCCGGCGAAAACAACCTCAGCGGAAAAATCCTGATCGATGTGGCCAATCCGCTCGACTTCAGCAACGGGTTGCCGGCTACCCTGTCGGTGGTTAACACCAACTCGCTTGGAGAGGAGATCCAAAAAGCATTTCCGGCGGCAAAAGTGGTGAAAGCGCTGAATACCATCTGGTGCGGCATCATGGTCAACCCGGGGATGATCAACGGCGGCGACCACCACACCTTCCTATGCGGGAACAATCCGGCAGCAAAAACTGCCGTCAGGAAGCTGTTGAAATCTTTTGGCTGGGCTGACGGGAATATCCTTGACCTCGGTGATATCACCAAAGCCAGGGGAACAGAGATGTACCTGCCTTTGTGGCTGAGTATCTACGGCGCTAAGCAGGATGGTGCGTTCAACATCAAAATTGTCAGTTGATTGCCGAATTTTTTGATTTTATCCTTAACTTTATCCATGGTACCAGATTCTTCAACCTAATAAATGTAACCATGAAAAAGTTAATCATTTACCTTTTCATTACTGCCCTGGCAGGCTCCCTTTCCGCACAGGAAACAAAGAGCATCATCCTCAACCAACCCGACACCAACCGGGGACTTCCCGTCATGAAGGCCCTCTACTTAAGGGCATCCGCAACTGATTACGACACGACTGCCCTGAAACTGCAGGATCTCTCCGACCTGGTTTGGGCTGCCAACGGAATCAACCGGAATGACCTGTCCAAACGGACCGCTCCCTCTGCCATGAACGCCCAGGATATTGACGTCTATGTTGTGATGAAAGCCGGTACTTACCTCTACGATGCAAAAAAACACCAGCTCGACCTGGTTGCCGAAGGTGATTTCCGCATTCTGGCGGCCGACAGGCAGGAAATTGTTGCCAAAGCACCTGTTATCTGCCTGCTGGTATCCGATATCTCCAGGTTCAGGTCGGGTGAGGAAGCCGACCGGCTGGTATGGGCCGCCGAGGATGCAGGCATCGTTTCGCAGAACATCGCCGTTTTCTGTGCCGGAGTCGGCCTCTCCACCAGGCCCAGAGGCACCATGAACCGGCAGAAACTCGCGGAAGCGCTCAAGCTGAAACCTTCGCAGCACCTGATGCTGAACCATCCGGTGTCGTACCCGGCGAGGTAGGAAGAGGGGATGACGGAGGGACGGAAAGACTAAACGACTGGACGACTAAACGACTGGACGACTGGACGACAGGAAGACTGGACGACGGAACGACAAAACGAAAACGGAAAACGTGGGGATTCTGACAGAGACGCAAGGCTTTGCGTCTGGAATAGCATTTAGGATGTGCACGGGGCACGGAGCATAGGGCATGGACCATTGGAAGGGGCGACCCTATGTGGTCGTCCGGAGTTAGGAGACGGGAGAACGGAGAACGACGGAATGACGGAGAGAGCGAAACCCGAAACATTTCAAACTCTTCAAACGCGCGAAGCGCCCTTCGACAAGCTAAATTTTCTTTGCAGCGTTCGAGCATAACCTTTGCGGTTAAAGGAATTTTAAGTAAACGCAGCCCCGGAGCGGGTTGAACATTTCCATGTTATCACTAATTTAGCCACGCAATCAAGACAGCAACCAATGGACCTGAAACTTCGATTCAACACCACCGGCATAGACTTTAAGCTGGTACCCGAAATCCTGAAAGAGGTCGGGATGGCCTGGCATACACCCGAACGCCAGCAAAAGGCATTTGTCAACAGCCATGCCGTCGTATTTGCTTTTGACGGTGAGAAACTGATCGGTTTCGGCAGGGCGATCTCCGACGGCATCTGCCAGGCTGCCCTTTACGATGTGGCGGTACTTCCGGCTTACCAGGGGTTGGGGATCGGAAGTACAATCGTCACGGAGCTGGTCTGCCATTGCCCCGGCTGCAACATTATTTTGTACGCCTCACCCGGGAAAGAACGATTTTACCAAAAGATGGATTTCAGAAAGATGAAAACCGCCATGGCGCTGTTTATTGATCCGGAAAGGAAGCGGGAGCGCGGGTTTACGGAGTGATTTGCGAGGGGACGACTGAACGAGGGGATGACGGGAGGATTGGACGACTGGACGACTGGACGACGGGAGGACTAGGAGAAGGATTGGTGTCCGGATATTATTGCCGGATTGAACATTGGCTCGAATCAGAAACAAATCACTAACTTTGGCTTTACCTGTAAACCATCTGAAATCTATCACCATGGGACTATTTTCCGCTTTACTCGGCAATGCCGGCGCAGTGAGCCACGACGAGCTGATAAAACAGTACGGCCTCCTGCTTACCGATGACGAAGAGATCGAACTGGGGTTCAAACTGATCCGCGACACCTTTATCTTCACCTCCAAACGGCTGATCCTGGTCGACAAGCAGGGACTGACAGGCAGCAAGACCTCCTACAAATCAATCTCCTACAAGAGCATTTCCCGCTTCAGCGTCGAAACCGCCGGCACCTTCGACCTGGATGCCGAACTGAAAATTTGGGTGGCCAGCGAATTGGAGCCCGGCATCACCAAGCAATTCAACAAATCTGTCAATGTATACGAGGTGCAGAAAGTGCTGGCGAGCCATGTGCTGAAGTAGATGCTGATGTGAAACTGTCAGGACGGAGAGACGGAAAGACGGAGGGACTTGGAAAAAAGAAACTAAAGCGAAACCGGAGAATCATATGTTAAATAATTGATATGTTCCCGGCAAAGGCATCAAAAAGCCGGGCATCAAAAATCCCCCTGTGCGGTCAGGTATGATCCGGATAAATAAAAACGCCATCTCCCGGGTTTAATTCCCCAACCTTTCCGAATCAAAGATTACCCAAGACTACTGACCTACAAACATTTCCGGTTCATAACATCATCGGGGACAAAGTCTCCGGCCCTGTCGTAAATGGCACTTTCTTCCCTTCTTATTTGCAGAGTTACACCCCCGAAACGGAGGTGTTTCCTATGTTAACTTAAAGTTTCCGGTCGTTTATTTATGTGTTAAGTATTTGTAATACAGTAACCTCGATCGGGTTTTACCGTCTAAAGGGTATATTAAAGATTAAAATTTATCTAGAAAGACAAAATGAAGAAGTTAGTTATTATTCCCGCAGTCGCCCTTTTGGTTCTGGCATCGGCTCACTTTACAGCCGACAGCGCAAACAACGAAAGTGCCGCTGCGACAGTGAAAATTGAAAACAAAATGGCCAGTGAACTTGTGGCCGGCAATATAAGTTTGACAGTTATGAACAGGTTCCGTCAGGAATTCGGAGCCGTCCCTGATGTGAAATGGGAAAAATCCAATTCCTTTGCCAAGGCAACCTTTACCAAAGACCGCCGCAAGATGACGGCCTGGTACAACAAAGATGCCAGACTGGTCGGAACTTCGTCGGCCAAAACGTTCAAAGACATGCCTGGTCAGTTACAGGAGAAGATTCTGAGCGCCTACAACGACTATTATGTTGTGTCGGTGCTGGGTTTAGATTCCATGCGCGGCAACAGGCCTAACGGCGCACAAAACTGGCTGGTTGAGCTCTCAGACGGAACCGCCAAAATTATTGTAAGGGTCAATGTTGCCGGAGAGACAACACTCGTAAAGAAAATCTGAAAGTACTTTTTTGAATTCGTGGTTAAGGGCGTTCCGGTTACGGGGCGCCTTTTTTTGTACGACTTGACGACTGGACGACCGGATGACTTGACGACTTGACGACCGGACCTGGAGACAGAGAGATTTGCGGGCGGCGTATGGGTGCCGCGATTTCCAATCGCGGATTGAACGGACGACCAGGGGCTGAATGAAGAGTGATGAATGATGAATTGTCACCGGCAAAATTCGGGAAAACTGCTCCTCAGGTTTCAGAGATTCGTATATTTGAGGTCGCGAAGCACGAAAATAACCACCAATATATGACAGAAACCGAAGAAATAACCCGCGCGCTGGTCAGTTTCAGGAACGACCGCGACTGGGAACAATTCCATAACCCCAAGGACCTGGCCCTGGCGCTCTCCATCGAGGCAAGTGAACTGCTCGAATTGTTCCTGTGGAAAAATGCGGAAGAGGCCAACATCGAAAAGCTCAAAGAAGAATTGGCCGATATATTTGCCTATGCTTTTTTACTGGCCGACAAATACGGCCTCGATGTGAAGCAGATTGTCCTGGACAAGATCAGGAAGAACGGCGAGAAATACCCGGTCCACAAGGCAAAGGGATCGGCGAAGAAGTATGATGAGTTGTGAGGCAGGGACGATGGGACGATGGGATGACTGGACGACTGGACGACTGGACGACTGGACGACTGAAGACTGAAGACTGGGAGGAAGAAACGGGGAAACGAAGACTGGCGACTAAGGACTGACGACTGGATGACTGGATGACGATGGGATGACTGAAGACAGGATAACTGCCCCGGATAAGTTCTCTGACCGACTCATTCTCAAATTCAGGAACCATCTTCCCCGCCTTGGGGAACTTTTCCAAAATATCAACTGATTTAAATAATCTTTCGGAGAAACGTCAGCAGCCAATTCACGCTTAGCAGTTAGTCATTCAAACATTTCAGTAGCCGGTTCACGCTTAGCAGCTGGTCATTCACATTATTCAATAGCTGGTTCAAACATTTCAGTAGCCGGTTCACGCTATTCAGCCGGTCATTCACATTTTTCGGTAGGGCATTAAAAAACTGCGGTTGCCGGATCTGCAGCCGCAGTTTAAAATTACATCAAGGCAGTACCGCGATCAAAGAAAGACGGGCAGGGTTTTCTGCTGAACCTAAACAGCTTTGAATACCAATTTCGTAACTTGTTTGTATTGCGGACCGGATGCACCGAAAACAGATTTGATATAAGTTTTTACATCGACAGATGTATCCACCAGGCCGGTAAGCGGTTTGTAAAGCACGTCATTCCGGGCAATCCGGGCGTTGACAAGCGGCATTTCGGCTGCTGTTACAGCGCTGTGTCTGGTTTTTAAATCGTTGTAGACCGTTGTTAAGGCGGTAACTTTTAAATCGGCTTCGTTGGGGGCATAAGCCGCAACAGAGGCGAGCAGTTTGATCAATTTATCCAGGTTGTCCAAACGGCTGTCGAAACTCATCTGAGAAGAGGAGACTTCAACAATTGCCTTGCCGCCTGCGGCTGCGGCGCTCTTTTCTGCTTCTGTCTTTTTGGCAGTTGCCCTGGTGCCCCTCAATTTGCGTATCAGAGTCATGGCGTCGGCCTTTGTCTGGTCGGATGTGTCGGAGGCTTTCAGCGCATTGATAACCCTTGTACAAGTTTTAAGTACCGGGGCAAAGGAGGCATCTCTTGCATTAGAGGCAATTTTGTAAGCAGGTTCTGCGGCGTTTACGGCAGTAACGGCAGCTTTGGCGGCGGTGAGCTGGGTGTTCAGCGCCGGTAGTTTCAGGTTGGCTTTGGCAGGGTTGTAGGTAACTCCTAAAGCAGTAACTTCAGCAATGAGCCTTTCGTAATTGGCCACATTTTTGGCATGGCCTGTTTCACTTGTGCTTGTCATGATTTTTTGTTTAAGGGAGTAATTATTAGGTACATATCAAGACAAAGTTTACAAAAAATATTTGAAAATCACAAATTTGTGTGCAATTTTTTTTGGGAAATCGTCAAAGCGAGACTGTATTCTCCGGATCACCCCGCTGGTGCGGATTTGTAATCCGCGCCCCGCAGACCGGGGATTTATAATCCCATTTTTGTAATTTCAGAAAAAGAGGCCTAATCGTTTTATTAATTATGCACCCTGCCGGCCATTGTTTTTGAACTAACAAACAGTGTTTTTGGATTGCAAATCCAATGCCTGCGGGGCGCGGATTACAAATCCGCAACAGCGGGGATTTAATATGAGCCGGATAATCAAGTATTTTTAGCATATTTGCTTAACCATAAATCCGCTCCATGAACCGAGCTTATTATTCAGAATCAATTTCCAATTTTCTTGATCAATCTCACAATGAAATTATAGGAATACTCTCCAACAGCAACGATTTTTCTTTAGAACAATCTCAACGCGATTCATGGAGGTATCAGGTTGACTTATTAAAGAAAGTACTTCCCCCATATTCTGGCTCAATTTATTTTGAGTTTTCAATCCCAAGAATGGGTAAGCGTATTGATGTTTTGCTCATCATTAAATCAATCATTTTTGTTTTAGAATTTAAAGTAGGAGAAAAGGAATATCCTGCTTATGCTTTGGATCAAGTAATGGATTATGCACTTGATTTGAAAAATTTTCATGAAACAAGTCACGAAAGATTGATAGCTCCTATTTTGATTTCAACAAATGCAAAACAGTTCGATTCTGTATCTACTGCAACTTCACACGACGACCGAATCCTTATCCCAATACGCAGCAATGGTGAATTCCTGAGCAACACTATTGAATCAATAATAGATTTCTGGGGAGATGAAGAAACAATTGATATTCAAGAATGGGAAGAAGGACGTTACCACCCAACTCCAACAATAATTGAAGCCGCTATGGCACTTTACAACAATCATTCAGTCGCAGATATTTCTCGGAGTGATGCAAGTGCCATAAACCTAAGTCAAACATCTACTGCCGTTTCTGAAATAATTCGAATATCAAAAGAAAAGTCAGAGAAGGCAATATGTTTTGTTACAGGGGTTCCAGGTGCAGGAAAAACTTTGGTCGGACTAAATGTTGCAACAACACACATCAATAAGGATGATGAACTTTATAGCGTATTTCTATCTGGCAATGGACCACTCGTTGCGATTCTGCAAGAAGCACTCGCCCGCGATCGAGTGCAACGCTCTGCTTTAATGGGTAAAAAATTAAAAAAAGGTGAAGCCAGAAGTGAAGTAAAAGCATTTATCCAAATCGTCCACCATTTTCGTGACGATAGCTTAAAGGATGAAAAACCTCCAGTTGAGCATGTTGCTCTGTTTGATGAAGCTCAACGCGCTTGGACTTTAGATCAGACATCCAAGTTCATGAAAGAGAAGAAAGGACAACCAAATTTTAAAATGTCGGAACCCGAATTTTTAATTTCTTGCCTTGATCGCCATCCCGATTGGGCGGTAGTTGTATGTCTTGTAGGTGGTGGACAAGAAATAAACACTGGTGAAGCTGGCATAAGTGAATGGATTGAAGCATTGGAACGTTCATTTCCAGAATGGAAAATATATATTTCTTCCAGACTTGCCGATAGTGAATACAATGCAGAAGAGGTTCTTGAAAAGTTAGCTCATCGGAAAGATGTAAACTTTCAGGATTCTTTGCATCTGGCCGTTTCTATGCGTTCGTTCCGCGCCGAGAATGTTTCATTGTTGATTAAGCAAATTCTTGATCTCAAATTATTTGAAGCAAAAACAACATTGGAACAGATTAATACAAATTATCCAATAGTAATTACGCGTGATCTAAAAAAGGCCAAACATTGGTTAAAATCTAATGCGAGAGGTACAGAGCGATATGGGATTGTTGTTTCATCTCAAGCTCAACGATTAAAACCTTATGCAATTGATGTAAAATCACCCATCGAACCTATTCATTGGTTTTTAGATGACAAAACCGATACGCGATCTTCTTTCTATTTAGAAGATGTTGCAACTGAATTTCATGTACAAGGATTAGAACTGGATTGGGCTTGTGTAGCTTGGGATGCTGATTTCCGATATACAAAGGATGGCTGGGAACATTGGTCGTTTAGTGGATCAAAATGGAACCACATTCATAAGGATGAAAGAAAGCTTTATCTAAAGAATGCTTATCGAGTATTGTTGACCCGAGCACGACAAGGTATGGTAATTGTGATTCCTTCAGGAGATGTCGAAGATACTACTAGAAATCCTGCATACTATAATTCAACTTTCGACTATTTACAAAAGATCGGATTTAAGGTTTTAGAGTAAATTGTGACTTATAACCCGTTGTCTTTAAAATACAATCTCACTTCCTTTGGCGAAAAAGCCATGAGTAAGATTGTCCGTTTTAATTATCTATACCGTGATTCCGGAAACTACAAAAAATTCGGAAGTAAATTATTCTCAAACCCAGATCAACTTTCCCTTGAAGAAATTGAGCGAAATATTCGTCAAAATCTGATTGACCATGAATACTTTTATCCTGATAAGGTAGGAATTAAAAGATTTAAGTTTCATCGGTATTTAGATGATTATTCATGGTACGAATTTGAATCAGTTGAAACACTTGACAAGAGTGATTCACGAAGGAAGAAAACCGAAACAATCAGTAGCCTTTATTGAGGATCTCAGGAATGAAAAATTTTGATATTTTTCTTATCGGAGACCAGCCGACAACTTGTCCTAAATGTGGTGCAAGAACTAAATTTTCTTGTGAGATTATCAATTCACAAATAAAAACTGCTCTGCACAATTGTCTTTCAAATGATTGTAAATACACTTTTTGGGTTGATGATGAATAAACATCAACCTCAGCTGGTGCGACTTTGCCCCTCGGCTACGCTCGGGGACCATCCGCGCCCCGCAGACCGGGGATTTATAATCCCATTTTTGTAATTTCAGTAAAAGAGTCCGGATCGTTTTATAAATTATGCACCCTGCCGGTCCTTGTTTTTGAACTGAACAAACAGGTTTTTTGGATGGCCAATACGCACCGGCGGCGGTTTATCGGTTATTATCTTCTCTTTAACCGCTACGCGGTAAATGGATCCTGACACATCATTTTCCTACAATAGTTCAACCGCTACGCGGTAAAACCCCGGCGATATCCGGGTTGGATTTATTTGAAATCAAGTCTTTTTGGATCCTGACGGGTGTCAAATATCCTTAGGATGTCAATTTTATCCTTTGCTTCACGGTAGAAAAGAGCGTTGTGTTTTGTCAAGATAAATATTTTTTCCGGGTTTCGGCCATTACATGTTCATGGGGAATACCCTTCCCGGCATCTATTTCATCTATTGCATGAATTATTCCCTGCCTTTGTTCGTCAGTTAATTTTTCCCAGTCCCCAATTTCCTTTTGTCCGTTAATGAAGTTGATTAATACGCCATAGAGTTCCTCCAAACGGTTCTTCTCCAAAGAATCAATTTGCCGGGAAATCTTAAGTTTTAATTCTGAAACAGTCATAAATTGTCTTTTCCCAAAGTTACAAAAAAATAATCCTCACTAACAAAGTTGGTTCAGCGGGATTCTTCAATACTTGTCCAGCGCCACCACCGCCGAATTCTCTGCATAAGTCTCTTCCCCAGGCATCCATTTCCGGTCGGCGGCATAGAATATTTCGGAGAAACCGATGCAATCGTTGCAGTCCTCAGTCTCCGGACGATCACACAGGGTCGCCTCCTGTTGTGTCTCTCCGTTCCCCTGTCGTCCTGTCCTCCGGTCTCCCGTTCAATCCGCGATTGGAAATCGCGGCACCCAATGCTCCGACCCCAAATCCGCACCAGCAGCGTTCTTCAATATTTATTCAGCGTCACCACCGACGCATTCCCCTGGTAGGTCTCTGCGCCGGGTACCCATTTCTGGTCGGCGGCATAGTATCCTTCGAAGAAATCGACGTAATCGTCGCCGTTTTTTTGGAGGATGGTGCCGATAACTTTGGCCAGTTCGACGGAGGCTTCCTTTATCAGGGTGATGGTCGCTCCCGGAACGCCGGTTAACAGGGAGACAGCCGAGAGCAGGTTGTTCAGCTCAGACTTTTGGATTGCATCGGCCGTGTCGGAGAGGACTTTGCCGAAATTCCGCTCTTTCCGGTCGGATTCCCACAGCTGTATCCGGATGGCGATGCCGCCTGTGATATTCCGTTTGGGGAACAGGTTAATTCCCTGTCCGATAAATTCACGCACATTGCCGACGCTTACCGGAATGATCACATCCTGCACATTCGCCCCGGCGCCGGGATATTGGCAGACGGGCTGACCGCTCAGATCCCAAACCCAGGCGATAAAATAGATGTCGTTGGTGCGGTGCAGGAATTTTTGCAGGAAACCTTCGAAACCTTTCGTTAGGGTAAGGCTCTTCAGGCCAATGCCGCGTTTGTTTTTGGAAGTGATCAGGTCGAATGAGCCGGGTGAAACGGCGCGGGAGAGTTCATTCAGGGCAGAAAAGGTGGTGATGCCTTTTAAGCATGGTAGTTGTTTTTTTGCAGTTTCGTTGGCAGTAACCGCAAAATTGTTAAGGGTTCCAACTTTGATGAGTGCCATGGTATTGATTTTTAGGTGATGATATCCACGAAGTTAGATTTAAAAAAATGAGTTTTAAAAGATGGATGGATGTTTTTGAGTTGAACAAAGAGTTTTTTTGGATTGAAATCCAATACCTGGGGGGCGCGGACGGTCCCCAAGCGAAGCCGGGGGGCAAATCCGCACCAGAAAGGTTTTTTAATATTTGTTCAGCGTCACCACCGATGCATTACCCTGGTACGTCTCTGTACCGGGCACCCATTTCTGGTCGGCGGCATAGTATCCTTCGAAGAAATCGACACAATCGTCGCCGTTTTTTTGGAGGATGGTGCCGATAAGTCCGGCGAGTCCGTCGGAGGCTTCCCGGATCAGGGTGATGGCGGTTCCTGTTACCCTTTTTGTCAGTGAGACCTGCGACAACAGGTTGTTCAGTTCGGAGGTCTGGATGGCGGCTGCTGTGTCGGAGAGGAGTTTTCCGAAATCCCGCTCTTGCTGGTCGGATTCCCACAGCTGTATGCGGACGGCCATTCCGCCCGTGACTTTCCGCTTCGGGAACAGTTCGGTTCCATGTCCGGTAAATTCACGCAGGTTTCCGGCCCGCACCGGGATGATCACATCCAGACAATCGGCCGGCGCACACGGGTATTGGCTGACAGGCTTTCCGCTCAGGTCCCATACCCAGGCGATAAAACAGATGTCATCGTCAGGGTGCAGGAATTTCTGCATGAACCCTTCAAAGCCTTCGGTGAGGGTAAGGCTATTCAGCCCGATGCCCCGCTTGTCTTTGGAAGTGATCAGTTCAAATGAGCCGGGCGGAAAGGTGCGGGAGATTTCTTTCAGGGCAGAAAAGGTATTGATTCTTTTTAAAAACGGCATTTCACTTTTTGCGCCCTCGTTGGCAGTAACCGCAAAATTGTTCATCGATCCGACTTTGATGAGTGCCATGGAATAGATGTTTAGGTTAAAGGGACTCCTAAGGTAGAATAAAGAAATTGGTTTTCAAAATGATGGGGGCCGCCGCTGGTGCGGATTTGTAATCCGCGCCAGCGGGGCGGGCAGGGTAAGCATTTCCGGTTCACAGCACTTCAGGCATTTTTCAATCATCCAATCCAATTATTTTCAGCCTGGCATGGTCATGTTCTTTAAAAGCATTACATGCTTTCAGGTGTCTTTCCATCTGGTCGATGTCATCACCTTTGATGGTCGAACTAAAATCCTGTGCCCGCTGCAGCATTCGTACATAAGCTGCCGGATCTTGCTGCCGCGTTAACCTTCTTAAAACGCCAATATAGTCATCCCTGTAAACTGTCGGAATAATGATTTTGGTTTGCCCTTGTTTTACCAGTTCAGCATTCATCATGATCCTGGCAATCCGACCGTTGCCGTCCAAAAACGGGTGAACTTCACTGATCAGGAACATTATGTAGGCAGCCCTGGCAAAAGGATTTGCCAATGCCTGGTAAAAATCAAATCCTTTCATGAGTGTGCCTTTTACCAGCGAATGCTCCACAAAAAAAGTATCACCTACCCGGTTGTTTTTGTCCTTAAACTGCCCGGGATTTTTAGAAATTCTTGCCCCCATCAAAATGTAATGCCGGTAAAGGAGTATCTCCAACAGTTGTTCGGCGTTGTTGGGTACAACACTCATCTCTTGTTTGTTGCTGACAAGTTTGTAGGTGCCGAGTATATCGTGTGAGTCTTCATCCCTGGTAGGCATTGGAGTATCCGTTTCTATGATTTGTTTTGCCTCTTCCAGTTCAAACTCAGTCCCTTCGATATAATTGGAAAAGTAGGCTTCAAAAAAAGCAAAATTTCTGAATGACCGATTGCTGATGTTTGAATCCGGCAGATCCTTAAACTCCTGTTGTTTGAGTTCCACAAACAGTTTTTCAAACAGTGGCAGTCTGGATGGATCATAGGGATTGCCAAATGCCCTCGCTGCCGCATGCGGCGAAGACAATATTTTTGACGGATGCGTGGTAAGCAGGGCGCTGATGAGTTTGTTCAATTTTTCAAACTCTTTTCCCATGTCAAGTTTTGCTGCTATTTCCCTTGATTTGTCCCTAAGTTCGTTCAGCCCGGCTTCACCTTTTATGCGGATCACTTTTTCCAGCCGGTCTTCAATTTCAGATAATGTCAATGTTTTGGATTCGGCCCCCAGCTGGCGGCTCACCTGCAGGTTTTCCAACAATGCTCTTTCCAATTGGGAAGTGTAAAGTTCACCTGAAAATTTATGGTCGCCTTCTATGGGGCCGGGACCTTCCTGGAATCGTATGGTAATGCCGGGAATGTCAATTTTCCTGGTGTAGGAATAGGTCAGGAAAATATGTCCGGCCGATGTGGGCTGAAACTCAAGGGCTGATCGGTGACTGAGCATGGAACCCGGGTACAACTTTCCCAATATGATGAATAGGTTCCTCCGGATGATCGATTCAGTCGTATCGGAAAAATTGGATGTATAAATACGGGCGGCTATCTTTCTCAGCTTTCCGGTTTTTTCCATTCCCGAAATTTGCTTGCTTCGGGAAGAGTTGCTGGAAGAAAAGATGACTTCTTGAAGATGAATAGGTAAAATATTTTCCATTAAATGCATGTTAATATGCAAAGCTACTAAATAAATTCTACCAAAACGTCTTTAATGGAAAATAATTTCCATTAAAATAAAGCATAGCATCTTAAACAAGGGTAATTCCGCACAGGCTTCTAAAATCCCTCAAACACTCCCAACCCGAACAGCGCGAAATCATATTTAACAGGATCGTCCGGGTCCATCAGGCGGAGGCGGGCATCCAGCTCGTCGAGGGCCCTGGCGTCGTTTTGGCTGCGTGTCAGCAGCCCCAGTTTCCGGGCTACGTTGCCGGAGTGGACATCCAGCGGACAGGAGAGCTGTGATGGCTTAATTCCTTTCCAGATGCCGAAATCGACCCCGCGGTTGTCGCTGCGCACCATCCACCGCAGGAACATGTTGATCCTCTTCGCAGCAGAGCCCCGGGCCGGATTGGCGACATGCTTGCGGGTGCGCGGGTCGTGCGGCAGGATGAAGAAGAGATCCCTGAACGCCTGGACAGCGGGCCGGGTTGAAGTGGCGGAACAGTTGGCCGAGAAGACGGTTTCCAGTCCGCCGTGGCGGGCGTAGATGTTTTTCAGCGCTCCGATAAAATAAACAAGGTCTGCGGGGTTAAAAGTCCTGTGGACAAAGCCTTTGAACCGTTCTAGATCCTTTTCACGGTGGTTCATCACGAAATCATAGGGGGCATTGTCCATCAGTTCCGTCATTTTGTTGGCATTTTTCAGGATCATGGTCCGGTTTCCCCAGGCGATGGAGGCGGTGAGGAAGCCGGAGATTTCGATGTCTTCTTTACGATCAAAACCGTGCGGGATGCTGATGGGATCCGTTTCGACGAATGCAGGTGAGTTGTATTTAAGCGCCTTCTCATCGAGGAATTCTTTGATATCGGGTGGAATCGGGTTCAAATAACTGATATTTAAGCTGCAAAACTAATTTATTTTGATGGAATTTAATTATACGTTGTTCATTTTGGAATTGCAATGAGTTATATTTGTACAATAATTTTCATACCATGACAACAATTACAATTAATGAAAGGACGAGTAAAGGGAAAAGCCTGTTAGAATTTCTTCGCATATTTGAAGGAGAAGAATTTATACAGATAAATAAAACCGAAATACCTAACCTTGAAACAAGAAAGGCAATGAAAGATTCAAGGGAGGGTAAAGTAAATAAATTCAAAAATTCGGACGAACTCTTCATGCATTTAGACAAAAAGATAAATGTACAGCCTTGATTCTACCAATAAATTCAACAAAGATTTTGTAAAATGCTCAAAAAGAGGGTTGAATGTTGATTTACTTAAAAGGGCAGTAAAAATATTAGAAAAAGATGGATTTCTTCCACCCTCTTATAAACCGCACAAATTAAAAGGTGATTATTTGGGCTTTTGGGATGCGCACATTTTACCCGACTGGATTATAATTTGGGATTTGAACGAGCGTAAGAAACATATAAGCTTAATCAGGACCGGAACACATTCGGATCTATTTTGAAAATATTATAACCATTTGAAAATGAAGCTGCCGGGCCCGAAGGGTCCGGCAGCCTTGTAGCCCCACCGCGACTCGAACGCGAATTTAAAGTTTAGGAAACTTCCGTTCTATCCCTTGAACTATAGGGCCATATAAAATTTTTAAAGTGACTAAAGTGACTAAAGTGATCTAAAGTGTCTAAAGTTATGCTGACGGCTTGATGGATTCAGGTCCCAAAAATTGTGCATGTGGTAAAGTCTCCTGAAAACTTAAGGCTACAATTTTGGAATCCCCGACTTAAAGTACTTTAGTCACTTTAGATCACTTTAGTCACTTTAAGTACTTTCTACCCTTTGTTCAGGCTCACCGGCACATTCTTCAGCCGGTAGGCAGCCTCTTCAAGCAAATCGTTGGTTTTGGCAAAACAGATCCTGATCATCTGCAACTTGGTCTTCTCGTGCTGGAAGGCGGAGAAGGGGATGGTAGCAACCTGGTACTCTTTGGCCAGCCGGAGTACAAACTCCGTATCGGGCTCGTCGGAGATTTTACTGTAATCCAGCAACTGGTAGATTGTTGATTTGGTTGGAACCAGTTCGAATTTACTCCCCGTCAGCAGATCGATGAAATAATCCCTTTTGCTCTGGTAGAATGAGTTAATCTCTTTGAAGTTCTGACCCTGTTTTAAATATTCGGCCAGCGCGTACTGGGCCGGTGTGTTGACACTAAACCCTTGGTATTGCTGTGTTTTCCGGTATTCGGCCATCAATTTTTCGGGACCGGCTATGTAACCGATTCCCCAGCCGTTGATGTTGAACATGGCTCCGAAGGAGGAGACGACCAGACTCTTGGCGGCCAGTTCGGGTATGGAAGCGACACTGTTGAATTTGTGCCCGTCGTATACGATATTGCCGAATATTTCGTAGCTGAGGATCACGAGACGTGTTCCATTGGTCATCCGTTTAAGCTGGTCAAAATCTTCCGGACTGAAAATCTGTCCCATCGGATTCTGCGGATTGTTGATAACGATCATCTTGGTCTTGGTCGTTACCGTTTTCTTTACCTCATCCCAGTCGATCCGGTATTCAGGATGCTTCAGGTTGATGTAGATCGGACGTCCTCCAGTCATTTCGATAAGCTGGGCGTATGATTCCTGTACAGGCTCAAAAAGAATCACCTCATCTCCCTCTTTCACAAAGGTGGTGATAGCGGTCGACATGGCCTGGGAAGGGCCGGCAGTAACGGTCACATCTGTTTCTGCCTGAAAATCTGTTTTGTTCTGTTGGTTGAATAGGGAGACAATCTGCTCTCTCAATGATTTAACCCCTTCACTGGGGGAAAAGTCATTGTTACCCGCCCGCATGTATTTGTCAACAAGGTTGATCAAATCATCCGGACAAGGAAGACCAGACATCGGATCTACAAGGTTTGTTGCCTTATACTCCTCTGCTATCTCCATCATCGTTACGAAGGCGTTCTTCTTCGTTCCCGGTAGCTTAGTTACGGCCATATTGAATTAATATCTTAGACAAAAGTACGTAAAAATTTATGATTGGCAATTACAGGGAGCAGCTTATCAGGAAAATAATTCGTGTAAAACATCCAGCGATTTTACCTGTAGCCGGGTCCCGAGGTGCAGAGAGAAATAGTCGATCATTTTCTGCAGTAAGAGATTGCGTCCGGAGGCAGGGAGGGTAATATTCCCGATCTCTTCGTAGGTGATGTTTGCGAAATCGGAAAGAATACGGCTTTCGGCCGGGTCCAGGAAATAGGGATGCGGCGGTCTGGTGCCGGTAAAAGCGCCGGAAGCCATGTCGAACCAGGTACGCTCTGCTGCGTAATTGTTGGTCGGTGCAAATCCCATGTAGCGGGTTAGCTGGATCAGGAAGGCGAGGTGGAAATTGGCGGCCCCGTCGCGGAGCAGGTCGAAAATCTGAAACGAATGGCTCAGGAAATGAAAGAGTTCCGGCCTGGCTTCCTCCTCTTTCAGTACTTTGTACAATATCTCTGCCAGGAAAATTGCCTGCGACGATTTGACCACGTCGAACGGCACAGTTTGGTAAGCGTGGCTGATCTTGATTTCCCTGGCACGCTGCAGTTCCCTGCCCTGCCGGTGGTCGACCTCCATCTCGAGCAGGAAGAGCGGCTGAAGCAGGTTGGCCTTCCCGGTAGATTTTTTGGCATGGATTCCTTGAAGAAGAAAGGAGCTCCTCCCGAATGCTTCGGTATAAACCGTTACGATTCTTCCGGAATCGCCGTATTTGAGGCCGTGGAGAATGATGCCTTCTGTTTTAATATACATGATGTAAAAAAGTTAATGAATCACAAGCAATTTGATAATCTTTGATTCTTTCAGTTGTGATGAGCCGCAGAAAATCAGGTAAACACCCGTTGCTACCCGCTCTCCCTTTGCATTTTTGGCATTCCAGACCGCACGGCCGCCAAGAGAGGAAGTGCGGTAAACAAGATTTCCGGTTACATCCGTAATCCGTACATCCGTTCCGTCTGTCAGTCCATCGATGGTGACGTTGCCGGTGAAGGTTTCCCTCAGCGGATTGGGCCAGACATAGGCCTTGCCAAGGCTGGTCGCGCTGCCGGCGGCATCACTTTTGTAGGAGATCAATCCCCGGTCGGTGGCAAAGAAAACCTCCCCGCTTTTGGGCGCAACGGCAATCGAAAGGATCTGATCGGAAAGCAGCGGAGAGTTTTTGCTGTCGAAATGCAGCAGCAGGCGATCTCCCTCCCCGGTGAAGAGGAATACCCCTGAATTGGCGGTGCCGAACCATTTACGGTTGCCGCCGTCGACGGCAATGGCGGTAATTTTTTCTTTTTCCAGGATGGGTTTGAAGAGCCCTTCGCCATCATCGAGCGAAGGCTGAGTCCCGTAAAATTCGTTGGGGTCAAATGCCTTATCAGGATTGCTGTAAACCACAACGCCGGTGCTTGTACCGACCCAGAGCCGGTGACTGAGATCTTCTGCAATGGCGGAAATTCCGGTGAACCGGGTGAACAGAGTGGTCGACCCGTTGGAGAATTGGCTTTGAACCGCAACCTTGCGGTACTGGTCATCGGTAACATTTTCCGTACTTCCTTTGATTTTAAAGGCAAACAAACCCTCGTCGGGAAGGACCGCCCATTGGGTTCCCGTGACTGTCACAAGGATTTCACCTGCCGGGGAGGCGGAGAAGCCCATTCCCGGATAGGGAAGCGGAATAAAAGCCCCTTCAGCCGACCGTGTTCCAAGACGGGCCATCCCGGTAGGGTTGGTGTACCAGAGGTTGTTTTGGGCGTCGGAGGCCAGTCCGTTGAGCACGCAGGAACCGCTGAGCGCGCCGAGGGCGGAGTTCAGCTCGTTGTAATGTGCTGCAACCCTGTTTTTCTGAAAGAAGAGCAATCCTGATCCGGCCGAGGAGGCCCAATATTCATCGGGCCGGGCGCTGCTGAAGGCAAAAGAGTTGAGTGGTTTCACCGACTGCAGTCCGGCATCATCAGCTGCCGTGAAGTTCTGCCAGATCCCTGCCTGCAGGATAGAAACGGCTGCTTCGGGGAATCCGGCAGGATTGGTGGTGACTGTTGCCGCAAAAATATCCTCCGGACCGGCTTTGAGTGCCGAAATCCTGTCACTGCCGGGAGAATCGGGCACATGGTGCAGGAAGGCGGAGGTGCCGTTCCGTTGCGTCAGGCCAAAGCGGTGATCTGCGATCCAAAGCGTTCCGTTGTTGTCTGTCAGCGCATCCCGGGGATCGACGGCGGAGACGCTGCTGCCGGGCTGATAGCTGTTAAGAAGGATGTTTCCGGTTTTTCCTGTAAGCCAGATTTCGCCGGTTGAGAGCACGATCAATCCGGTTGCGGCGTTCCTTATGGAACGGATGTTTTTAATTTCCGGAAACCGGGTTTGCCAGTTTGTCCCGTTCAATGCAAGGATGCGGTCGTTGCTTTGGTCGTGGGTGAAGAGTAATCCTTCTGCCTGTGCGAAGGAGGAAAAAGCAGCATCGGGTTGGGGAAGCGCAGTTTGCAGCTGCCAGTTGCGCCAATCCTGGAGGTTGCTGCCGGTTTTGCCTGCTTTGAAGATACCCCGACTGGTTGCAACAAACCAGATGTTGTTGAAAGTGGACAGGTCGAAGGCCTCTTTCAGGTCGCTTGTTGGTCCGAAATACCAGGTTTCTGCCACCTCCGCCCTTTGAAGGTCGATCGTGACGATGCCGAAGGCACAGCAGAGGTAGGCAAAGTTGCCTTCACAAACGATGCGGTGAATGGTTTTGTCGGGGAGTCCGGGTTTCCTGGTAAGATCGGAGAGATTAAGCACCAGTCCGTCCTGCAGCAGATCGAGGTTGCCTGACTGGTAACCGACCAGCAGGAAATTGGTGCCAGGTGCATATGCAATGGCCGAGATGCCGGTCCCGGCAAGTCCTTCAGTCGTAGTTTTGGTGGTAATCCGGGAGCTGTTTCTGTCAAGGATGAATAATCCGTTGGAGGTGGCTGCTGCAACGGCACCGGGCATTTCTGCCACGCAGATCACCGGGGTGAAAGATACATGGGTTTTCCATCCCCCGATTCGGCTCTGACCGTATGAAAAAACCGGCAGCAATAGCAGGAGGGACAAGAATTTTTTCATTATTGATCCGGCAGATGGGGATATTCTTCCAACAGGAACCTGACCAGTTTCTGAACTGCCCTGCCGCGGTGACTGATGCTGTTTTTGAGTCCGGCCTCCATTTCGGCAAAAGATTGGGTGAAGCCATCCGGCTGAAATACCGGATCGTAGCCAAAGCCTGCAGCGCCGTGCCGTTCGTGCAGGATCTCCCCGTCGACGCGGCCTTCGAAAAGGTACTCCCGGCCTTGGATAACGAGTGAGATGACACAACGGAAACAGGCCTTGCGGTTCTCTCTGTTTTTTAATTCGGCAAGTACTTTGTCGATGTTGTCTTCAGAATTTCTTCCCTCGCCGGCATAACGGGCCGAGCGGACGCCCGGTTCGTTGTTGAGGGAGGATATTTCCAGGCCTGAGTCGTCGGAGAAACAGTCTTTCTGAAAGCGATCCCAGATGTAAAATGATTTCTGCGAGGCATTGGCTTCGAGGGTATCTCCAGTCTCAGGAATCTCGTCTGAACAGGAAATGTCGCTTAGGCTGAGGAGTTTAAATTCACCTTTGAGGATTTCGTCCAGTTCCCGCAGTTTGTGGGCATTGTTGGTGGCAAAGACAAGTTGGTGCATGGCCGCTGTTATATGATTATCCGGGCAATTTGCCGGGTATTGTCGGTTATGCCGTAGGTATAGATGTGCAGGCAGGGGACTTTGTTGGCGATCAGGTCTCTGGCCTGGAGAATAGCCCATTCTGTACCCACCTGCCGGGCCTCTTCGTTGGTTTTGCATTTGCGCACTTCCGAAGCAAATTCTTCAGGGATGTCGACGCTGAAAATTTTGGGCAGCATGGTGATCTGGTTCATTAATGCCAGCGGTTTGATTCCGGGGATGATGGGAACCGTGATTCCGGCAGCCCTGCAGCGGGTCACAAACTCGTAATATTTTTTGTTGTCGAAAAACATTTGCGTGACAATGTATTCGGCGCCGGCATCCACTTTTTGTTTCAGGTTTTGAAGATCGGTTTCAGGATTGGAAGCCTCAGCATGTTTTTCGGGGTATCCGGCTACACCGATACAAAAATCGAGGGCAGCCTTGTTTTTGAGCTCGGGATCGAGGTATTTGCCGCTGTGCAGGTTAACGATCTGTTCCACCAGTTCGTTGGCGTGGGCATGGCCGTTTTTCTCTGGAACAAAGTGTTTCTCGGTGGACAATCCGTCGCCGCGAAGCGCAAGGACGTTTTTGATGCCCAGGAAGTTGAGGTCGATCAGCATGTTTTCGGTCTCTTCCCTCGAAAATCCCCCGCAAACTACGTGCGGAACAACAGGAATGCCGTATTTGTGCTGGATCGCGGCTGCTATGGCCACCGTACCCGGACGCTTGCGGACAATTTTCTTTTCCAGAAGCCCGTTTTCCAGCGGCCTGTACTCGATCTCGTCGCGGTGGGTGGTGAGGTTGATGTATTTGGGCTGGTATTCGATCAGTTCATCGATGGTTTGGTACAATTTATCGGCATTCTGCCCTTTCAGCGGGGGGAGCAACTCGAAAGAGAAGATGGTTTTTTTGGAACTCTGGATAATATCTGTGATCTTCATGCGCTGTTTATTGAATAATCTGGTAAGCAGGCTATTTTACAAATATAATTGTTTTACCTTTAAGGGTTCTAAAATTTATTGAATGTCAAAAAACAAAAAGCTTGAAAGGGCCGTGAATTTCAACAAGGCCGGCTTAAAAACATCCATTATGGGTCTCTTCTATGAGGAACCCTCTTATGTTTACAATTACAAACAACTTTCTTCCAAGATAGGAATCAAAAATACGTCAGGCCAGCTGTTGGTCAGTGTTGCATTGCAGGAACTACGCGATAACGAGGCACTCGAGGAAGTTTCAAAAGGCAGATTCCGCCTGAAGGCAAAGAACGCAGGAACCATCATCGGGACGATGGTGCTTAACTACAAAGGATTTGGCCAGGTATTCTGCGAAGAGCTGAACGACACTATTCTGATCCCTGCTACCAACATGAACCATGCCCTTGATGGGGATAAGGTCAAGATCCGGGTGTTTGCCAGGCGGAAGAAAAGCGATACGGAAGGCGAAGTGGTGGAGGTGCTCGAACGCGGACAGAAAACCCTGGTCGGGACGGTCGAGATCTCAAAATTCTCTGCCTTTTTAATTCCCACCAAACGGATGCCCTTCGACCTTTTCATACCGATGGATAAGCTGAAAGGGGCTAAAAACGGACAAAAGGCGGTAGCCAGGATTCTGGACTGGCCCGAAAAAGCACGCAATCCGTTTGCCGAGATCATTGATGTGCTTGGGGATGCAGGATCCAACACTACGGAGATGCATGCCATTCTGGCAGAGTTCGGATTACCTTATAAATATCCGGAAAAGGTCAATGAGGCGGCCGACAGGATACCGCTTGAAATCCCACAGGAGGAGATAGCCAACCGCAGGGACTTCAGGAAAGTCCCGACCTTTACCATTGATCCGGCCGATGCAAAAGACTTCGACGATGCACTCTCTATCCTGAAGCTGGAAAACGGAAACTGGGAAGTCGGCGTACACATTGCCGACGTGACCCATTATGTACGGATGAACTCCATCATTGAGGATGAAGCCTATGAAAGGGCCACCTCGGTATACCTGGTCGACCGCGTAGTGCCGATGCTGCCCGAAAGGCTGTCGAACGGCGTATGTTCTTTGCGTCCGAACGAAGAAAAACTGTGTTATTCTGCTGTATTCCAGCTGGACGAAAATGCTAAGGTTCAAAAGGAGTGGTTTGGCAGAACCGTAATCTATTCCGACAAAAGGTTTAGTTACGAAGAGGCACAGGCAGTTATTGAAACCGGTGAAGGTGAAATGAAGGAGGAGATCCTGACGCTCGACAAACTAGCCAAAAAGCTTCGGGAAAAACGTTTTGAAGGCGGATCAATTGATTTTGACCGCGTAGAGGTGAAAATTGAGGTTGACCCTGCCGGAAAACCGGTCAATGTCTTTTTCAAGGAGTCGAAGGATTCCAATAAGCTGATCGAAGAATTTATGCTGCTGGCCAATAAAAAGGTGGCTGAATTGATCGGGAAGCCCGGAGCCAGGAAGAAGGAGAAGACCTTTGTATACAGGATCCACGACAAACCGGATCCGGAGAAGCTGGAGAAATTCAACCATTTCATCAAGCGTTTCGGGTACGGCATCATGACCAGTTCGCCCGCTGCGGTGTCTGAATCCATGAACAAGCTGATTAACCATGTATCCGGCAAGAAAGAGCAAAATGTAATTGAAACGCTTGCCATACGGACCATGGCCAAAGCTGAGTATTCAACACGGAACATCGGTCATTACGGACTGGGTTTCGAATATTACACCCATTTTACCTCGCCTATCCGGAGGTATCCGGATATGATGGTCCACCGGCTGCTCGACAGGTACCTGCAGGACGGAACTTCGGTGGCTGCCAACAAGTATGAGGAGATTTGCAAACACTCATCCGATATGGAGAACCGTGCTGCCAATGCAGAGCGTGCCTCCATCAAATACAAACAGGTGGAATTTATGTCGGATAAGATCGGACAGCAATACAAAGGAGTCATTTCCGGTGTCACCGAATGGGGTATTTATGTTGAGATAGAAGAAAATAAATGTGAGGGTATGGTGCCCCTGCATGAGCTTACCGATGACTTTTACCAGTTTGATGAAAAAAATTACTGCATTACCGGCAGAAGGACGCACAGGAAGTATCAGCTGGGTGACGAGGTCGAAATTGAGATCCTCAGGGCCAATCTGGAAAAAAAGCAGCTTGACTTCAGGATTGTTGTTTCTTCAACAAAATAATTATATTTGGTCACAAATGATGAAAAACTAACAATGGCGAACGAAAACTTAGGTACTAAAAAAGACGCGGTTCGGGAGAACATCTTAACCATCGCACAGGAGATTTTCAGCAAATTCGGGTACAAAAAGACAACATTGGACGACATAGCCAATGCTGTCAGAAAAGGTAAAAGTTCTCTTTATTATTATTTTAGCAGTAAAGAGGACCTGTTCCAGGAAGTGATCCAGAAAGAGGCGGATATCCTAAGGGTAGAACTGGCCAAAGTACTTCAGAAGGACATGGATCCTGCCGATAAGCTGCGCGATTATGTGATGACCAAAATCACTACTTACCGTCAGTTGGCCAATTTTTACAATGCTATTGAGAATGATACTGCCGCTGTCGAGTTCATCGACAAAATCAAATCGCAGTACGATCAGGAGGAGATCCGCATGATGAAGCGCATATTACTGGAAGGTGCAAGACAGCACAAGTTTGTGATCAAGGATTTTACCCTGGTTGCCATTGGTATCACCACCGCCATCCGCGGACTGGAGATGCCGCTCTCTGCAGGACCATACCGCTCCAATGATTTGGGCAAGAGTGTGGATGCCATAGTCAAGATTATCTGTTATGGCATTATGAGGAGGGATTAGTTGTTTTTTTTATTTAAATCGGACTGAACCGCCGCTTGAACTGTCTGTATCCCTTACCGGGGGATTACCGGTGATAGAAATACTTGCACCGCTGCTGGCATTGGCTTTAATCTCTTTGGTTATTTGCGCTTTAATGTGTGAACCACTTGAGCCCGAGAGTGTCCCCTTTTCAGCAGTCAATCCTGAGGCATCAATTCCTGATCCGCTGGAACTGTCTCCATTGAAAGAAGCGGCAGTACCGGTAATTTTGATGTTACTTCCGCTGCTTGACTCCGCCGTGAGGTGATCAGCTGAAACTTCCATCTTTACGCCAGACCCGCTTGAAGAATTGATTTTCAACTTTTCCGCGGTAATTTTATTTTCGGTATTAACATGCGCGCCTGAACTTGTATTAACTGACCTCAGCTGCTTCAGCGTTACAAAAACCCTCAACTGTCTGGTATGGAGGACGCCCTCTTCCAGGTAGATTTTCAATGTTCCGTTTTCAACCTTGGTTTTAAGTATTTTCTGGATGTTCGAATCGGTTTCGACCACTACTTTTTCGGTCGAATCCTGCGTAACCAAAACCTCAATGCCGGTGCTGGCCTCCAATGCGTCAAAACCCGACAAATTCCGCTCTTCTTTTACCACATCTCCGTTCCCGCGGATATGCGGAATACAGGAAACTGCTGACAGCGTGAATGCCGCCAACAAAAACACAATCAAGCTGTTATGAAATTTCTTATTCATAGGGATAAATTTAGAGTGATACATTATAGTTTCTAAAACTATAAGACGCCGGAAAGTGAAATTCGTTACAGAATCCACCAAAAAAAATACCCCGGTGCTTTTGCACCGGGGTATTTGTATAGGGTTGAATACCTGAATTACTGTTTCAGGGGTTCGTTTTTCTTTTCATCAGGCGAAGCAGGAGGAGTGGTTGGCTCTTCCTCTTTCATGGCTTTTTTGAATTCCTTCATACCTTTACCTAAGCCGCCCATTAATTCAGGGATTTTCTGGCCACCAAAAAGAAGGAGGAGGGCTGCAATAATTAATACCACATGTGCACCACTTAAAACACCCAATATAAATAAGTTCATAGCGTCCTGTTTTTATCGTTCGTTGCAAATATAGCAATCTTTTCTATCAATTATTTTCTATTTATGAAAAATTAATTTAAAGATGTCGTTTCCGTTGGCATACAATAAAAGACTAAAGAGCAATATCATGCCGGCAATCTGGGCATATTCCATAAACTTGTCACTGGGTTTGCGGCGCGTAACGATTTCATAAAGCAGAAAAAGTACATGGCCACCGTCCAGGGCAGGAATCGGCAGGATGTTCATTACTGCCAGAATGATAGAGAGGAAGGCGGTCAGATTCCAGAAGGACTCCCAGTCCCATACACTCGGGAATATGTTGCCAATAGCGATAAATCCGCCCAACGACTCGTATGCTTTGGTTTGCGGAGAGAACAGCAGCTTGAACTGCTTGAGGTAATCACCAATGGCATGGTACCCTTTTGAAATCCCGGCAGGAATGGATTCCGCCAGACTGTAGCGAATGGTTCTGTACTCAAAAACGCCTTCAAGCGAATAGGCCGGCTGAATTCCGATTATCCCGGAAGCCGCGACTAATACTTTCCGTGTGGAAATAACCCCGTTGCGTTTTATTTCCATTTTGACCTCAGTTCCTTTTGAGGCTGCAAGGTGTTCCACAAATTGGTCGTAATAGCGAAATTGGAGGCTGTCGACAGAAAGAATCTCATCTCCAAGTTCCAATCCTGCATCACGCGCCGGGGATTGTTTGGCGAATGCCATTATTTTGCAGGCGTAGGGAACACGCAGGGTAATGATATTTTTGTCGGTCAGCAGTTTCGGAATAATCTCTTTTTTGATTGGCAAAGTTATTCTTTGAGAATCCCGCTGAATCTCAATGAATTGTGCGTCATCCAATACGATAGTGGGGATAATTTTGGTAAAGCTTTCAATTTTTTTGCCGTCAACCGAAATGATTTTGTCTCCGTTCTGAAGTCCGATTTGACGTCCGGTTTCAGAAACGACGATTCCGTATTTGGCATTTTGGGTAGGTAGGTATTCCTCACCCCAGGTAAAGAGGATCATGGAATACAGCACAAGCGCAAGAATCAGGTTGAAAAGAACGCCCCCGACCATGATGAGCAACCGCTGCCAGGTTGGTTTGGACCTGAATTCCCATGGCTGCGGAGGCATTTTCATCTGCTCTTTGTCCATCGATTCGTCGATCATTCCTGAAATTTTCACATAACCACCCAAAGGCAGCCATCCGACGCCGTATTCGGTCTCACCTTTTTGGAATTTGAAAAGAGAAAACCAGGGATCGAAAAAGAGGTAGAATTTTTCTACCCTGCAGCGAAAAAGTTTGGCAAAAATAAAATGGCCGAATTCATGCAGAATTACCAGTATGGAGAGACTCAGTAGTAGCTGAGCAGCTTTGATCAAAAATATCATCTTTATTTTTTATTGTTGTTTACCTTAATTTCAGAATGACCTCTTCAGCATAAATCCGGGAAGCTTTGTCCGATTCAATGTAATCATCCAGTTCCGGATGAGCGACAAATGAGACCTTCTCCATTACCTGCCCGTTAATTTTTGCGATATCCGTAAATGAAATCTGTTCGTTTAAAAATGCCTTCACCGATACCTCGTTGGCTGCATTTAACACACAGGCCAGATTCCCGCCTTTGTAAAGTGCTTCATAAGAAAGTGCAAGGTTACGAAATTTTTTTGTATCGGGAGTTGTAAAAGTGAAGGTCGGATAATCGGTGAAGTTAAAGCGAGGCATGTTGTTGCTGATGCGAATGGGGTAGCTTAGAGCAAACTGTATTGGTATTCGCATGTCCGGAAGTCCCAGTTGTGCTTTGATGGATCCGTCGCAAAACTGCACCATGGAATGGATGATGCTTTGCGGATGCACCACCACTTCTATCTGTTCCGGTTTCAGTCCAAACAACCATTTTGCCTCAATTACTTCAAATCCTTTGTTCATCAGGGTGGCAGAGTCAATGGTGATTTTTGCCCCCATGTCCCAATTGGGATGTTTCAATGCTTGTTTCAGGGTCACTTTTTCCAGTTCTTCGGCTGTTTTTCCGTGGAAGGGGCCTCCGGAACAGGTGAGAATGATTTTCTCGACAGACTCTTCCGCTTCACCGAGCAGGCACTGGAAGATAGCGGAATGTTCAGAATCGATCGGCAATATTTCAGACCTGTTAGCGATGGCCAGACGGGTGATCAGGTCGCCTGCCACAACCAGCGTCTCTTTGTTGGCCAGGGCAACCTGTTTACCGGCTTTTACGGCTCTGATGGTAGGTAACAACCCGGAATAACCTACCATTGCTGTGACAACCGTATCGACGGAACCCATCTCCACCACCTGGGCAATGGCATCACATCCGGCATATACTTTGACCGGATAGGGAGCCAAAGCCTCCTGTACGTAGGCATATCTTTCTTCATTACTGATAATCACCACGTTTGGCTTGAATTTCAAGGCCTGTCCGATCAGCAGATCAACATTGTTGTTGGCAGTCAGCACCTCGACGGAAAATAGTTCAGGGTTTTGTTCAATAACATTCAGCGTCTGCTGACCTATTGATCCGGTTGAGCCGAGCAGTGCTATTTTCTTCATGTTTGCGGGGAATTAAAAACTGATATAATCTTCAGGATTGATGGGATTGCCGCCTACCCATAGTTCGAAATGAAGGTGCGGGCCGGTTGTCTCTTTGCCGGTGTTTCCCATGATGGCAATCACTTCGCCGGCTTTTACCTTTTCACCCTGCCGTTTGAGCAGTTCAGCGTTGTGTTTGTAAACGGTAACAATGTTCTGATCATGCTGTATCATTATCACGTAGCCTGTTTCCATGGTCCATTGGGAAAAAATTACAGTACCATCCAGGGCCGAGGAAACCCTGGAGTTAAGTTTTGCGACAATATCCACACCGTAATGGCCGTCTGCTATATCCTGTTTCCCGGTCACCATCCCTTTCAAGGGAGGGAAAAAGAGCAGACTGGCCAATCCGCTTTTCCTTGAAACACCGGGAGTTAGATGCAGATTGAACTGTTCCTGTTCCAGTTCATCTTTGAACAGGCTGTCGCGGTTAAGATGTTTTAAATCATTCAGGTTGGGACGAACGATGGAATCCCTTTTGGCTACCGTATCCAAGGTGTTTTCACCGCTCAGCATGGCCCGCATATCATGGAAGTAACGGTCGTACAGATTTATTTTTTGTTCGAGGGAATCTGCAACCAACGCATTCTGAATTAAATTCTGCCGCAGTTTTCCGCTCGGATATCCGGGTATATATTCGCGCAGCGGAGTAAAAGCAATAAGAATGATAACCCCTATGATAATGCTAACTACTGCACCGACCAGGCCAAGCACAAAAGTGCGTGCATTAAACCTGATCTGTTTGATGATGTGCAGATTAAGGTCGTTAAATATGACAATCCTATATGGGTGCTTGAACAGTTTTCTCAACTGGTCTCTCTTTCTTTCTGCCGGCATGGGTCCAATTTTCTTGAAAATCCAAACTTACATAAAAAACTCACATTTATATTGCAAAACCGGAAAAACTCACTATCTTTGTACCCACAAAACCGACACAGCCGGTTTTAAAAAATATACTGTGGGGTAGAGCAGTTGGTAGCTCGTCGGGCTCATAACCCGGAGGTCGTGGGTTCGAGTCCTACCCCCGCTACTTGGAAGGACAGACCGGAATTTATTCCGGTCTGTTTTGTTTTTATAACCTCACTATACGCTGGCTGGTACGTAGTGTGAAATTTGCAGCTCTGAATAAATCTTAGACCTTCTCAATTCAGAGCTAAGATGTATGTTCTAAAAGGATTTTCAATCCGATCCCTAACAGGATAATACCTCCCATTAATTCCACTTTGGGACCCAGTTTGTCGCCTACATCTTTCCCGATCCTGATCCCAAGCATGGAGAAGAAAAAGGTGACCATGCCGATGATAAGGGCGCCGCCGAATATTTTGCCGCTTTCGGCCATGGCGTAACTGAAACCGACAACCAGGGCATCGATGCTGGTTGCGATAGAGAGGGTCATGATGTGGCGAAAGGAGTAGATATTGGATATTTTTTCGCTGCGGTCGCTACGAAGACTTTCCCAGATCATCTTCCCGCCAAGATAAGCAAGCAGGGTAAAGGCGATCCAGTGGTCGATACTTTCCACAAATACCTTGAGTTCGGTACCCATAATCCACCCGATCAAAGGCAATATTCCCTGGAACAGGGCAAATGCAAAAGATATTTTCACCGCATGCCCGAAAGTGACTTTTTGTTCCGCCAGGCCGCAACTGATGGCAACGGCAAATGAGTCCATAGAGAGTCCGATTGCCAAAATGAAAACGGTGAAAAGATCCATGCGTATAAAGATTTGCGCAAAGATAGAAAACTGTTTTAAAACAAAAGCCGCCGGAAAATCCGACGGCTTTGTGTCTGGCCCGAAGGCCTATATATAGGTGATGATTAGCTTACATCATTCCGCCCATTCCGCCGCCCATGCCTTGCGGAGGCATAGCCGATTTGTCTTCTTTTTCTTCTACCAGTACGCATTCTGTGGTTAAGAACATTCCTGCGATAGAAGCGGCATTTTCCAAAGCAATACGGGTAACTTTGGCAGGGTCAATTACACCTGACTCGTACAGATTCTGGAAGATGTCGAGGCGGGCATTGTAGCCAAAATCGCCTTTGCCTTCTTTTACTTTCTGAACGATAACAGCGCCTTCTACACCTGCATTAGATACAATAACCCGTATGGGTTCTTCGATGGCGCGTTTGATAATAAGAATACCAGTTGTTTCATCTTCGTTTTCGCCTTCCAATCCTTCAAGTGCTTCAATAGCGCGGATAAGGGCAACGCCTCCTCCGGGTACGATACCTTCTTCGATGGCCGCACGGGTTGCGTTCAGTGCATCGTCGACACGGGCTTTCTTCTCTTTCATCTCAATTTCGGATGGAGCGCCTACGTAAAGTACTGCAACACCGCCTGAAAGTTTGGCCAGACGTTCCTGCAGTTTTTCGCGGTCGTAGTCTGAAGTGGTGGTTTCGATTTGTTTTTTGATCTGACCAACACGGGCTGTGATAAGGGCTGAATCGCCTGCTCCGTTAACAATGGTTGTTTTTTCCTTGTCAACGGTAACTTTTTCGGCACGGCCCAGCATTTCGAGAGTTGTATCCTCCAGTTTCATGCCTTTTTCTTCGGTAATGACTGTTCCGCCTGTCAGGATGGCAAGGTCTTCGAGCATCTCTTTGCGGCGATCGCCGAATCCAGGCGCTTTAACGGCACAAACTTTCAAGCCTGCGCGTAAACGATTGACAACCAAAGTTGCCAGTGCTTCGCCTTCGATGTCTTCGGCAATGATCATCAGCGGACGACCAGCCTGGTGTGTAGCTTCCAGGATAGGAACCAGTTCTTTCATGGAACCGATTTTCTTGTCGTGGATCAATATAAAAGGATGCTCCATTTCGGTAGCCATTTTTTCGGTATCAGTTACAAAATAGGGAGAGATGTAACCACGGTCGAATTGCATACCTTCTACAACTTCCACGTAAGTGTCAGTTCCTTTGGCTTCTTCGACAGTGATAACTCCTTCTTTGTTTACTTTTTGCATGGCGTCGGCAATCAGTTTGCCAATTTCTGCGTCGTTGTTGGCAGAAACGCGGGCGACCTGTTCGATTTTATCGAAATCGTTGCCTACGTTGATTGCTTGTGATTTAATGTGTGCAACAACTTTGAGAACCGCTTTGTCGATTCCGCGTTTGAGGTCCATCGGATTGGCGCCTGCGGTTACGTTTTTCAAACCTACCGTGATAATAGACTGGGCAAGTACTGTTGCAGTGGTTGTTCCGTCACCTGCATCGTCACCTGTTTTTGAAGCAACTTCTTTCACAAGGTGCGCGCCGATGTTGGCGTACGGATCTGCAAGATCAATTTCTTTTGCAACGGTTACACCGTCTTTTGTCACCATCGGAGCACCGAATTTTTTCTCGATGATCACGTTGCGGCCTTTAGGACCGAGGGTAACTTTTACTGCATCGGCCAGTTGATCGACCCCTTTCTTCAGCAGTTCGCGTGCTTCAATATTGAATTTAATTTCTTTAGCCATTTTAAATAATTTTTATTGATTGACAATACATTAATTAGCGATGAAAAGAACATCTGTTTGTGATACAAGCAGGTAATCTTTGCCGTCGATGTTGAGTTCTGTGCCTGAGTATTTTCCGAAGAAGACGACATCACCAACTTTCACTTCCATCACTTCATCTTTTTTTGCACTTCCTACCAGGATAACTTTCCCGGTGAGTGGTTTTTCTTTAGCTGAATCAGGGATGATAATACCACCAGCTGTTTTTTTCTCTGCTTCCTGCGGCTCGATCAATACTTTGCCGGCAAGGATTTTACCTTTAAGTTCTGCCATTTTTAAAATTTTATTGAATAATTATAAGTGAATAAGAAATTTTTCTACCTCAACCCTACCAATTTTGTGCCAAATAAAAAAAACTGACTTGGAAGGGTCCTTCACAGACAAAATTACAACGAATAATTGGAATTAACACACTGTAAAATTTTAAACCACACATAACCAACTAATTGGCAAATTATGATTTTGTCAGTCATAACTGTCAAGATGACACCTTTAGAATTTTCGATTTTCAGGCGACAAAAAAACCACTGCTTTTTGGGCAGTGGCTTGTATCCTTTCTGAAATAACCGTCTTCGGTTATTTTGTTTGAGACGAGTCTGGTGAGTTTTGCGGTGCCGACTGCGGGAAAGTTGGTAAAGCAGAAGGATCCTGAACGCCTTGAATCTGTTGTTCGATGGCTGATTTTGCCTGGCCACCCTGACGGGGCAGGAATGCAGTTGAACTGATACAGAGGACCACTAGCGCTAAAGCAAGCATCCAGGTTCCTTTTTCAAGGAAATCAGTAGTTTTACGGACGCCCATTACCTGGTTGGAGCTGGAAAATGAAGATGCCAGTCCGCCTCCTTTTGAATTTTGTACCAGGACAAGCAGCACTATAAGGAAACAAACAATGAAAATCAGGACAGTAATAAATGCGTACATCTGCTGTTAATTAATTAATTTTTTTATCTCTTCAATTTGTTGCGCAAAATAAACACTTTTTTCGGGAAATTTCAAACTTAACCGCTTAAAAGACTCAATTGCTTTTTGATAATGACCTTGTTTTAGGTAAATCCTTGATAATGTTTCTGTTATAAATTCGTCGTTTTCAGATTCACTTACCTCTCTCAACTCGAAATGTTCACTTCGCATGTGTGTATTTTCTATTCTGGGTTGAATAGTCGGGTTTACTTTGATGAATTGCTCGATTAAATCGATTTTTTCTTCGGTTTTTGATTCTTTTGGCGTTAGTTCTGCCGGGAAATCAACAAGATCGGGTTTTGATTCAACCATCTCCAGTAGATAGGACGTATCGGGCTGGTCGAAGCTGAGGAGGTCAAATGCATTGGCTTCGGCTTCGGTTGGCCGGGTGGACAAGAGTTGGGTGAAATCTGTTTCAATAATCACTTTTTCTTCTGACAATTCAAAAAGTGAAGAGGTCTCCGTTTGAATGTTTTCAGCCGGGATTGTCGTTTTCGAAGTTAATTCAGCAGGTCGGTTCGGTTGGAAGAGCTGATACAGTACGGACCTGTCGGTAGCATATATGGAGCAGGTTTTCAGATACCTTGCATAGCGAAAATTATCCTGGGTAAAAAGGTTATAGGTATAGAGGAGCTGAGCCGATTGAAAATAGGGAAATTCATCAACGATCTCTTTCAATTCTACAATGGTCTGTTCTTTGAGCAAACCCGGCTTTTCGATAAACTGAATCAATTGATCTCTAGTGATTGACATAATTGACTATTGAAGTGAATAGTTATTTAACCCTACCAGTTGGCAACAGATTTGTTGAATATATCTTCTATCAGCTGTTCTGTAATTACTTTTACTGCATCGTTTTCTACCTGGCTTAGCTGCTTGGTACTGTCCCAGTCATAGTAGGCGGAAAATGAAGTATTGAAATCCTGGTCATGATCTTTAGCATTGACAAAAACAACTTTGACCGTTACGGTTAACCTGTTCATGGAAGCATAATCCATTCCTGTATCGGTCTTTTGTACCGAAAGTGGCCGTATATCATAGCCGGTGATTTCGCCCGAAAACTCAAGGTCACCCTGGTCTGTGTTGAGGGTCAGGCCGGTTTCATTGACAAATTTGTCTTTCATGCCTTCGGTGAAAGTCTGGCTTAAAGTTGGATTGATCACCTTCGACCTGTTTCTGAAATAATCAATGGACACAGTTTTCACATCAGGAGAGATAGAAGCTCCGCTCAGGGTGTAATTGATCTTGCAACCTGATAAGACTGAAAGGATCAATATTATTAGCAATGTTTGAACTCTCATTTTTCTTTAATGTTGTATTCTTTGATTTTCCTGTAGAGGGTTCTTTCGGAGATACCCAACTCTTCGGCGGCTAGCTTTCGCTTTCCACTATGTCTTTCCAGTGCCTTGATTATCAGCTCCATCTCTTTTTCTTCAATGGAGAGAGATTCTTCCACGAACGCTTCTGTGTCCTGAATATGTGCCCTCCCGACCGGCTTCAGAAATCCGGGACTGAAAAGAGATTCGTTTTTTTCACCGGGATTAAGTTCTTCCGGATAAAGCTGCATGAAACTTTCATCTGTCTGATCATTCTGAACTGCTGCAGGAGTTATTTTAATAATTTGGTTGAATTTTTCTTTCAGTTCATCCAGTTCTTTTTTCATCCCGATCAAGGCATTGAGCATCATGGTCCTTTCGTTCTCATACGCCCTGGCATCCGACTCCCTGCCATACAGGGCAGGCAGAAAACCGGTGTCTTCGGAGGGGACATAATGAATCAGTTTTTCGGCTGTGATGTCCCTTTCGGTCTCAATGATTGAGATTTGCTCCGTAATATTCTTCAGTTGCCGGACATTTCCCGGCCAGCGGTATCCGAGGAAAATTTTCTGGGCATCCTCGCTCAGGCGGATGGCGGGCATCTTGTACCGTTCGGCAAAATCGGTGGCAAATTTCCGGAAAAGCAACAACACATCGGTGCCTCTGTCACGGAGCGGAAGTACCTTTATCGGAACGGTATTGAGCCGGTAATAGAGGTCTTCCCGGAATTTTCCCTCCCGGATGGCATTTGAGAGATCAAAATTAGTCGCCGCGATGACCCTCACATTTGTTTTTTGAACCTGGGAGGAACCGACCCGGATAAATTCGCCGGTTTCGAGTACCCTTAAAAGCCTGACTTGTGTTGAAACAGGAAGTTCTCCTATCTCATCCAGAAAAAGGGTGCCACCGTCGGTGACTTCGAAGTATCCTTTGCGGTCGTTTAGGGCGCCTGTAAAAGAGCCTTTTTCGTGGCCGAAAAGCTCGGAATCAATTGTTCCTTCCGGGATTGCGCCGCAGTTGATGGCGATGTACTTGCCATGTTTGCGGTGCGAATTGTGGTGGATAATCTGGGGAAATGACTCTTTCCCCACACCGCTCTCACCGCTGATCAGTACAGAGAGATCGGTCGGTGCCACCTGAAGCGCCACTTCGATGGCCCGGTTCAGTCCGGGAGCATTCCCGATAATGCTGAATCGTTGTTTAATCTCCTGTATATCCATGCAATCAACCCGAATTTTTCGAACTGCAAATTTAGCATTAATCTATGAATATACGACAAAGGAAGAAGTGTGCACTTTATCAAACATTGGTTATTTTTGCAAATAATTATTTGAATCAGTTTGCTTAAGACTTTAAAATATGACACCAAAATTTATTGCGATCATTCCGTCCCGTTACGGTTCAACCCGGTTTCCAGGGAAGCCGCTGGCCGATATTGCCGGAAAACTAATGATACAGCGTGTATACGAACAGGTGATTCAGGCTGTCGGTGAGGTATGGGTGGCCACGGATGACGAACGCATTGCAAACGCCGTCAGCGGTTTCGGCGGCAATGTGGTGATGACATCAGTCCATCACCGGAGTGGAACAGACCGTTGTGCGGAAGCAGTCAGGAAGATTACGGAATTGACAGGAAGGAATTTTGATGTCGTGATCAATGTTCAGGGTGACGAGCCATTCATCCGTCCCGCGCAAATCTCGCTGCTTCAAACTCCTTTTTTGGGGAATCCGGGTACGGAAATTGCCACGCTGATTCAGCAGATTAAACAGACGGAGGTGCTTGTGAATCCGGCAGAGGCAAAAGTAGCCCTCGACATTCATGGTAATGCCATCTTTTTCAGTAGGTTGCCGATTCCAATGATTTTTAAATCAGAGCAATCGGAATGGATCAATAAATTCAAATATTATTGTCATGTTGGGATTTATGCTTACCGGACCGACATCCTGGAGAAGCTCAGCAAACTGCCCGAAGGAGTTCTTGAGCAGGCCGAATCACTGGAGCAGCTTCGCTGGCTGGAGCACGGATACAAGATCAAAACAGAAGTGACCGACCATGCCACGGTGGGAATCGACACGCCGGATGACCTGAAGAAAATAGTTGCCGAAGGAATTGAAAAATACTTTACCGGTCGTTAAACTTCATTATTTGTAGTAACTTTATCCTGAATCAAAGGTTTGAATTTATGGGAATGCCTCGGTTGGTTGAAGAGGATCCTTATTTGCAGCCGTATGCTTCTGATTTTCTGCGCTGGGCTGATAAATACCGATCCAAAGAAAAAGAGTTACTTGGGGATATATCACTGGAGGAGTTTGCCTCCGGGCATGACTATTTCGGGCTTTTCAAAACTGAAAAAAGGTGGATCTTCCGCGACTGGGCGCCCAATGCGACCCGGATTTTTCTCATTGGTAATTTCAATGAATGGAAGGATCATCCTGATTATGAATTAAAAAGAATTGAAAACGGGACGTGGGAACTTGAGCTTCCGGCATCAGCCCTGCATCACGGAGATCTTTATGCAATCTCGCTCTATTGGCAGGATGGTTCGGGTAAAAGGATCCCTGCCTGGGCGAGAAGGGTAGTTCAGGACTCATCAACAAATATTTTCAATGCGCAGGTTTGGGCACCCAAAGATACCTTTCATTTCACCCATGCCTTCAAGCCGATGCACGAAGCCCCGCTTATTTATGAGTCGCATGTAGGAATGGCCGGAGAGGAGCCCAGGGTGCATACTTACAATGAGTTTCGTTTCGAGATGCTTCCCCGCATCAAAGCAGCAGGGTATAATACCATTCAGCTGATGGCCATTCCGGAACATCCTTATTACGGCAGTTTCGGATACCACGTTTCCAGTTTCTTTGCCCCGTCGTCGAGGTTTGGAACGCCCGAGGAGTTGAAACACCTTATCGACGAAGCTCACGGAATGGGAATAGCTGTTGTGATGGATCTTGTTCATTCACATGCGGTTAAAAATGTAAACGAAGGACTTGGTTTGTATGACGGAACCCGGACCCAGTTTTTCCATGAAGGCGCCAGGGGTGAACATCCGGCCTGGGATTCCTATTGTTTCAACTATTCCAAGAACGAAGTGATCCACTTCCTTCTGTCAAACATCAAATATTGGCTGACCGAATTCCGTTTTGACGGATTCCGTTTCGACGGGGTTACCAGCATGCTCTATTTTGACCATGGGCTCGGGAAAGCTTTTACCAGTTATTCCGACTATTTTACACCGAACCTGGATGATGAGGCTGTTGTCTATTTTATGCTGGCCAACAAACTGGCGCATGAGATCAATCACCGTGTACTCTCTATCGCAGAGGAGATGAGCGGATTGCCCGGACTTGCTGCTCCGCTGGAGAGCGGCGGACTTGGTTTTGATTTCCGGATGTCGATGGGAGTCCCTGATTTGTGGATAAAAGTGATCAAAGAACAGCAGGATCAGGAGTGGAATGTAGGACATCTATTTCATGAGCTGACCACCCACCGTGCTGAAGAAAAGGTGGTGAGTTATGTTGAAAGCCACGATCAGGCAATGGTTGGAGATAAAACGATTATTTTCCGGCTTATTGACAAGGAGATGTATTACAGTATGCGCAAGGATCAGCCCAACCTGATTGTCGACAGGGGAATTGCCCTGCATAAAATGATCCGTTTGCTAACTATTGGCTGTGCCGGAGGAGCCTATCTCAATTTTATGGGTAACGAATTCGGGCATCCCGAATGGATTGATTTTCCGCGCGAAGGGAATGACTGGTCCTATCAGCATGCCCGCAGAATCTGGAGTGTCTCGGAAGACCCTCAGCTGAAGTTTCATTGGTTGCTTGATTTTGACAAGGATATGATCAATCTGTTCAGGAAAGAGAGGCTGCTGGAGGTTCCGGAGGTATACAGGGTTCATGACAATATGCCCGACCAGGTACTTGCCTTCAAACGAAAGGATATGCTTTTTGTATTTAATTTTAATCCAGACAAATCATTTGAAAATTACGGCATCCATTGCGAACCGGCCAAGTTCAAGGTAATCCTGCAGACAGATGCCCATAATTACGGCGGTTTCAACCGGATTGACGAGCGGATGACCTATTATTCACTGCCGGAAAGCGGTCTGGGATCTCCGCATCACCTTAAACTTTATCTTCCTGCCCGGACAGCGATTGTGCTGAAGCAACTAGCGTATACCAAGGTGAGATAAACCAACCGCAGATTACGCAGATTAAACAGATTTAATAACCTTCAACCACAGATTTTACCAATTACACAGATTAAACACCTAAATACAAATTTCACAAATTGACACAATTTAAAATCCTATAAGCAAAGATTACTCAGTTTGCATAGTCATCCATTCATACTGTCCCTCCGTCCTTCCGTCCTTGTCCATTTCCCATTTCGGTTCGTCCAATCGTCCCGTCGTCCCGTCGTCCCGTCACAAAGTCCGCCCGGATCTGATCAGACTTTGAATCATCTCCACGATTCTCATCCGTTCGTCGAAAGGGATGGCTGACATGCAGACGGGAGGGTAACCAGCCAATCCCTGTTTTAATTTGACGGTAAGGTGAAGATCCCATTTTAAACCGAAGATATATTTTTTAACCACTGCATACCGGAGGCTGGCAACAGGCAATTCAACTGATTCGTAATTTCTCTCTAAGGCAAACAGGGAATAATGTCTGATGATCAGGATATTGTTTTCCAACTGAATACGTACAAAGCTGAAGTTCAGTACGCGGTTAAGGATAAACATCACCACCAGCAAAGAAGCAAGCATTAGCAAGGCTTCAAATTGTTCTGAAAAATACAGCGCAGTCATGGCCAGCAACAGGGTTAACCCTGAATACAAAAGCCATTTTTTCAGAAAAGTGAGGTGCTTTTTGTTGTTGTAAACCATAATTTGAGAAGTATCTTACACAATAAGGTGAAGATATGTTTTTTTGTTCCTATCTCCAAATC
>JBBQHB010000012.1:0-78562 GCA_038323575.1 Bacteroidales bacterium | reverse complement strand
CAAAAGCGAAAGGAGGTAAGAAACAAAGACAAATTTTTGGGCAAAAGAATGTTGGTGCAAACCGCCAACCGGAATGGCATACCTCGAAATGAACGCAAAGCTTTAACCGTAGAAAAAAATACTATAAGCTGAATCGCTGAGAATAGCTGAGCAAATTGCCAATATCGATTTAAAACGTTACCTTTATAGTCTCAGTTAAACCTTCCTTCTATTTAGTTGTTACTTACACGACAGATAGATATATGCAACTATCAACAAAAATAAACAGACTCTTTCGTCCGCCTGAATTTGGCAACGAAGAAGAGACGATGAAAGGACGAATACTGTTTGTCATTTCAGGAGCTTCCATCGTGGGTTTATTTATCTTGCTTATGACAAGATTTTTCGTGGTTGAAACAGTCTTAATCATACCATTAATTGTCGTTACTGTACTGCTTATTCTCTCACATCTGCTACTTTACTCAAAACGATTTGTTGAAGCTTCCTACCTTTTGCTGCTTACACTAACCGGATTTGTTTTATTTCAGCTGCTCAATACAATTGATGGCATCCATGATACTGCCATCTTTGCTGTTCCGGGAATCCTGTTCATCGCTGCCCTGCTTCTGGAGAGAAAACCATTCTATCTTTTTTTAGCTATCGTGTTGATTTCTATTGCATTCATTTCCTTAATGGAAGTAGCCGGCATTAGTAAAACACGGTTCAGTTCCTATGAAACTTTAATCGATGCAGTTGATATACTTGTAATTTTCATGGTTACAGCCGTTGCTATACACCTGATTACAGCCAATTTTGTGACCAATTACCGTAGGGCAAAGAAAAACGAAGAACTTTTGCACGAACTCAATGCGACAAAGGATAGATTTTTCTCCATCATTGCGCATGACCTTAAGAGTCCGTTTAATGTGATTTTGGGTTTCACCGAAGTTTTGGCAGAACAGGTTAAAGAGAAAGATTACAACGGAATTGAGGAATATTCGGAAATAATTCAGGTCTCTTCGCAAAGAGCCATGGATTTACTGAATAATTTACTGGAATGGTCACGTTCACAGGCAGGCCGGATGAATTTTAATCCCGAAAAAATCGACATGGATAGCCTGATACGTGAAACAACTGATTTTCACATTAATGCTATCCGGCATAAAACTTTATCCGTTACCCTGGATATACCTTCTGATGCCCATGTTTATGCGGATAAACACATGATAAGGACTGTGGTAAGGAACCTGATTTCAAATGCAATAAAATTTACTTTCCCCGGGGGGATGATTCATATTTCCGGCGAAAACAGACAGGATGATTTTTTAGTTTGTGTGAAAGATAACGGGGTCGGGATCAGGAAAGAGGATCTGACGAAGGTTTTCCGCATTGATCACAGCATCACAACTTCCGGCACCCTGGATGAAAAAGGAACTGGCCTGGGTTTGATTTTGTGCAAGGACTTTATCGAATACCACAGAGGTAAGATCTGGGTTGAAAGCCAGGTGGGTAAAGGAAGTCTGTTTTTCTTTACTATACCGAAGAGTAATTTACCTTGATTGTTCCGGGAGAAAAGTCTGCAATGAATAAAAAGACCAACAACATCCCTCTCGAACCCGAAGCGCTTTGGCATGCAATTGTCCAATGCTCTCCGGATGGTATAGCTATTTCAACCCTCGATGGAGTTGTGCAACTGGTTTCAGCCAAACTGCTCGACATGTACAGTTTGACTACAGCCGACGAGATAACCGGCCGGCACATTTATGATTTAATCGATCCTGCCTTTCATGAAAAAGCCAAATCCCGTCTTGAAGAGGTGCTGAAAGGGAAAAGTGTCGCAATGAGCGAATATAATCAGGTCAGGAAGGACGGATCGAACTTGCTTATTGAATCCAATGTTGCTGTTTTGCGCAATGCCCAAGGTGTAGCAACCAATCTGATCCATATCATCCGCGATATTTCAGGGCGTAAGGAGGCAGAGCTGGCAATACTGAAGAATGAAGAAAAATACCATAACATATTTGAGAATATGCAGGATGTCTATTTTGAGACATCTGTGGAGGGAACAATTCTGGAAATAAGTCCTTCGATTCAGATTATCTCAAAAGGGCAATACAGGCCGGAAGATCTTTTAGGCAGATCTATTTTTAATTTTTATCTGAATATTGAAGAAAGAAATGCGCTACTGATTGCCCTGCGTGAAAACGGGAGTGTAAGAAATTTTGAGGTAACCCTGCTCAATAAAGACGGCTCTTCCAACTTTGGTATGATATCGTGTAAATTTGCTTACAATGCCTTGGGGCTGCCTGAAAAAATTATCGGAAGCCTGATAGACATTACGGTACGTAAACAGGCTGAAAATTTACTTAAGTTGAGTGAAGAGAAGTTTTCTACGGCATTCAATATAAGCCCAATGGCAATTTGCATCACCATGTTCCCTGATGGCGCGTTTATAGACTGCAATGATGCCATGATCAAACTTTCCGGATACGGAAGGGAAGAACTAATCGGTAAATCGCCGCTGGATCTGGGATTATGGTTTAAACCGGAAGATCGCGAGTTTATTCTGCAAAGAATCAGTAAGGACAGATCATTAAGGAATTATGAAATTAATTTCAGGGTTAAAGGCGGCAATATTTATACAACCAACTATTCCGGCGAAATAATTGAATACGGGAGTGAAACATGCTTACTATCAATAATTGAAGATATTACAGAAAAGAAGGAGGCAGAAAAGAGAATAGTACTCCTGGCTCATTCATTGGAAAGTATCAGTGATTGTGTGTCGGTTACGGACCTCAACAACAAAATTATTTACATAAATGAGTCTTTCTTAAAAACTTACGGATATACTGAAGATGAGCTGATAGGTCAGAATATCCAAATCATCCGTCCTCATCCGGCAGAAGACACCGAAATCCAGGATATCCTTCAAAAAACAATTGATGACAGTTGGCACGGAGAAACGATGAATAAAAGAAAGGACGGATCATTGTTCCCTGTATTGCTTTCCACTTCCGGCATCCGTGATGAAAAAGGAGACTTGGTAGCCTTGGTCGGAGTAGCCACTGATATCACTACGATGCGGAAAACTAAAGAGGAACTGATAGAAGCCAAAGAACAGGCGGAAAATGCCAACAGGTTAAAAACCGCGCTTCTGAATAACCTGAGCCATGAGATCCGAACTCCGATGAATGCAATTCTGGGATTTTCAGACTTGATGAATGAGGCAAATGCTGAAGAAAAGGACACCTATGCCGAAGTAATTTACAGAAGTTCAAATGAGTTACTCTCAATGATCGACGATGTCATGCTCCTTTCCCGTTTGCAAAGTGAAAAGATGCCGCTGGTTACCAGAAATTTCAAGCCCTCAGATGTAGTCAAAGAAATTTGCGTAAATTATAGCCGTTACGATTCAAATAAAGGACTTGAAATTGTTGCAAATATCCCCGAACAGTACGGCAATTTAACTATCAGTGCTGACAAAATAAAGATCATACAGATACTTAGATGCCTGACTACGAATGCTTTAAAATACACTTTTAAGGGCAGAGTCGAGATCGGATTCGAATTAAAGAATAAGTTAATTCTGTTTTATGTAGCAGATACAGGAATAGGGATTTCGATGGAAGAGAAAGAGCTGATATTTGATACTTTTTACCGGGGAAAAGAAGCGATTGACTTAGCAATAAGGGGTTACGGACTAGGATTAAACATAGCTAAAGAACTGGCAACCCAGATTCGCGGAACAATTGGCCTGACCTCTCTCCCGACTATTGGCTCCCGCTTTGAATTAACCATACCCCTCGTGGTGGCAGGTAAGGAAGCATCTCACAGGGCTACGAAGCAAATATCAGAAAAAAAATAATAGATATAACCATCCTCGTTGTTGATGACGAGCCCTTCAACTTGCCCTGAAAGCAGGGTGCAACGATTTTATTGCTAAACCTGCTTTAAAAGTCCAGTTATTGGAAATGATCCTGAAGTATGGGTAGCTAGTCTTCTTTTGATCGTTTTGGATATGGCACCCCGTATCCCTTCACCGCATACCACACAATTTTGTTCAGGTCATCCTCATTGGCTTCATCCGCTTCATCCAAAGGCATTTCCATCGATTTTTTAGCCCAATACAACTGCTTCCCGTGAAGAGATGTCAGTTTTGGATTCATCTGATCAAGCGGAATCTGGTTGGGCAGGGCTTTGTAGGGTGTAAAATCAGGTTGATCCGTGAAACAATCAACCATTGGTTCTGCCGCCAGATCGAACTGACTCATAGGAGGCAATCCCAATATTAATTCAATTGTCCGCAGAATACTGTTCTGGTTGAATTGGGTACTGATAACTTTTCCTCTTTTGGTATAAGGACTTATACACAAAGCAACCGTCCGCTTGCCATCCACATGATCCAATCCGGATTGGGGATCATCCTGTACCACAAAAATGGCTGTCTCTTTCCAGAATTTGCTGTTGCTGACAGCTTCCACAATCTGACCAAGTGCCAGGTCATTGTCGGCAACTGCCGCGCTTGGAGTCGGATAGTTTTCATTTACTCCTACCGTATGATCGTTGGGCAGCAGCATCAGCATAAAAGAAGGGAGTTCACCTTTTGCTTCGTAATCCTTCAGTTCCCTGATAAATTCCCTTGCCCGGTAAACATCCGGTATTTTCCCTGTAAAGCCGGCAAAAGTCGGACAATTATAGGGCTCCAGGGTATGAAGTTTTGATTTTGCCGTGATGGTGACATTCTTTGTGCCATTGAGATACTCATTGTACATAGTGCTCCAGTTTATATTCGCAGGTACAGTCACTGCCTCGGTAAACTCTCCGTAATTCCGGAAAGTCAAACCTTTTTTGAGCACCAAATCCCAGATAAAACCTGAGGATGCAAAAGCCAAAGGGTCATCTCCCCTGTACGGGTAACTCCGTATAAATCCGCCAAAACTTTTTTCAAGATAGTCGGAAACATAACCCTCATTGGTCCACTGATGACCGTCAGCGCTAAGTACACCGTTGCAGTAGGTATTGTCAAGAAGCACAAAATTCTCTGCAAGCGCATGGTGATTAGGTGTGACATTTCTGCCGAACTGGCACAAGGTGCTGTCCCCGTTGCCCTGCTTCAATCCGCCAAAGACCTGGTCGTAGGTTTTATTCTCCTTAATGATATAAAGCACATGTTTGATTACCGATTTTTCACCCGGCCTCACCGGAACAGGAACGAGCTTCTCCTTTACCCGTTCAAGCTGCATCGCTTCGGTAATCCCCGGCAAACGCATATTGGTGGCGGCTTTCACGGTATACTCTTCCAGCATCTCTTTGGACGGAACCGGAATAAATGAGACTGATCCCAAATGATCATTTGATTTATATCCTTTGGCATTGCTGCTGAGCTGGCGGGTGCCTACACCTTTGGTGTTGGCGACGAAAAGCTGATTCCCCTCCCTGTTTAGAATTACTGCACCGGGGTACCAGCCGGCAGGAATCAACCCGGCTACCTTATCCGTTGCCAGATCCACCACCGAAATCAGGTTATTGCCGCCATTTGCGACATACAGTGTTTTACCGTCTCCTGAAACAGCCAGCGAATTCGGGGCACTTCCGAACGGCAATGCCTCCGCTGGCTTTGGATTTATCTCTTTAACCACCTTGTCCGTACTGGTGCTGATCACGGATATCAGATCGCTGTTGGCATTAGCGACATACAGCATAGAACCGTCAGGATGAAGCGCCATCCCCGAAGGATGAAGGAGGACTTTTATTTCTTTTGTAACCTTCCTGGTCTTGAGGTCAACAACTGAAACGGTTCCGGAAGAGGCAATTCCGGTTTTCGGATCAACGACAACTTCAGTTCCTCCGGAATTTGCAGTTTTTTCACCCTTACCAGGAATTCTGCCTCCCCAGTTGGTCACATAGGCTTTATCTCCATTGATCACCACAGTATAGGGTGCAACACCAACCCTGACAAATGCTTCAAACTTGTTGGACTTCATATTCACAAAGCCGAGCGCATTGTTACTGTTTAAAGTGACATAGATATACCCGCTCTTTTCATCCACGGCAAAACCACCCGGGTACGCCCTGCCGTTTTCAGCTTTGGCGGATTTATCAAGCACCTCATTCTCCCAGGCAAACTTTCCGTCTGCCAGAATCCGGGAAGGCAGCAGGATCTCGTCACCCCATGCAAAGGTACTGCCGGATTGTAATTTTGCGGAACGCAGGTTGCCATTCGTATCGGAAGTCCATACCTTTTGACCATTGTTGCTCCAACAGATGCCGGTAAAGGTGTTCCCCCCTGCCGGAAGTTTAAGAATCTGTCGTATGGTTCGGGCGTTGACATCAAAGAAAACGATGTCCTTCAGGTTTTTTACGGCAAGAATTGTTTCATCCGGATTAAGGGCAATGTCGACCGGTCTGCCGGGGAATGTAACTGTGGTTCCTGCCGGATCAATAACCTGGAAGGTAGGCACGACATAACTGTCATCCTTTTGTTTTCCGACGAGGGACTTTTTATCAAACTTGTCTTTCCCTGTTTTCTGAGCAAACAATGGTGTAGTACAAATGCAAAGAATCATTAGAGCAGCAATTGAAAAGAGATAACAACGGTTATCTTTCCCCTGTTTTCCGGCGCAAGTTTTCATGTGTTTTATGCTTTTAAAAAAGATTATTCATTTCCCCGATGTTTAATTCCGTTCCGCAACCATTTGACTCAACCCTGATTCAAATTCTATTCTGGTTATATTTGCAAATCCGGCAGCAACCAGCATATCCGAAACTTCCTGTTCCGTAAAACAATCATTTCTTCCGGATGCGCTGATTTACCGGTTTTTACGACTTGTGTAAGATTGCTCCAGGTGTTCCAGAGCTGGTTGATATGCATTAGTCCGCCCAAATAACCGGGACTTTTCTTTGAAAGGATGAGGCAAATTCCCTCAGTTGATTGGGATTCATCTGTTATTGGTTTTTAATTATTTTTCTGGATGAAGAAATTCATCGATTGTAGAAATGAAAAGCACTGGTTGATCCTCGAAGGTCATGTGACCGTTCTTTGGAAATATGACAAGTTTTGAACCTGCGATTAGTCTGTTCATTTCCCGTGAAAGGGAAGGATCACACTCATCTTGATCGCCGACCGTGATGAATGTCGGTATTTTTTCTTTGATATTTCTTCCTTTAAAGTGAATTGAATTCCGAAAATTAATAATATAATAGCAAATAACAGTATTTCCGTTTATCCGGTTTTTATCCTTGATCAAATGAAACGCACTGAAAAGAATTGTATCGCTTCTTACAAGGATAAACGGTTCAACATCCGAAGCTTTAACTACCTTTGAGGCAGTTGCAGCCTATTCCCTTGATTAAGCACAGGGTCCGACACTACCGGCAATAATTAAATTAAGTATCCTTCAATGTTAATCAGCCAAAAATATATTTCTATTCTCCTCTTAGGTTGGTTCCTTCAGGGAGTGCCGTGCACAAAGCTGCATGCACAGGAGGTCCGTCCTTCTTTGTATTTCATCAGTGATAGCCAGCAACCGCTGCCGCTTGAGCGTATAATCCTCAAAGCTTACAACAACACAGAAGGCAGGGATTCCCTTTTCCGGGATATCGAAAAAAACAACAAGGGATACGTTTTCATGCTCGGAGATCTGGTTGGGGAAGGATCCAAAAGTTCTCAATGGACTGGTATTGATGCATTTCTGAAAAATCTACACATTTCAGGAACCAAAGTGTATGCCATTCCCGGCAACCATGAGTATCTCTACTTCGCGTCCAGGGGAATTGCCCAATACCGCGAAAGATTCCCCGATTTACCGGTTACCGGATATTGTATCAGGACTGACTCTATTGCCCTGGTAATGCTCAACTCCAATTTTGGAAAGCTCCCGGCTGCGGATAAAAAAAGACAGCAGCAATGGTATCTGACGGTGATGGATTCGCTCGATGCCGACTCGTCAGTCAAAGTGGTGGTTGTCTGCACGCACCACTCCCCTTACAGCAACAGCAAGGTGGTAGGTTCGTCGGCCAAGGTGCAGGAGGCTTTTGTTCCACGATTTGAAGCTTCCTCCAAAGCAAAACTGTTTGTGACCGGCCATTCACACAACCTCGAATATTTTGCGGGTAAAAACGGCAAGCGTTACCTGGTAATCGGCGGAGGAGGAGGACTTGAACAGCCTGTTTATTCCGGAAGCAAAGAAAAACATCCTGATTTAATTCCGCAAGGCGACAAACCGCGGTTCTTTTATTTGGTGGTGCAAAGAAGGGGAAATATGCTGGACCTATTCATCCGGGGATATTCCAGGGAACTTTTGCGGTCGGCTGAAATAAGGTTATCTTTATAAGAATAATATTTTATCCAATTGTACCGGAAGAATTTTCAATTACTCACCCTGATAATACTGGTGGCTGTGGCTGGGGTTATGCCTGTCCGAGCCCAGGAATTGAGTGCGTTTGACTCCATGATGGTCAGAATGCCCAGTATGCATATCCCTTCTTACGACATAACTAAAAAGAAGCGGTTCATAGCTTCGGCAGGCATCTCTATGGTAAAACCTCCGAAGGACATGGTCGAAACATCCGTCCATGCACCTCTTTTTAATTTGCATGCGAACTATACCCTTCCCCTGAAATTGTCACTTGAAGGTGATTTTACTACCCTCATAGTATCCAGTCAGTTCTCCCTGGGCCCCAGGCTTGGTTATACCCTTGACCGCGTAGGACTGAAACTCGGTTGGGACCTGGCTTTTGTTGCCGGGCGGATGAAAGAATTCGGATTCAACAACACCCACCAGGCATGGATCCACTACCCGAATATCTCCGGCAGTTATCAATTGAGAAAAATGGTATTGTCCCTGAAGGCTGAAATCATCACCGTTGCTTCGGTATCGACCAGAACCGGAGAAAATGAACTGACCCATACGAAAGATTTCTACAACGGTAATTCTGTTGCTTTCTATATCGAGCAAAGGATCCACGAAAACAGGGTCTTTATCATCGGTTTCAAAGACAGTTATGTGAAATATTACTGGCCTACGTGGATGACATTTCCAACCTTTAAAAGGTTATATCACATTCCCGAACTTACATTCAGCTGGATTTTAAAGTGATTTTACCATGAGGAAACTTATTCTTTGTATCACGGTTTTTTGGGCGCTGATGGCGGGCTGCAGCAACGATTTAAGTATACCTGTGCCTTCTGCCGGTCCGAATTCTGTGCTTAAAGAGACGCATCCCCTGGCAACCTCCTCCAAAGCATTAATGGACGGGATTTACAGGGTTACCTCCTCATCCGGAAGTTTCGGGGATACAGTCGTCGTGAAGTGGAACCGCAAAAGTCTTTCTTTCGCCTGCTTTAACGGCATCTATTTTGTAATGGATGCAGGCTATCTGGATGACGTTGTTTTCCTCCAGGGCTACTGGAGGGATGGTTACAGCGATGCCACCGGATTGTGCAGCATGCATATTTCCAAATCGGAAGGAGGCAGTGAAATCGCAGCCGGCAAAACCACTTCAAAGATTGTACTCAGGGGAGCAACCGGCACCGGTAACAGCCTGCCCGACCAGTCGCTGACGCTTGAGTACCTCCGTCCCTTTTCAGAAAAGGTGAAAAATACAAAATTCGGTATCTTTGCCCACCGGGGGGGCGGACGAACCTCCGACCTTCTTCCGGTTTCGGAAAACAGCATCGAAATGATCAATTTCTCGGAGAAGTTGGGTTCAACAGGGATAGAGTTGGATGTCAGGCTGACCAGCGACAAGGTGGCATTCATTTACCACGATGCAGATATCAACACACGTCTCACGCAGAAAGGTCCCCTTGCAGGTGAAATCGAGGCTTACACATGGTCGCAGTTATCCTCTTTTGTGCGTTTGATAAAGGGAGAAAAAATTCCCACCCTCGAAGCAGCCCTGACATTTGTTGTCGACAGCACCAATCTGACTTCGGTTTACCTCGACATGAAGGAGGACACCAAAGCGATGTCAGTGGTGATCCCGATCCAGCAAAAGATCCTGAAACGGGCGAAAGACAAAGGGCGCGACCTGGTGGTGGTAGTTGGCATTCCTTCCACAGAGGTAATGAACGATTTCATGGCCTATCCGGGATACCGGAACATTCCATCCGTGTGTGAACTGACTATAGAAGATACAAGAACGCTCAATTCCATCATTTGGGCTCCCCGGTGGACACTCGGGACACAAAACGACCTCGTCAAACAGATGCATGCAGATGGCAGGACAGCCATCTGCTGGACCATCGACAACCCGGCCTGGATCAAGGATTTCCTCAGCAACGGATTGTTCGACGGATTGCTGACCAACTTTCCGTCGGTTGTAGCTTATTACCATTACATTCAGAAATAGCGCTATGGGCAGGAAAATGACAGCATTTGTTTTGGTTTTCATCTTCACCGCAATGACAGCATTTCCGCAGTCAGGCGGACCGTACCCGGATAAGCCGACCCGCTTCTCCCTGACATTGGGCGGCGGCTGGACCCATTACTTCGACAACCTTGACAACGGAAACCAGAACCTGTCCAAAGACTTTGCCGGTTATAGTTTCCTGTTTTTCTGGGAGCCTGAATACCGGCTGAGCCTTGGTGTGGAAACCGGATATTACACCCTGTTTAAGTTACAAAGCAAAGCAAATTCCACACTGAAAGGTGATATCAGCCGCCAGGTAATCCCGATGCTGATGTTGGTCAGGATGCGGATTGTGGACGATTTCTACCTCAGCACCGGCTTTGGTTTTGCCAGGTTAACCAACAGCGCAACGGAGAACGGGCAAAAAATAGTAACCAATACCTTGTCGCTCTCCAATTACCAACTCTCGGCCTCCTACATTTACCCGCTCAGTACCCACTGGCAGCTTGGCGGGGAGTTTAAGATGTATGATTTCGGGGCATATGACGACTGGATGTATTCCGTGCAGTTGCTTTGCTCGTTCAGGTTCTGAGTCTCCAGTCTACAGTCCATAGTCCGCAGTCCGCAGTCCGCAGTCCTCATTCTTCAAGTCGTCCGATCGTCCAGTCTCCCCATCTTCAAGTCCTCCTTCCCTCCGTCTTTCCGTCATCCAGTCTTCCAGTCGTCCCGTCGTCCAGTCGTCGTCCCCTCACTTCCACAGCATCGGGAACAACCGTTTTATTTCACCGGCATTCGGCTGCTTTCCGTATTCGCAAACTTCAAATGCTTCGGCATATTTCGCCATTGAGGCCTGTTCTTTACCGTACCACTTCTCCAGCGATGCGGAGACATCCATGTTGACCGTCCACAATCGTGCAAGTCTTTTGGTTAACCAGGCCAGCCTGTCGGCAGGTGAGGCAGGCACTTCTGCGGCATAACCGCCAATCCATGGCAGCCATTCGAATACCTGCGACTGGTGCGCTGAGATTGCATACACCTTTTTATCAAATACCGATGTGATATCAACGGCAATATCCGGCCGGAACGGATTGGGCCGCTGAAAATTATCCTGAAAATACAGGAAGACGGGATTCTTCGTTAGCGCCGGAACATCAGGCGCCACATTGGGAACGGCCACCATATAGGCTGCATCCTGTACCAGAACTGCCGTATAGCGGTGATCGGGATGGTAATCGTTGGGCCGGGGAGCGATGACCACATCAGCCCTCCATTCACGGATTTTGCGTATCAGCTGGCGGCGAACCTCTAATGAGGGTGTAAGCTCTCCGTCGTGGTTATCCAGCACATCGTATTCAACGCCGAAACGCCTGCCGGCCTCTTTGGCCTCAGCGGTACGGCGTTTTGCCAGCGCCCCGCCGCCTTCCGACTGGTGACCGGCATCACCGTTGGTGACAGACACAAATTTCACCGCGTAACCCATCGAAGCGAACAAGATAGCGGTGCCGCCACCGTCCAGGTCGCAGTCATCCGGGTGGGCGCCAATCATGATAATGCGGATTGGCTCAGGTTTGTTTTGTGCCATTCCAAATGAAATGAGTGTTAACGAAGATAACAGTAACAGGATCATCTTTTTCATAATGGTTATTTAAGACAGTGATTACATTCCATCAATTTTGTTTGAATTATCAGTCATTATAGTCAGACCTGACAGGTTTCCAAAACCTGTCAGGTCTGTTAGATACGCAATATTGTAAATATAGTACCTGCTATTCCTTTTTACCAAAAACATACCTGAACCCAACCGACAGTGTGTTGGTTGTTTTGAATTCGCTCAAAACATCAATCATCGGATTGTACCTCCTTTTTCCGGATTTGTCGAAATGCCGATCGTATTCCCATCGTAATAATAATTCACTGCGAACTGTGCCTTTACTGCAATTGATAAGGCAACCAGGCAGATAAAAAGAATGGCTTTCCTCATGGTGAATTGATTTTATGATTGTTTCAAAATATAAATCCCCTGGTTGGTACAGAACCAGATGTTGTTATGCGGATCAACTTTTACAGAATAAATAAAAGCATCGGGTATCTGCCCCTTCTTTGAACGGTTCCATTCCTTTCCGTCAAAAACAAAATAACTATCGTAATCGCCCTTCACGCTTCCCTGTACCCAGATAAAATCGCGCTTATCTACAAACATCCGGTTCATAAAATGCAGGTCAAAATCAGCTTCAATTTTGTACCACTTCCCCTTTCGGTAAATTGATACCGCATCAGTATAGCATCCCAAGCACGACGATAATGAATGGTCGGTGGCAACAACCGGTTCTGATTTTGAATTGACATCAAGGGCAGCAATCCAGTAAAATATGACATCTCCACCAAGTACCGACCATTTACGGTCACTGTCAATCACAAATACTTTGGCCTGGGTAACTGTCCCTTCCGAAGTGAAGAAGATGTTGCCAATTTTATCAACTTTCAGGTCTACAATCAAATTCTGGTTTAAGGGCGAATTTTCGGGCGTAAACAAATCAAATTTTTTGCCATCGAAATGCATCAGTCCGCCAAGCATGTGTGCCGAACTGCTGAACCAAACGGTGCCATCCGGAGCTGCTTCTACAGCTAAAATCAAATCGCGCGGTAGTCCTGAATTTTGTTTTGTGTAATATGAAAACTTTCCGTCAGAAAATAAAGCCAGTCCGCGATCCCTTGTTGCCAACCACACTTTACCATCGGGACCGACCGAAATATCCCGAATTTCAGAACCTGCATCATAGGATTTGGTTGTATGGCCATTATAATAAATCAGGCTGGACCCTACGCCAATCCAGGCATTCCCATCCGGATCAAAATCGACGCAATTAACTTTTTGACCATCAAGAATCCGTTCCGATACATCAAAATTGACGGGTGAAAACTTATTATAGGTCAGTCCATCTTTTTTACACGAAAAAAGAAACAAGGTAATACAGATGAACAGGAGCTTCCGTTTCATGGCATTTCGTTATTGCTGAGTATCGTCACGTCATAGCCGAGTCCATAAAATAGTTTCATTTGTTCTCCATTATCATATTTTTGAGATTCATTAATCTTAATACTTTCCTTCAGTAACCATCGTGAAGCTGATCCTTTATGATCAGAGTCAGGATAGATTAAATTTATATCATCCATTTGTAAAAATAAGAGGTTATAAAACGCATTCTTACTAAACTTATTTAATAGATATAGCAAATTTGACTAATTAGTGAAACGATAATACTGATAATAAGCCAGTTAAAAGACTTGAAAATTTATTCTTTTATTATATTTTTCAACATGTTTTCAAGTTGAATATATTAGCCTTCATCTTAACAGACTAGAAAAAGGGCGTACCCACAAGGTTTAGCCACTATTTTCTGTAAACAAATTTCGTCCCAATCCCATTCCTTGATTTTACCTATATCCCTTGAATGGTCGCCAGGCTGAAGTCGCGACTTGCAGTAACGGTGGAGATTAGTATTTATATCAGATTCTTTATTTTATCCTAAATTACTCCACCCTGTAACATTGTCCCTCTTAATTTGCAATACGCCATAAAAGATGGCTACACCGGCTAATCCAAACAAGGATTGTCCAACTCCCAATCCTAGGGTTATATTAATTATTAGTGCTGCAAGGCTGGTAACTGCAAATCCCCAAAATGCCCATTTTTTCCATAGAAATATGAAAACAGAGAAAATTACATTGGCAACTCCAACCAATGCCAACAGGACCATCATTGAATTTGGAATAGGTACAGACAAGTTTTTAGTAATCATTTCGCCTGCAAAAAGATAAACAACAGCAGTTAACGAGTTGGCTACAATCATAAAGATTAACCAGGCAGTAAGGCATCCATGTCTTTGTTTTGTTTCCATTTTTTTAATAATTTAGAATGATTAGGTGAACTTAACAATTTTATAAAAGCGAAGATATTGATAATAAATTAGTTAAAAAGACTTGAAGACAATTTTAAAATTATGTTTTTCAACATGTTTTCAAATTGAGAATCACTACTGTCCTGTTAAATTAACTTTAGTGGCTGTTTTAAAAGATATTTTTAACAGCCAAGAGCACAAGAATCCGCGAAGTACACAAAGCCAATTATTAGTAAATCATCCCGCACGTGCAAGGTGGATGATTCATTTCCGGTTTTTCAGGTATTTCTCAAACCACCTGTCCTGCTCCCAAAGCAAATGCAATATGTTTTCTTTGGCCACATAGCTGTGTGCCTCCTTGGGCAGCAGCACCATGCGGGCCGGGGCGCCAAGACCCTTCAGCGCCTGGAAATAACGTTCGGTCTGGAGGGTAAAGGTTCCGGGATTGTTGTCGGCCTCGCCGTGAACCAGCAACATCGGGGTTTTCATCTTTTCGGCATTCATAAAAGGAGACATGGAGTTGTACACATCAGGAACTTCCCAGTAGTTGCGCTGTTCGCTCTGGAAACCGAAGGGGGTAAGGGTGCGGTTATAGGCTCCGCTGCGCGCGATACCGCAGGCAAATAGGTTACAGTGGGTCAACAGGTTGGCCGTCATAAAGGCACCGTAAGAGTGGCCGCCGACAGCTACACGCTTCCTGTCGATATAGCCCAGTGAATCTACCGCGTTAATGGCGGCTTCCGCGTTGGCAACCAACTGCCAAACAAAACTGTCGTTGGGTTCCGTCTTTCCTTCGCCGATAATCGGGAAGGCAGCATCATCCAGCACCGCATAACCCTTGGTTACCCAGTACACAAATGATCCGTAGTAAGGAAAGGTAAACTCGTTGGGATTCAATGCCGTCTGACCGGCGCTGTTTTTGTCCTTGTATTCGGTCGGGTAAGCCCACATCAGGAGCGGCAGTTTCTCCTTTTTCACCTTATCATAACCTGCAGGCAGATAGAGCGTACCGGAAAGTTGTACCCCGTCTTTACGCTTGTACCTGATCAGGCTCTTTTCGACATTCCGGATGCTTTCGAAAGGATTAGGGAATTGAGTTACGGCAGTCAGCTGCTCCTTCTTTTTGATGTTGCGCAGGTAATAATTGGGATAGTCGCTCTTCGACTGGATCTGTACCATCAGCTCTCCTTTTTTGATCTCTTTGACGGCCAAAATCCGCTCCATCTTATCTGTGTAAACCGATTGGTAAAGACGTTCGGTCTTGAGGGTTTTCAGGTTGAGTCTGTCTGTAAACGGGAATTGTCCGTTTTTGGTAAAACCGTTTCCAATCAGAAAGAGGTTCTCCTTGTCGAAAAGCAAAACATCACGGTAGTATTTGTTTTTTACCGTTTCGAACCTGCCGGGATCGGTGTAGATGTCCTGAGAATTCCGGTTGGAGATAATCCTTGGCTGTTGAGTCGGGTCGGCCGGGTTGAAAAGATAAGTACGGATATTGCGCGTATCGTACCATTCGTCATACATCACTGCAGTAATTTCATCTCCCCATATAATCCGGTCGAACCGGTCAATGGTTTTTGTCAGCAGAACCGGGGCTCCGTCAAACGGGGCATTCCACTGGTAAACGGCATCGCGGAAATCAACTTTGTTTTCCGGGTTCCCTTCATCGAGCGCTTCCACATAATACAGTGAGGCAGCCTGGTCGCTGCGCCAGCTCATGCTGCGCTTACCTTTACGTACGGCCATAAAGCCTTTGGGCATCACTTCCGTGAGCGGAACTTCGTTCACAACCTTAATTTCCTTGCCGGAAAGATCGAAGACCACGCTTTTGGACGGGAACCTGGTAAGCGGAACGATGTAGGAAAACGGACGGTAAATTGAATTTACCATAATGTAGTTACCGTCGGGTGAAAAGCTTTCACTGGAATACAGCGCTTTGCTTTTGAATAATTCCATATTTCCCGACAAATCAGTCTTATACAATTCGGAGGTGACCAGCGTTTCGAAATTGGTCTCATCTGCCTTGTTTTTCAGCATATCGGGATAGGTGCGGTTCTGCGATCTGGAGCCGTCGCTGTTGGAAATAATCGGCCCCTTGGGAAGTCCCTTTTTCGAGTCTATAAGTGCCGGCCGGTTTTCAGGAATGGTGCGGAGCAAAAGGTACTGGCTGTCTTTATACCAACTGAAAGGCCTGCCCAGGTTAGCGTTGAGCGGTTTTGCGGAAACACGTTTTGCAGTGGCTGATACGATGTCAAGCACCCAAAGCTCGACCGAATTGGCAGTAGTATTGGTAAAGGCCATCTTCGTCTCATCCGGTGACCATGCAAAATAGGTGAGGCGTGGATTTTCTGGCAATCCTTTTACCTGTATAGGTTCCTTGTCCTGAAATTTGCGGACTTTTAGGTTGACGGTATAAGTCATTGCACTGGCAATATTGGTGACAGGATTGATGCGCAGTCCTCCCAACTGCAGCTCTTCCTGGTTCAGGTCTTCGAGTGTTTTGTATGTGTTCTGGTAAGTGAAGACGATGTTCTCATACTTTTCATCCATGATGATCTGGGGAGCCTTCTGGTAATCAACCAGTTCCAGTATTTCGCGGGATGGTTTCTGGTAAGTAAGGTTTTCCTGGGCTTTCACGGTAGTAAACAGTATAAGCAGGACAGAAAGTACAAGCAGTTTTCTCATGATTCTTAAGTTTTCAGATTTGTTTTTTTTTGCGGTATGAAGATAAGAATTAGGATCGATATTATTTTATTGTGCTGGCGATATTTCTATCTTCAGTAAGAGCTCCCTTTTGGACCGGGAGACAGGAGGAAGGCACGGAGACGGAGGGACGGAAGGACGGAGGGACCGGACGACCGGACGACCGGATGACTGGATGACAGAAGGCTGTGGACTCCCATTAATCAGCCTAATCACAAAAATCAGATTAATCAAAGTTCAGACTTTTTTTTAACTTAGAGCACCAAAAATTGAGCCATGCATCCTGTACTTCTTGAAAATATCAATACAATCGGCAAGCCATACAAGGATCTGCTCTTTCTGCTCCGGTGCCTGACAGAGGTGCTGGAAGCGAACAACGAGCAGCAGTTGATCCCATTTATTCCATGGCTGAACGACGCCTTAGTTGCGCCTCCCGAGGGTAATGAACAAAAAGTGGTTCATCTTTATTCCATTTGTTTTCAGTTGCTGAATTTATGTGAGGTAAACTGGGCCGTGCAGAGCAGGCGCGAAAGACAGCAAAAACAAGGCATCAGCAGCATCAACGGCAGCTGGGCCCATACTTTTGCCCAGCTGAAGGCAAAGGGTATCGGACAGAAGCAAATAGCTGAAGCGTTGGCACAACTGGAAGTCGAGCCGGTACTGACGGCACACCCTACCGAAGCCAAGCGGACTGTTGTACTGAAATTCTACCGTGAACTTTACCTGCAGCTGGTGATGCTAGAGAATCCGGTTTATACCAACGCCGAAAGGCAAAGCATCAAAAATGAGATCAATCTGATTCTTACGCGACTCTGGTTTATTGATGACATCTACCTGGAAAAACCTCATGTGGAAACGGAGTTGGAGAACATGCTCTATTACCTGACCAATGTTTTTCCGGATGTTTTTGACCAGCAGGACAAACAACTAATCCAGGCCTGGACTGAGGCAGGTTTTGACCCGAGAGGACTAAAAGATTATCGCCACCTGCCGGCGCTCACGCTGGGTACCTGGGTGGGTGGTGACCGCGACGGTCATCCCCTGGTTACACCCGGGATTACTGGCTTTACCCTGAATAAATTACGTTCTGAAGCGCTGAAGATGGTTCACCAGCGCCTGCACAAGCTGGCTGAAAGTCTAAGCATTTACGCACCGGAAAGCAGCATGCCCCTTTTCTTCATTGAGCATAAAAAAGAATTATCTGACCAACTGATTCCGGCATCAGAGACCGGATGGCTGAAGGACTCCGGTCATGAGCCTTTCAGGCAGTACGTGCTGTTGCTCATCGAAAAACTGCCTTTTCAAAAAGATGACATTACCACGGCCGACCACCTTCAGGTTCTCCCTGAATTTTACTACCGGAATTCACCCCAGCTGCTTGCAGACCTGAATATTCTGTCAAATGCCATCACACTTTGGGGAGCCCCTTCCCTCTCAATCAACGAAGTAGCTAATGCCATGCGGTTTGTGAAAAATTTCGGGTTCCACCTGGTGCACCTTGATATACGCCAGAACAGTGTTTACTACCGGAAAGCGCTGGCCGGTTTACTGGAGGATGTGAATAATGAAGCTTATATCTTCAACAATGACGGAAACCTCAGCAAAGATTTCTTGCAGGAAGAATTGAAATTATACCGGCCATTTACGAGATCTTACACAGGTCCCGTGCCGGAAACTGAAAATGTATTGAATTACCTGACGCTGCTGTCTGACCATATCCGACAATATGGCTCCAATGCCATCGGAAAATTGATTGTCAGCATGACACGCAGGGTTGACGACCTGTACATCCTTTTGCTGCTCTGCCGCGAAACCGGATTGTATGTAAAAACCTCAACCGGGCCTGCCTGTATTGTACCTGTTGTTCCGCTGTTTGAAACCCTGGAAGACCTTCAGCATGCACCTGCAGTTTTTGATGAATTTCTGGGTAACTCCGTCGTGGCTAACACGCTACGGCTGGATATGGAGGCAAAAGGTTACATCCGGCCTGTTGCGGAGATCATGATCGGATACAGCGACAGCAACAAAGACGGCGGCATTCTGGCAAGCCAGTGGAATCTGTTCGATGCCCAACATAAGCTTGCAGCGGTTGGCAGGAAGTATGGCGTTGATGTACGCTTCTTCCATGGAAAAGGAGGCAGCATCAGCCGCGGGGCAGGTCCGATGCACTGGTTTATGCGTTCGCTTCCGCCCGGATCACTTTGCGGAAAAATCAGACTCACCGAACAAGGTGAAACCATCGAACGAAAGTATGCCAACAAGGTAAATGCAGCCTTCAACCTCGAACTGCTGACTTCAGGCGCCCTGCTTAACACACTGCTGAACCATTATACCGTCGATGATGATTTTTTTGACCTCATGCGTTCCATGGCAGACTTCAGTTACAAGGTATATCTGAAGCTAACGCAGCATCCAAACTTTATCCGCTTTTTTGAACAGGCTACACCCATTGACGTCATAGAAACAAGCAAAATAGGTTCCCGGCCTTCGCGGCGCACCAACCAACGAACACTGGCAGATTTGCGGGCCATCCCCTGGGTCTTCAGCTGGAGCCAGTGCCGGGTCAACATTACCAGCTGGTATGGGGTTGGAAGTGCCCTACAGCAGCTGAAAGAGCACGAGCCGGAAAAGTATTCCCTGCTGTGCCGGCTTATTCCAACACATCCCCTGTTGCGTTACCTGTTTACCAATGTCGATTCCGGGCTGGCTGCGACTGATCCGCACATCATAGCGTTATACGCCTCATTGATTCAGGATCAGGCTGTCAAAGATGATATTCTGCCCCTGATCCTCCATGAATACAGGCTGACGGAATCCCTGCTTGCAGAACTCCTTCAGATACCTTTTGAGCAAAGAAGACAAAACCATTACCATTCGACACAGCTGCGGGCTGTTGCACTGGATACCATGCACAGGATTCAGGTTCAAACCCTACGGTTGTGGCGTGAAAACATTGAAAGCAAAGACAATAGCCTGAAAACGGAGCAAAATACAACCTTGCTGAAATCAGTCAATGCCATTGCCAATGCATTGGGCTCGACCGGATGAGGGGAGACGGAATTACGGAGGGACTGGGAGACGGGGGGACTGGGAGACGGGACGACTGGAGAACCCGAAACGGAGAAACGGGAAACGGAGATGAGAGGACTGGGGGACTGGGAGACGGGGAGACGGGGAGACTGGACAACTGGAGAACCCGAAACGGAGAAACGGGAAACGGAGAAACGGAGATAAGACGACTGGGGGACGGGGAGACGGGGGGACGGGGAGACGGGGAGACGGGGGGACTGGGAGACTGGACGACTGGAGAACCCGAAACGATGAAACGGGAAACGGAGAAACGGAGATGAGAGGACTGGAGGACTGGGAGAACGCAGACCGGAGACTGTGGACTGGAGACTGTGGACTGGAGACTGAGGACTTATTTCCCGAATCCTTTAAAGTCAATATCATCATCCGGATCGTGATCGAACGGACCAACACCCGGCGGATTGAAAAGGCCCCAGCGGTCAATCACATAATTCCACTTGTCGAATTTTGATACCCAGTCGATATACAACAGTCGGTATTCCTCAAGCAGCTCCCTGACCATTTTAAAATATCCGGCATGTTCAAAACCAAACATTTCGAGGGAGTGGTTCTGAATCATCAGATTAAGTGCTGCCTTCCGGATAATGGTAGCAGCCTCCATTTTGATGTCGTACAACTGCCCTGCTTCTGCCCCGGCCAGCTTTACACTCAGCAGCATCGCATCCTCAAGCATTAAATCTTTCACATGCTGCAACATTTCATCTTCATCGGGTATGAGCTGACAAATACGATCAACCACATCATAAATTTCCTCCCCCTTTTTATAAAGCGGCAATTTTTTAAAATCTACCTCGTTTCTGTCTTCAAACATTTCATTTCCATTTCAATTATTTCTCTTAACCAGATACATGTTGTTGTCAGTCAGATTCAATTCCAAAAATAGTCCGGGAAGGACAATTGTTTTTCTTAGGAAAAGCTGAGATATCTGAGAATCATAAGTTAGCTTTTGGGTTGATCCAGGATAAAGATAGAAAAAATAGTTTGAATATCAGTCAAAGATCTGGAGGTAAACTTTTTCAGTTAAATTAGAACCCGCTCAATTGTTCAACCTCTTTTTTGCTGACTTCATGCGATATAATCCCTGTCTGAATCTCCTTTTCATTGTGCATCACAAATGAATGCCATTCTCCGGTCTTTAATACGTGAATCACTTTCCAGCATTTAGCAGGAACAGATACCGATTTAATCTTGTCCCGGATATCCCACCATTCGACAAGTACAGGATACTTCAGGGTTTTGTCGAAAACAGCGGTGTAATTGGTATGAGTAATCCTGATTGTATCCTTGGCCTGAAGCACCAAAATCATAAAAAAAAGCAGGGCAAACAGGAAAATGCTCTTCATTTGAAATAGGAAATATTTGTTTGTTTTTTACTTAAACACTCGAGGCTGCGAATATAGTTGATTCCCCGGAAAACCGGGCATGTAACAGTCTGCAGTCCTCTCATCTCCGTTTCTCCGTTTCTCCGTCTCACCGTTTCGGATTTCGGCAGCTGTGTGACCTGTCATCCAGTCGTCCAGTCGTCCAGTCCCTCCGTCCTTCCTTTTCTGGCTCCATGTGTGATTCATGTAACTTCTTCCCGTAAATATGTAATACATTCTACCGGAAAGAGAGGCAACTTGCAGTCTGTAAATTCGGAAGTTCCGGATCAAAAATAAAAAGGAGGTATATTATGATGGAAGGATTTGGAGAACACGGATGGGAAATGGGTCTTGGCTGGATGTCAAGCCTGGTTGCACTTGTTTTTGTAATAATTATCGTTGTTTTACTGATTAGAAACTTCAGAAATCCCAGACAAAGATCCTCGTTGGATATTCTAAAGGACAGATATGCCAGGGGTGAAATTTCCCATGCCGAATTCAGCGATAAGAAGAGAGAACTCAGGTAGCAGTTTCAGCTGCAATTCAATTTCCTTCCCGAAAGGAGTGCAAGGGACGTAGGAGTGACCGAGAGACGGAGAGACAGAACGACTTGACGACTTGACGACCGGACGACGGGATGACAGAACGACTAGACGACCGGACGACTAGACGACCGGAGGACTGGGGACTGAGGACTGGGGACTGATTTTTCTTGAAAAAATTTGGTATATTGGTTCATTCCAAAAATGATCCGTAAAAAACTGGTTGAAATGAACCTTTCCATACAAAAGCTTTTTTTTACCCTGGGCGCTATCGCGATACTTTTCGCATTTCTAATTTTGGCCAAAACAATACTTATTCCGCTGGGTCTTGCTTTGCTCTTGTCCTTTATTCTTTATCCGCTGGAGAAGAAATTCAGGTCATGGGGACTGAACAAAATTCTGGCTGCATTGTTTTCCATTCTCACCCTGTTTTCACTGGCAGCTGGTGCAGTTTATTTTTTTTCAACCCAGATTATGGGTCTCACCAATGAACTGTCTGACTTCCGGGAGAAAATTATGGTCCTCTTCAGTGATGTAATCCTATATTTAAACAACAACATAAGCTTTGTTCCAAAACTGGAAAGAAACGATTTGCTCAACCAGATCCAGGAGTGGCTGAAGAATTCTACCGGTTTCCTGATAAAATCAACCTTCAGCGGCACTGCCACCATTCTGGGTCAACTACTGGCAACAATTGTCTATACTTTTTTGATTTTAATCTACCGGAAAGAATTGACTTGGGCATTCCTGCATTTTTCTCCTGATGATAACAAGGAACGCATGCTGGTTATGTTTAAAAATGTCCAGCGCGTCGGCCATAAATATTTATCCGGCATGATTGTCCTGATCCTGATTTTGGGATTTGCCAACAGCATCGGGCTTTGGATCATCGGGATTGACAGCCCCTTCCTGTTTGGTTTCATGGCTGCAACCTTGTCAATTATCCCATATATAGGCACGACAATCGGGGCAAGTATTCCTGTTTTGTACGCATTCATGTCGAATGATTCACTTTGGATTCCGCTTGCCGTAATTATTCTTTTATGGAGTATCATATTGGTTGAAAGCAATTACCTCAGTCCTAAAATAGTCGGAAGCAGTGTCAAGGTGAATGCCCTGGCAGCAATATTAAGCCTGATAATAGGCGCTTCAGTCTGGGGTGTGGCAGGAATGATTTTGTTTTTACCCTTTGCAGCCATGCTGAAAGTTGTCTGCTGGGAATATGAAGAATTGAGGCCTCTCGCTTTGTTAATCGGAAACCGGAACGAAATCGGAGAGGAGGAAGACAATCAGTTTCTTGCCGGAATTATTGAAAAATTGAAAGGACTTCTTCCTAAATTCCGTTTCTTCCGAAAGAAGTAACCAATTCTCAGGCATTCACTATTATATCATTCAAAACGCCTATCCACTCCGGCATATCGTTCAGGCTTTCAACATAAACCAGATCCTTGCCTCCTGCTTTGATAAACATATTTTTATAATCAATGCCAAGTTCAACAGATGTTTCAAGGCAATCGGCAACAAAAGCAGGAGCGACGATCAGCATTTTCTCCACCCCTTCATTTGCTTTCTGTACAAGTAGCTTATCCGTAAATGGTTTTAACCATTTGTCTGATAACCTTGACTGAAAGCTCTGTGAATAAGCTTCCTTTTTAAGCCCGAGTTTTGCTGCGATTAAACGTGTTGTCTCATAGCAGGTTGCTTTGTAACAGTATGTACCGTATTCTGGAAAATGCAGGTTACAAATGCAGGTTTGGCAGTCAACACCCGGATGAATTTTTGAAATATGCCGAACAGGCAATCCGTGGTAGGAGAAAATAATATGGTCAAAACTTTCCGGCTCATACTGCTGTATCTTTTGGGCAAAAGCATCTATAAAACCTTGGTTGTTATAAAACTGATCCAAAAATTTTATATATGGAATAATATTCCAGCGTTTTACCTGATCCATGACTGCAGCTTTGGCTGTGCCGGTTGAAGAAGAGGCATATTGCGGGAACATTGGAAGTACAATAATTTCCGAATACGCCCCTGAATGAATCTCATCCAACACTTTTTTAACATTCGGGTTGCCGTAGCGCATTGTGATAAATACCTTGTAATTGCCGCCAAGTTGATCCTGCAGCTTGTCTTTCACGCTATTGCTATGGAAGAGTAACGGCGACCCTTTTTCTGTCCAAAGCAACCGGTACAATTTTGCCGATTTGGGTGCACGGAAAGGGACAATGATGAGGTTGACCAATATTTTCTGAAGCAGCCAGGGGATATCAATTACCCTGCGGTCATTGAGAAAGCTGGTAAGGTATATTCTTACATCCTTAACTGAAGGTGAATCCGGTGTACCGACATTAATGAGGAGGACAGCTGTTTTAGGTGTTGCCATAGATCTTTTTACGAATGATTAAACTGTGAAATTGACCCAATCGATTTTTTTTTGAAGCAGCTGTAAAGTCAGGGATTCCGCAGAATCAGCCACAGTTTCGTACTTGTATTCCCATGAGGCATTGGCCGGTAAACTAATAAGTATTGATTCGGTATTTCCGTCCGACTCCAATCCGAATTTTGTTCCCCGATCATAAATCAGATTGAATTCGACATACCTTCCGCGGCGGATTTGCTGCCATCTTTTTTCTGCTTCAGTGAAGGCCAATTTTGACTTTTTCTTTACTATTTCACTATATATTAACGGGTAAGCATTACCTAATTCCAAAGTAAAAGAGAGTAAACTTTCAAAACCAATGGTAGGATCGGGTGCAAGCCTGTCGAAGAAAATACCACCGATTCCCCTGGTTTCATTGCGGTGCGGGATAAAGAAATAATCATCGGCCCATTTTTTATAGTTTGGATAGAATAATTCACTGTATTTGTCACATATCAATTTTAATTCCCGGTGAAAAGCTTTGGACTCAGAAACATCAACATAATGGGGCGTAAGATCGATCCCCCCGCCAAACCACCCGGTTCCGTTATCGAGCGCAAAATACCTTACATTCAGATGGATGATGGGTACATAAGGATTTACAGGATGCATTATTGAAGATATACCGGTCGCTGAATACGTTTTTGCCTGTACACCCAATAATTTCCTCATCTGAGGGGTAAGGTTGCCTTGTACAAAAGAATAATTCACTCCACCCTTCTCAATAACATTCCCGTTTTGAATGACACAGGTCACCCCCGAACCGATTTCTTTTTCCCACCTGTTTTCTGCAAAGGATGCTTTCCCGTCTGTTTTTTCCAAAATGCCACAAATATTTTTTTGAAGACCGGAATACAAGGAAGCAATTTGTTCAACCTTTCTCATTGATTAAATTAGCCTGACTGATATTTAAAAAGATCAATATTCCTGGTTGTTTACGGCATTGTTCTTTTAATGTTTTATTCTGCAAGCCATTCGGATTCCAACCTATCTAGTCCCGGGCGGGAAAAGACTGTATTCCAAAAAGATATCCTTAAATGAAAAATTTCGGGGAAAACTAATTTTGTCGGCCTACCGGGATAACAAATCCAATTTCATTGTACCGTAGGCTGCACTTCAGTACCCGCATACTGAATGGCTTTTGCTTTTCTTCTTGAATTAGCCAGCTCCTTAAAAAGTGAAGGATTTACAATCTGCTCAAAACCGACCAGTTTCAGATTCACTACACCGACAATCCTGATATCCATTTCCACCAGCATGGGAAGACAGTTTTCGTCGTCGGTCAACCATATGGTCATGTCATCCTGGCTTTTAAACATGCGTCCAACCTCAACCACCGGGCAAATTTTAAGACAATTAAATTCTCCGAATTTGGTTTTTATGGTTTCTTTCCCGGCATATTTCATCCGGAAAGGAGTTATTTCTTCTCCAAAATACATGTTGACGAGTACAACATCGCCTTCGCGCAGTTTCGAAAAATCTACCCGCCTCAGGTAATAAAAAGTCGAAACTACATCAAGAATCTTAGCCGGAACAGGGTGAACACCTGACAAACTTGAATTAACGGTATTGTTTTTCCTGTTGTAGGTCACCTCGTTGTAGCGTTTGTAGTGCCCTTCCTTGATGTCACGCTTTTGCTGAAACGGAAGCATCGTTTCCGGGTCAAACCAACTTTCGTAAGTATCCTTGACGCCGTAAAGGGTGTTAGCCAGGCCCGTAGTCTGACCTATAGCGACAACGTAGTAAGCAGGTTTATTTTTGTAAGTTTCTTCCGTGAGAGAAAAAGTGGTTGTTCCTCCGACGATAAAGCCATATTTGATCTGAAAATTGAGATTTTCACCTGGTTTAAAGGCATTTACCGGTCTCATGGGTGGCATAAATATATCCTGCCCCTTCGTATGCAAAGGCCTGAATATGATCAGAATGAATATTATGATACCTGCAAGGATAATCCCTGCATTTGAGAAGTATTGCTGAACAACTTTTTGGGGTGGCATATCGGCCTCTGTTTTTAAGTTTTTGCATTGATAATGTAAAGATGAATCAAATAACCATTAAAAGATTACACTATTGAAATAAAGGTTTACATCATTCACACATTGTATTATCTAACAGGAGGAAGTTTATCCTGCAGCTATAAAATTACCAGAAATAAGGGAGCGCTGCGGTTAAATAATTCCAACTTACGGGACATATAGAAATTTTATTAATTTAGATGGCAATAAATACTGATATCTTACTAGTCAATTTAATGATTGTTTCATTTTAAACCCAAATTATGGAAAAGAATAATTTCAGCCGACGTGCCTTCCTGGGTGCGGGTCTGACCGCAGCCGCCTCTGCTGCAGTGGGGAATACCTTTCCTGCTGCCGGCGAACCAAATCCTGGTGCCGTGAAAGCCGGCAAAGAGAATCCCTTTAATGCCAGAACCTACGGAGCCATGCCAACCCGCTCTCTTGGTAAAACCGGCCATAAGGTTGGCATTTTAAGCCTCGGCGGACAGGCAACCCTGGAGATCAAAGGGCGGGATGAGGAATCTGAAAAGATCATCAACAGGGCAATCGATCTGGGAATCAATTACATCGATACCGCAGCCTCTTACGGAGGCGGGGTAAGCCAACTGAACATCGGCAGGGTGATGAAAACCCGTCGGGGCGAAGTATGGCTCTCCACAAAAACCCACGACCGCACCTATGACGGTTCAATGCGGCTCCTGGAGGAAAGCCTCAAAAATTTACAGACAGATCATCTCGACACCTGGCAGCTGCACAATGTCCAGACCATGGATCAGGTTAACCAGATTTTTTCAGCAACCGGTGCCATCAAGGCCCTGGAAAAAGCAAGGTCGGAAGGAGTTGTCAGAAAACTGGGAATAACCGGCCATTTTGAACCGTTGGTGTTGCTGGAAGCTATCCGGCGTTATCCTTTCGACTCCATTCTGATGGCGCTGAATGCTGCAGACGTGCATTACCTGAGTTTTATCAATTACTTACTGCCTGAAGCCCAAAAGCAGGGGATGGCCATTATTGGGATGAAAGTAACTACCCGGAGCCGGCTGCTCTCCACATGGGTTCCACCTCCGGAAGCAGAACAACCGGATGTGCGGTTGAGAACAACAAAACCGGGGACAATCACCATCAAAGAGGCATTAACTTATAACATGAGCCAGCCGGTAAGTACGACCATCATTGGGGTGGACAGTATCGCACAAATTGAGGAAAATGTTGGAATAGCTTCCGGCTTTTCACCGCTGAGCCAGCAAGAGCTGAAGGAGATTGAGTTCAAGACCATACCCGTTGTAAGACAGGGTCTCTATTTCAGAAGATGGGATCTTGGGGCTTAATGGTTAGTGTCGGATTACACTCCGGTCACAAGGCTGGAAATTAAAGTAGCAACCAATCAATTATAAATTAATTGGTTGCTTTTATTGCATAAAGCTTATTCATGGTCGAAATATAAATCACCCCTTTCGAAGCGACCGGCGTTGAGTGTATTGGACTGTCCATCAGGATGGAATCCAGTACACTCAATTTTTTGCCGGCTCCGAGAATCCAGAAATCACCCGCGCGCGAACCAACATATACTTTCTTGTCGGCAACAAGGGCGGAACTCCATGAATCCATCCGGAGTTTCTGCTTCCAATAAAAATTACCGGATTCCACATCCAGACAGTGCAGGTTCTTACCGCAATCTGTCACGTAAATTAATCCGTCCGAAATGGCAGGCGTAGATGCGGCATGTTGTTCAAGCGGGTAGTTCCAGATTTCACCGGTACCCGTTATGTCACCTTTCTTTGTTGCATCCACGCATTTAAGCCATGCTTTGCGCTTTCCCCACCAGATATCACCGCCTACGGTAACGTAGATGCGATTTTTGTAAAAAACGGGCATACCCAGAAAATTACTCGGACCTTCATTCTTGTTGTTCAGGTAAGTATGAATATTACTCTTGGGCGCCTGAGGATCACAGTCGAACTGCCAAATTTTTTTGAATGATTGAATTTGCTCGCGCGATGCTGTTTGGGACAGTACTTCGAATGCATATAAAATGCCGTCAGGTCCTGCAAAAAAGAGCTGCTTTTTCCCTCCAACCTCTCCCATTGCCGGAGAAGACCAGGAGGAGTGAAAAATCCGGGGACCAAAAAGCTCATCGTCACGGGCAACGAGTCTGCCCGTTTTCTTGTCCAGGGCGATCAGGGCAGGCGCCTCTAAAGCAGTGGTTTCGAGGTGCCGGAAATCCACGCCGCTGCAGGTGTTCAAATAGAGGAAGTCGCCATCCAACAATATGGAGGCGTGTGGTGAATCGTGCGGACAAATGCCTAACTCTTGCTTCAGATCGTAAGACCAGATAATATCCGCATCTTTCAGTGTAACTTTATAGGGAAATTTACCCGATGGAGCCATGAACCATCCCTCACCAAGGAACGGTCCGTCGTTCCCGTCTGTCTGGCCGTTGAGGTCGAGGCAAAGCACCTCCGACCTGTTGGTAAGCAGATACACCCGGTTGCCCTCAACTGTCGGGGGAGAACATATGCCGATCATGGGCCAGTCGTTGTGCCTGTCACCTTCCACCCGTGGAACAACCAACTGCCAGCACAAACTGCCGTCCGATTCGTTCAGGCAAAGTAAAGTGCCACGGTCACCCTCATGGCGCGGATCGCGCTGGTCGGCATTGTTTGCCCCGATCAAAACTTTGCCGCCTGCAATTACTGGAGTGGCATAGTTGTTGGTTCCGACAGAAACAGCCCATTTTACATTTTTCCCGGTCTCAATATTAAATGATGCCGGCAAACCGGTTTCATCCGAAACCATATTGCGGCTAAACCTTTGTCCCCACTGCTGGTTTTCCTGTCCTTGTGCCCTGACAATAAAGCAGAGGCAAAAAAAGGATACTGCTGCCAAAAAGGAAAGGTGCAATTCCTTGGTTGGAATGAGTTTACTTCTTCCCATCCATAACGCACCGGACAGCGTAGCCGCTTCCTTTGTAACCGTAATATTTGAAAGCAGTAGCATCCTTGCTGAAGAGGACAGTATACCAGGCATTATCTGAGCTGAGGGAGGAACTCCACCAGTAACCACTCAGTCCAAGGGAATTGAAAGGACCCTTGTAACTGCGGTATCCGGCAGGAATACCAGTGAAACCGCTTGTATTTGATCCATTTCCCCCTTTGTTCCATCCGGAAATGGCTTTCATCTCATTGCCTGCAACATTATCTCCGCCCAGGTAATTGGTCAATTGTCTCCATTCCTTGTCAGACGGCACATGCCAACCGGCAGGACAGAGTTTCCCGGTACTGACAGTATACCAGTTGTATTCGGCTCCATAGGTAGCCTTGCCAGCCTGGGCATCGTTTTTATACCAGCACATGGCTGCGGTATTCAGTTTGCTCCAGATTGAATCATCTGTTACCTCAGGAATCTGAGTCCCATCGTTGTATTTAGTCGTTTTAAGATTTTCGGCCATCCAGGTCTGGCTCCCGACGACTACCGTTGAATAGACGTTCCCGTCGATATCATTTACTTTACCGGTTTTGCCGGTTTTGTTGCTCCCGCAGCTAAAAATAAAAAGCAATCCCGGCAGGATTAAGACAAGAATTTTTAAAGTCTTCACGATCTGATTGTTTTTATGAAAATATAATACAAATCTACCCTCATTTTTATTCACATCCAAGAACATTCTTACGATTTAATTATAAAAAACGAGGATAGATCCTTTTATGCTTTATCCAGGCCTAAAATAGTCCGGCCGGGGAACTATCCAAAGGAAGGGACTATTCAATCTTAATGTTGTAAACTCCTTTGGTTACTATTTTGGAAAAATTATGGTCCTTTAGAATTTCGATGTACCCATTGTTTGACCGACCAACTTCTATTCTAATATTTTTCAAATAATAGTTATTGTTGTCATCCTTTACATAAGCCAACAAATAATTTACGCCATCCGATTTGATGACAGATTCTTCCGGGACTGAATTCTCCGTCTCGGTTTTAGTAATTATTTCGACTTCAGCATAAGCATTGTTTACAAAGTTCGCACTGTTCAAATCATCAATACCGGCATAGCATTGAACTGTTTTTGATACAGGATCCACTGTTCGTCCGATTGCGATTAATGAGGCATCATAAGCCGTATTGCTGTTGTCTGACAATTTAAATTTTAATTTTTGTCCCGGAATCAGTCTGTTTATATCTTTCTCAAATACAGCCACTTTTAACTGAAGCTGTTTCACGTCAATTATCTCAGCCATAATCGTTTGCTGATCCGCATGTTGCCCCAAGGATACATTAATTTGGGATATAAAACCATTAATCGGCGATTTTATTGAAAATGAACGGTAGAATTCAGCATCTTCAATTTTTGACGCATCTAAACCAATCAACTGAAGTTTCATTTCTAAAGCCTTATACATGGCCTGAATACTTTTGTATTCACTTTCGACAGCTATCAATTCTTTTTCAGAGCCGATGTTTTCTTTGTACAGTGCATTTATTCTTTCGTATTCAGATTTCATTTTCCTTAATTGGCTGGCGACCCCGGCAAAGTCTTTCTGAAGTTCTATAAATTCGTTTCCCGACAGTTCGAAAAGAACCTGATCCATATACACCTGCTGACCTGCCGTGCATAGTATTTTTTGTACCAAACCGGAAACCGCAGGACTTATTTTTGCAATACCACCCGATTTCGTAACAACATTTCCGTTGCATTTAACAATTTCGGTAAAGGGCATTTTTTGCAGTTCGCCAAATGCCATTTTATCTGTTTGAAATTGCCGATGGGAGATTACAATCAAATGATCTTCTTCATTCAACATCTTTTCGGGTTTTTGACTGTTGCCGCACGACAGCATTGAAACGGCTGCGATGAATATGAAAAATATTGATTTTGGTTTCATTTTTCTTGCTGTTTAGTTTGATAAATATATTTGTTCAAGCAATATTGTATTGTATTCAAATACATTATCCAAGTAATCCAATTTAATTTGCATTGCATTTTCATAGCTGTAAACGAATTTAAAGAGATCAATCTCTCCGCGCTGAAAACTGTTTAGAGTAGCCCGCAAAATCTCATCGTACAGCAGTTTGCCCGAATTGTGGTAATAATCAATAAGCTCCCGGTACTTCAATTCGGTTTTTTTGTATCCTGCAAGTTTTGTTTTGAGAAACAAGACTTCATTTTGAGTAAGCAATTGTTGTCCGGTAAGCGCCAATTTTGCTGATTTTATTTGTGCTTTATTGCCTCCGAAAAACAACGGAACGGCTAATCCAACCTGGAACCCATTGTAATACTTCGCATTGTCGTAGTAATTTGTACCTGAAAAATAGCTTAGTGAAATATCGGGATACAATTTATTCCTTTCTATTTTCAACATGGCTTCGCTTTTTTTGTCTTGCAATTTCAACAGTTGAACTACAGGATTCAATTCAAAATTGTCATCTGTGCGGTTGACAATCTCAATTTCGGTTGGCACATCGAAGGCTTCATCGGTATTCATAAGTGTTTGAAGCTTTTGAAAAGATTTCCCGATACCATATTTACTGCTGTTTAAATTTAGCCTTGCCTGCTGTTGTTTGGCTTTTATGTTCAAGAGGTCTAGTTGGCTGAAATCGCCTTTATTGTGTTTTATTTCAGCATTACCCAATAATTTACTATACAGGCTGTCAATACTCAAAAAAATCATTTGTTTGTTCCGCAGCTTTTGGATTTCATAATAGCAGACTGAAAGCTCTTTTTTTAGCATCTGCTTGCGAATCTCTAAGATTATTTCAGCATTGAAAACATCGTTTCGTAATGCGTTTCGTTTTGCAATGTACAATGCCGGAAAACTAATACCTTGTTCCACCCCCCACACCTTAAGGGGATAACCATTTTCAGCAATATTATTCTGGTCGATACCATAGGTTATACCTGTTTTTTCCAATGCGTAGGCTGTTGGGATTAAAACCTTGCTTTCCTCAACTCTTAATGAATAAGCACTTATCTCCATATTGTTTGAGATGGCAAGTCCTATGATTTCGTTTAGATTCAATTTTTTTCCCTGTGCAAGCAATGAAGACAAAGGGAAAAATATCAGCACCAATAAAATGCCGATATTTTTCCTGATAGCTCTGTAGGGGAAGAATTTAATGCCTTTTACATTGTAAAAAATCTCGAACAACAGAGGCAGCGCTATCATGGTCAGCAATGTTGAGGTAACAAGTCCTCCGATTACAACAGTTGCCAGTGGACGTTGTACCTCGGCTCCGGCACCTGTTGAAATTGCCATTGGTAAAAAGCCCATAGCAGCTGCACCGGCAGTAAGCATAACAGGCCGTAAGCGATCTTTCGTTCCTTTTAATATTAATTCTCTCATATTCGTCATGCCGCTATTTTGCAATTCCTTCAAATGCTCTATTAAAACGATGCCGTTGAGAACAGCAATACCGAACAGTGCAATAAATCCAACGCCTGCAGATACGCTGAATGGCATATCCCTGAGCCATAACAATACAACGCCCCCGACAATTGCCAAAGGAATTGCTGTAAAAATGAGTATGGCATCTTTCAAGGATTTAAATGCAAAGTGCAGGAATATAAAAATCAGCAGGAGCGCAACCGGGACCGCAAGCATCAAACGGTTCGTAGCGTTTTGCAGGTTTTCGAACTGTCCGCCATAGGATATATAATTACCCGGCTTAAGTGTTATATTCTTTGTAACTGCAGCTTGAATATCCTTCACAACGCTTTGTAAATCACGGTTACGCGTATTTACGCTTACAACAACCCGGCGTTGCGTATTTTCTCTGGAAATTTTTGCAGGTCCTTCAGCGTATTCAATAGCTGCAAGTTCTTCAAACGGAATTTGTTGCCCGTTGTTTAGCGGAACATACAGTTGTTTAATATCTTCGATATCAGTTCTGCTCTGTTTTTGAAACCGAACCGCCATATCAAACCGTTTTTCCCCTTCGAAAACAACCCCTGCCACTTCGCCGCCGAAAGCGGTGGATAAATAGTTGTTTAAGGTCTGAATTTCAAGCCCGTAGTAAGCTACTTTTTTGCGATTGTAAACTATCCTGATTTGGGGAAGTCCGGCAGTTTTTTCCAGAATTACATCGCTGGCGCCTGGAATGTTAACGATTAAATTTTTTACCTCAATTGCTTTTTGGTTGATGTAATCCAAGTCTTCACCAAATATTTTTATGGCAATATCCGAACGCACTCCCGTTATCAGTTCGTTAAACCGCATTTCGATGGGTTGTGTAAATTCGTATTCTATACCAGGAATTACAGATAATGCCTCTTTGAATTTTTCTGCCAGTTCATCTTTGCTTTTTGCATTTACCCATTGACCGCGGGGCTTCAACTTAATAATCATATCTATTTCTTCCATCGACATTGGATCGGTGGGTACTTCGGCAGCCCCGATCCGACTTACAATCTGATCGATTTCCGTGAATTTTGCAATCAGAATATTCTCCATTTTGGTGGTCATCTCTACTGTCTTTGTCAGTGAAGTGCCTGTCTTTAAAACCGGCTGTATCACAAAGTCACCTTCATCAAGGGTAGGAACGAACTCACCGCCAATTCGTGTAAACAAAAACACCGTAAATATTAATGACAAAATGGCAACCCCAAGCACGTTTTTTTTGTGGTAGCACGACCATTTAATAACCGGAAAATAAGATTGATAAGCTTTGTCCATGATCCAATCCGAAATATTGCGCTTATTCTTTTTTTCAGGTTTTAAGAAAATGGAGGATGCAACTGGCAGCCAGGTTAAGCCGAGAATCATTGCACCTATAACGGCAAAGGAAAAAGAGAGCGCCATCGGACGAAACATTTTACCTTCAACTCCGCTCAAAGATAAAATCGGGATAAATACAATCAGAATGATAATTTGGCCAAAAATGGCCGATTTCATCATTTTGGATGCACCTTTAAATGAGATACGATCCATCAAAGTTTGCTGATCAACTCCATGGGCACTACTTATTTCATTTTTCTGAACCGATATTCGCAGGGCAATGTATTCTACGATTATTACTGCACCATCGATAATAATACCAAAGTCCAATGCGCCCAAACTCATCAGGTTGGCATCGATACCAAATATGTACATCACTGATATCGTGAACAATAACGCCAACGGAATCATTGAGGCAATTACCAATGCAGAACGTAGATTGCCAAGCAACAGAATGACGGTAAGCATGACAATAATTGCCCCTAAAATCAGATTTTCGGCAACTGTAGTTGATGTTTTTGAAATCAGTTCGCTCCGTTCCAAAATTGGATTAATATATATCCCCTCCGGCAGGTTCTTCTGAATCTCTTTTACCCGTTTTTTTACCTCATTGATAACTTCTTTGGAGTTAGCGTTTTTAAGCATCATGATTTGCCCCAATACTGTTTCGCCTTTCCCGTTGGCTGTGATTGCGCCAAACCGGTTGGCAAAACCAAAACCTACTTCGGCAATGTCTTTTATCAGCAAAGGAATTCCTGAATTGTTGGAAACAACAATATTCCCGATATCCGACAAGGATTTTACCTGACCGTCGCCCCTGATAAAATAGCTTTGGTTCGTTTTTTCGATGTACGAGCCACCAGATATGCTGTTGTTGGATTCGATGGCGCGAAAAACATCCATCAACGTGATATTCACCGCTTTTAGCCGGGCCGGACTTATTGCTATTTCGTATTGTTTAAGGTATCCTCCCCAACTGTTGATTTCAACAACCCCGTTGATTCCGGATAACCGCCGCTTAACCACCCAGTCCTGGATGGTTCTTAAATCCATTGGCGTATATTTATTTTCGTAGCCAGGTTTTATATCCAGGGTGTATTGATATATTTCGCCCAATCCGGTGGTTATTGGCCCCATTTCGGGCGTTCCGAACCCTTCGGGAATGTTGGCTGATGCACTTTTAATTTTTTCGGCAATCAACTGACGGGGCAAATAAGTGCCGATATCATCGTTAAAGACTACCGTAACGACCGATAGTCCGAATTTTGACACCGAACGAATTTCTGCTACTCCTGGTAAGTTGGCCATTTCCATTTCTACCGGAGCCGTAATAAACTGCTCTATCTCCTGGGTGGATAAATTTCCGGATGTAGTAATTACCTGCACCTGGTTATTTGTAATATCCGGGACCGCCCCAACCGGAATTTTATAAACAGAATACAGTCCGAACGCAGCCATAGTAATCGTAAAGAGGATGACTATCAGCTTGTTTTTTATACTGAAATCCAATATCTTATCTAACATATCTTAATTTATTTACATACTTGGCGGCATGAATTCAAATACGGTAAGATTTTCAGTCAGTTCAGAGGCATAAACCCGCATCTCATAATTATCCCGAGCCAGCGCCTGAAAGGACAAACCCCAATAGAAAGTAAACAGCAAATAAAGTGAACAAACTGTTTTTATGGTATCTTAGATTTACATGCAATTTAAATATAAATTTCTGTTTCTGAAAGCACTAATTCTTTCAGAATTTATTCTGTAAGTTTGTTTTGTATTTGTAATCTTTTTCTTCCAAAAACTAAAAAACCAACTAATATGACATTCGCCAAGATAATCATCAGTTACCTCCTTACTACGGTTGTGTTTTTTGTGATAGACATGCTCTGGCTTGGTTTGATAGCAAAAAACATTTACAGGAAATACCTGGGCACCCTATTGAGTGACACGGTGAACTGGGGTGCAGCCCTGATTTTTTACCTGCTGTTTATTGCCGGCATTTTTATTTTTGTCATCTTTCCCTCGATCGAAAAACAATCCGCATCAAGGGCGATTGTCCTGGGTGCCGTTTTCGGACTGATCGCCTATGCTACCTATGATTTGACCAATTATGCCACACTGAAAGGTTTCCCGTTAAACGTGGTGATCATTGACCTGATCTGGGGAACCTTCCTGACAGCAACGGTGAGTATATCAGGATATTATATCACCAAATATATCGGGGCATGAAGTATAGCGATTTTAGTTTACCCATTTTCAGCCTGAATTCGCACGTTCATGCGACGGGTTGTGCTGCCATAGTATTCACGGTAGTTTCTGAAGTTTGGCAGATCAGGCGCTGGTAAGGATGAAATACATCACCCGGACAGTCTGGATATTATCATTGATCAGTTTGTTTACCGACACGGCAAGCGAAATGCTCTATCCTGTAATGCCCATTTATCTCAAAAGCATTGGTTTTTCAGTTGTTTTGATCGGCATACTCGAGGGAGTTGCAGAGGCAACAGCCGGATTCAGCAAAGGATATTTCGGGAAACTTTCTGACAACAGGGGCAAGCGGGTTCCTTTTGTGCAATTTGGATATGCCCTCAGCGCCGTTTCGAAACCGATGATGGCCCTGTTTATTTATCCGCTGTGGATTTTCTTTGCGAGAACCATCGACAGGATCGGGAAAGGCATCCGGACGGGAGCAAGAGATGCATTGCTATCCGATGAAGCCACTCCTGCAACCAAAGGGAAAGTTTTCGGCTTTCACAGATCCATGGACACTTTTGGGGCAGTGCTGGGACCGTTGTTTGCACTGGGTTATCTCTATTTTTACCCCGAAAATTACAAAACACTGTTCTTCATCGCCTTTGTTCCGGGACTCCTGGCAGTTTTAGCTTCGTCTTTCTTAAAGGAGAAAAAAACCGTGGAACCATCAGGTTTAAAAGTCCCTACCCCTTTTTTCTCTTTCCTGAAATACTGGAAATTGAGCCCTCCGGCCTACCGTAAGCTGGTCATCGGACTGCTTTTCTTTACGCTGTTTAACAGTTCCGATGTTTTTCTGCTGTTGAATGCAAAACAAGCCGGACTGGACGATACCATGGTCATCGGGGTGTACATTTTTTACAACCTGGTTTATGCCCTTTTTGCTTTCCCGGTAGGGATACTTGCCGACAAAGCCGGATTAAAAACTATTTTTATCTCAGGACTTGCCCTGTTTGCAGCTGTTTATTACGGAATGGCTTTTATTACCAACCTTTACCTCTTTTTCGGCCTGTTTTTCCTTTACGGCATCTATGCCTCCGCAACCGAAGGGATCTCCAAGGCATGGATCTCTAATATCTCCGACAGGAAGGATACCGCCACCGCCATCGGGACATTTACCGGTCTTCAGAGCATCTGTACCATGCTGGCAAGTTCCCTGACAGGAGTCATCTGGTTTCAATTCGGAGCCGCAGCTGCCTTTCTGACAACCGCCACCGCTTCGGTTTTGGTTATCTTTTACATAATAACAATACCTAAACCTACTGGCGCAAATCTTTAGATCCAGAAACATAAAAAAAACAAATACCTGCTTAAAAAAATTCAATCCGACCGTAATTTTGCATTTTTCTTTTTTCTGACACTGAATGGTTCAAAATTCATTAATTTAGGCAGGAAAAAATAGCATTAATTTTTTATCCAAATATTAATCTTAAAGTTTAAAGCCACTATGAATCCATCCAGAAGAGACTTTATCAGATCAGCATCGGTATTGAGTGCGGGTGCAGTTTTAATTCCCAATATGATGAGCTGCTCCCCCTCCGGCAGATTGAATATCGCCGTTATCGGGGTTGGAGGACAGGGGAAGAGTAACTGGAGTAAACTAATCAATCAGAAAGATCCCAAATGGAACGAAAACATCGTCGCACTTTGCGACGTGGATGATAACCGGGCGGCGGAAGCTTTTAAAGCGATGCCAAATGCCAAACGTTTCAAGGACTACCGGGTCATGTTCGATAAAATGCACAAGGAGATTGATGCCGTGATGGTTTGCACACCCGATCATTCCCATTTTCCCGCTGCCATGGCAGCCATGCAGCTGGGCAAACATGTCATTGTAGAGAAGCCGTTGGCACACAATATCTGGCAGTTACGCACGCTGAAGAAAGCAGCCCACCATTACAATGTCATTACCCAGATGGCCAACCAGGGCCACGCAACAAACGGGATCAGGCTGGTCAAAGAATGGTATGATGCAGGCTTACTTGGCAATGTAACTGAAGTGCTTGCCTGGTTTGACGGACCGTCTTTTGGCCCGAACAAATTTTTCAACAAACCCGAAAGTTTCCCGCCGGCAGAACAGCCCGTTCCTGCCAATTTAGACTGGGACCTGTGGCTGGGGCCTGCTGCCTACAAGCCTTACAACAGCATTTATGCGCCAAAGACCTGGCGCAGCTGGTTTGACTTCGGAAACGGCGAAATGGGCGACTGGTGCTGCCATACCCTGGATGCTCCTTTTTGGTCATTGGATCTTGGCATGCCGGATGTGGTGGAGGCAGAGTTTAAAACACCGGTACCCGACACAGGTTTTGTAGCCGATCAATCTGTTATCCGTTGGGATTTCCCCGCCCGCGGCAACAAGGTTCCGGTAAAAATGCACTGGTATGAAGGCGGACTCAAACCTGAGATTCGTCCGGAGTGGCGAGTCGAAAAACTGGCCGGAAGCGGCATGATCATGGTAGGTGACAAGCAGAGTTTAATTACCGGAGGAAGGCCTAATGATCCAAGATTGCTGATGCCAATGCCGGAGTGGGAAGCATACAAAAGCAAACTGCCCGAAAAAACAATTCCAAGGACTTTCGAGGAAAACCCTCAGCGCGAATGGATTGATGCCATCAAAAACGGGAAGGTACCGGGTTCCAATTTTGATTATGCCACACAATTGGTGGAAATGTCACTCACCGGCGTTTTGGCCCAAAGGTTTAATACCCGCATCGAATATGATGCCAAAAACATGAAAGTTAGCAATCATCCTGAACTGGATGTCTTTATTAAAGAACCGGCACGTAGCGGGTTTAGTTTCGGGGAAAATCTGTAATTACTATTGACGGAAATGACAGCTATCGACCGCCGATCATTCGTGAAAACCGCAGCAGCAGGAAGTGCACTCATCGGGTTATCCGGTAGTTTTCCGGCCATGGGATTATCCCTTGCCGATAATCAAGTGAACAAACTTCCGCGCTGGCGGGGATTTAACCTGTTGGATTTCTATACTTCAAGGCCTTTGACATTTCCCCGCCAGAACAGCAGGAACATGTCAAATGAGGAAGATTTCAAATGGATGTCGGACTGGGGTTTCGATTTCGTCAGGATTCCGGTACAGTACCCCTGTTACATCAATTTCGATCCCGGTCCGGACAAGGAAAAAAAGGTAACTCCTGAACAGGTATTAAGCTTTAATGAACAGGCCGTTGAAGAGATTGAGAAACTGGTATACATGGCCAACAAGTACGGAATGCATGTCAGCCTCAACCTTCACCGGGTACCCGGTTTTTGCATCAATGCAGGCTTTAATGAACCCTACAATCTTTGGAAAGACGATGAAGCGCAGCAAGCCCTTTATACACACTGGGGAATGTGGGCAAAAAGGTTCAAAGGAGTTTCGGGAAAGCAACTCAGTTTCGACCTGATCAATGAACCCTGCTTCAGGGAAGACATGAATGACCAGTACGGCAGCAGGAAAGCAATCCCGGGGGAAGTTTACAGAAAAATTGTCCGGGGGTGCCTGGATGCTATCCTGAAACACAACTCAGAACGTTTGGTGTTGGCTGACGGGAATAACGGAGGCAGTTCCGTAACACCTGAACTGAATGACCTTAAGGTGGCCCAGAGTTGCCGTGGCTATTGGCCCGGAGAAGTCTCCCACTACCGGGCTCCCTGGGTATGGAAAAATCCGGATGATGCACCTGTTCCTGTCTGGCCCGGTTCCATCAAAGGCAAAGAATACAGCAGGAAATCCCTTGAGGATTTTTACCGTCCATGGATAGAACTTGTCGGAAAGGGCGTGGGAGTACATTGCGGGGAGTGTGGCTGCTACAGGGAGACACCCCACGAAGTATTTCTTGCCTGGATAAGCGATGTATTGGGCATTTTAACTGAAAACCAAATCGGTTGGGCATTCTGGAATTTCAAGGGAGATTTTGGCGTCTTGAATTCCGGAAGAAAAGATGTCGGATACGAAGATTGGCACGGACAGAAATTAGACCGTAAAATGCTGGAAGTACTGCAGAAGCACTAAAGTTTCAGTTACCGGATCAAATCTTCATACACACAATTAAACCTTTTTGAATGGAGTTTGTCAAATAGTCAAATTTAAAAATTAGTCGTATGAAAAAATTAGCAATGTTAGTTTTGGTAGCTATTATGGCTGCCGGTTCATGTTTTGCACAACGGGGCGGAACTCCGGAAGAAAGACTTAAAAGGGAAGTTGACGGTCTCACGACTGCCTTAAGTTTGACGCCAGCTCAGGTTACCAAAATTACGCCGATTATCACCGATGGCGATAAAGCCCGGTCCGAAATGTTTCAAAAAATGCGCGATGGCGGCGGCACCCCGGATCGTGAGAAAATGATGGCAGAGGGCGCGAAATTGCAGGCAGATGTTGATAAAAAACTGAAGGCAGCTTTAACAGCCGAACAAGGAACAAAGTTGGATGCATACCGCAAAAAAATGGCTGAAGAAAGGGCTGCAAGAATGCAGAACAGATAGTTAAAGCCTCTGTTGGAAATTCATCTTATAAGACAGGTATCAAAAGTTAGTATGACTTCTGATACCTGTCTTTTTGTATACTATTTAAACGAGTTAAATAAGCGTGCAATTGTTTTTTAGGTATATTCACAAGCAAAGATTTCACTGAGAATTATTTCAATAACCTTAAATTAAACCCACCATGAGAATCGGAATTATCCTCGAAACCAAGGAGTACGAAAAAGCATGGAACGCTTTCCGCTTCGGCATAACTGCGCTCAAACATGAACACGAAGTAAAATTATTCTTAATGGGAGAAGCCGTTGAATGCGAAGGGTTAACCCACGAAAAATACGATGTTGACGAGCAATTGAAAGACTTTGTATTTCACGGCGGCGAAATATTCGCCTGCGGGACCTGCCTCAAATCAAGACATCTGCCAGAAACTGAAGCCTGTCCGATGTCATCCATGGTTGATTGTGTCAACCTGGTTGCCTGGTCAGACAGAACAGTTACGTTTTAAACCGGATGGCTCAATTTCAAGGAACTTTTGAAATTTATTCCGGATCCGGGGAGTTCCCTGTTTTTGAATATTTCCGTTGAAGGAACAAAAATACCGGAATGCCTGCCAGAATTAAGGTCATGCCGATGGCTGCCTCGCGCGGCCGGGTAGCAATCGTATTGATGAACAATCCGATACAGAAAAGAATAAAAACAGCCGGCACAACCGGATATCCCCATACTTTATAAGGCCGGTAGGCATCGGGCATATTGCGGCGCAATATAAATACACCCAGCGAAGTTGCCCCGTAAAATATGAAAACCGCAAAAATAATCATGTCGGTTAACTGGTCGAAGGTCCCCGACAATACCAGTACAGACGACCAAACTCCCTGAAATATCAGGGAGTTTGACGGTACATTTGCTTTGTTCAGTTTTCCGACCCCCTTAAAGAACAGGCGGTCTTTCGCCATGGCATAATAGGGCCGGGCACCAGTTAAAATACTGGCATTGGTGCATCCCAGGGTCGTTAGCAGTATCAGCAGAGAAATAAACAGCACTCCTCCCGCGCCCCAGAAACTCCTTACCGCTTCAACGGCAGCTATCTGGTTGCCGGCAGCATTAACCTGCTCCAGCTGAGGGATAGACAGCAATGTCATATAAGTTACATTAACCAGCAAATAAATGAAGATCACAACAAAAACACCCAATACAATTCCTTTCGGGATATTCTTATGGGGGTTTTTAACTTCTCCCCCTATAAAACCAACAGAGACCCATCCCTGGTAAGCCCAGAAAGCAGCCAGCATGGCCGTATAAAAGGATGAAAGCGTCACCGCCCCGTTGGTAACAGTCCCAATTTCCATGAAATTTGCAGGCATTTTGTGTACGCTGCCAAGACCAAAAATAACGATAACAGCAAGTCCTGTGAAAACAAGCATCATGATGGCCCTGCTTACTCCGGCCCCGGTTTTTAAGCCCGAAATATTGACAGATGTCAGGAACAGGATCAGCAAAATAGCAATCAATTTAACGCCGAAATCCTGGAAAGGGTAGAAAACCCCGCCGATCGTAAAATGCTGCAAAGAGGGGAAGACCTCAGGAATGGGGACAATGCTGTTCAGTGATTGGGCAAAAACATAAGCCAGTGAAGAGATGGTGGCTGTCTGGATAACCGTGAACAGTGACCAACCGTATAAAAATGCAAAAAAGCGGTTGTATATTTTTTTAAAATAAACAAATTCTCCGCCGGTATCGGCCAGCAATCCCGCAACTTCAGCGTTGCTCAGCGCCCCGAAGAGGGTAATAATCCCTCCGACAATCCAGGCAATAAGAATCCAGACGGAAGAGTGGAGTTCCGCAGCCATGGGAGCAATTTTCTTGTAAACTCCTGATCCAATAATATTTGCAACTACGAAAATTACGACATAGCCCAATCCGAGCGACCTGACAAGATTCCTTTGATTACCCATTCTTAAGCGTTAGTTGGTGATTGAAGGTCATAAATATAGTAAAATGAAGTAAAATTTTGCTTATAGCAATTATTTGACATAAATTTGGAAATAACTTGAAAAAGACGGTTAATCTTTGGTTTGGAACTATAACCATTCTGCAGCACAAATTTACCATAACAGGAGATTGTATAGGATAATCACTACTTTACACTAAACTTTAAGGAAATGACCGATTTAAAAGAACATTTTATCTCCCTTTTCGATACTTCCAACCGGTCAAAAACCCTTTGGTATTTCCTTTTCGGGGTAGTCCTGATTGTTGCCTCGCAGCTAATAGGCACCAACCATAACCTGATAGGAATAGCTGCCCGGATTACCGGTGTCTGCTCCCTCTTTTTTACGCTGCTGCATCCATGGAAAAAAGGAAGGAATTATGCGGTCATGGCATGGATATTTGCAGGCGCCATTGCCCTGATGTTTATCACCATCTATATTCTTTCGGTAACAGGCCACGAAAAATATATTGATAAGGGATGGATCATGTTTATCATCTTTCTTATTTGCCTTCCGGGGATCGTAGTCGGCATTCTGGGAGCCATTTTCAATGATTAGCATTCTCCTGAACAACTGGTTCAGACTCACTTTACGGTCAATTTACGTTTGTCAACAGGCAACAACCTTCCTCTTGATTTCCCTTTCAGAATACAAACGGCACTAACATTTTGGTGCGTCGCATGTATTCCCTGTATCTCCTTCCAAAAAATTGTATACACTCTTTCTCGTCATACAAGGCAGTGATATAAAGGAATAGCGTAGAAGCCAAAGAAACAAACAGCAAAGAGAGGGTGGTGTTTTTAAGGAAAATTCCCCAGATCAGTAATACCAGTGATCCGTAGAACGGATGCCTGATAGACCGACCGGGATGCTCAATAGCCCAAAAAATAGCAGTTTTTCCATTTTTTCAGTATCAAAATGTGTGATTTATGTAATATGTTTCACTAAGGATGTAACATTAAAAATTAGCTCGAACCCCAACTTTACTGCATTAAAATTATTCACCACATAAAATTCAAAAAATGAATACATCAGAAGTAAAAGGTACCTGGAAAGAGCAAAAAGGCAGACTCAAAAAACAATTTGCCGTCCTTACCGACAATGATTTATTGTTCGCAGAAGGCAGCTGGGACGAGATGATCGGACGATTGCAAGTAAAACTCGGCAAAACGAAAGAAGAGCTGAATAAAATAATCGGGACGCTATAATTTCAAGACAATGAAAGTACCAAAAATTATAATTGGAATCGTTTTGTTTTTTGTGATGGCAATAAGTTTTACCTCTTGCCTCGTCGGAAGGGAAAGTACAGTAGGTTTCGAGAGAAACAAAAGGTTGAATAATCACCACCGGCATCACCACAATACGGAGAGTACCATACAACTTCGAATTAATAAATAAATTTAAGTATAAAAGTGCCTGCGAATCGGTATCCTTAAAAAATAGGATTTCACTGCCAAGGATGATAAATCACCCTGAGCAGTGGAATCTTATTTTAAAATAACCGTCTCCGGATTTTATTGCGCCAGCAAACGCAGGTATTCCAGCACAGATCTTGCCTTGGCTTGGTTCAATGCCGGATCAGGCAAGGGCAGCTTGTTGTATTGCTTCAGCAGTGCTTTGATGGTAGCATTGTCCTATTGCATCTGAACCGGATTCAAAAGCAAATTCAACCGGTTTTTGAAAACTCGCGCATTTTGCATTGAATCCAATGGCTAAAAATAGCGTACAAAGGATAATAAGAGCAGAAACAACATGGACAAAACAGTTTTACACAAGGCTGATACCCGCGGACATGCCAGCCATGGATGGCTCGACAGTTATCATACATTTAGTTTTGCCAACTATTATAATCCCGAAAGGATTCATTTTGGAGCATTAAGGGTGCTGAATGACGACCAGGTAGATCCGGGTATGGGTTTCGGAACCCATCCGCACGACAACATGGAAATTATCTCCATTCCGCTGGAAGGAGACCTTGAGCACAGGGACAGTATGGGGAATTTAGCCACTATAAGGCATGGCGATATCCAGGCGATGAGCGCCGGCAGCGGCATTCAACACAGTGAATTCAACAAAAACAAGGATAGCCTGGTTAAATTTCTTCAAATCTGGGTATTCCCCAACAAAAAAAATGTCACACCACGCTACGACCAGATTACATTGAACAATGCTGACAGGCACAACAAATTACAGCAGATTCTTTCTCCGGATCCATTGGATGCCGGTGTATGGATACACCAGGATGCCTGGTTTCATATGGGAAAATTTGACAATCAATTTACAACCGAATATAACATCAAAAAACAGGGCAACGGTGTGTATACTTTTGTCCTAAGAGGGGATTTTACCATAAACGGCCAGCAACTGAATCAACGAGATGGGTTAGGAATCCTTGATGTAGAAAAAATCACGCTGCGGGCTGATTCGCAGGATGCAGAATTGTTGTTGATGGAGGTCCCGATGTCGGTCTGAGAAATCCACTTAATCAGGCCTGAAAGTAAATATTAATTAACTCAATATCAAGAACAAACAAATCGTTTTTTTAGTAATTTAACAGACTTTATCAAATACCTGATGATCATGCCTTTTATTCAGGAGACAAATAAATAATTTAAAAATCAAAGAAATGGAACCAAACATTGCACAAAAAGCACCTTATGTTGTAGCCATCAAAGGCGGGAAAGAGTACCACTGGTGTGCCTGCGGAAACAGTAAGAATCAACCGTTCTGTGATGGTTCACACCGCGGCAGCGAGTTCACTCCCATCGCTTTTGCTCCTAAAGAGTCAGGGCATCATTATTTATGTGGTTGCAAGCATTCTAAAAATGCGCCGTTTTGTGACGGCACGCACAAATCACTGTAACCCGGCCCAATAATCTGGTGCACTAAAAACCTTGCCTGTAGGAATAAAATTCCTAATGGGCGGGGTTTTTATTTTTTTAATCAGAATCAACAACATTACAATAAACTGAAATTCAACCTCCAATAACGGAGATATACCTAAAGCAAATTCAAATATAGATTAATTAGATGATAATTAACAACATAACTAACCAGCCAATCCATAAAGAAAACAATTTGATTATTGAAAACATTTAACCAACTTTGGAGTAGAATAAAGTATTATTAATTCCAGGTTAAACAAATAGAACTATCTGATTATTAACATATTTAATTTTAAATCACATGCTATCTGCCAGATCCAAAATTGCTCCAGCATTATTTTTCCTGAGTATGCTGTTGATCGTTATTGCACAGGCAAATGCCCAATCACTGAAAGAAATTGAAGCCGGTCGTGTTTCCCTGCCGAACGGATGGAAACTTTCGCCTGTCGGGAAATTGTTGCCTTTAGGCGATTTGCCCTTAAACATGGCGGTTGCACCGTCCAAAAAACTGCTGGCTGTTACCAACAACGGACAAAGTGACCAAAGTATCCAGCTGATAGATCCGGCGAAAATGCAAGTGCTTGATTCGGTAGTAATTGCGAAAGGGTGGCTCGGCCTTACCTTTTCAAAAGACGGGAAATACCTGTATGCTTCCGGTGGAAACGACAACTGGATCATGCGTTACCAGATCAAAAACAACAAGATTACGCCATTCGATACCCTGGTTATCGGCAAGCGCTGGCCTGAAAAAATTTCAATTGCCGGCATACAGGTAGATGACAAACAACAGGTACTCTATACAGTTACCAAGGAGAATAACGCTATGTATGCTTATGATCTGAAAGCAAGAAAAATAATCAACCAAATTCCTTTGGGTGGCGAAGGATATACCTGTCTGCTGTCGGGTGACAACAAATTCCTTTACATTACCTGTTGGGGCTGCGACAAAGTCATCGTATACGATACGAAAAAACAGATGGTGAAAAGTTCTGTTCCGGTAGGCGATAACCCTAATGATCTGTGCATCACCCGAAACGGCAAGTACCTGTTCGTAGGAAATGCCAACGACAATTCGGTTTCTGTAATTTCGACAGAAAAGAACAGGGTTATAGAAGTGCTCAATTCAGCGCTTTTCCCTGATTCCCCTTCAGGCTCGACAACCAACAGCGTTGCCCTGAGTGAAGATGAAAAAACTTTGTACATCGCCAATGCCGACAACAACTGTCTTGCTGTTTTCGATGTAACCTCTCCGGGTAACAGCAAGAGCAAAGGATTTATTCCCACCGGATGGTATCCGACCTGCGTGCGGGTAATCAATGACAACATTTTTGTTACCAACGGCAAAGGCCTTACCTCCAAGGCGAATCCTTTCGGACCGAGTCCTATCAGCAAAAAAGAGGCTGTGGAACGTCATGCAGACATTCAAAACACAAAAGTACAATATATCGGGGGCCTGTTTACGGGAACACTCCAGTCCATCCCTGCAGCCGCAGATAATCAGTTGGGTATCTATTCCCAGGCAGTTTATAATAACACCCCCTATTCCAAAGAGAAGGAGATGTACAGTACAGGCGAGGCTGGGAATCCTGTTCCATCCAGGGTTGGTGATAGCTCTCCCATCAAATATGTTTTTTATATCATCAAGGAAAACAGGACCTATGATCAGGTACTCGGCGACATAAAGGAGGGAAACGGCGATCCGGGCCTGGTGCTTTTCGGTGAAAATGTAACACCCAACCTTCACAACATAGCTAAACAATTTGTTCTGCTAGACAATTTTTATGTAGACGGAGAGGTTAGTGCAGACGGCCATAACTGGACGATGGGAGCCTATGCAACAGACTATCTTGAAAAAAACTGGCCGGTAAGTTACGGAGGCAGAGGCGGTTCCTATCCGGGAGAAGGGGAGCGTGAGGTTGCCAACAATAAAAACGGATTCCTCTGGGATTACTGCAAGAAATTCGGCGTTTCTTACCGAAGTTACGGAGAATTTATATCAGATGCCAAAACGCCCAATATTCCTGCGCTGAACGACCATTTTTGCAAAGAATATGTTGGTTGGGACATGACGATTCGCGACACGGTACGCTTTCATGTATGGAAACGTGATTTTGATAAGTTACTTGCACAGGGTAAGGTGCCCGGACTGAATACCATTCGATTCGGGAATGACCACACCGAAGGGTTAAGATTGGGACGGCCGACACCAAAAGCACACGCAGCTGACAATGATCTCGCCTGCGGCCTTTTCGTGGATTATCTGAGTCATTCACCGATCTGGAATGAAAGTATTGTAATTATCGTGGAAGATGATGCCCAAAACGGTCCCGACCACGTAGATGCCCACCGTACGACAGCCTATGTTGCCGGCGGTTTTGTAAAACAGGGCTTTGCCGATCACACCATGTATTCAACCAGTTCGGCGCTGCGCACAATCGAACTGATCCTTGGTTTACCGCCGATGAGTCAATATGATGCCTCAGCCGAACCCATGTGGCGATGCTTTAACACAACTGCAACACATCCACCGTTTCATTCAACTGCCAATCTCGTTGATTTAAACCTTAAAAACATAGACGAGAGCAAGTTATCAAGACTAAGCGAAAAATTTGATTTCAGCAAAGAAGACAGGATACCGGATGCACAATTCAACCAAGTAATCTGGTCTGCGGTAAAAGGATTGAACAGCCCCTGCCCTGCTCCAGTCCATGCGGCTTTCTTCACACCGCAGAAAGAAGGCGACGGGGATGATGATTAAGGCATCTGTAATCCCAGACTTTCAAGAAGATAAACAATATTAATATGAGAAATATAGCACCCGGAACCCTGTTTCTGTTCTTGTGCATCATCTGTTCAACCGGATGCAGCCAAAATGCAGCGCCCCAAATCCGGGAAGAACCTGCTGCTACTGTGTTTGCAAAGGGAGCTGATATAAGCTGGCTGCCCCAGATGGAAGCCACAGGATATAAATTTTACAATGACAATGGTACTGAGGAAGATTGTTTTAAAATTTTAAAAGACCATGGAATTAATTCCATCAGGTTAAGGACATTCGTTGATCCCTCAAATGATCCGTTCAGCGGTCATTGCAGCAAAGCGGAGACAGTTGCCATGGCAGTCAGGGCGAAACAGTGGGGCATGAGGGTGATGATTGACTTTCATTACAGCGACAGCTGGGCAGATCCGGGCAAACAAGTAAAGCCAAAAGCTTGGGTAGGTCATGATTTGCCCACATTACTGAAAGATCTTTACGATTATACTTATGGTGTGATGACAGCACTCAAATCTGCAGGTATTACGCCGGAATGGGTTCAGGTCGGAAATGAGATTCCGGGAGGCATGGTCTATCCGGAAGGAAGCAGTACAAATTTTAGTCAACTGGTACAATTGCTCAACAAGGGTTATGATGCAATCAAGACCGTTAGCCCACAGTCAAAAGTTATTCTGCACGTCGACCAGGGGAACAACAACGAACGTTTCAGGTGGTGGTTTGACAATGCCAGATCCGCCGGAGCAAAATATGATGTAATAGGATTGTCTTACTACCCTTACTGGCTGGCCGGAAATCCAGATTATACCCTTTCGGTCAATGATTTGGGAGCCAACCTGAAAGATATGGTGTCCAGGTATGGCAAAGAGGTGATGGTGGTAGAGGTTGGCGGAGAAGACAACAAAGTGCAAAACACCTACGATATGCTGGTGGCAGTTCAAAAAAAGGTTTTGGAAGTACCTGACAGCAAGGGAACAGGAGTATTTTACTGGGAACCGGAAGGAGCCGGGAGCTGGAGCCACTATGCACTAAGCGCATGGGGTGCAGACGGGAAACCCACCCATGCAATGGATGCCTTTTTAGAATAATTTTATCGACAAGCAATACGGGTTTTCGGTACGTTGCGTAAAAAATTGAATTATTGTCCATCGTGGTTTTTCACCTCTCTAGGAACAACTCCGTTTACAAGGTCATCGATGGATACTTTCCTGCTGATATGTCCCAAAAGGTGATCTATCTCTTCTGCACGAAGGATATCACGTACACCGGCGTGAGCCTCTGCAATCCTTAATGCGATACCCTTTGCCTTTAAATCCAGGTAAAGTTTTTTGATCAGTTCTGCTCCGGCGATATCAACATATGGTGATGTGCTGAAATCCCAAATGACGCATTTGAGTGAATCGCCACATCCGGCAACCTTTGACCATATGTTGTTCCTGATATGCTCAACATTAAAATACAAAACAGAAGCTTCGACCCTGATCAGCAGCATACCAGGAATCAATTCATTGTCCGGATGGCGTCCAATGTCGGTATATCTTCTTGTTCCGGGAATCCTGCCAAGGAAAGCAACATGGGGCTTTGAAATAATAATCAGCAACCATACAATGGAGGAAACTGCTGCCAGAACGACCCCTTTGAGGATTCCGGACACGATCACCCCGGTAAGCGCTATCATCGCCACACCAAATTCCATCCGGCTGATTTTCCACAAACGAATCAATCCTCTTACATCAACCAAGCCTGAGATAGCAACGAGCAGAATAGCAGCCAATACCACATTGGGCAGATTTTTCAGGGTACTTGTCAGAAACAGCAGACACAAGGCAATTGTCACCGAGGCAAATACAAGTGAAAACGGAGTTTTAGCCCCTGCCTTACTGTTCACTGCAGACTGCGACAAACCTCCGGTTACAGGGTATCCGTGTCCAAGTGCCGTGGCAGCATTGGCCGCGGCAAGGGCAAGCAGTTCCTGACGGGTGTCAATTTCGTATCCTCCCTTATTTGCGAGTGTTTTAGCCGCCGAAACACTTTCAATGTAAGCCAGCAAAAAACAGGCGAAAGCCAGAGGCACAACACTGTCAATCTCTTTGATATTCAGTGCCGGTATTCCGAAATGCGGCAATCCCCGGGGAATATCTCCGGTCAGTGAAAAGCCTGAACTCACGAGGGACGTGGCTGACATCAAAACGATGGACCCTACAACCAAAAAGATAGCCACCGGTCGACCAGGCAGGATTTTTTCACCCGCTACCAGAAAGGCAACTGCAAAAATTCCAAAACTTAAGACTGCCAGATTGGTATCAGGCAACTGCCTGAGCAGAAAACCTAACCGCTCAAAAAAACCGCCGCCACCGCCGGCAACACCAAATAATTTTGGCAACTGGGTCATTGCGATGGTGAGGGCAGCACCTGCTTTGAACCCAAGAAGCACCGATTCGCTGATAAAATTCACAAAACTGTTAAGCCTTAACAACCATGCGGTTAAACTCATGAATGCCATTACCATTGCCGTCAGAGAGGCAATCTGTATTGAATGCTGTAAATCACCTTTTGCCATTGTGGCCAGTGTGGTTCCGATCAAAAGCGAAATTGCGGAGGTAGGTCCGATAGCCAACTGCATGCCGGAACCGAATAGGGCGTAAAACACTCCGCCTATCAGGTATCCGTATATCCCGTAATAAACCGGCAATCCCGCAAGTGATGCATAAGCCATCGATACCGGAATCGCATAAGCTGCCAGGGTCATACCGGCCAGAGTATCACTACGGAGATCTTTCAGCCTGTAAGTTTTTAGCCATTGCAGCGGAGGAAATAGGTTGTTTAGCATTGATCAGGTTTTGAGTTATGAGTTAGGTCCCACGATCGGGTTACCAAAGTTATTCCTCTGCCTCTAATTCCAGCTTAATGCGTTGCAGTTCGGCAACCTTTGCCTCGCTAACCTTCGGATAGGCAAGTTTCATGGAATCCAAGGCATGAAGGATGGCCGAAGCAACCACAATGCGTGCGTAGTGCTTGTTGTCGGCAGGCACTACATACCAGGGCGATTTCTCGGTGGCTGTTTTTTTGATCAGATCTTCGTAAGCTGACATGTATTCTTTCCAGAACTTCCTTTCTGCCAAATCAGAATTACTGAACTTCCAGTTCTTTTCAGGCTTTTCAATGCGTTCGAGAAAGCGTTTCTTTTGTTCCTTCTTGGAAACATGAAGGAAAATTTTCACAACAAGAATCCCGTTTTTGTTCAGATAGGATTCGAAATTCCGGATATCGTGCAGCCGGTCTTTCCAGATATCTTTGGTAATGAGTTTTTCAGGAAGCTTTTGTCCCTGAAGGATGCTGTCATGTACGCGCACAACCAGAACTTCCTCATAATAGGAGCGGTTAAAAATGCCAATCCTGCCGCGCTCTGGCACGTGTTTCATGCAGCGCCAGAGGTAATCATGGTCAAGCTCCTCTGAATTCGGTGATTTAAAGGGCGTTACCTCACAACCCTGCGGATTGACACCCGACATCACATGTTTGATGGCGCCGTCTTTGCCTGCCGCATCCATGGCCTGAAAAATCACGAGCAGCGCCCATTTATCATGTGCATACAATTTATCCTGCATTTCAGAGAGCGCTTCAACACCCATCTGCAGAATCTGCTGTGCCACAGGTTTCTCCTCTATTCCCAATTCGGAATCTACCTCATGGGGATAATCCTTCAGTTTGAATTTCTTGTCGTCGGTAACCCGGTACTGCCTGGACAATTTATCTGCAAGGTCAAGAAACTTTTTTTTGCTGTATGCTGCAATTTCATTGTCCTTATTCTTTCCGGATTTCGGTTCCGTTGTACCATCTTTGCGGGTTGCCATATCTAAAGGGGATTAAGTATTAGGATTCAGGAAAATAAATTATCAAAAATCCATAAATTGAAGTATCAATATCCTGATAAGAAGCAATAAACAAATATACTATTTATAATTAATACAAAGAAGAATCATATGCTAATGCTGATGCCGGCGTTTGATGATGCCGCCCGAAACCTCTTTGATGGTATTGGCAAAGACAAAAGCGTTGGGATCAACATGGCTGACCAGGTTCTTTAACTTCCTCAATTCCAGCCTTGTTATAACGATAAAGATGATATCACAATCCGCACTGATTTCAAGTTTGCCGGGTAAAATCCCCTCTCCCCTTTGTATACAGTGATTCCCCTTCCTAAATTATTAACCAACTGGTATTTGATCATTTCGCTTTTGCCTGAAATGATGGTTACACCCGTATAGGCCTGGATGCCCTCCACGACGTAATCGATGCAGCGGGTGGCTGAGAAATAGGTAAGGACAGAATACAACGCTGTTTCTATCCCGAATTTAAAGGCAGCAATGGAAAAAATAACAATGTTTAGCCCGAGAATGATTTCAGAAATGGAAAATGAGGTTTTTTTCAACGTATACAAGGCCAATACTTCTATTCCGTCCAAAGCAGCGCCAGCCCTCATGATCAGTCCGATTCCGATGCCAAGGAAGACCCCTCCGAAAATTGAGATCAGCAGTTTGTCCTTAGTGACAGCAACATCAGGAAGCAATGTCAGGCAGATGCCCAAAAGAATAACGCTGAAGAAGGTCCGGAAAGCAAACCTGTGGCCTACGGAAAAGAAACTAACGACGATAAACGGCAGATTCAGTACAATAATTACCAAGGCAAGGTTGAAATGGTAAAATTCATGGACCAGCAGCGAAATACCGGTTGTCCCCCCGTCAAAAAAATGGTTGGCACCATGAAACCCTTTAATGCATAACCGGCCAAAACCACACCTGCCATCATCAGAAAGAGATCCTGCAGCAGTTCTAAAGGATTAATACCTCTCGAAACTGTAAACGTTGATTGCATTTTAGTCTTTACCTGCTGCAGGTTTTTCTGTTTATGAGCTTACCTTTCACGGATGGCGGAGGGTGTAAAAAAGCGGTGATTGGTTAAAAATTCTACTTGGCGCAGTATCCAGTCCCTCTTTGTCTTTACCATTCCGGCACTTTCAAGCTCCTGAAACAACTTCCCGGCATAAAATGAATATTCATCTGTTCCAATATAATACAAATCAGCATTGCAAAGAATCTGACCCAGGATATCGGCAGGCTCCTGTGGTATTCTTGTAGCCATAATTAACCTGCAGACCGTATCGATTTGCACAGAAGAATAGCCAAATTCAGGAAGATGCTCTTTGGCAATTTCACAGGAAATCTCTTCGTGGCCCTTGTAAAGCTGCATATAACCGGCATCATGGAACAATGCGGTTGTCTTTACAAGGATTAAGTCATCACCGGAAATATTTTCTGAAACGGCCAAATGTTCTGCGGCTTCGATTACGCCCATGGTGTGCCCGGCATTATGATATGAGAGCCAGGCAGACAAACCTTTCTCTAGTTTTTGAATCATAAACGATTGCACCAGTTCATATTGTATTTCAATGTTTTAATAGTTCGTTCAATTCAGTACTTCGTAAACCATTATTTCATCTGCTTTGTGCTTCAGGCTTGCCGGACCAATCAATTTGCAGGTGAATGACAATTTTACTTTGAGCGAAGTAAAGTCTAACGGCTTGGTTAAAAAATCATCTGCACCCAACTGCATCGCCATGCGGTAATTGTTTTCATCGCCATAAGCTGTTATCATCATCACTACCGGCGATGGTTTCTCGTATTTTTCCTTGATATTTTTCAGCAATTCAAGACCGCTCATGCCCGGCATATTGATATCCGAAATGATCAGAACAGCCTCCTGCTTATGTATATTGATATAATTCAATGCCTCTTCTCCGGAAAACGCAAATACAAAATTAAGTTCTCCACGCTTAATCTCTTTTCTGAAATGCTGTTCAAAAAGAGTTTGAATGCCTGTTCCAACTCCTCCTTCTGCATGGTAAGTTCAGCGGTGCGATTTGATACCAGCACTTCGAGTTCAACTTTCCGAATGGCAATGGCCCGGTTGATTTCATCCTCTTTTAGCCTTTTGAGGCGATCTCTTTCTGCCGCTTTGCTTTGCCTGTTATGACTAAACAGAATAGCAGCCATCCAGATATAGGTAAGGGCAGTTGCATTTTTAAAATATACCTCTGTGGTTTTAAAAAAATCACTGCTGACCAATTCGGTCAAATCACTTGAAACCGTTACCAGTAAAAAGGGGACGAATGCAACAATAAACATTCGCATAGACCGGAATTCCATCTGCCTGAGGGGAATAAATATAAATGCCAGCAGGTAAAAATGCCACAGCCATTTGGCAAAAACTTCGGATTCAAAAATTGCTTCAAATATCAAAAAACCAACCGAGAAAATCAAAGCGCCTTTAAATAGTTTCTCCCATTTCAGAAGCAAATTCACTTTGGCAAATTTCCTGAAGCGATCCGAAAATACAACACTAATCAAAAAAGAGGCATTGATAGTGGCGTATGTATTAATTAAAGGATAGAAGTAAAATTAATTAACAATAAAGATGGGAATTATCCGTATTTAATTATCATTTCCATCACTTTTTCTTTGTTGATGGGTTTAAAAATTAAATCATTGCATCCGGCCTTTATGGCAATTTCTCTTTCTTCAGGCAAAGTACAGGCAGTCTGGGCTATGATCGGAAGTTTAGGGAATTGCCTCCTTAATATTTTAGTGGCTTCTATACCGTCTAGCAAAGGCATTTTCAGATCCATAAAAATAAGGTTATAGCCGTTTCTGGAAGCCATCTCAATAGCTTCCTTCCCGTTAACTGCCAAGTCTACTTTTGCGACTACTCCTTTCAAAATTATTTCGAGGAACTGAAAATTAAAAGGATCATCTTCAGCAATCAGTATTTTCATTGTTTTAAGTTCGCCCAACTTGGGTTCTGCCGGGACTTTCATGGTTTCTGCCATTTCAGACGAAACAAAAGGAATAGCAAAATAAAATCGTGAACCCTTGCTTATTTCAGATTCAACCCCGATTTCTCCACCTAACAGGTTGACCAATCCCTTGGCAATGTTTAAACCGAGTCCGGTCCCTCTGATAGCAGATGATACTGCGTGTTCACCGCGGTAGAAAGGTTCAAATATCAATTGCTGCTCCGCTTCGGGAATTCCTATGCCGGTATCTTTTACAAAGAATTCAATCATATCCCCTTCCACATTAAATCCAATCTCCAGGCTCCCCTCCAACGTGTATTTTAAAGCATTTGACAGAAAATTGGTAATTACCTGCCTGATCTTTTTGGCATCGGCCCAGCCTTTCAGGTATCGATGGTCTTCAGGGATTACCTCCTTGATTTCAAGCCCTTTGTTCATATTGGGATGATTAAACATCTTCCGGATTTCTGTAACGAGTTCAGCCGGATAAAATTCACTGATCAGCAACGGCATTTTCTCGCTCTGAAGCCGGGACAGGAGAATAACGTCCTCAATCAGTGCAAGTAACTGGTTGGCACTTTTATTGATTATTTCCGCATAGCCATCCTTATCGTTCACGTCTGCCTCCTTCATTAAGTCGGTAAAACCCATTATGGCATTCATGGGTGTCCGGATCTCATGACTCATGTTATTAAGCAGCGCTGCCCTCAGCCTGTTATTCTCTTCCGCACGGTCTTTTGCATCCATCAACTCTTTTCTTGCCTTCTGCATATCCGTGATATCAATGGCCACACCAACAAGGGCGACCAGGTTGCCATTTTCATCTTTGATGGCTGAAGAGGAAAGCAATATGGGGAAAAGACTGCCATCTTTCCTTTTGTTGATGAGCTCTCCCCGCCATCCCCCTTCTCTTGATTTGGGCAAAATATTCCGGACCTGCAAATGTTCCAGTTCAGCTGGGCGCACGATATCAATCGTTTTCCCAATCAACTCATCTTCAGAATATCCGTAGGTCTTAAGAAAAGAGTCGTTCACATAGAAAATTCGATCTTCTGTATCCGTTACCGAGACGCATTCGCTGATGCTCTCCAACGAATGGGCCAGGAGTTTCACTCTTTTCTCTATTTCTTTCTTCTCAGTAATGTCCTGGAAAATCTCAAGCATGGCTTTCTTGCCCTGAAACATCATTCCGGTATGGCTGATCTGGAAAATTCTGCCGCCATGCCCGCCGGATGTTTCGTATATGCCTGTACTACCAATCTGAATTCCTTTGTGCAAAGGACAATTTGAACATTGTGTTTGGTCTTCCCGGTAAAGATTCCAGCATTTTTCACCGATAACATCCCCTACGACAAGCTTTTTCATGTTCTCACTCACGAAAAGAATATTTCCGGATTCGTCCACTATATCCATACCGAACGGGATGGTGTTAAGAAGAGAATTATTGAGCGTATATATTTCATGCAGAGACTCTTCCGTTTGCTTGCGATCGGTGATATCCTGAATTACACCGAAAAGAATCCTGTTTTCCCGGTCAAAGGTGGCGCCGGAATGGATATCCTTTATTTCGCCTGTATCTAATGCCCTGATTTTAAATTCAACGTTGTACGGTTCATCCTTTTCAAGTAAATTTTCTAATGCCTTATCGAGGACTGACCGGTATTCAGGAAGAGGTACATTTCTGATGTGTTCAAGTTTAAGTTCTTCCCTTTCGATGCCGTAAATTGCAGCTGCTCCTTTTGATCCAATCATGGTATCTGAACCGATATGAAGTTCCCAGTTCCCTGACTTTGATGCGATTTCAGCCCGGTTCAGTCTTTCGCTGCTTTCCAGTAATTTCTCCTGGAATTTTCTTGTTTCTGTGATATCGCGCGCAGTGCTGTACTGACCAATAATTTTCCCGCTGTCATCCCGGATCATCTGGGGATGGTCTTCGATCCAAATGTATTCGCCGGTATGCTTGTGTTTCATCCGATAAATACGTGCTTTAAACCTCTTCCTCCCTATTTCGTCCAAATCATCCGGATGGATGACCGATTTCCACAAATTTGGACTGCCTGTAAAGTCTTCAGGCGCATATCCCAGAATTTTCCGGACCCTTTCACTCACAAAATCGATCGTGATATTACTATAATCTTCACTGAATGAAGCGGAATAAATGATTTCATCCACATTGTTCACAACTCTTTTGTATGCTTCCCTGCTCTGCAGCAATGAATCCTCAGCCAGTTTGCTTTCGGTAATGTCGCTGCTCATTACCAGAATATCAGTTACGCGGCCATCTGTGCCAAATTGAGGAGAATAGCTGACATTGATATATCTCTTCCCTTGAGCCAGATTAAATGTATTAATATAAGAAACAGAATCTCCCTGAAGCACAGTCTGAATGTATGGCAAAGCGAACTCATAATTCTCTTTGCCGATCAATCGGGAAATATGGTATCCCTCTATTTCATTCTTGTCCTTTCCAAATCCCTTGACAAAACTTTGATTAACATATTTGTATTCCAGGGTTACAGCATCAACCAGGGCAATGTATGCAGGAATGTTGTCACTCACAACATCAATTAAAGCTTTGCTCTCTTTCAGCGACTCCTCCGCATGAATGTGCCGGGTTATATCGTGCAGAAACAGGAAAAATTTGTTGTCCTCATCAATGTAATTGATACTGTTTTCAAAATAAATGATCCGGCCATCCTTGCAGCGGTGTTTGCTTTCAAATTTTTTACTCCTGTCTGAAGTGAGCGCCTGAATAAAATCAGGTAGGGTCGTAAATGAAAGCTGCGGGTCAACATCTGTCAGCGACATGGTTAATAATTCTTCCCTTGTATAACCTGTAAGCTGACAATAGGAATTGTTTACATCCACAAAACGTCCCATACTGTCAAACTCCAAAAAGCCGTCAATGGAAGATTCCAGGAGAACCTTGTATTGCTGTTCCTGTACTTCAATTCGCTTCCTGGCCCTTTTCTCTTCCAGATTTTTGTAACCAATCCCGGCGAGGATCTCCGTAAAAGCTTTGATCACGGAAAGGTATAGGTTGAGTTGCTCCTCTGACCATACAGGAACCTTTGAAACCGCGTCCAGGTAGGCCTGCTCATCGAAGTCAAATTTCTTTATCTGTTCATTGAAAAATGCAATATCCGGCTTTTCAAGGAAAAATTGCCCGGTAAAGAAATTGCCCAGATGCTTCCCGTCAACTATAATCGGTGTTGCATTGTCAACCAGGCCGTGCGGACAACGGTACGTAACAGCGGGATTAGCTTCATGCAGATGATCTGCAATGTACCGGTCACTCTTGATGCATTCCTTTTCGGACTCCGGATTTATGCGGTGAAATTTTGTGCATACATCCTGCCAGGCTGTGGCGGTCAGAATTTTGCCATCCAGGTCTATGATGGCAGACGGGAATGAATAGATTTCATTCAGTTTATCCTGTAAAGACTGAAAGAGAGGGATATCAATCAGATCTTCTAATTTGTATTCCATTGTAGGTAAGCAGTATTTTGGTTTTATTTATGATGACATTAGGGGAAACATTGCCATTCCCTTCATTTTGTGAGACTGTCTGGATTCAAAATTTGCAATAATATTTTAATAATTGGTCATACAAAAGTAAAACAGATAGAATAAAAATAATATTTACCTTCATCTTTACAATTTCTCATTACATTAAACTACCTCGACAAATATGGCGTCCCGCTTTGGATGGGGAAATTTGAGATCACTTATCCGGACGGTAGCCGTCAGGTGTTAGGCCCATACGGATTTTACGCACCCGGCTTCCTCATCCAGTTCATCAATGCCAGCGGGAATGTGACAGGCAAATGGAAAATAGACTACTTCCTGGTAAGCCACGAAACGCTGGAAAGCAAAAGAATAGATACACGCGAATTCACCCTGAATCCGTAAAATCAGTACCCCGAATAAAGCTGGTTAAACAATAACTTGAAGGTACTGTAAGTCTGGGCCCTGAAGGTAATCTCCGGACCAAAAGCGTACAACTTGCCCGAACCGACTTTTGCTTCGAAGGCAGCCACACCGTCCTGCAGGTATTCCTGGCCAAAAGCCCAGCCACTCCGGAGAGGCTGCGCAGAATCAAACCAGGCAAGCGGCGTTACTTTCCTCTGGCCGGCTGTTTCCGGGGTCAGCCTGAATACAGGGCTCGAATCGAAAAAGATATCAGCCTGCGCAGCCATACCCCATGCTGCTGTTTGCGCAGAGTCTACCCTGACCCGGAGAATACTGCCGGGTATAAAGAATTTATCGGAGGATAATGTTGCCGATTTCCCTTTGTTCATCTCAACCAGCGTATTTTTTACGGGCAATTTCAAATGGTAGGCCAGGTTGGCACTCCTCCCGATTGTGACAATGGTACCGCCGGCTTCCATGAACTTCTTTAATTCCACCACTGAAGTGTCCGCGCTGATCTTTCCCCACTGGTACCTGTATTCAGCAGGAATATCAGTAATTTTTGTCGTATCCCGCTGACCACCGCGGGATTCCTCCTGAGACAAGGATGGGATTGCCCCGCTTACAAACACGATAACATCGTATTTCTTAAGCAGGTTACCTCCGTCAATTTCCTTGGCATAAATGGATTTAAACGGAAAATGATGCTGCTCCATGATCCATTTCAACCATCCTGCCGACAGGGAACCACCGTAAGTATCCCAAAGTGCAATCCGCAGCGGGGAGAGTTTCCCGGTTAAGGCTTCCGGGCGTTTTGATACAGGGACAACACGAAGGCTGAGATCAACGGCAGCTTTACCCAGCATAAGTTTTGCCTTTCCCCCGGCAGGGATGAAAAATGATCCCTGCCCCACCTCCGGCCTGATCCCAGCCTGGTTTTTGATCCGGTATACCTCAACCCCCGAATGAAGCAGGTCATTCGCTGCAATGAATGAGTTGTCGCATCTTGAATCAATAATGTATCCGGCAGCAGAGGACGAAACAGTAAATTCACCTTTCGGTGACTGCAGCTCCCCGTAAGGTATTACCCGGAATGGCCCGTCGAAGCCATTCAGAATTCGCTGGAACCGGAATCCCATCGAAAAGGCAGGGGTCCAGCCGGCAATGTCGTAGGGTTTAACCGGAGGTCCGCCGGGATACAAAAAATCATTGGGATGATCCTGGGGTTCAAACATATCCAGTATATGTGGCCGAAAAGCCTGATTTGTCTTGATGACGAAAGATCCTTCAGGGTATTTTTTTCCTTCTGTGGTAAATCCGGTTGTGGCTTTGCTAACGCTGATCCCCGATCGGATCAGTGCATTGACAAATTTGACGGCAGTCGGGAAATCGGGTTGGTCAGCCGTTATGATGTAACCGCGTGCATCACGCAGGGCCGCATCCTTGAAAACTGCATCGAAAAACTTCTGCGGAACAGTATCCTGCCTTTCCCGTCCTGAGGTACTTGCGGAATCAGCGCTCTTTTTGTTTTTCTGATCATTTTTCCATGCGGCAGTAATTGCGTCAACCCTTTTGGATGAAACAGTCCAGTTATCCCGGCTTCCGGCCAGTACCGAACTGTTCCCCATACAATAGATGTTGAAAAGAAGGTGCTCCCTGTTTCTGGCTGCATAATCCAGGATGGCATAATTCAGGGATACTGAATAATCAATCGATTTCCTGAATACCCATTTCTGGGGCATAACCGGATATGGCGTGTTCCCGCTGGGAAGCAGGCGCGACGGTACCAACGGGACATTGGAAGGAGTCGGACTTCCAATGATTTCGGTCAATATACCGATCATGTTGTGAAAATAGGAGGTCGTCCGTAATCCGCCGTTGTACCAGGTCGAAAAGACAGATCCGCCGCGTTCGGTGTAACCTGGTTTTCCCTCCACATTCAACCTGTTGATCATGGCGGCGCCAACTGCATCTATCCCTGTAATCACCAAAGGATTAAACAGGTAATTAAACGGATCCCGGTAGGGAGGACCGGCCACTACCGAACCTACCGGACCTGCCTGGTGGTGGTTGTAAATAATCTGGGGCATCCACTCCACATAAAGCTGTTTGCTGATATTTTGGGTTTCTTTCATGTTCATCATGTAGAAATCCCTGTTGTTGTCGTGGCCGATGTATTTCTGATACAGTCTCGGAAGCTGGGAAAAAGTTCTTTTCAGCGTGTCCGGATTGCTCATGTACCAGCTTGAGACCAGCTCCTGCCCGTCGGGATTTGCATGGACCATCAAAATGATCACTTCGTCAAGAATCCGGAGGGTCTCCGGATCATTTCTGCTCACGAGCTGCCAGATCGTTTCAATCAGCTGGTGGGTACCCACTGTCTCCGTGGCATGGAGCCCACCGTCGATCCAGACAACGGCTTTCCCTTCCGTCGACAGTGTTTGGGCCTCCTTGCCGGTGAGCTGTTCCGCACGGGCGAGTTTTTGCGCGATTCCTTTGTACCGGTCTAAATTTTTGATGTTACCGGGTGAGGAAACTACCATCATGTATTGCGCACGGCCTTCTTCAGTAGGTCCCATATTTACCAGGCTGACACGGTCGGATGCTGCGGCAATTTTTTTATACCAGGCCTCAGTTTGCGTATAGGTGGCAAGTTTGTAATTATCACCGATGGAAAATCCAAAATGCTCCTTTGGGGAAGACAGCGTTTGGGCATTGGAATAAGTAACAGATATAAAGAGGAACAGCAAACCGGATAAAAATTTTGATCTCATTTTGTAAGGTTAAATAACCGCAACTGTCATTAGTTTGGGATTTCGAAATTAGTAAATTTGAACTCAATTGGAAGTATCAATTAAAAAATTATTCCTCAACTGATTTGTTCAATGCTCTTGCTACCTTTACCGAAATACAGAATCAGGCAGGCAACCTTTTTAGGAAGATTGGTTGACCCTCCGGGAACTATTATGCATGAGCATTATGTAAAATGGGTGTATGCCGGCGGTTTTATATGACTCAAAAATGGAGGAGAGATCAATTCTGGAACCTCTCTCCGTATTGATGAAAAGTGAGACGCTGCCTGCAAATACTGTTTTCATAGGGGCTCCCGCACAAAAACTACAACAATAAAACAATTGGCCATGTCTCTACCGAACTATACCTATATTGACATTCTGATCAGTCTCGTCCTCGCATTTATTATGTTCGGGGTGGGGTTATCCTTAACTTCTACCAGTTTTAAGAATGTAATCTTTTACCCCAAAGCCTTGCTTGCCGGATTATCCTCACAGATAATTGTTTTACCCATCATTGCATTCACCATCACTTATTTTTCCAACCTGCCGCTTCCGTTTAAAGTGGGACTGATTATTCTCTCCTCCTGCCCGGGAGGCACTGTTTCAGGTTTTCTCACCTATTTCTTTAAAGGCAATGCGGCCTTGTCCATTACTTTTACTTCTATTAACAGTTTCATTACACTGATTACCATCCCGTTAATCGTCAACCTGAGTCTGGTATTTTATTACGGTAAAACCACTGAAATACACCTCTCCTACCTGGAAACCATTATTCAGATATTTTCCGTTACCATAGTACCGGCGCTCATCGGGGTGTTTGTCAGGTCACGCTTCCCTGCTTTTGCCATTAAAACACAGAGTCCCCTTAAAATAGTTTTACTGGTGGCTTTGGCAGTGGTCTTTGTAATCAAATTCTTTGCAGCAGAGACCAGTGGGGGTACAGGTGTCACCTTCAAAGAGGTCTTAATAATTTTACCCTTTGCCCTCCTTCAAAATGCCGCATCGATGTTGTGGGGATACCGGTTCGGAAGAACTGCAAATCTGGGTGTCAGAAACTCCTATACCATTGGGATTGAAGCCGCTGTCCAGAATACAACACTGGCTTTTCTGGTTGCCGGAACACTCCTCCAGAATCAGGATATGGTCAAACCTTCCCTGATATACGCACTGTTTTCTTTCTGGACAGCAATTCTTTATACTTATGTTATCAAACGGACCAACGGGCACAAATTGTTTGATGAATTTAAATCCTGACAACATCATTGTTTAGGAAGAAACGGCAACACATCGATTATGTAGGTATTTTGCCTACAACAAAATCAGCATTTTACCCACAGATAATTTCCTGGTTCTTTACGCCTCAGGTTAGACTATCATTATATATTTGATTCTCCCCTACAACCTGCAGAAATACCAAACAAACATAAATCAACAATCTAAAAAAAAGTCATGAATTCAGATCTTTTTAAAAGATGGTTGCAAACAGAAGCAGAGATTCTGTACAACCAGGATTCAACACCCGAGAGTTTCATTAAAAGAGCGAAACCAATTATTGAAGCTTTGGTAAGAGATGCAAAAAAGAAGAAAGTAACAGATAAAGAACTCCATAGAGTTATGACAGATGCCGTCGTACCGGAAGATGCCAATACTACCCGGGGAAAATTTTATTTCGACATCGTTGATTTATGCCTGAACAGGGCCAATTAATGACACCTGACATTTCCGCCCGATTCATCCATGGTCATTTAAATGGCTAATATCAAATAACTGATTTCCCTTGCTGAACTGGCCGTCACTTTCTGAAGTAGCGGCTTTTTTTCGTTCGTGTTCGAATCGGGAAACCTGAAATTATAAATGGGTGCATCCAGAGATGCAATGCATTGCGTCTCTACCACTGAATATTTTTTGTATTTTCGTGGCTCGACATCCACGCTATGCTCAAAAAAAATTTAGGCTGCACAATTGCATTGCTCTCCGTTTTCCATTTTGTTTCCGTTGCTGCAACCCATCCCTCATTTGCATCCCCTGGCAACAGGAACGACAGTGTAACGTTAAAGAAAACGATCAACCAGGATTATAAAATTCATGCCAAGCGGATCAACGGAGCAATAAAACTGGACGGTCTGACCGATGAAAAAGATTGGCTGGAAGCCGAATCTGCCAGAAATTTCTACATGGTGCTTCCTTACGACACCGGTCATAGTGCTGCCAGGTCGGAAGTGAAAGTAGCCTACGACGACAAAGCCTTCTACCTGGCCGTGATTTTTCACGATACCCTGCCGGGAAGGCGCCCCGTTGAATCATTAAGAAGGGATTTTGTATTTGGAAACAATGACAATTTTCTGGTTTTCATTGACCCTTTCAATGACCAGACCACCGGATACTCTTTTGGGGTCAACGCGGCCGGAGCCATGTGGGACGGGGCCATGAGCGGAGGAGCTGGTTCCAACCTGATCTGGGACTGCAAATGGGATGCCGTAACGAAGAACTATCCTGACAAGTGGATATCCGAGATGCGAATACCCTTTAAGTCAATTCGTTACAAAAGTAATACAGACCATTGGAACATCCAGTTTTCGCGACTGGACCTGAAACTGAATGAAAAATCTGCATGGGCTCCGGTTCCAAGACAATTCCCAACCGCCTCGCTGGCATATGCCGGTCAGCTGATATGGGATACTCCTCCGCCGAAATCAGGCCTCAAACTCTCGGTAATACCTTATATTTACGGAAGTACAGCACGCAATTACGAGAACCAGGAACCTGCCGTCTACCGGAAAGATTTCGGATTTGATGCTAAAGTAGGACTCTCCTCTGCTTTGAACCTTGATCTGACCTATAATCCGGATTTTTCGCAGGCTGAAGTAGATGACCAGGTCACCAACCTTGAAAGGTTCGAACTATACTTCCCTGAAAAAAGACAATTTTTTCTGGAAAACAGTGACCTGTTTGGTAATTTTGGTACATCTACCACCAGACCGTTCTTTTCGAGACGGATCGGATTGGATGCGCCGGTGAACGGCGGCGCCAGGCTCAGCGGAAAATTGGGAAATGACTGGCGCATCGGAATGATGGATATGCAAACAGGAATGGAAGGGGATTGGCTCTCACGCAATTTTTTGGTTGCCTCACTTCAGAAAAAGATATTCTCCCGGTCAAATATCGGCGCGATCTTTGTGAACAAACAACAGCTCAACATACCGGCATCCTGGGTTGGAAACAGCTTCAACAGGGTAGCCGGACTCGAATACAACCTTGCAAGCAGCAACAATTTCTGGAATGCCAAGCTTTTTGCCCAGAAATCATTCACTCCTAAGGCAAATGCGGCGGAAGAGTTCAGCCAGGGCTTCATTGCGGCTTATTCACGCAAGAATTACCTGCTGGATTTAACACAAATTTATGTCGGCAAGGATTTCAATGCCGAAACAGGTTTCGTACCCCGTAATGATTATTTAAGAATTGAACCGAAGGCAACTTTTAAATTCTATCCCAAAAAAGGAACTGTCGAAAATCATGGATTCTATGCCGAGTTCGACAACTATTTCCGGGCAGTTGATTTAAAGCAGACTGACCAGAAATTCTGTCTGGATTATTTTGCCAATTTCAAGAACCGTGTACACCTTGAACTTAAAAGCAATTACTGGTTTGTCCTGTTACGCAAAGATTTTGACCCTACCAACCAAGGGGCTTATTATTTGCCAACTGGCAGCAGTTACCGTTGGAAGGATGTTTCATTCCTCTTTAATTCGGACAACCGTAAAACTTTGAAATACGATTTCCTGGCCGGTTATGGCGGTTACTTCAACGGAAACCGATGGTTTGTACAGGGAGGATTAAACTACCGCTTCCAGCCTTACGGGTATATTTCATTGATTTACAGCTATAATGAGCTCATTTTGCCAAGTCCCTGGACACGCACCGGATTTTGGCTGGTGGGACCAAAACTGGATGTGACCTTTACCGACAAGCTATTTTTCACTACTTACGTACAATACAACAAACAGGCCGACAACCTGAATATCAATGCCCGTTTACAATGGCGCTACAAACCGGTTTCTGACATATTTCTGGTTTATACAGACAATTATTTCCCGGGAAGTATGAATGTTAAAAACCGGGCTTTGGTACTGAAAATGACTTACTGGTTTAATTAAGGAGTGAAAAATGAAAAGTGAAAATCCGATTAAAATTTTCGGAATCCAACTTTTGAAAGTAGATTTGAAACTTCGCACCCAAACAAGAGATCAATATAAGTATGAAGAAATTAGCCTCCCTCCTGCTGTGCCTTTGGATTTTGGCCGGTTGCCGGAATGAAAAACCGCTGATCAGCAATTCCGACAGGCGGAACGACATCGAAAAGATGCTGAAGATCCAGAAAGAGCTGACTGCAAATTCTTTGAAGCCAATATGGACTATCCTCGATAAACCTGCTTCCGGTAACGAGGAACAGGCCCTTAAATTTCTGTTTGCCTACATGCCCCTGAGTGACCTTGCCGACTATCCGGCTGATTTTATGCTGGCGAATGTGCGGCAGAGTCTGCTCACCAGAAAAGAGATGGAATGGGGCAACCGGATCCCTGAAGAGGAATTCCTGCATTTTGTTCTGCCAATACGCGTCAACAACGAAAATCCGGATTCATTCAGGTTGGTCTATTACGAGGAAATTAAAGCCCGTGTGAAAGGCATGACCATGAAGGAGGCAGCCCTTGAGCTCAATCATTGGTGCCACGAAAAGGTCAACTACCGTGGAACGGATTCCAGGACCAGTGCGCCGATGAGCACCATCCGAAAGACTTTCGGTAGATGCGGTGAAGAATCAACATTTACGGTATCCGCAATGCGAACAGCCGGCATCCCGTCGCGTCAGGTGTACACCCCGCGTTGGGCGCATACCGACGACAACCATGCCTGGGTGGAGATATGGATCGATGGCAGCTGGCACTACATGGGCGCCTGCGAACCCGACACAGACTTGGACAGAGGCTGGTTCAGCGAACCGTCCCAGCGCACCATGCTTATACATACACGAACTTACGGACGCTATTTCGGTCCTGAAGAAGTTGTGGATGCCGAAGACCGTTTTTCAGAACTCAACCTTACATCCAACTATGCCAAAACTAAAAAAGTGACCATCCTGGTAAGCAACAGCGACGGATCGCCGGCCGAAGGGGCAAAAGTTGAGTTTAAACTTTACAATTACGCCGAATTATATCCCATCGCAACCGGATATGCCGACCGGAGTGGCGCCGCCATGCTGACTACCGGACTTGGTGATTTGGTCGTATGGGCATCCAAAGGTGAAAACTTTGATTACAAGAAACTCAGCGTTCCGGTTACGGATACCTTGCGGTTGACCCTCAACAAGAACGGAACGGAGCTCATGACCGTGAATTACGACCTTGTACCGCCAAAAGCATTCAAAGCCGTCACCAATCCGGGCGAGAAGGACAAAAAAATCAATGAGCAACGATTGTCACGCGAAGACTCCATCCGCAACAGCTATCTTTCAACTTTCAAGGATACAGCCTGGATCCGGGCATATGCAAAATCACAGCAGATGGGTGAAGATACCCTGATACGGGTTTTCAGGCTTAGTTACGGCAACTGGAAAGAATTGACAGAATATCTGGGCAACAACAGGCTTGTTGCCCGCAAACAGCTCCTCCCGCTGCTATACGGAGTATCTGCCAAGGATCTGAGCGACACAAAGGCAGCGGTTCTGACTGATCACCTCATCCGGACAATTTCTGACGCCAAACCGAAAGAGACAACTTCAGCCCTTTTTGAAAAGTATGTATTGTCTCCGCGGATTGATCTGGAACTGCTTTCTCCCTGGCGTGGGTTCCTTCACAAGAACCTCGGGGAAGCTTTGGCTGCTGCAGCCCTGAAAGATATTAGCGCCCTGACCGGCTGGATCAAAACAAACATACGGATCGACACTGTTGCCAACAAACACTCTCGGGCTCCCCTGACACCTATCGGAGTCTATAACCTGCGCGCAGCTGATCCGTTATCCAGGGATATTTTCTTTGTGGCGGCATGCCGTACTTTTGGTATACCCGCAAGGCTGAATCCGGAAACACATACGCCTGAATACAACCTCTCAGGTACGTGGTACCGGGCCGGCTTTGAAACCCAGGCTGCCCAGCCTGAAATGGGTAAACTTTACCTGAAGGATTTGAACAACAGTTTGCCCCCTCAGTATTCCCTCCATTTCACCATCGCCAGAATCCAGGATGGTAGCTGCAAAACGCTCGAATTCGAAGAAGGCATGAAACTGACTGACTTCCCAAATCCGGTGATGCTCGAAACCGGACATTATATGCTGATTACCGGGAAGCGCCTTTCGGATGGATCCGTGTTGAGTTCCCTGGCTTTCTTCGGCATTTCCAAAGAAGAACCTGCAACATTATCTGTAACGCTGAGAAAAGAAGAGAAATCCCTGAAACCCTTCGGGTTTATTGATCCGACAAAAATTCACCTGACTGATCCTGCCAAAAATCAAGCAGTGACGCTTTCAGATTTAATACAAGGAGCATCTTCCGTCATTGTACTGCTTGATCCGGACAGTGAACCATCCAAGCACATTCTCAACGACCTGGGGCCCTATGCCGTTCAGTTCAACAATTGGAACGGCAGATTTATATTTGTGAACATCGCTGATAAAAAAACCGTCAATCCTGTTTTCAAAACCTATCAATTGCCTGCTAAAACCAGTTATGCTGTCGATTCAGAAAATGAACTCGCACAAATTCTCACAACAGTTTTAAATAAAGATTCCAAAACCAATTTACCGGTAGCAGCTTTTTGCCAACCTTCAGGCGAAGTATTGTTAATCTCCTCCGGCTATAAAATCGGAATGGGGGAACAATTAGTACAACTGATAAAAAGTTCTGCCGGACAAAACGGAATGCAAACCAAGACCAGTTGTACAACTCCCTGACAAATAATTATTTAGAATTATTCTGCATACTGAAGTGTAATGGTCCACGACCGCGATAAAATATATTCGCGGCATTTATAGTTTTTTAACACAGAATATTTGGAAATGAGTCACTTCGACTTTATCTTTGTATTACATTTTTTTCATAAGTTTAGGTTAGTTAGGTTAGTTAGTTTGGTTAGTTTTAGTAAAAGGATGGAGCCGCCCGGTTCCGTCCTTTTCATTTTTATACCTGTAAGCTGAATGTTATGTAGCTGAAGGTGTCCTAAACTTTCACCTCTTTTCCCCGGCAAATCTGCCGAATGCCAAAAAATGCCGCCCTGATTCCCGGGCTTTGTAACCATAAAGTGAATTTTAACATAGTCAGCCGTGTGCCATTGATACAAACCACCTGCCAATTCTGACATATAATCCAATAATCCAGTAATATACAGAAATTTCTCTTTTTGACTACTTTATTCCTTTTTTACAATTTATTAACACAAATAATTTGGACAGTACCAAATTCCGCCTTATGTTTGTGGTACATTTTTTTTCATAAGTTTAGGTTTAGTTAGTTTGGTTAGTTTTAGTAAAAGGATGGAGCCGCCCGGTTTCATCCTTTTCAATTTTATAAACCTATTCGAACAGCTGAATCATTTCCTCTTTCCCCAGAATAGCGAAAGGATCGCTGCGGTTGATGAATTCGTTGGCCAGGGCGGCCTTCTTTCCCTGCAGCAACTGTATTTTCTCCTCGATACTCTTCTCCGAGATAAAGCGGTAGACAAATACTTTCTTGTCTTGTCCGATCCGGTGTGCCCGGCTGATGGCCTGCATTTCGGCTGCAGGATTCCACCATGGGTCTATGATAAAGATATAGTCGGCAGCAGTCAGGTTTAAACCGACTCCTCCGGCTTTCAGCGAAATCAGGAAAATATTTTTGTCAATTCCGGACTGGAACTCCTCAATCACTGATTTGCGGTCTGTCGTCTGGCCTGTCAGCCGGCAATATCCCCAGTTCCTGTTCTTACAGGCCTCATCCAGCAGGTTGAGGTGCTTGACAAAAGATGAAAATATGAGAATTTTATGGTTCTCTGCGACAAGGATTTCAAGCATGGTGAGAATCTCATTAAATTTTCCCGATTCGAGAAGGGATGCCGGGTCTACCATGCGCGGGTGAATGGCAATCTGCCTCAACCGGGTCAGTGCCTGTAAAACGACAAAAGCAGTATTCCGTGGTTCAATTTCATCAATATTACTGAGCAGATAGTTCCTGACAGATGATTTTTCAGATTCATACAAGTCAAGTTGCCCCGGAGTCATCTCAATTGTCAGCATCTCTTCCATCACAGGCGGAAGATCGGCGGCAACCTGCTCTTTGGTTCTTCTGAGGATAAAGGGTTCAATCAACTGATTCAGCCGCGAAGTTGCCTCCTGGTCATGATCCCTTTCGATCGGCAGGAGAAAAGCATCCTTGAAATACTTGAAACTGCCCAGCTGTCCGGGATTGAGGAAATTCATCTGCGACCACAGATCGGAAAGTGAATTCTCGATCGGGGTTCCGGTCAATGACAACCGGTGTTTAGACTGAATAGCGGTGACTGCGCGGTAACTTTTGGAATCGGCGTTTTTGATGTTCTGACTTTCATCAAGGATAAGGTAGAAGAAATTGTGCCGGGAAAGAACATCTGTGTCATTTCTGACTGTGCCATAAGTTGTCAGGATAATGTCACTATGGTAAACCAATTTAGCCATGTCCAGCTTCTCTCGTCTTTTGGCACCAGAGTAGGTATATACTTTCAGGGAAGGAGTAAATTTCCGAATCTCATTTTCCCAGTTATGAAGCAAAGAAACAGGCAGGACAATCAGACTTGCCGGCTGATGTGCTTCACCATTAATCCCTGCGGTGCTGACAAACGAAAGTTGTCCGTTTGAATCAGGATTAGAAAAAGAATCCGGGACCTCTTTTCTTTTCAGTTTCAGCAAGAGGACCAAAGTCTGGAGTGTTTTCCCCAGTCCCATGTCATCAGCAAGACAGCCGTTCAGCCTGTTTTGCCAAAGATGGTATAGCCAGTTGAATCCATCATACTGGTAATTACGAAGCAGGGCCTGCAAGTTTACAGGAATTTCCTGGTCCTTTATTTTCTGGTTTTCCAACATCCCGATACGATCGGCAATTGCCGGATTACTATGGGAAATAGTTTCAGGCAGCAACATGAAATGAAAAGGCTTAAGGACAATACGCTGAGCCTCGGCCTTTCCAAGGGAGAGAATGCTCCCGAACCGGGCAAACCACGTTTCGGGCAGGATGAAAAATTCGCCATTGGGCAGTTTATACTCTCTTAATCTATTTAATATAAGCCGCTTGAACCTGATAAATGGTATGTCCCACTCTCCTATCCGGACCACCATCTCGAGATCAAACCAATCTATCTTGTTTTCAATATCAATCTGCAAATCGTGATTCCCAAGGTAATAAGTGTGTGCAAGGGCCGTCTGGGAAATTACAATTCCGGCGTCAGTCAGTTTTCCGCTATATAAAGACAACCATTCAATTGCCTGAAAAGTTGCATTTTCCGGAACATCAGCAAGCGAAATGTCCGGTTTCATTCCTACGGCTGAACCTTTTAAACCCAGTTCCCGGAGAAAATCCAGTATCTTGTTTTCCCATAACAAATCCCTGCTGAACGCTTCAAAAATATATTGATCATTAACTTTATTAAGTTTAACAACCTTTCTTTCACCCTCCGCCATCCTCAGCTTCTGCCCGTTGTACGAGAAATAAATTACAAAGACTGGCAAATCGGTCAGATCTTTCTCCAGGGAAAGGGTCACGCCTTTTTCAGGGATTATCTCCCTGATTTCGAACCCGGAAAAATTAACTTCCTGGGTTTTAACGGCAGTGAGAATAAAAGATGCGTAATAACGATCTTCCATCTTCCGGGGAATGGAGATATACTCTTTCTCGCGGAAAGGAAGCAGCTTTGAAGCGGAAATATGGTCGAAAAAATAGATTTTATTCTGATAGTAAATCCGGCAGGGCTCATTAACAAGTATTTCCACATTCCTGTTCAGCAATGAAAAATGTTCCTGTCCGTTGCGAAGGGTTAGAAAATAGCGGGTCTCTTCTTCTGACCTGTGAAAATTGAAAACTGCGCCTGTGTCTGCATAGAGAAGGGTTATCAAATCTTCCGTGTACAGATTGGTATATTTTTCCCGCTTCTGATAAACAGGAATATCACTGATCTTCAATATTCCCAGCGCTTCTGAAAGTGCCCCCTCGATATAGGAAATCACCTTTAGTTTCACCTCCTCTTTCCTGATAATGTTCTGTAGTTCGCTGGCTGGCTTATCCGGACAAAACTTGCGGATTAATTTTTCATCACTGTATCTTTCAGTGACTTTCACGATCCTTGCTTCGGTTGGAGTTAACTTAACAGAGGTGTCAACCAGATCGTGCTGCCTTGCTTTCCTGACCAGTCTCAGATAAGGCTCGTCCTTTATCTGCTCAGCAAAATAGGGCACCAGCAACTGTCCGAAATTCCGGTGTTTGGAAAGTGTAACGACAAATATCAGCTTCGAATGAATCAATTTCAGTGTGTTTATTGTTTTCAGCCTCCTACCCTTTTTACTTTATAGCCTTCTGCTGAAAGAAGCAAGATGGCACGATCCCTGAAATCTCCCTGAATCAGGATCTCACCGTCCTTAACAGAACCGCCAACCCCGAATTTTGATTTCAGTTTTTTCCCGAGTACATTCAGATCCTCTTCCTTGCCGATAAATCCGGTAATCAGCGTAACAATTTTACCTGCCCGCTGTTTTTTATCCAGCATGACTTTCAGATTCTGCCTGGACGGGATAAGCGTTTCCCGGGCTGAATCATCGGGAGTGAACTGATAGTTGAAATTTTCCGAAGTAGAGTAGACTACTCCTTCTCTGTTTTTTCGCTGCTGATTTTGCGGCTTCATTTGTCAGGAAATTCCTATGTGTTGATTACTAAAAAAGTTACCTCCTTTTTACAACAGGGTAAAAGGATGAAATGACCGGAAGAGATGCAAACTGCAAAGATAGCAGTTTGATTTCTGAGATGGTTGCTTATTTAATAATATTTTAAACTATACATATATTTTCCCCATTTGCGCTTTAAAAGTGCAATCAATCAATCGAAATCGCTATTTTTGGACGATTTTTTCAATTTTCAGTTTTATGAACAAAATAATAGAAAAGGAATATTTCTCTGACAAGGTCATCCGCTTTGTGGTTGAGAATCCGAAAATTGCTCGTTCCAGAAAAGCAGGTAACTTTGTTATTCTAAAAATTGGCGAAAAGGGAGAACGGTTTCCGCTAACCATTGCTGACGCTGATCCTGCGAAAGGGACCATCACCCTGGTTGTTCAGATCGTTGGCGTAAGTTCTGCCAAATTAGCGGCGTTGGAACCAGGCGACAGTATTACTGACATGGTCGGTCCTTTGGGTAAACCAACCGACATCGAATTAAAGGGGACCATTCTTGCATGCGGCGGAGGCGTCGGGGTTGCACCCTTGCTGCCTATCGTCGAAGCCTTCAAAAAAGCCGGAAACAGGGTTGTATCCGTTATTGCGGCCAGAAGCAAAGACCTGATCATCCTTGAAGACCAGATCAGGCGTTGGTCGGACGAAGTCATCGTGATGACCGACGACGGCTCTTACGGAAGACAGGGATTAATCACGGCCGGGATGGAAGAGGTGATCCAGCGTGAAAAAATCGATGAGTGCATCGTGATTGGTCCGGCCATTATGATGAAATTTGCCTCACTAACGACCAAAAAATATAACATTCCGACACAAGCCAGCCTGAATTCCATCATGGTAGACGGTACCGGAATGTGTGGAGCCTGCAGGGTAACTGTCGGCGGGAAAACCCGGTTTACCTGTGTTGACGGACCTGAATTCGATGCGCATGAGATTAATTTTGACGAGATGCTGATGCGACTTGGCGGCTACCGTGCCGAAGAGGTTGTTGCAGGTAATAAATATTTTCAAAAATAGGATAACAAGATGTCTTTAGACCAGGAATACCTTAAAAACGAACGCAGCCAGGAGTGGAGAGCCACTTTGCGTTCCAAAATAAAGAACAAAGAAAGAACTGCTATTCACAGGGTACACATGCCCGAACAGGCACCTGAGATCAGGGTGAAATACCAGGACCGTGAAGTGAATCTCGGAATCACATCAGAAATGGCCGCCCTGGAAGCATCCCGGTGCATGGATTGCGTAAATCCAACCTGTATTGAAGGCTGCCCTGTAAATATCAACATCCCGAAATTCGTCAAACAGATTGAAAACGGAGATGTTATGGGAGCTGCAGCCACCCTGAAAGAGACCAATGCACTGCCGGCCGTTTGCGGCAGGGTTTGCCCGCAGGAGAAACAATGTGAAGCACGTTGTTTTTATGTGGATAAGATGAAGCTCGAATCTGTTGCCATCGGACATCTTGAAAGATTTGCTGCAGATTTTGAACGTGCATCAGGGACTGCCAATGTTCCGAAGACAGCGGCACCCAACGGCATCAAGGTAGCCACCGTTGGCTCAGGCCCGGCCGCGCTTTCTTTTGCCGGCGATATGGTCAAATTTGGTTACGACGTAACCGTTTTTGAAGCGCTGCATGAAATCGGCGGAGTACTTAAATATGGTATCCCCGAATTCAGGCTGCCCAACTCCGTTGTGGATTTCGAATTAGAAAACCTCAAAAAGATGGGGGTCAAATTTGAAACCAACTTTATCGTGGGCCGAACAGCCTCGTTCGACGACCTTAAAGAAGAGGGATACCAGGCATTTTTTATCGGAAGCGGCGCCGGTCTTCCGAGGTTTATGGATATACCGGGCGAAAATTATAACGGAATTCTTTCCTCCAACGAATACCTCACCCGTGTCAACCTGATGGGAGCCAATTCAGACAGTAGCGATACTCCGGTCATTAAAGGCAAAAGGGTAGCAGTTATCGGTGGCGGGAATACCGCCATGGACTCCGTTCGTACCGCCCTCCGGCTTGGCGCCGACAGGGCCATGATTATCTACCGTCGTTCGGAGGCAGAAATGCCTGCCCGGATCGAGGAGGTTAAGCATGCCAAAGAGGAAGGCGTTGAATTTATGAACCTTTGTAATCCGCTGGAATATTTTGCAGACGAAAAAGGGATGGTCAACCGTATGCGGCTCAACAGGATGGGCCTCGGTGAACCGGATGCCTCAGGCAGGAGAAGGCCCATACCTATCGATGGTTCCGAATTTGAACTGGATGTTGATCTTGTCATCGTTGCCGTCGGCGTTTCACCCAATCCGCTTGTGCCCTCCTGTCTTCCCGACCTGAAGATCACCAGATGGGGAACCATCGTGGTAGAAGAAGAGAAGATGCAATCCTCTATCGAAGAGATGTTTGCAGGTGGTGACATCGTCAGGGGTGGCGCTACCGTTATCCTGGCCATGGGCGACGGACGTAAGGCTGCCGAAAACATGCACATCTATCTTCAGAACAAATTGTCAAACAGCTCTAAAATCAACTGATATGCCGGATTTAAGTATAAAATATCTTGGGCTCGACCTTAAAAGTCCGGTAATCGCCGGCAGCTGCAGTCTGACCCATTCCATCGAACACCTTAAAGGCCTCGAAAAAGCCGGGGCAGGCGCTATCGTGCTGAAATCGGTTTTTGAGGAGGAAATTTACCTCGAATATGCCCATGAATTTGACAAACTGGGTCCCATGGACAACAACCTGGAATTCCTTGATTATTACGATCTGGAAATCAGGAAAGATAACCTGAAGCATTACCTGCAACTGATCACAGATGCCAAAGCACAGCTCTCTATCCCCGTGATTGCCAGTATCAACTGCATCACATCCCAGGAATGGGGTTTCTTTGCCAGGAAAATTGAATCCGCAGGAGCCGATGCCATTGAGTTAAACCTGTTCCTTTCTCCGACGAACCTCTCGCAAACCAGCCAGGACAACGAGAGCACCTATTTTGACATCATTACCCGCGTGTCGCAAAAAGTAGCGATACCGGTCTCGGTTAAAATAAGCCCTTACTTCTCCAACCTTGGCGGAATGATCCGGGACATCTCCTTTTCAGGAGTGAAAGGAATCGTCCTCTTTAACCGTTTTTACGCGCCCGATATCGACATTTCCAAAGAAACTATTCACGGATCCAATGTCCTGAGTCACGACTTTGATTACCTGATGCCATTGCGCTGGGTAGCCATGATGTCCAACCGTGTCAATTGCGATCTTGCATCTTCGACAGGCGTCCACAGTTGGGAAACTGCCGTAAAGATGATTCTGGCCGGCAGCCAGGCCGTACAGGTAGTCTCCGCCCTTTACGACAAAGGTTTCGGTTTTATCACTGAAATCAATCAGCAAATGGATCAATGGATGACAGAACACAACTATGAAAAGATTGATAACTTTAGGGGAAAATTAAGTCAGGATAACTCAGTTAATCCCTCTGAATTTGAACGAGTACAATTCATGAAAAATTTTGGAGAATTCAAAACCGGTCAATAATTCGGCGCCGATGTCGGGGAACTTTATCACAACAAAAGAACGCCCGGGAAGTTTATCCTTTGGTAACCTCCTGAGCGTTCTTTTGCTGTTCCTGACCACACTTGCAGTTTCCGGGCAGGAGGTCAAAACAATGGATAAAGTTGTAATTGGCGATTTTCGCTACATTCTCCATACCGTCCAAAAAAAAGAGACCCTTTACTCCATTTCGAAACGTTACGAATGCACGCAGGAAGAGGTACTTGCCTCCAACAAAGAGATTACAGGGATCATAAAAAGGGGGATGATCCTGAAAATCCCCGATCACACCTACCAGAAACCTCACGCTGCAAAAATTGATGGAAGCAGGTTCATGCAGCATTTAGTGGTCAGCGGAGACAACTATTACCAGCTCAAACTCAAATACGGAACAGAGGAGGAGGAACTGCTTAAGTACAATCCGGATCTCAGAGAGGGATTAAAAGCCGGCATGACTATTTTGATACCTAAAAAATCCGGCAAAGAGATAATTTTACCGCAAATTCCGGAAAAAGATTCTCCGAAAGAGTTTTCAGCCCCGGCAAAATCACAGGGTCCGGGTAAAACATGGAATGTAGGACTTTTCCTTCCAATATCCTCGGTTGTTGCAGACAGCTTAAAAACTTCTTCCAGGACGCCAAGCTTTCTGGCTTTTTACCAGGGAGCACTGATGGCAGCGGAATACCTCTCCAAAGTTGGCACGAAGGTGAAACTGTATGTGTATGATACTGAAAAACTGGCGTCTACAATTGAGACAGTTGTCAGAAAACCTGAATTTCTATCTTTTGATCTTTTGATCGGTCCTGTCTATCCGGATATGCAAAACCTGGTTTCGGAATTGAGTGCAAAAAACAGGATACCAATGGTGTCGCCTTTGGTCCCCGATGATAAATTAGGGAAAACAAACCCCTGTTATTTCGAGATAAATCCGGTCAGGAGAATACGGATGGAGGCAACAGCCAACTATATCATGAAGCAATTCCCCAAGGATAAAATCATTTTTCTTGAAGATGAAAACGGCAGTTCAGAAACAAAACTGATCCACGAACAACTCAACAATAAAAGTGTTTCAAATAGCCAATTACAATCATACAACTTATGGGCGAAAGGACTTGAAGGACTTGAAACACTCATGCAGGCTGAAAAGCCCAACATCCTGGTAATGGCAGAGATGAATGAGGTAAAAGTCAGTATTGCAATGAACCGCCTGGCCCTGTTATCCAAAAGATTTCCGATCATCCTAGTCGGCGTGCAGGAGTTTACCCGGATGCAGAGCATCGAAATTGAAAACCTTCACGGTGTCAACCTGCATATATTAACCACTTCATTTGTTGATTACAGCCGACCTGACGTCCTGACTTTTGTCGAAAATTTCAAGGCTGAATTCGGCACTGAGCCTTCCCTGTTTGCCTTCCAGGGTTTTGATGTAACCACCTGTTTCCTGCAATCACTGCAAAGAACCGGAAATCTGACCCGCGGGATGCCGGCCGACTGCAACAGCGGGTTGCTGCATGCAGCTTATCACTTCACAAAAGTCTCCGATTTCGGCGGTTATACCAACGACAGTTTCACGGTAGTTGAATATACCAATACCTTCGAAGTGAAATCTCTGGGAATCATTCAACATCCTGAATAAAAAGTGACTAAAGTGAACTAAAGTGAGCTAAAGTGACTAAAGTACCATGGGGAACGACATTGTGCGGAGCAAAATCCTGCAACATCCGTTTTTGAAGATTGGAAGTAACAAAAATATAGCGATCAAACTTGTTCCCGACTATAGCCTGAAAGTTGAAGAAAATTTTGCCTTGGTACTTGATGCCAAATCTCCAGATAAAAAGATCAACGATACATCAAATGTTGAACAGGTTTTCTGTTATTCGAGGCATCCTGAGGTCAGGAATACTTATTTTGCGCTATATCCTGAACAACATTCCCGGGTGCGCGCGAAGCGTAAACCAACAAATTCCTTTGAGACAAAAAGCTGTCCGATCGAAGCTGCAGGCGGAGTTCTAACAAGAATGCACAGTCGCTGAAACGAGACGGAAGGACTGGACGACGAGACGACTGGACGACTGGACGA